>NZ_JOOA01000002.1:1317500-1976250 GCF_000712055.1 Ruminococcus sp. HUN007 | reverse complement strand
TGAAGTTCTGAAATTGATTGCTCCGGATGCACCAAGTCCTGATAATTACGCAAAATATGAATCATATCAGAAAATATATGAATCTGAAATCTGCCTTGCAAATGGTAAAAAAGTTACTGCAATGGTATCAGAGCTAAAAAACAAAAGTAAAGTATACATTATGTTTAAATATGAAGACGCATTGGTTTGTACTTATGCTGATAAGAGTGTTTTGACTGAGACGTTTTGGAGCAGGTTTACATTAGCTAATTATTGATCCGAATCAAAACACCAAATTTAGACAAATCAGATGCCGCATATTCACGCACTTATCGATAATTCTGGAAGAATATTACGCTCAAAGAGCATAAAAGCAATCAAAAGATTATTGACAAAATTAACATTAACTGAGTGTGAAAACGCACACAATATACAAACTTTTAGATTTTTTTAAAATCAAGTGCGATAAATCAGACTTTCGTGTGTATAATAAGTAGAGAACAAAATTAATTTGGATGAACAACCAATTAAAAACGACGGAATATTTTGAACTAGTTCTTTTTGATATCTATGGAGGCGAATTGACATGAAATCAACTAAGATAATGGCTTTTATTACAGGTTTATCGATAGTGTTTTCACAAATTGGAAATTTTTCATTAATCAATGCTGAAGAAGTACAAAGTAAATCAACACCATCAGTTAAACGCGGGGATATTGATTGTAATGGTACAATTGATGTTTCTGACATTACAGAACTATCACTTGCACTTATCGGAGATACCGAACTTACCAATGATCAGAAGAAAGCTGCCGACGTGGACGGTGACGGCGAAATAACTCTTGCAGACCTTGCAAGACTACGACAGTATCTTTCAAAGGTTATACTGTCACTAGATGAGCCACCGGCATCTAATACTTTTTTGTTTGACTCATACGATGATCTTTATGAAGCATTAACAGAACAGGATTCTTCTAAAGTATTTGGTACAGATAATAATGGGGAATTATTTGACAAGACCATAGCTGCATTTAAGAATAATACTGTTGATCTTTATGTTCCTGCCATTGATGAAGATGTAGATGTATCAAATATCGCATTAATGACAACAGATCTGTATAAATTACCGTGGATATGGTATCATTGCAAGGCGAGCGATAACGATGTTAGTGTAAGAATTGCCTATCCTGGTGTTATCGAAAACCCTGACCTCAGTTCAGCAAAAACGTATTATGAAGTTCTGAAAATAATTGCTCCGGATGCACCAAATCCTGATAATTACGCAAAATATGAATCATATCAGAAAATATATGAATCTGAAATCTGCCTTGCAAATGGTAAAAAAGTTGATGCAATGGTATCAGAGCTAAAAAGCAAAAGCAAAGTATATATTATGTTTAAATATGAAGACGCATTGGTTTGTACTTATGCTGATAAGAGTGTTTTGACTGAGTCGTTTTGGAGCAGGTTTTCTTTAGCTAAATATGATATTGATGAACCAGAGCCGGTATCACCTCCTGTAATTGATTCTGATACTACTGTATTTCAGGTAGGAAGCTTAGCACAGTACGCTGAGCTTAAAGATGTGTTAAATCCGTCTTCATCTTTAATGAAAATCGATGATTTCAAGAAGTTTAAAGGCAATGAAATAACAGATAAAAATAAGGCTGCTGATATTGGTTTTCATACTGCGACATTTATGGATTATTCAATATTGTCAGAAAACTATGTCAGAATATTATCAAACTGGGAAGAGGAAATGACTCAGGAGAGAGCAGTAACAACTTATGTTTCCAGATTAATGTTCAAAGCAGAAGAGCTGAATTATATTAAAGTGCCGAAGTTTGCAGACAATGATCTTAAACTGATCGATTCAGACGGAATCGTATTAAACAGTAAAGATCTTTATGAAAGACCTGCTCTGATTTTCAATTATGATAACAATGTATCTGTTAAACTTACAGATGTTGAAAATGAACGTATTGATTTTGATCAGGTAGATACATCAGCATTTATCGAAAAAATGAATTCAATATGCGAAGATAAAGAACTTTTACCTTTATACGATGATGTACGAGTTGAAAAAACTGAAATCAAAGGAAGAACAGCTGAGGTATTATTCGGAAGTAATAAAGGCGATTCAAATGTTTATGCAGTTTTTGTATATGATGATTATCTTGTGACTTTATGCTGTTCACAGGAAGATATTGAATCCGGATTACTTAGTTCTTTCAGACTTAAGGAACTTGAACTTTCAGAACAGATTAATTCAGATGTAACAAATCCAGACAATACCAATGTCGTGGATGCTAAAGATATATTGTTAATTGGTTACGATGATAAAACAAATTCAGAATCAACAGAAAAACTTCCTCGTATCGCATTAAAATGTAATTCTTTTAGCAATCCTAATGAGTTATTCGACGTTGATATTGCATTGGGCGATGAGTCTTTTAGTACCGAAGATTTCAACAATGGTGTGATTTATAGTCAGGAAATATATGTGTGTGATCCTGTGAATTACAAAGATATTCACGATGAAAAATTTTATGTAAATAATGTTAATTCGAAATATCAAATGGAGTATTCAAAAGGAGAAATTAAAGTATTCAATATTAGTGAACGTTATAATGATTACGATTCTTACCGTCACGTGACTGCAAGTCTTGATTTTTCAAAATATAATGTAGGCGACTGTGGTATTATTAACTTTGAGTTCACAAAATATTTCGCTGATACTACTTACATTCAGGATCGAAAATTCATCTATTTCTTTGTAGGTGAAAACGGAGTTTATTTAAGTGGAACAGGTATAGAAGATGCAAAAAAAGCATCTCAAACCACATGATCTGCATCATTGCTTTTAATGTATAAGTACAAGGGTATGTCGGTATATTCTTGTCTGCTATTTGTCCGCTAAGAGTGCAAAAACTTAGCGAAAAACAGGATAAACGGACTTTTGTTAATTGTCCTAAAATGACGTATTTTCGGGCTTTTCTGCATATCACGACAAGTCACGAAAAGTGCGCCGAGATTTTCAATTCCCGTACGGGTCACTAAATCAAAAAGCTCAGAAACACTGCTTTTACGCTGTTTCTGAGCTTTTCTTTTTTGTCCGAAAATGGTTTTGTCCTTTGTTTGTCCATTACGCATGTCAGAATCATGATGGTTTATTCTTTGACAGAAAGCCCCTCTGCCGTATGTCTTCGACAGAGGGGTATCTGTTTTATTCGTTGTCTTTTGTATCAAACGGCTTACCGAATGAGCCGATCTCTATAATGTTTCCTTCCGGATCAGCGATATAGCAGGTGCGCTGTCCCCATGGTTCGGTGGTCGGTTCCATTACCGGTTCTGCCCCCTTGCTTATCACGTCGGCGAAAGCCCTGTCTACTTCGTCGAAAGTATCAACGTAGAGTGCGAGCTCGAAATGTCCGTTTTTGCCTTCGGCGTAACCGTATTTCTGGTTAGTCATTTTTTCGAAGTCTTTTCTTCCGTACAGAAGAAACAGTGTGCCGTCCTTTTTGAGATACACATTTGATGTGTTCTCATCTTCCTTTATTTCAAAGCCGAGCACATCACGGTAGAAGCGTATCATCTTCGCCATGTCGTTTACAAAAATGCCAAATCCGTCAAGTCTCATAGTGTCTGCTCCTTTTCAGAGTTATTATTTACAGTGAACGTGGTCAGATTTTTATGTTCACCACAGTTTGCTTACTATAATTATATCAGATACAGCATGATTTTTCCACAGCCTAAAACCTTGACGTTCAACTCTTTCATATGGTACAATTAAGTCTGATAAAGACAGATGTAACCGGAAGGAGAACAAATGAATACAGCGAAACCAAAAAAGCCCAAAAAAATACTTACTGTAATATTCGTGCTGATCATGCTCGCTGCAGTTCAGCTCAGCTGGTCGAACGGGTACGTTGCCGTGGAGAAATTTGAGTACCGTGATCCGGATATTCCGGAAAGCTTTGACGGAGTGAAGATCGCCGTGGTTACGGATTACCACAATCACGGCGGAGCATATGAGGACCGTCTTGTAAATAAGATAAAGGAGCAGTCGCCGGATTATATTTTCTACGTCGGAGATATTATTGATTCATATTTTACCGACATCGACAAAGCTGAAAGCCTGTTCAGAAAATGCTCGGAGATCGCTCCGGGATATCTGGTTTACGGGAACCATGAACTGCGGGTAAGGAAAAATGAAGGCGGGCTTGAACAGTACGACAGAGCAGCCGGAAAATATGGCATCAGCATACTGAACAACGAGATCGCAGATCTTGAAAAAAACGGTGAACATATGTATCTTGCCGGAACAACAGATACGGTCGGACTTTTTGATATTTCAGAAGCGGCAAAGGAACTTGACAAAAGTGCTCCGCTTCTCTGGATACATCACTATCCGGAAGATTTCAGTGTTCTTGCAGAGTCGGCGAAAAAAGACGGCTTTGAGCATGCGCTGGTATTCAGCGGCCACGCACACGGCGGTCTTGTGCAGATACCGTTTACCCGAACCGGCATCTACGCACCGGGGCAGGGATTTCTGCCTGAATACACTGAAGGCGAATACTTTTACAATGACTGCGAAATGATCCTCAGCCGCGGATGCGGAAACAGCAGCATATCATTGAGAACGTTCGATACATTCGAAGTGGTATTGTGCGAACTCAGATCAGACAAAGGAGATGCCAATGAAAAAAATACTCATTATTGAAGACGATAACGTACTCAGCGAGGAGCTTTGCACCCTGCTTAGAAATTCGGGATATGAAGCTTCCCGTGTAACGGACTTTGAAACGACGGCTGATCAGATGCGTGCATCTGACGCTGACCTTTTTCTTCTTGATATAAACCTTCCGTTCACCAGCGGAGAAACACTTCTTCAGGAATTCCGCAAAACAAGTGACAAGCCGGTGATAATGCTCACAAGCCGGACCACCGAGATAGATGAGGTTCTTTCCATGAGCTACGGTGCGGACGACTACATAACCAAACCTTACAATCCGACCATACTCCTGCTGCGTGTTTCCGCAGTACTCAAACGTCTTGAACGCAGCGGTTCGGCCAAAGTCATGTACCACGATGCCGAGGTAAGCGGCGTAAAGGGAACCCTTACACGAAACGGAAATGAAATGATACTTACGAAAAACGAAATGATAATCTTCCAGCTTCTTCTCGACCGTAGGGGCGAGATCGTCACCCGTGACGACCTTATGACCACGCTGTGGGATAACAACGAGTTCGTAAATGACAACGCGCTTTCAGTAAACGTAAGCCGTCTCCGCGGAAAGCTTGCGGAACTCGGATTTGAAGATGCCATTGAGACCAGAAAGAAACAGGGGTACGTACTGCGATGAGATTTTCCGCTTATTTAAAAGACAGACTCCCTGCCATTATCATTTTCGTGGTTTCTTTACTTCTTTCTCTCATCTTTCTGAGGGCATACCACGTTATAACCGAGGCACTTGCGGTACTTTGTGTGATTCTTACCGCAGGTGCATTTTCCGTGTTCTTCTGGGATTATCTCAGAAAAAAGCCTTTCTACGACAAGCTTCAGAACTGCATAAATGAGCTTGATCAGAAATATCTTATATCTGAAATGGTAACTTCGCCGGATTTTCTGGAAGGTCGTATTCTTGCAGATGTGCTTAAAGACTGTGACCATTCGATGTGCGACAACGTTGCACTTCACCGTCGTGAAGCTGCGGAATTCCGTGAATATATCGAAATGTGGGTGCACGAGGTCAAGCTTCCGGTAGGCGGACTTCAGCTTATGTGTCACAATGACGGCAATTCAAAATACAGCGAGCAGCTCAAACGTATCGACGACTACATAGAAAACGTCCTCTACTACGCGCGCAGCCGCAATGCGGAAAAGGACTACATTATAAAGAAGACCTCACTTAAACGTGCTTTCATCGACACTGCCATCCGTTACCGTGAGGAGCTTCAGGAGCGTGGTATTACATTAAGTACCGAAAATCTTGACATGGATATAATGACCGATGCGAAATGGCTCGGCTTTATATTCAGCCAGCTCATGGGAAACAGTATGAAGTATGAAGCTACTGAAATAACCGTCACCGCAGAGGAAACACCGGACAGCATCTCACTGCATTTCCGTGACAACGGCATCGGAATACCGGAAAGCGACCTGCCGTATATTTTCGAAAAGTCATTCACCGGTGAAAACGGAAGGACCCATACCAGATCAACCGGCATGGGTCTTTACATCGTAAGCATGCTGTGTCAGAAACTCGGCCATTCCGTAAGTGCGAAGTCCGTGCAGGGTGAATATACTGAAATAATCATCTCGTTCGGTAAAAATGATTTTCTCGATGTGCAGTAACTGTGTATCCCACGTATCTGCGCGGTTTGCGTGTGACACTTTTTAAGTTTGCAGAAATGCCCCCCCAACATTACAAAATCGTAATGTTCTGTAATGATAAACGAACGACTATGCTCTGCCTTTATGATATACTAAGATCATCGAAGGGGAAACCCGATACAAAATCGTAAATCTTAAATTTAAAATAAAGGTAAAAGGTGATCAGTATGAAAAAGAATTCAAAAACAAACAGCTTAAAGACAAGCATCGCTATCTCATCAGTAACAGTTATCCTGCTCCTCATATTCTCTGTGATCGAAATTGTTCAGACAAAGAGATTCACATTCGGAACAGGTACAATACTTGCAGCAAACGTAACTATCCTTGCATCATCACTTGAAGCTTACAGCAAAACAAAAGAAGAGGCATAATGAAAATGGAATTACTGAAAATAGATCACATTGAAAAATACTACGGAAGCAAGTCGGTTCTCACAAAGGCTATAGACGACATATCACTTACAGTAAACGAAGGCGAATTCGTAGCAATAATGGGTGCTTCCGGAAGCGGAAAGACAACACTTCTCAACTGCATTTCGACCATAGACCGTGTAACTTCAGGACACATCTTCCTCGAAAACACAGACATTACAACAATTAAGGGCAAGGAACTCAACCGTTTCCGCCGCGAAAAGCTTGGATTTATCTTTCAGGATTTCAACCTTCTCGACACCCTTACAGCATATGAAAACATAGCACTGGCTCTTTCAATTCAGAAAAAGCCTGCTGCTGAAATAGATAAAGCCATTAAAAAGGTTGCCGATCAGCTCGGCATTACCGAAGTGCTTCAGAAATACCCTTACCAGATGTCCGGCGGACAGAAGCAGCGTGTTGCTTCCGCCCGTGCGATAGTGACCGACCCGAAGCTCATCCTTGCCGATGAACCTACCGGTGCACTCGATTCAAAGTCTGCAAAGCTCCTGCTTGAACGCTTCCGCTATCTCAACACGGAATGCGGTGCAACTATTATGATGGTAACACACGACAGCTTCACAGCAAGCTATGCCGGACGCGTTATCTTCATCAAGGACGGAAAGATCTTCAACGAGATAAGCCGCGGTTCCGACAGCAGAAAGCAGTTCTTCGACAAGATAATCGATGTGGTTACTCTTCTGGGAGGTGACATGAGCGATGCTCTTTAAACTTTCATTTAACAATATGCGCAGAAGTCTCCGCGACTATGCCATTTACTTTTTCACACTTATAATCGGCGTTTCAATCTTCTACGTTTTCAATGCAACCAGCGGACAGGCTGCCATGATGAAGGTCTCCGCAAGCACAAGAGAGATAATCGAGCTTTTTAAAATGCTCATTTCCGGAACAAGCGTTCTGGTATCCGGAATCCTCGGTTTCCTTATAGTATATGCAAGCCGTTTTCTCATGAAACGCAGAAGCAGAGAGTTCGCCCTCTACATGACACTGGGTATGAGCAAGTGGAAGATATCATCGATCATCTTAATGGAAACCTTATTTGCCGGCATCGGCTCACTGGCATGCGGCCTTCTGATCGGCGTCGGCCTTTCCCAGCTTATGAGTGCTCTTGTGGCAAATCTTTTCGAAGCCGACATGACCGGCTACCGCTTCACTGTTTCAGGCGAGTCTGTTGCAAAGACTATCCTCTATTTCGCAGTAATGTACGGAGTAGTGGTCCTCTTTAACGGCGGCGCTATCACAAAGATGAAGCTTATCGACCTTATGAATTCAGGAAAGCGTTCCGAGCAGGTAAAGCTCAAGAACCCTGTTCTCTGCGTTCTTATATTCCTTGTTTCGACAGCAGCACTCGGCTTCAGCTACTTCAAGGTCGGATTCAGAACTTTCACACTGAACCAGTCAGATATTATGATGTACATAATCATCGGATGTATCGCAACATTCCTCATCTTCTGGTCAGTATCCGGCATGCTTCTCCGTGTGATGATGTCATCAAAAAACCTTTATCACAGAGGGCTCAACGCATTCACTTTCAGACAGATAAGCAGCAAGATAAATACAATGGTCTTCTCACTGTCTATCATCTGCCTTATGCTTTTCGTTACTATCTGCGCACTTACATCAGCATTCTCGCTCCGCAACTCCATGAACTACAATCTCAACCACTACTGCCCGACCGATTTTGAAGCAGTTGTCGTATATTCAGATGATGCGGAGGAAAAGAGAACTGTTTCAGATGTTTACGCAGACTACGGCGTGAACTTTGACGATTATTTTGAAAAGTCGGTCACACTCGGATCATACGGATCACCTGATCTTACATACGAATCATTCTTTGGTGAAGACTGCGCTGAAATCAAAGAGATCTTCCCTTATATCGAATTCGATTCCGGTATTGAACTGATAAAATCAGGGGACTACAACAAGCTCATGGAGTTCTACGGCCTCGAAGACAGAACAGAACTTAATGACGACGAATACATCGTGATCTGCAACCTTCAGTCAATGGTGGAATTCTGCAATAAGGAACTTCAGAAAAATACTGAAATAAACGTCTTCGGACATACTCTTAAGCCAAAATACAGCGAATGCAGAGACGGATTCGTTGATATGTCAGCACAGCGCGGCAACATGGGAATAATCATTGTTCCTGACGGCGCAGTTGATGAAAACTGTTCAGCCGGCGAACGCTTTTTCGGAAAATACAATGCTGAAGCAGCAGAAGATCTTGACGCAACAGAAGCATTCTTCACTGAAAAAGGCATTGAAGTATCAGAGGCAACAGAAAAAGACAGTAATATTTCATACTGCATGTACCTCACAAGAACTATTCTTGCAGCAGCATCAGTCGGTCTCGGTGCCATCGCAACATTTCTAGGACTCTACATCGGACTTGTTTTCCTCATCGCCTGCGGTGCGATCCTTGCGCTTAAGGAACTTTCCGAAAGCGTTGACAGCATCGGCCGTTACGAAATGCTCCGCAAGATCGGTGCCGAGGAAAATGATATCTCAAAGTCACTTTTCGTTCAGACGGGGATCTTCTTCCTTCTGCCTCTCCTCCTCAGCGCACTTCATTCAGTATTCGGAATGAAATTCGCGATCAGCGTGCTGTCAGCCTTCGGAACCGACAACATCATGCAGTCAGTTATCTCAACATCTGCAGTCATCCTTGCCATCTACGGCGGCTACTTTTTAATTACCTACTTCAGCAGCAGGGGAATTATTAGGGACAGAAAATAAAAAAAGAGAAACAGCAGTGGTACGGGTCAAAGCCACGTACCACTGCTGTTTTTTTATAGTTCTTTGTAATTATAAAGTAACTGTAGCGACATATTCGGTTCCGTCCGGAGCGGATATTCCGGGATCCTGTACGGTCAGACTGCCGTCTGTCAGAAGCATGAAGTGATTCAGGGCAATGCCGACGTCTATCTTCTGAAGATCGCCTGTGCGTTCGCCGATGAATCCTCTGCTGTGCTTAACGTAGAAATGAAAAGCATTTTCGCACTTTACCACGCGCCACGGCTGTTTGTTTACTGCCGAAGGTGCAAGGCGTACGGCTTCGATGGCTTTCATCAGTTCGCTGTCACATTCCTTCAGCGGCTCAGAAAAGCTGTTTTCGAAGAAAAGTTCTGATACTGGTCTGCGTTTGTCAGCCTGTATGGCGGTTCTCATGGTGATCTCTTTTACAGACATCTTTTTGGCAGGATAGCCAAGCGGGCTGGCGCAGTACATGCGTTCATCAGTGCCGAGACCGGCTGCGTTTTCGAACAGTTCACGTTTGAAAGTGCCGCCTATCCATGTAGTTCCGATACCCAGTGACCATGCAAAAAGAACAAGGTGTTCAAACGCATATCCGAAGGCCTCTTCGCTGTGAGGAACAGGTCTGACTTTGGCTGCGACATACATGTGTTCGCCTGATATTACCGGACTTGAAAGTCCGTATTTATCTTTTTCAAGAAGAATGAATTCAACCGGAATGTTATAAGGGTTTGTTATTGTTGGTATGAATCTTTTCAGCTGTCCGATATGGTCTTCGGAAAGCGGAGTATCGTCAAAAGTCCGGACGCTCCTTCGGGTCTTTATTGTTTCTGATATATCCATTGGCAAAGTTCCTTTAAGACTGATATTATCCAAGC
Source organism: Ruminococcus sp. HUN007 (assembly GCF_000712055.1). Taxonomy (NCBI): domain Bacteria; kingdom Bacillati; phylum Bacillota; class Clostridia; order Eubacteriales; family Oscillospiraceae; genus Ruminococcus; species Ruminococcus sp. HUN007. Next base: position 1,965,808 of record NZ_JOOA01000002.1, on the reverse strand, counting down.
AGATCTTCCACAGCTTTTCTTACGTCTTTCATATCTGCTGTCGGCTCAAATCTTGCAACGACCTTACCTGTTTTGTCAACGAGGAACTTTGTGAAATTCCACTTGATGTATGCCTTGTCGCCGAACTTCTTGTTGTTCATGTCGGCAAACTTGTTGAGCGCAGCGTTTTTAAGACCGCCGCCGAATCCTGCAAAAGGCTTCTCTGATGCAAGGAAGGCAAACAGCGGATCAGCGTTTTCGCCGTTTACATCTATTTTTGCAAACTGAGGGAATTCAGTACCGAACTTCAGCTGACAGAACTGATGTATTTCATCTTCATTGCCCGGTGCCTGGTTTGCGAACTGGTTGCACGGGAAATCCAGTATTTCAAAGCCTTTGCCGCGAAGATCACGGTACATTGCTTCAAGAGGTTCGTAGTGCGGTGTGAATCCGCAGCCTGTTGCTGTATTGACGATAAGCATTACCTTGCCGTTATACTCGTCAAGATCAACGTTGTTACCCTTGCGGTCCTTAACTGTGAAGTCGTATACTGTTTTCATAATTATGCTCCTTTCAGAATTCGTCGTTGTTTGATTTTAATAATTCGTAAAGCAGTAAGTAAAGCTGCTTCGCTTTTTCAGGTTCTATTTTTACGCATTTACCGACCTGCTGCGGAATGTCCTTTGCTTTTTCCTGCAGTGCTTTTCCCTGTTCGGTAAGATGTATAAGAACAACACGTTCGTCTTCTTTGCTGTGCTCTTTGGTAACATAGCCGAGAGAGATCATCTTTTTAATGAGCGGGGAAAGAGTGCCGCTGTCCAGCATAAGTCTTCTGCACAGATCACCGACGGTGATACCGTCCTGTTCCCACAGCACGAGCATGACAATGTACTGCGTGTACGTCAGACCCAGTGGTTTCAGATACGGAGTGTATGCTCCTGTAACGACTCTTGATGCAGCGTAAAGCGGAAAGCAGAGCTGGTTATCAAGTTTCATTGCTTCTTTGTAATCATAATCCATAAGATCACCGCCTTTTGTTGTTTACAATTATATTGTATCACACATAAACTGATCTGTCAAGTGAATTCTGAAAATTCATATATCCGGACATGATACATACTCCGGCAGCGCCGCATTCAAGTACGGAATGTTCGTTTTCCTCATTTATTCCGCCTATTGCGTATACCGGAATTTCAACATTTGAGATTATCTCTGTTAAAAACCTGAGGCCGCGGGGCGGAACTCCTTTCTTGCAGTCGGTGGCAAAAATATGTCCGGCGATAAGGAAGTCGGCTCCTTTTTCTGCGGCAGTTACAGCTTCTTTCACTGAGTGGACTGAAACTCCTGTACGGCAGAATTTTTCCGGAAGCGCGGGAAAATCACTGTACGAAAGCTGCAGGGCATCACATCCCACAGCCCTTGCAGCCCCTGCGTATTTGTTTATACAAAAATCTGTGCCGGTTTCGGCACAGATTTCTTTGATTTTACGGGCGAGTTCAGTGTATTCAGTTTCTGTAAGATCCTTTTCACGCAGTATGACCATTCCGGCGGTCTCGCATGCTTTCCTTACAGTCTCATAAAAGTCACCCCTGCACAGGAGTCTGTTTGTAACACATATTCTCATAGCTTATACCCTTACGTAGTCGTTGAATACCGGCTGGCATCCCATTGCTTTGATGGCGTCACGGACTTCGTCAACTGTTCTCGGATCAGAGATGATGAACTGTGCATCTCCCTTTTCCTCCTCACCTGAATGTCCGCCTATTCCGGTGCTTACTCCGGCAGATATCTTGGTAGCTGCAACGCCTATTACGTGATCCCTGAATCCGGCACGTTCCCTTGTTGATATGGTCATGCTCGCAAACGGCATGAATATTCTGTAAGCGCACATTACCTGGAAAAGCTGACGTTCGTGTACGTCCTTCGGATTTATTTCGTCATGGTTGATAGTCGGTCGCAGACGCGGGCATGAGAATGCGATCTCGGCGTGCGGATATTTTTTCTGCAGGAGATAAGCGTGCATTCCTGTTGCAAAGGCGTCTTTTCTGAAGTCGGAAAGTCCGAGAAGTGCCGCAAATCCCACACCTCTCATGCCTCCCATTATCGCTCTTTCCTGCGCATTGAAACGGTACGGGAAAATGCGCTTGTGTCCGGCAAGGTGAAGGGTCTCATATCTGTCGCTGTCGTATGTCTCCTGAAATACGGTTACATAGTCAGCTCCGCATTCCTGCAGGTAGCGGTATTCATCCACGTTGAGCGGATAAATTTCCAGTCCGATGACTCTGAAGTATTTCGAAGCTATCTTACACGCTTCACCGATATACTTTACGTCAGACATCTTTCTGCTTTCGCCGGTGAGAATGAGTACTTCCTCCAGTCCCGTTTCAGCGATAAGCTTCATCTCGTGGTCGATCTCCTCCGGTGAAAGCTTTGCACGGTGTATTTTGTTCATGCAGTTGAATCCGCAGTAGATGCAGTGGTTTTCGCAGTAGTTTGCAATGTAGAGCGGTGTGAACATCATGACAGAGTTGCCGAAATGCTTTCTCGTTTCCTCTTTCGCACGGGCTGCGATCTGTTCAAGATACGGTTCAGCAGCAGGGGAAAGAAGTGCGGCGAAATCAGCCGGACTAAGTACTTCCTTTCTCAGCGCATTCGTTACGTCGGTCGCTTTGAAGCTTTCCGGGGCGTAGTCATTCATTGCCTTTATTACTCTGTCCGGAATATCGCTGTCGATGACTTCCATTCCTTCGAGATATTTCATGTGGTCTATTCTGTTTTCCAAATTGATTTATCCTTTCCCTTATCAGTCATGAAGAAATCCCGTAAGCGGACTTGATGCCTCACCGCGGTTTTCAAGACTGATACTTTATTTTACAGCTAAGAGCGAACTGCTCAATTGATTCTGCCAGAGAAGCGCAAAGCTTCTTTTTCCTGGCAGGTGAAATTATTTGCATACCACATTCCAGATTTTGCGTAAATTCACCGCAATCGATCGTAGTGATATATGATATGCAGTAATAATCTTTGTTTTTTATTTCTGCACGGAATTTGAATATACCGTATTGTTTTTCCGTAACACAGATCTCATCCGGTTCACCATATGTTCTTATCCATTCTTCACGTATGTTCTGAACAGTTAATTCTTTGAATAATTCAGGTGCAGAAGTCAGAGCAATAGCATCGGTAGCTTTTGCTCCTTCTTTAGGTACATAGGAATAAAGCTGATATATTTCACCTATCCCTCCGTCATCAAGATCAGTAAAGTGCTTATCATTTGGAGGAGTAAATTCAACAGATATGTTGTTGTAAATTTCAATAGTTTTAGGAGGAATGTATTTACCTGATAGTTTAAGGGACATTTTATGACTGCGGTCAAAAGCTTCGAGTATCATTGTTCCAAGTGCTTCAGAAGTAATACTGTCTTTAAAAATGAGTGGTGTTTCAAAGGTGAGGATATCTTCTGTTCCTGTAGATTTGTATAGCTTTTTGATTTTGCGTTTGCCTTGTTCGCATATACTTGAAATATTGAATTCATAAATGTCCGAATCAATATTATAAAAAACTACACATTCTTCATAATATTCGTTTAGCTCATCAAAAGATTTTGCATTTGTAGATTTAAGATATATGTCATCAGAGATGGCGTTGTATTCTTCAACTTTTATCCCCTTTAGAGATATGAATTGTTCTTCAGTTAAATCTGATAGTGAATTGAATGTTGAGATCAAGTTTTTTGCGGCAAGACCTATTTCTGAAGGTGTTAAAGGAAGGTTAAGCCTTGTAAACTCACAATATGTGCCAGCACGCAGTCCATCTGATCGAGCTATTTCAATCTGAGTATTTAAATACAATATACCATCCCTGATACGTATGCACAACGGTGTCCTTGAACGAAATTTGTCTCTGATAAGTTTTGGGTTCATATGTAAGCCCTCCTTTGCTCCAAACGTCTTCGGAGGCAATCACTACTTTAGCGTTTGAAAATATATCCGATGTTTTGTAGAGCTTAGCGCCAGCCTTGTCAAATATTTTTGCTATTTTCCCTTATCAGTCATGAAGAAATCCCGTAAGCGGACTTGATGCCTCGCCGCGGTTTTCGAGTACGCGGCCGGTTTTTGCGAGATATGCAAGGCGTCCGGCTTCGACTGCGAGTTTAAAGGCTTTTGCCATAAGTGCAATATCACCGGCAGTTGCAATAGCTGTATTTGCCATTACTGCCGCGCATCCGAGTTCCATTGCCTCACATGCCTGTGACGGCTTGCCTATACCTGCGTCAACGATGACCGGAAGGTCAGTTTCCTCGCATATGATCTTTATGAAATCCTTTGTACACAGTCCCTTGTTGCTTCCGATAGGAGCGGCGAGCGGCATGATGGATGCTGCTCCGGCAGCTTCAAGTTTTCTTGCGGCTGCAAGGTCCGGCATCATGTAAGGCATTACGATGAAGCCTTCCTTTGCAAGTATTTCAGTTGCCTTTACTGTTTCTTCGTTGTCCGGAAGGAGATATTTCGAGTCGCGGATGATCTCGATCTTTACGAAGTCGCCGCATCCCATTTCCCTTGCCAGTCTTGCGATACGGACTGCTTCTTCAGCTGTTCTTGCACCGCTTGTATTCGGAAGAAGCGTGATGCCTTCAGGTATGTAATCGAGTATGTTTTCCTTGTCGCCGGTGTTGGCTCTTCTTACTGAAAGTGTTGCCATTTCAACTCCGCCGTTTTCGAGAACGGTCTTTGTGTCTCTTACAGAAAACTTTCCTGATCCGAGTATGAAACGGGATGTAAATTCGTGTCCGCCGATTATAAGTTTGTCGTTGTTCATATATTCAAGTCCTTTACAAATATTACTGGAATGCTGATCGGTTCAAGATCAGCGATGGGATCGGAGCAGAAGCTTTGTTTTGATATTTATCAGTGTACTTAAACTGCAGTGGATTACACAGTTCAGTGTTACTGATGTCAGTCTTTGCACGTAAATATCAGCCGCCTCCCATGAAGGTAACGATTTCCACAAGGTCGCCTTCGCAGAGATTATGTGTTTCGTACTGATCCTTCGGGAGGATCACCTCGTTTATTTCAACAGCTATTCTTGCCGGCTTGTATCCGTTTGCAGCAAGGTATTCGCTTACTGTTGTCGGCTTGTCAAGTGTCACGCTTTCGCCGTTTATTGTCAGTTTCATTTTCATCTTCCTTTCAAAAATGCATTTTCCGCAGGCGTCAGTCGTCGTGATCCGTCGTCAAAAAGACAGAAAAAGGGATGCACCCGTGGTGGTGCACCCCTTTGACGCTGCAAGATTAATGTTATTTAATTACTTATAGTTTAGCACATAAAAGTGCTGATGTCAATGATAAAAAAATGGAACACGCGCGCGATTGGTTAGCTCAAATTTGAACGCGCGCGCGTTCAAAGTCTGATGTTCCTGACCGGTACACTTTGAGTTGATTTTTTCAGAAAAATGTGTTAAACTAAGTGTAAATCATTCAGAAAAATGTGTGAAATCCTCTCTGAAAAAGTCGAAAAATGTGTGGAAACAGCTCTCAAAAAACCGGAAAAATGTGTTTGACTGATTGCAAACCACGTAAACAGGTGATTGTATGAACAGAAAATCAATAGAACAATTAATGCGATGGAAAACAGACCCTGAACGGAAACCGCTTATAATAAAGGGTGCCAGACAGGTGGGAAAAACATGGCTCATGAAAGAATTCGGAAAAACCTGCTACGGGGATTATGTTTATCTGAACTTTGATGAAGAAGAATCCATAAAATCTGTTTTTGAAAAAAACAAAGACCCTCACCGGATAATTGAACTGCTGTCACTTTTAAGCGGGAAAAAGATATTTCCGGAAAAAACTCTTATCATATTCGATGAAGTACAGGAGTGTCCGTCAGCGCTTGGTGCCCTGAAATATTTCATGGAAAAAGCCAGAGAGTATCACATCATTGCCGCCGGAAGTCTTCTCGGCACACTTCTGGCTCAGCCAAAATCATACCCTGTAGGCAAGGTAAATCTTCTTGATCTGTATCCAATGACTTTTTCAGAATATCTGTGCGCCACTGATGAGGCGCTGTATTCATATTACTGCTCAATAGAAAAGGATCAGGAGATCGAAGAGATATTTCATGATCGTCTTACTGATGCGTGTAATAATTATTTTATAATAGGCGGTATGCCGGAATGCGTTGATTCATGGATCAGATATAAAGATCCGGCACGTATATCCGTTATTCAGCGTGAACTTACAGAAATATATGAAAATGATTTTTCAAAACACAGCGGAAAAGTAAACAGCGGCCGCATATTAATGGTATTCAGAAGTATAGTATCACAGCTCGCAAAAGCAAATGAAAAATTCATGTACGGAGCAGTTCGCGAGGGCGCGCGTGCAAGGGACTTTGAGGAAGCTATAGAATGGCTTGTTTCCGCAGGAATGCTTAACAAGGTGTGCAACGTTGCCAAAGCCGAACATCCGCTCGCTGCATTTGATAAGCTGGATCAGTTCAAGCTGTTTATGTTCGATACCGGTCTTCTTAAAAATATGGCCGGAATAGACAACAGTGCTATACTCTTAAAATCAGATTATCAGTTCAAAGGAGCACTGACAGAAAACTATGTTCTGCAGCAGCTGAAAAGACAATTTGAAGTAAGTCCGCGGTACTATTCTGATAAAAACAGCGAGATAGATTTTGTTATACAAAACGGATCAGAAATAATCCCAGTTGAAGTCAAAGCCGGCGAAGACCGCTCTGCGCCGTCATTCAGAAGATTCATCTCTGAAAAAAATCCTGAACATGCAGTGCGTTTTTCAAAACTCGGATACAGAAAAGACGGTGCATTCACAAACATGCCGCTTTATCTTGCCGACCGTATGAAAGAACTGTTATGAAAAACATAGGTAACCCCAAAAACTTCGGATTACTACTATAGAAAAAACAAGCTTCCGAACGAATTCGGAAGCTCGTTTTATAACCGCACCGTAAGGTGCATCATTTATTATCCCATTACAACTGTAATATCGTTATTATCCTTAAGTGCAGAAGCTGCGATGAAGTCGCCTTCGGCCTTTGTGCCGTTGATGATAACTTCCTTTACGCCGCTCTGTACGTGAGCCTTGTTGTCAACTGTGATGTTGAGCCACTTGCCTCTGAAGAACTTCTTTATTTCGAAGCCGTCCCATGATGAAGGGATAGAAGGATTTACGTGGAGACCGTCAGCGTCAGGACGCATACCGCAGATACCTTCAACGCATCCTACCATAACTGTTGAAGCTGTACCTGTGAGCCAGTGTACGTGTGAACGTCCTTCGTATGGTGAACGCTTTGATTCTGTGAACTGACCGTGTGCGTAAGGTTCGATTACACGGATCTCAGCCTTGTCGTTCATTGCAGCAGGTGAGCTGTTCATGAAGTACCTGAATGCTCTGTCGCCGTGGCCGATGAGTGATTCAGCAAGGATAGCCCATCCCTGCGGCTGTGAGAAGATACCGCCGTTTTCCTTTGTGTCCGCGTTGAAGATGTGCATGAGAGCGCCCTTGAAGTGGTGGTCAGCATACGGTGGTTCGAGAAGCTTGATGCCGTAAGGAGTGCTGAGCTGTTCTTCAACAGTCTGCATTGACTTTTCAGCTCTTTCCTTTGATGAGAAGCCTGAAATGATACCCCAGCTCTGCGGATTGAGCCACATGTTTGCTTCAGGGTCTTTCTTTGCACCAACTATAGTTCCGTCTTCACGGATACCTCTGATGAATCTGTCGTCATCCCAGCACTTGTCGAGTGAAGCTGCGAGATCTGCTTTAATCTTATCGAGGTACTTGATGTATTCAGCATCGTTCTTTCTTTCAGCGTATCTTCTGAGAACGTTGATAGCGTAGTAGAGCTGGAATGCAACGAATGTGCTTTCGCCCTTTGCACCGAGTCTTAAGCAGTCGTTCCAGTCAGCGTGGAGACCTGCAGGCATGCTGTGGTCGCCCATGTGATCCATTGAGAACTTGATAGCTCTCTTGAGGTGATCGTAAACTGTGTCTTCGCCGCCGTTTGCATATACGATAACTTCATCGAGGAATGCGATGTTTCCGCTTTCACCGATGTACTTTTCAATTGTAGGGAAGAGCCAGAGTGCGTCGTCTGCTCTGTATGAAGGATGTCCTGTTGCCTTTACGTATGAAGGATCATCAGGTGTGTCTTCGTGACCTGCGTTGTGGTCGAACTTAACGAGCGGGAGTCCGCCGCCGTTGTCTACCTGAGCTGAGATCATGAAACGGATCTTTTCGGCAGCCATTTCAGGATCGAGGTGGATGATACCCTGAATATCCTGAACTGTATCTCTGTAGCCGTAACCGTTTCTGAGACCGCAGTAGATGAATGAAGCAGCTCTTGACCAGATGAATGTGATAAAGCACTGGTATGAGTTCCATACGTTGATCATGTTGTTGAACTCTTCGCTTGGTGTCTTTACCTGGAAGTTGTTGAGCTTTTCGTGCCAGTAGTTCTTAAGTTCTGCTACTTCCTTGTCAGCGAGTGTTCTGTCGTTGTATCTGTCGATAATTGCAGATGCCTTTACGTCGTCGTTCTGACCGAGAATGTATGTGAGTGTAACAGACTGACCAGGAGCGAGTGTGATGTCTGACTGGAGAGCACCGCATGAGTTTGAGTTGAAGTTCATTGTGCCGTCGCACTTGCCGTTTTCAACTGCTATCGGATTTGAGTATGTTCTGTATGAACCGATGAAGTTGTCGAAGTTACCGCAGTATCCGCTGATCGGAGCACCGACCATGCCGAAGAAACGTTCCTTGTGGTTTGAACCTGTAGCGTCCTTCTTTTCGTTTTCGTTGAGGTGCTGGAGAATCTTGTTCTTTTCAAAACTTGTTCTAGAAATGAACAGTGAGTACTGAAGGTTTACCTGATCCTGTTCGTAGTTGTTTTCGTTTGTGAATTCAATGAAACCGAAAGCTGAAAGATTTCTTGGCTTTGTGTCATTGTTTGTGATCTTTGTGTTCCACACTTCGTATGTCTTGCCGAGCGGAACGTAGTATGTTACTTCTGAAGTGATCTTTGAGTATTCCGATGTGATAACTGTGTAGGCAGTACCGTGAACTGTCTTTGTCTTGTATTCATCAAGAGACTTGCCTACAGGCTGCCATGAAGCTGACCAGTAGTCCTTTGAGTCGTTGTCTCTTAAGTAGATATATCTGCCCGGAAGAGACATCATTGAGTTGAATCTGAAACGTGAAATTCTTCCGTTTGCGCCTGACTTAACGAAGCTGTATCCTGCTGCGTTGTTTGAGATGATAGCGCCGTATTCAGGTGAACCGAGATAGTTTACCCACGGAGCCGGAGTGTCTGGTCTTGTTATAACATATTCCTTGTTTTCAAGGTCAAAGTAGCCGTAGTTCATTGGATAATTCTCCTTTAAAATAATTAAAATAAAGCAAATTAAACTATATTAAATATAATAACATTTTGCGGGGATTATTTCAAGGGTAAATGCAAAATATCTTCCAGTACTATTATAATATGCTGAAATTATAGCTGATGCCCTTTACTTCGTCGCCGCTTATTCTGAATGCAAGCTCGCTTTTTCCGGAAACGTAGACTATTTCAGAACCGCGTTCAGTATATCCTGTTCCGTATGCCTTTATAACGTCATCTTTTGATGAACCGAGCTTTATGCCCTTTGAAGTGGAAACTTCAGAATCGGTAAGGTCGATGGCTGTTGCGATGCACTGGCCGTTTTCAGTGTATCCGTTGATCGTGAAATGGTCGAAAGTGCATATGCTGTCCTCTCCGTTGCCGAGACAGCTTGGTGCAGTGTCCTCTGATGAAGGAGCCACTGCTGCCTTGAATGCTGAAAGATCCTTGCCTACAGTTACGGAGCTTCCGCCGAATGTGAATGTAAGGTCGTCATCACCAAAGCTTCCGCTCTGTGTTTCACCGCCTGAAGGCTGACTGTCTCCGCCCTGGTTTTCACTGCCGCCGTTGTTATCAGGAGCTTTTTCTTCCTGCTTTTCTGTTTCTGCAGCTTTGGTTTCCTCTGCGGCAGTAGTTTCTTCGGCAGTCGTAGTTTCAGAAACGGCTGTGGTTTCTGCGGTGGTTGTTTCGCTTACTGCTTCTGAAGTTTCTGCAGCGGTAGTTTCTGCAGCAGTTTCTTCGGTAGTTTCAGCCTCTGTTACCGCTTCGGTGAGATCAGGCTTCAGTACGTCTGTGTTTTCGTCAGCAGGACCGCATCCGGCAAGTACAGTGGAAGCCAGTACTGCACAGACAGCGAGAATATAGCTTTTTTTTCATAATAAATATTTACACCTCTTGAATGATCAGGAAAATGCTGATCGGGACGTTTTGTTTATACATACATAATTTATTATACATGATTTGCACGGATTTTTCAATACGGCATTTTCCTGCTTGTATTAGTTCTTGAAAAATGATATAATCAAAGAAATAATTCGGATAAAACATATTGAAACGGAGGGTATCTATGAAAAACGGTATAAAAATGAGTATTGCGGCACTGATCTCTTCTGTCGCTGTACTTTCTGCTGCCGTTCCGGCATCCGCTGCCGAAAGTTCCGGAAAAAGCAGTGCAGATGCAGTCAAGGATGTTGTTCTTCTCTGGCAGAGTCCGGCTGAAGGAAGTGATGTCAACGGTGACGGTGAGATAAATGTGCTTGACCTGATGCGTTACAAGTACAATATTATCAACCCTGTGACCGAACCTGAAACTGCTGCAGGAAAATTTGTTTACGGGCTGTACAGGAACATGCTTGGGAAGGATCCTGATCCTGCGGTAGCGGAGGATTATGCAAAACAGCTTGAAAGCGGCAATATTTCAGCGTCAGGGCTTTTCCTTCAGCTTGCAAAGCGCCCTGACTTTGATCAGGACTCGTTTTCCGATGAAGAGTATGTAACGCTTATGTACAGAGCACTTCTCGGACGTGAACCGGATGAGCAGGGTTATAAAAACTGGTGCGGACGTATAAAACTTTTCAGCCGTACCTATGTGCTTCACGGTTTTGCTGCTTCAGATGAGTTTAAAAAGCTCTGCTCCGAATCAGGCATGGCGCCGGGTGAAGTAGCTCTTGCAGAACCGCGTGATGTAAACGACGGTATAACAAGGGCGGTCGCTCCGATGATCGTAAGTCTGACAGGTAAACCGGCCGACGGAACGAAGCTCAATGAACTTGTTGGGAATATAAAGGACGGAAAGAAAACTTTCCAGGAAACAGCATTTGAAGTCGCGGAATATGATGATGTCACTTCGGCGGAAATGAGCGAAGATGAGTTTGTAAACGCACTTTTTACCGGACTTCTTGACCGTGCTCCGTCCGACGACGAAAAGAACATTTACAAAACTCTTCTTTCAGAAGGCGGAAGCAGGGCAGATGCAGTCAGAAAGCTGGCGGCATCAGAAGGTTTCTTCGGCCGTTTTGAATCGATGGGCTTCGGCGGAAATCTACGCCGCATCGGATCCAACTACAGAAAAAATGATGCATGGTATCATCTTGAACCGTCAGGAAAGACCTATCCTGTTACGAATGACGTGCTTCTTAAACTCCTTGACAGCTGTCAGTCAGTACTGAAGGAAAAGGGAACATCGGTGGATGACATATATAAGTTCTGTATATCAGATTCGGCTTACAAGTACATGGAAAAGACGAAGACTCTTGAGGAACTCGAGGAGAAGGGCTGGACCTACTTTGCCGACTATGCGATGCACAACTACTATTCCGTATGTTACTATATGGCAGCGCAGATGGATATCCTTCTTGAACAGGCCGGTTATCAGTGTCGTGTAGTCCATGCCACACACGGATCGGGCGATCATTACTGGAACCAGATATATATAAACGGAACATGGACGAATTACGATGTCACTAACTGGTGGAGCAACTACACCTGGGATCAGATGGTGGCAGCCGGAGATTACATTCTTCTCGGTTATGTGAGACCGGAATACAAGTGATACAAAGGAAACGCTGATTTATGAAATATGATTTCGACACAGTGACTGACAGAAGAGGGACGAACTCTTACAAATGGGCAGTCGGAAAAGATGTGCTCCCTATGTGGGTGGCAGACATGGATTTTAAAACGGCTCCGGAGATAATATCCGTTTTATCGGAACGGGTAAACCACGGCATTTTCGGATATTCAGACGTTACAGATGAGTGGTACGACGCATATATAAACTGGTGGGACAGAAGACACGGTATACACTTTGACAGAAAAGATATTTTCTTCAGCACCGGTGTTATACCGACCATTTCAAGCTGTGTGCGCCGGCTTACATCACCGGCTGAAAAGGTCATTATCATGACTCCGGTGTACAATATTTTCTATAACTGTATACTCAACAACGGCCGTGTGGTCAGTGAGTGTCCTCTTGCTTACCATGACGGACGGTACAGCATTGATTGGAGTGAACTTGAACGGGCTATGCGCGATCCGCAGACCACACTCATGCTTCTCTGCAATCCGCATAATCCGATCGGCCGGATATGGGACAGGGAAACGCTCGCGCGTATCGGTGAAATGGCGTATGAAAACGGTGTTGTCGTTGTTTCCGACGAGATCCACTGCGATATTACCGATCCGGGAAAGATGTATGTCCCTTTTGCATCAGTTTCGGAAAAATGCGCGAAGAACAGCGTGACATGCATTGCACCGACCAAGACGTTCAACATTGCAGGAATTCAGACATCTGCAGTTGTGGCATCTGATCCGGGGCTTCGTCACCGTGTCTGGAGACAGCTCAATACAGATGAATGCGGTGAGCCGAATGCTTTTGCAGTACAGGCGGCGGTGGCGGCATTCAGTGAGGGTGAACAGTGGCTTGATGAACTCCGTGAGTATATTTTCGCGAACAAGCAGAGGGTGAGCACTTTTCTGAAGGAAAACATTCCGCAGATAAAGCTTGTACCTTCCGAAGCGACATATCTTCTCTGGCTCGACTGTTCGGAGATAACCGATGACTCAAAGCGTCTTGCCAGTGAGATCAGAAGCAAAACAGGACTATATCTTTCACACGGAATGCAGTTCGGAAACGGCGACAGATTCCTCCGCATGAATATCGCCTGCCCGCGGGTGCTGCTTGAAGACGGACTTGCGAGACTGAAAAAAGCGGTAAACATCATTCTTTCAAAGTGACAGATACGGATCATCTGATATGTCAGAAGCCGCCCGGCAGGGTGGCTTCTTTAAGTTTGTGTGACACATTATTATGACCGAAATGTACTTCCGGCGGGAAAATAATTTTTCTCCGGAAGTGTGATATTATTAAATCAAATAAAAAATATATTGAAAAACGATAAAAAAGTGTTGACAAACAAGAGCAAGCATGCTATAATAAAATCACGGAACAAGTGATGGGAATTTCCACAGATCCAATTTATCGGGACACTGCTTTATTCAGAAACCGGTGCCGCTGACATCATACCCCGTAAATCCGGCGGAGCGGCATTCTGAACTGATCGTGTTTCCGTATCAAACTATTTTTTGAAAGGCGGTATTTTTATGTGGAATAAGGAAATGTCAGTTTTATTGTCGAAAGGACTTATCGTTTTAACACTCATTATGGCGGTAAGTTCAGTAGGATGGTTCGCTCAGTGCATTGGCATGATTGAGGTCTACTACTACAGACCGTTCAGTCATCTGGGTTCGTGTATACTCGGATTTGCAGTAATAGCATTTGCATGTGCTCTGCTCGTATTTCTTTTCTTCCTTCTCAACAACATTTCAAAAAAGAAGGTCTTCGTGAGGGAGAATGTCAGAAATCTCAGATTCATTTCATGGTGCTGCTTTGCTGTTACAGCAATTCTTGCTGCATGGGGCATTGTTACATTTCTCGAAATTATCTTCCTTGCAGCATTCATAACAGGCTTTATCGGCCTTATACTCAGAGTAGTGAAGAATGTATTTGAAGAAGCAGTTGCACTCAAGGAAGAAAATGACTTTACAGTCTGAGAAACGGAGGAATGAACTATGCCTATAATTGTAAATCTCGATGTTATGATGGCAAAGAGAAAAGTCTCATCAGGTGATCTTGCTGAAAAGATAGAGATCACACCAGCCAATCTTTCGATACTCAAAACAGGAAAAGCCAAGGCAATAAGATTTTCCACACTGGAAAAGATATGCGAAGCCCTCGACTGCCAGCCTGGTGATATTCTTGAGTATAACAAGGAATAAAAGAAAACAGCAAAACGAGGAACTAAACAATGAATGATGAATACAAAGGAAGTCTTCACCCCTTCGGGCCGAAGACTGCTATAGAAAAACCGGACTGCAGCAGCAGTCCGGTTTATTAACTGCGCCGTAAGGCGCACCCTAAAAAAATACAAACATCGTATTGACAAGCATTATTGGTAATGATATAATTTATTTATTGAAAGTAAACTCGCGTTATAAACGCAAAGAGAGACACCCTACTAAAGTGCCAGCTTTAGGGGTGTCTCTCTTTTTTGAGCGTCAGACTCAGTTATTCGTGTTTATCATGCCTTTTCTGAAAAAAAGACTTGCAGGTGTCCCAAAGAATATTTGCGACTATGCTGCTTGTGACAGATAACACAAAAGAAAGTAAACTCACGTTATTCACCTCCTCCCGCGCGGAAGGAGTCCAACGCAAGTACAATTATAGCACAGTTTCAGAATAACATCAACAACATAAAATGAACTCAATAAAGTAGATGATCAAATGTAGTCTTCACCCCTGCGGGCCGAAGACTGCTATAGAAAAAACGAGCTGCCCGAAAAGGCAGCTCGTTTTATAAAATCGCACCGCAGGTGCAACCATTTATATGCACCGAACGGAACAGTAAAACTAACAGGAAATAATGTTCATGTCAGTGGATATATTATAGCGAAAAATGTTATAATAGAATCTGAAGAAGTAAGCTATATGTCATTGAGAAGGAATCCGAATGAAATATTATCTTTTAGGAAGTAATCTGAATTATAAATCATGTTACCTGGAAAATGCAAGTTCTTTAAAATTCAAAAAGCAATATTATAATGGAGAATTGCTTGATGATTCAGTAGTTATAAATGTTAGTGTAAACAGCGAAGTGCGGAATAAGTATCTTCCTCTTAAAAATATCATGCATTTCTGGGGATGCGGTGATAGTTTTGCTGTCGATGAAAAAGTAAAGAAACTTCTTGAAAAATATTACGCTGAGTATTTTGACTTTAAAGAAATAGAGGTAATGGATTCAGAATTGGATAATAACTTTTATCTTTTGTTTTTCAGAAAATTTACAGAAGGCTTTGATGAAGAAAAATCTGTTCTTAATTTTGATTCCAGAGATTCATATGTAGTATCTGAAGATGCGGTATTGTATTCTGTATTCAAATTTAATTACCCTAAATCTCTTACTTTCGCCGACGAAACCTTCAAAAAGTTCGTCGAAGACAATCACATAGAAGGCTGGACGTTTAGGGAGGCATTTGAGATATGAGTGATGAAATAATCGAGGAATACAGGATACCGATAAGACACGAAAGAGGTACATACGCACTTGGCGAAGTTTCCGTACCGGAGGATTATGACGGAGAAGTAATGACTGTAAAACTGGAGAGTCCAGGGATAGTCACCAACAGTATGAATGAAATATCACTGTATGATTTTAAAGATGATCTTCGTGATGTTATAGAGATAAACTACCGTCATCCAATGAAATATTTCGGAACAGAAATGCCTGACAATCTTGAATCAGTATTTGTAAAATGCAGTGATGGTTCGAAATATCCGATTTATCTCGAATATATGAAAGACAGATCGTTCTGGAGCCTGGAATACAATGTAATCAAAGATATGCAGGCACTTGTGGTAAAATGTGCAGCCGAACTTTTGAAATCACTTGAAAATGCAAAACAGCCGCTGAATCCGCTGCAGCTGATGTATTACCATGATCAGACGCATGTGGATATCGTGATAACTGATGTACTGGAAGAAAAATGCTATAGAGTGGCAGATGACGGACTCATGACCTGGATAAGCTGCGTTGTTCTGTCTGTGCCGGAATGGTATGAACCTGCTGCTTTGAAGTACATAATTTCAGGAGTGCATAACCGACTGGATTACGAGATACCGAAGCATTTTGAAACAACGGATATATACGAACTTAATCCTCCTTCATCATACGACTGATCTGACGATCGAAAAGGAAGTCTTCACCCCTGCGGGCCGAAGACTGCTATAGAAAAACCGGACTGCAGCCGCAGTCCGGTTTATTAACCTGCGCCGTAAGGCGCATCATTTTATACTTTTTTAGAGTGACTCTATTTTCTTTGAAAGATACTGCTGAAGTCTTGCAAGGTCGGCAAGTGTAACATTTCCATCACGTCACTTTTTCTCCTTATTGTATATTTGACAAGGTCTGTTCTGCAATCCATGAATAATTGCTGTATTCAAGCCAGAAATCCGGATACGGTGAATGGAGAAAATCCGGGCGGTATATGGTATCTGAAGAACCTTTAGTATCTAAAGCTATATCGTTCAGAAGTATTTCACCTGCATTATTTGATAATATAATAGTGCATTCGCCATATGCACCGGTTGAATCTTTAAGGAGTCCTGTAACTAAAGCATTTTTGGTTTCTATAGTCAGCGATTGTAAGGAAAGGTACAGACCGGTACCATCAGGTATAGCATCAAAGGCGGAGTTAGTAACTGAATACTTCAGATATTCCTTTAAAGTGTCGTATTGAATAATGCGGTCATAGCTGTATAGTTCTTTTAAATCTTTGCATATATCATTGCAGATATTTAATATTGTCTCTTTATCTTCTTCGTAAAATTCATTGTGATCAATAGAATAAGATTTATCTGTATCTTGCTTTTCGGTTACAATAAAATCACTTGTATTTTCAGTATCTGTAAAGATATCAGATTCACATTCAATATTGATGTTTGGGCTGTTGGTGGTTGGCAGTGAATCAATGGTATCAGATTTATTTGTCGATGAACCACTGCAGGATGAAAGAAGCAGAACAGAGAATAAAAGTATACAATAAAACTTATACATAGCACAACTCCTTTCTAATAATTATTGTGATCATTAGCCTAAGAATGGGATAAATGTGTTTCTGTTTGTATTATAACATGAAAACAATGAGAATGAAATGATTTTTTTCAGAACTTGTATTCAGGTTCTGTCAGGGAAAATGTAGTCTTCATCCCTTGCGGGCCGAAGACTGCTATAGAAAAACCGGACTGCAGCCGCAGTCCGGTTTATTAACTGCGCCGAAAGGCGCATCCTTTTTTATTCATCAAGCCCATCGATATTAACGAGAGAAGCGGATTTCAGAATTGTCAGATAATCTTTGTCCGGATCATGAGTATAATAGCTGACCGTGAATGTTTCTCCGTTAATTGCTGTGTACATAGTAACCAGATAACCTGTTCCGGATGGATGAGGGATCATGTAGTCGGCATAGATCTTTATACTTCCGTCGTTGTTCTGTAACGGAGTACCCCATATTGCTACAGTGGCATTTTTAGCTTCGCCGATCTTATCATAATCGAAGGAATCAGGAGCAGTATCAGGGAAGTAATCGTATCTTACCCACTCGCCGTTCTCGGAATTAACAGAGACATGCCAGTATTCGTATGTTTCTCCGGATAATGATTTTCCTGTGGTAAGATCAATGTCCGATACTTTGCCTGAAATGATCTTCGGGAAGGAAAGTTTATCAATCTGTTCTGTGAGTTTTTCTGCTGATTCTCTGTCGTTCAGTGAGAAGTGACCTTCCATGGAAGCGATGTATTGTTTTAGTTCTTCATCGCTTTGTTCCATTGCCTGTTTTAAGCCGTTATATTCAGAAATGCTTTTTACTGCGAAAACAAGTGGCGGATCAGGGTGGTTAGTTTCGACTGGCGTTTTATCCGGTACCGTAGTTACGGCTTTAAGAAAGTTCGTTCCTTCAAGATATCCTTGTTCTATCATAAGTATGATAAATTCCTGAATCTCAGCATTATCAATCCATGAAGCTGATCCTCCGTTATTGTAATAAACAGTCAGGGGCTTAAGCTCACCGTTTTCATCTCTGTAAATCAGTTTAAGACTTGTTTCGCATTCATCGTATGGTTTCGGATTAATTTTGATAAGTTCGCAGTCTTTATATAAGGCTGCATTTTTTGCAAGTTCGGTTGCTTTTTTCAGAAGAGTTTTATTTTTGAGTGTAAGTTTGCGATCATTTTTTCCAAGATTTATGAACGTTGAGATTTCTTCTTCGTATGTTGGCATTGTCACACCAGGTTTGTACTGCGGTACGCCGCCGTTATAGCTGTTACCGTCTGCTGTGAATACGTGATTGAAATAAAGCTCTCTTTCACCGAATTGTGTATTTACCTTTTCTTTGTTTCTGATAAGGAAAATAGGAGTGCTGTCGAATTTGTAATTGTTAAGAGGAATTGATTTCAGACTGAGTTTTTCCAGCAATCCTGCTTCGAGCGTTTCCGGCCTGCAGCAGACTGAGACAAATAAACCGTTGTACAGGAAGTGAACACGGGTTCTTGTATCGGATATTATGCTTCCGTCCCATGAGGTTTCTGTTTTTGTGATTTTTCCGAATATCGCTTCGACTGATGTGCCGTCAGTGAGTTCTATGATTTTCGTTTCACTCTGATCATATGCAAAGAAGTCGTCATCCGGTGTTTTATCCATTGCTTTCAGGAATCTGACCGTACTTTTCGTTCCGAGTTTTTTGAATTCTTCGGAAACGTCTGTGACTTTGATGTATGAGTTGGAATTCTCATCGGCAAAATTGAAGAACAGACAAGGCTTTCCGAAAAGATCTTCAACCATAGAAATATTGTAAAAGCCTGATTTATTACGCCATTCCGGTTCTTCGCCGTCTATGGCAGGAACCCATACAGAGCCGTTTCCTTTCAGTAATTCTAAGAACTTTTCAAATTCTTCGGAATGAGCGCCGATGGCTTTGTTTTCATCTTCTTTTTCGTACATAGATGCCAGAAGATTGTCGGAAAGATTTTCGTAGTCGTTAAAATGCAGATCATAATAATAACGCGGTGGTACCGATTCGGCAGGCTGATCCTCGTTTGGTTTGTCGTAATCTTCGACACTTACAAGAGAAGTCCAGTCAAGCCATGACTGAATATTAATATCATCAGCGTTATCAGTATAATACATTATTCTTACAGTGATATCGTTTATACCTGCGATAATTATGTATGGATCTGTACTGCGTTCCGGCTCAGAAACAGCATACACCCTGAAGTTACCTGCATTGTTCTGAAGAGGTGTTTCATAAATGCTGCTATTCGGCCTTTTATCTGCCCATCCCTGATACAGTTCGGACGGTTCACTGAAAGGTAAAAATTCATAGGATACACGTTTTTCATCATCGGTTTTGATACTGATGTTTATCTTTTCATATTCTTTTTGCGTAACTGCAGATATCCCCTTGTCATATATTATCGCGTATATGTTTCCTTTTATATTCCCGAGCAGTGAAACCTTATCTACTGCACTTATGAATTCTTCTGCCTGTTTTTTGGTTCTGATTCCGTTGTTTGTTTTTATCAGATATTTGCTGAATTCTTCGCTGTCGAGTTCAAGAGCCTCTTTCAGTTCTCTGTATTCCGAAGAACTACCTGACGTAATAAAGAAATCATACGGCATTTTAGACGGATCGTTTTCCGGAATATTCTCCAGTGATGGTATCTTCTTTGACAGGAACTGTCTGATTTTTGCCAGATCAGCAAGATTGACTTCACCGGTATCATCAACATCAGCGGCTTTCATCTGTTCATCTGAAAGTTCTCTGTCTCCGATAAGTGCAAGGGAAAGCTCGGTGAGATCAGTAACGTCAACAATGCCGTCTGCTGTAATATCGCCTTTTGTTATTTTCGTACTGTCAGTTTCCGGTGCGTCTGTTGCCGTAGAATTTGTTTCTGTAGTATCCTGTTCAAGGGCATATGCCGGCATGACTGTCGCTGCCGCCAGTGAAAGGCACAGAATAAATGATATAGTTTTTTTCATGGTAAAACCCCTTTCTGAAAAAAAGATATGGTTTAGAATGATTCTCTTATCAATATAGTGTATAAAAATCTTCGCAGCTAACATCGAAAAATAAATATTGTAAGCTTTTATAAATACAGAGATAGAAAATTGGTGATTATAACGGACGAAGGTAGTCTTTACCCCTTGCGGGCCGAAGACTGCTATAGAAAAAACGAGCAGAATCTGCTCGTTTTATTTGTTTAGTAAATGCACTATTTTAAAATATTATTCAAATTACATGCCGCATAAAGAGGGATATTAACCAGCCAATCCTGATCTTTGTATCCAAGCAGCGAAAGACGCACTGATTTATTGGGTTTATACTTGTCATAAAAAGCTTTCAGGCTCTGAGAATGTATATTTCCATTTGCTTTAACCTCAATCGGAACAGCGTTCATACCGATCTGCAAAAGAAAGTCCTGTTCAAATGTTGACTTTTCAGTACCGTAATAATAAGGCGTATAGTCTGTCTCACATATGATCTGCTGATGAACGAACTGTTCTGTCAGTGCTCCTTTAAACTCAACAAACAAGCTGTTTCCGTCCAGAAGAGCGCTTAAATCCAGCTCGCTCATAGCTCCAAGGAGACCTATGTCAAGCATAAATATCTTATATACCGTAAGTTCCTTGTATGCTGCAAGCGGAATATGCGGTTCATTTACTCTGTAGACTTTATAAATCAGACCGGCATCAGTAAGCCACTGAACTGCAATCTCAAAATCAGCGCTTCGGGCTCCTTTTTTTATTTTTCCAAAGAAAAACTTTTTGTTTTCTTTTGCAAGCTGAACAGGAATGGATTCCCATACCATGTTGATTCTCGGTATTTGTCTTTCATCAGCATGTTTCCCAAAATCGCCTCTGTACTGGGTCAGGATAATTTTTTGTATTTCACGTGCTGCATAATAATCATTGTTTTTACGGAACGCTTCTACTGCTTCAGGCATTCCTCCCACAAAATAATAGTTTTTCAGATGAAAAATGTATTTGTCACGAAAACTGTCTGTCAAAGTATAATCCAGCGTTTTAAGTGCATCAGAAAGTTCTTTTTCTCCCACTGCATATAGAAATTCTCTGAAGGAAAGCGGGTGAAGAGATAGTATATCTACCTTTCCGACAGGATAAGATACATCTTTATGCAATGCTACACCAAGAAGAGAACCGGCCGCAATGATATGATATTCAGGAGCATCTTCACAAAAATATTTAAGAGCTTCAAAAGCTTTAGGCGCATTCTGGATCTCATCAAAAATGATCAAAGTATTATCCTTGTCAACAGTGAATCCCGCTTCGATACTGACAGCCGCCATTATTCTTTTGATATCATAATCCGTCTCAAACACCTGTTTCATTCTGCTGTTGTTGTAAAATGAAATATATGCAGTGTGTTTATAATATTTACGTCCGAACTCTTTCATAAGCCAGGTCTTGCCTACCTGACGCGCTCCCATCAGCACAAGCGGCTTTCTGTTACTCTTCTCTTTCCATTTCAGAAGATCGTT
This sequence comes from Ruminococcus sp. HUN007, assembly GCF_000712055.1. Lineage (NCBI taxonomy): Bacteria > Bacillati > Bacillota > Clostridia > Eubacteriales > Oscillospiraceae > Ruminococcus > Ruminococcus sp. HUN007. Next base: position 1,944,318 of record NZ_JOOA01000002.1, on the reverse strand, counting down.
AATTGCAAACCTTTCCAAAATTATCACCTCTCATTTTATATCATAACATTTTTTCTGACCTGAATCAATAGTTTTTTCGCATTTTTTCCGACCTGAATCGATGGCGTTTTCACATTTTTTCTGACCTAAATCGATGGCATTTTCGCATTTTTTCTGACCTGATTTGACAACTTGTACCAGTAAAGAAAAGTAGACTCGATTTCTGAAACTCCGTTGTACCGGTTAATAAGCCGGTGTTTCTGCGTATAAATGTAGTCTTCACCCCTTGTGGGCCGAAGACTGCTATAGAAAAACCGGACTGCAGGTGCAGTCCGGTTTATTAACCGCGCCGAAAGGCGCATCATTTTTTTATCAGATCCTTTGCACTGACTTCAGTTCTGTCATATTCAATGCCGAAATAATCAAGTATCGCTTTCATGTCATCCTGCTTTGAAAGGAAAACATCCAGAAGGCGTTCCTTCATGCCGGAAGTCTGCCATTCCTTTAACCCGAAGTAGTAGAAATACTTGATATGATCATCAATATAGAACGGAACGATATCATTTTCAAGGCACTGTTTGAGCATGATAAGTCTGCCGACACGTCCGTTTCCGTCGTAGAAAGGATGTATCTTTTCAAACCGTGCATGAAAATCTGCGATATCATAAAGATCGTGTTCCGGTTTGCTGTTGTAGTCAGAGATAAGTTCTTTAATCAGTCCGGATACATCATCCGGTGAAGCAGTCTGTATCTCTCCGACTTCATTGGCATATTTCTTGTATTCACCGATCACGGCATAGTCGGCATCATCGACCATGATACCGTTTTTCAGCATTCGGTGAAGATTTTTTATGTATTCTTCCGTTACCGGTTCAGAGACTGTATCGATTATATGATCAAAGCATCTGAAATGATTGGTTGTTTCAAATACGTCATTTACAGGAACTGCACCGTCAATGGTATGCGTTTCGTAAATGTATCTTGTCTGTTCATGAGTCAGCCTGCTGCCTTCGATATGGTTTGAATTGAAGGCAAAATCGACCTGCATACGGTTATAGATGCTGCCTTTGATTTTGTTTTTCTTTTCCGAAACAAGGAGCGGCAGCAGAGTTCGTTTATTTTCTGGCATGATAGATCATCCTTATGGTTTTGTGTATTGTCTGATGTGTTTTTATTATAACATGAAAACAATAAGAATGAAATGATTTTTCAGAACTTGTATTCAGGTTTTGTCAGAGAAAATGTAGTCTTCACCCCTGCGGGCCGAAGACTGCTATAGAAAAATGTGTTTGTAAAATAAAGCGAGCACAAAAAAAACGGTCCAGTGGTGTTGTTTTCTTTTGTACTGAAAAAAACAGGCCGTGAATAGTAACATTTGTATATACTCAATTACAGTTTTTTGAGCAATTTCCTTGAAAAATATGTTCAAAAATGCTATAATGAATAAAAGCCGATTTTCCTTTCGGTTTAAGGAAAATATAATTTATTTGAAATTTAATGAAAATAATATCGCCTTCGGGATGGATACGGGAAGGAGTATATTATGGATAAAGACAGGGATTATTGCTTTTTAAAGCTTTACGAGCAGCTTGCTTCATTAACACAGATAGTTAATCAAAAACCTGAAACCAGGCAGATTGAAAAACTTCTGAATGAAATTTCTTCGATGTTTCGTCTTGCAAAAGGCGTGACACATTTCTATAAAAACCCCGGTGATGAACAGCGCGGTGTTGGCGAAACTATGATCAGTTATGATATCGGGGCTGAAAACATCAAGCCTGTGCATACGGTTCGATTTGTTACAAAGCTATTGGCCATAACGACTATGACTGTTTATATGACGGAAGATGAAGAACAGCTGACAGAGGAGGAACTGTTCAAGGTAGATCTTACAATGAGGACAGCTCTTGCTTTTATCAGCCGAAACAGACTTCAGGTCATGGCAGAGGAACTTGCTTTCTTTGATGATATGGGCTTCCGCAATATACGTAGCTTTTTCAGGTTCCTTGCGTGGAACAGTAAGCCGGGCGATTTTAACGGGATGGCTGCCATACAGTATAACCTGCGCCATTTTGCACTTGTAAATGAGGAATACGGCAGATCAGGCGGCGACATGGTTTTGAAAAACCATTATAAATATATTGAAAATCTCATCGGAAAAGGGTGTATGGTTTCAAGGCTAGGCGGCGATACATTTGTCTGTGTCTGCAGACAGACTGATCTTCCTGAACTGCTTGAATATCTCGATGATGCAGTTGTACTGGCAAATCCAAATGGAAAAACTGTTAATATTTCAGCTTCTGCCGGTGTGTTCAAGATTCCTGACGGATATACAGTAGGAAATCCGAACGATATTATGGGCAAGATCATTCAGGCATATCAGATCGCCCAGGCAGGTGAAAACGGCCACATCGTATTCTATTCGGATATGATGCTGACTATGAGAGAAAAGGCAAAAAAGATCTGTAAAATGCTGCCTGATGCTCTTAAGAACAATGAATTCCATGTGTTCTATCAGCCGAAGGTCAACATTAATACGGGAGAAATATGCGGTGCGGAGGCACTTTGCCGATGGTTCCATGACGGACAGATTATGTCGCCGATGGAGTTTATCCCGATCCTTGAGAGAACAAGCGAGATATGCAAGGTCGATTTCCATATGCTTGATCAGGTATGCAGTCATCTGCGTAAATGGCTTGACGCCGGAAAGAAAGCCGGTAGAATATCGGTGAATTTTTCGCGCCGGCATATGGCGAATCCGGACCTTGTTGATCAGATCATTGAAATCATTGACAGGCACAGTGTACCGCACGAGTACATAGAAATAGAACTTACTGAAACTACTACAGATGTGGAATTCAGGGATCTGAAACGTGTGGTTGAAGATCTGCAGGAACACGGGCTTTGTACGACAGTCGATGACTTTGGTATGGGCTATTCATCTCTGAACCTGATTCGTGTTGTTCCGTGGAACGTACTTAAGGTTGACAGAGTTTTCGTTCCGCTGGATGATGAAGCTACAGACAGTGCTCGATGCATAATGTTCAAGCATGTTATAGCTATGGCGAAGGAACTTGGCCTTGAATGTATCATCGAAGGCGTTGAAACAAATGCACAGGTAAAAATTCTCCGCGATTTTGGCTGTGATAAGGTACAAGGTTACCTGTTTGATAAGCCGCTTCCAATCGAAGATTTTGAGCAGAGACTTGATATGCAGAGATATGATATTGATTAAAATTTATTAATATTCAGAGAAACAGGACATAAAGAGCGATTTTTATGTTCTGTTTCTGTTTTTTCATCTTGATGATTTAAAAGACATATGGTATAATAGTGCCTATAAAACGGTCTTATAGTTATTAGGAAAACGGGGATACATTATGAAAATAAACAGAAAGAATGATTTCTTTGAAGCTCATGAGATAGAAAAAACTGATCATTTGATTACGGCATGGGATACACACCGGGACAATCAAGACGATATGACTACAACGGTAAGAATGTTTTTGATTTACCGGAGGAGCTTAAGGAATGGGGTATCTATCTGGCTGAAACAAGAGCTGAGTAGTTGCTGTTTATAATTGTGCCGAAGGCACCACCATTTTAAGCGGAACGCCTTCGGCGTGCTATTATAGTAATTTTAAAAAGTTTGAGGAAATAATATGGGATTTATAATTGAAGATAAAAAATTAGTAAAATATGAATCAGAACCAGGGATAATTTTTGTTGTAATACCGGAAGGCATTACGGAAATCGGAGAAGATGCTTTTAGAGACTGTTCTGAAATCAAGATAGTTGTCATTCCAGATACGGTAACAATTATCGGAGAATCAGCTTTTCGCAATTGTTCGGGACTTATTAAATTAAAACTTCCTGATAGCATTACTGAAATAGGCGGGTGTGCTTTTAGAAAATGCTCAGGTCTGACAGAAGTTGTTCTTCCGCCATTATTAAAAGAATTACGGCATGATCTTTTTGATGAGTGCGCTAATTTAAAAAAGGTAGTTATTCCAGATGGGGTTGAAAAGCTTTGGGGAGGAGTGTTCCATAATTGTTATAACCTTAAAGAAGTTAATATACCTGAAAGTGTTACCGTGATTGGAGGAGCTACTTTTTATCGCTGCAACAACCTTGAAGAAATATTTATACCGGATGATGTAACTGAAATTTATCAAGGTGCATTTACGTGTTGTATAAATCTAAGTAAAATTCATCTCCCAAAAAAGCTTAAATCAATTGAAAATGAAATGTTTTACTGCTGTGAAAAACTTCGTGAGGTAGTAATTCCAGATGGTGTTGATTCTATTGATGAAAAAGCATTTTTCCGCTCAGGTCTTGAAAGAATAGTAATTCCTGACAGTGTAAAGTATATAGGCTGGGATGCTTTTTGCGAGTGTAAAGCTTTACGTTCCATATCTCTTCCGGATAATGATGATTTAAAGATTGTAGCCGGTGCTTTTAATATATGTCCTTCAGTTGAAGAAATTCGATTCCCGAAGAACGGAAAACCTCTTAAAGGCATTTTGGGACTCATATGCGATAATCCCTGGTACGAAAAAATGATAATCAAAGGGAACGGATTCATTATCGTAAATAATATTCTTTACAGATCAGATGCTGAACTGATCAATGCAGAAGTACCTGAAGGTGTAACTTATATAAGTGAATATGCATTTACAGGATCTAAGCAACTTGTTTCTATTAATATTCCTGACAGTGTAGAAACAGTAGATGATGATGCTTTTGATACTTATGATTTTAATAAAAATCTTGAAACCATTACATTCGGAAAATCTGGTATTACGCTTTCTGCAGCTGTATTTATGCACCATCCTAATCAGGTTATTCCTGTAAGAGAAATGCTGTATAATAAAGCTTATGATACTGAATTTGATAATGAATATGTCACTACAAAATACAGGGCGCTTATTGACTATCTTTCAAGAAATGAAGAACATGATGATACACTTTGCGAGTATATTAAGGAAAATATCGATAAAATAATCCATGAATTTATAAATGCCAAAGAAGCTGATTATATTTCAGTTATAGCCGATTTGGACGGATATATTTCGCAGGAAAAAATAGATGATTATGTTAAAGAGGCAAAACGTTATAACAATGTGTTTGAATCACCGTATACTGCGGAAGTATATCAAACACTCTGTGATATTCAGAAAAAAAATGCTTGGTATAACTGAAGATACAGATATTAGTTCTGATGTTCAGCCTGAGGAGAATAAAACGGAACAGCCTGAAAATAGTGTCGTTGATGATGATAAGACAGAACCATCTGATAATGGCCCTGTAAATCCGAAATCTGAAACTGAAGAAACAGTAAAGTATGAAGTGGTCCAGTTCGGAAACTATAACGAAGAACCAATAGAATGGCGAGTTCTTGAAAAGCAGGATGATAAGATGCTTATTATTGCAGAACATGTTATAGCTGATAAAAAATATTATTCTGTACTTGATGAAATTACCTGGGATAAATCTGATCTTAGAAAATGGCTAAATGATGAATTTTTAAATGAGGCTTTCACAAAAGAAGAACAACAGCGTATTATTCTCAGCACCTTGAAAAATGATCCTAATCCGGTATGCGGGACATCGGGAGGAGAAGCTACTCAGGATAAAATATTCTGTATCAGTGAGGAAGATGTGAAAAAATACTTCAAAAATGATAAAGACAGAATCTGTACTCCTACAGAACCTGTTATTAAAAGCGGCTTTCTGGTAAAAGAAAAAAACGCCTGTCACTGGTGGCTTCGTTCTCCTGGCCGAACAAATCTTATGGCTGCATCAGTATTTCCGGATGGAATGGTCTTTGGATTTGGAATGGCTGTTAACTGGGGCAGTATTGGTGTTCGCCCTGCTATGTGGATTTCAATTTAATTATTGTGCCGAAGGCACCACCATTTGAAAAGGTACGCCTTCGGCGTGCTATATTGAAATTTAGAGATATGAGGATTTAGGATATGGAGATTGATTTAAAAGAAAATCTTTACAGAATGAGGGAGAATTACAGTAAAAAGCCGATACGATTCAAAATTCTTCCTATGCCGACATGGTTACGGACAACTGACGGACTTTATCAGATTTATAAGGATAAGAACACTCTTTTTAAATACGGTAAGATTTATTATGCAGTACTCCTTCAGGCGAATGTGGCGTTGTTTGATCCGAAGGCCAGGGGAGATCATCCGGCTAATTTCATCTATACTACAGATGAGATAGGTGAGGAAAATCCGGAGATACTGAAAGATACTGCGCACATTATTTTTTCATATAAAGGTAAACCTTCGAAGGAGATACCGGAAAAGTACAGAAAAGCAGCTGAAATTGTAACGGCTGAATATGACAGAACTTCTCTTGAATTTCCGGTGACCTTAGGTGATAAAGAAATACCGGTAAAGTTCATGTCGGTAATGGTGTTTCGCAAGGACATTCCGGGAAACTGTATCAACGGCAGCGTTTATCCGATAATAGCAGCGCCTGATAAGTGCGATTCGGTAATTATCCTTCCGAAGAAATACTGGACGGGCGAATTTACTGCGTGGAAGACGGGGATGCCTTGAGAATATTGAAAGGGACTGATTTAAATGATTTTTGATTCGCCGTTTAGCGGACTTATTGCAGTGGCTGCCGAAGTACTATTTTTTCTATTTCTTGTTTTAGGATTAGCATTAATAATCGGCGGATTTTTTAGTAAATCAAAACCTCTAAAAGTAGGTGGAGTATGTGTTTTAATACTTGCTGCAGTATTGTTTTTTATATCATGTGGTGCGTGGTCTGGTTTTTCCAAATGGTTTGGAATGATTTTGATATTAAATGTGTGAACAACAGGTGACTAAAATGAAAAACGTTGATAAAGGTTTTGAGCTGATTTATTTTAATCTGAGTCATAGAAGAAAATTTATACGGACAATTTGGATTACGATTGTTGGAGTTTTAATTCTTCTTCCGTTGATGTTTTATTTAAGCCAAAAATATGTACCATCTTTTCCTTTTTCTTATCATGCATTTTTCTTAATGGAAGTAGTTATACTGATTATAGGTCTGATTCAGGCAGTGTACGAATATAGAAAATGGAAGAGTGAAAAAACAGAATAATTATTGTGCCGAAGGCACCACCATTTTCACAGATGTATTATGTAAATAAATAAGAATTTAAACTTTTGTTTTAAAGGAAAGTCAACAAATCATTGACTTTCCTTTTGCTTTATGCTAACATAGTATTATAGAAAGAGCTCTTATGTGGTTATTATCGGAGGGTTATTATGTATACAACAGATTTTAAACAAGTTGGAAATAACATAAAAAAAGAAATTGAACACCGTGGTATGACTCAGCAGATGCTTGCCGATGCTCTTGGAATTTCAAAGCAAGTAATGAACAAGATCATTAAAGGAATAAAAGCAATTAATGTTACTGAGCTAGCGAAAATTTCTGACGTTCTTGGAGTTTCAGCTGATTATCTTTTATCGACAGAAAATGATTCTGTTTCTGTGTCAAATGTAAATTTTATGGGTACAATCAACGACAGTACAGAACAACAGAATATTGATTTCATCCGTTCTGCAATTGATGATATATATTTCCTGGAGGAATTGCTAAATGGTTAAAACAAATATATGCTCTCTTTCGGAAAATGATATATTAGAAATTAAGCAAAAATCGCTTGAAAAGCAGAAAGAACTTCATAAAACAAAAGATATAATTGGAAAACAGATTTTTTTTATTTTAGATACTTGTGCTAAAGTAATCTATTATCCCTTGGGTGCAGATGCTCCGTGGGGATTCACAGATGTAAAAGGTACAAATACCAATGATTCCGATAAAGTTTTTGTTGTATTAAATTCATCTGTATCAGTAGAATGTCAGGTGTTTGCAGCAGCGCATGAACTGTATCATATCTGTTATGACAGAAAAGAGGATATAATTACAGGATCGGATTCTGAAAGTGATCTTACGGAACTGAAAGCAAATAGATTTGCTGCTGAGTTCTTAGTTAGTGAATCGTTACTTAAAAGAGAATTTAAATCTTATGTTAATGATCCGAAGAATGTTATGCTGAAAGACATTCTGAAATTATCTGAATTATTTGAAGTTCCATATAAGACTATGGTGAAGCGATTATATGAAACGGGACTTATTTCATCTGAAATGGAATATAAATATCTTCAGATCACAGAAAAAGAAATCGGAATTGAAAGAAAACGATATTCCATTAGCACTATGATAGCTGATAATCGTATTGCTATTGCTGATCATACTGCTCTTTCTATTGAGGCATATGAAAAAGGATTGATTTCGTACGAAAGGCTGGAGTATTATTTAGCCAAAAGCAAACTAGTTCCGGATGATGTTGGTATAAAAAAAGAAGACGAATATTTGCTCCCTTCAGATGATGAACTTGATGATATCATGGGAGAATAAAGTATGTACGAAAAGATTATAGTTGATGCAGATCTTTGCATTAAGCTTGGTTGCAGTGAAAAGTACAGGTTTTTATTTGAAGTGTTGCCTCTGATATCTGAAAAAATATATATGCATGAACATGCTTTCAGCGAAGTATTAATTCCTGAAAGTGCTCAAAAGCAACTAAAAGAGTTAGTTGACAAGGATTTTGTTTCAATTGTTTCTGAGAAAGATCTCAGCAAACAAGAAAAAATAATTTATCGTATGGCTTATAAAATGTTATCTGAAGTTATGATTGATCCGTCCAGACCTAATAAAAACAAAGGTGAAACATGTTCATTAGCTTATGCCAAAGCAACAGGTATACCTATATTTGCAACTGATGAAAAAACACTTCAGCCAATTATAGATAAGTTATTGAATACAGGAATAGATGATATTCATTGCCTTCGAATCATTGATATTATAGAATTGTGTCGTAACGGAAAGATGCCATTATCTCGTAAATATGCAAAAGCGTTATGGAGAATTGCAAGTGGCAGAAAAGACGCAAATGACTTATTTGATTTTAAAATCTGGCCTGTTATGGAATGACATATATTGATTATATTTATAATTGTGCCGTAGGCACCACCATTTGAAAAGGTACGACTTTGGCGTGCTATATTGAAATTTAGAGATATGAGGATTTAGGATATGGAGATTGATTTAAAAGAAAATCTTTACAGAATGAGGGAGAATTACAGTAAAAAGCCGATACGATTCAAAATTCTGTATCATTCGATCCTGCGGTCGGAACAGTAACCTGTTTTTAGGCGTATATAGCAGTCCGGTTGTGGAATTTACTCATTATGTGGGCATTAAAAGTCTGTAAAATTGGTATACCTATAAGAATAAGCTATTGATTTATCCGAAAATGTGTGGTATAATCCCGACTTTAACACTTCAAGAAAACAATCGAGGCGTAACTAACGCAAATGCGTTGATTACGCCTCTTTTTTCGTTTTTCAAAAATGTTGTATGAGCAATTATTTGGAAATTAATTTTATTTTTCCATTCAAAGTCTTTGGCAGATAGTATTGTTTGTCTAACTCAAGTCCCGTAATTTCGTTCAAAGCAGTACACACCTGAGAGCAAGTATAATTGGACATGTAGCACATATCCTGGATATTTGAAACGTTCATATTCCGGATTGTTTCAATGATATTGTATACTGAAAAATGATATCCTTTTTCTTCAAGCAGTTTTTCAAGAATACGATAAATCAAAAGCGCAGTATAGCATATCATAAAATGAGCAATAATTCTGTTCAGGGTGCTGTGGTAAACAGGTCTTGCGTCAAAATTGGTTTTCATGATTCGAAAACAGTCCTCTATTTTGTAGCGGTTCATGCTGATTTCAAGAATAGATTTTGCGTCATCATCAAGATTGGTTGCTACGGCATAAAAGCCATCGTATTTTTCTTCTTTTTCAATTGCTTCTTTGTCAAGAATGTAGGTGTCGGAACCGTTCTCTTCAGCTTTGGACTTAGAGATTCTTTTGATGAATCTGGTAACATCATGCGGCCCCTTTTTGTAAGTTTCAGGATCGATATTTTCAAGCAGCTTTTTCGCTCTTTCAATTTGCCTGTTGCGTATGTAACGCTGATATTCCATCATTTTTCTTGAAAATGAGATAATGATTTTCTGTTTAAGCGTTGCTTTGGATTTAACTTTTTTTACCTTTCCGTTTTTGCAGATTTTTTCTTCGTAAAGTCCTACATCGAACGCTTTATCCGCGTCAATTATTTTGTAGGCATGGTCGTTGTAAAGATTCAGATTATCAGGATCTTTTCTGTCGAATGTCTTCATATCGTTCAGTGAAATATGCTTATTGCTGGAAAGCAGCTTGTAATCACAATCGTTAAAAACCGCCTCCTGTAACATTGAGGAAAGTTTCTTTACGGACTGTGTAACGATAAACGCACGACCACCCATAGAATTGAAATTACGGATATTCAAAGATCCAAGACCTGCATCGGCACAGTATATGAACTTTTTCCCCTGAAGCATTTTAGTAAGTTTCTTTTCCAGCGGAATAGCAGTAGTCTGCTCATTATCAGAACCTGATGAAATACACATGGATAAAGGGATACCTTCTGCATCCATGAACAGTCCCATTTCGCAGATAGGATTTGGACGATGTTCTTTTGAAGGACCATATTTACGAAGCCCTTTGATGAATTCTCCTGTTACTTCATCAACATAGTCTTCGTCTTCACATTCGGTTTCAAAGTAATAATTTGTACAGTCGTAATAGCACACCGATGTATTCCTTTTGATAATACTGCAGCTTTTTTCATACAGGTAGCTGATATATTCGTCGTAATGGTCTTTCATCAGATCCATGGTACGCATTATATGCATGTAATCAAAATCAGGCTGTTCGTAATAGTTACTCATTTTCTGGAAAGAACCGAGTTTTGAATCCGGATCAATAATTCTTGAAAACGTAATAAATCTGTTTACAAGATTAGGGTTGAATTCAATTTTTCTGTCTTCAGTGATGTTTTTGAAAAATGAACTTATTTCAAGTTTTCCGTAGATATACTGAAGAAAGAAATAGCCTATATTTTTGTCTGTGGATAATGAAGTAACAGCATCGGTAGCTTTGATCTTCTCATTAAAGTCGATTTTCAGATCAAGTGCAAGTGTTTTATTTTTCTTATGCTCCTCGTTATATATTCTGACCTGTTCTTTCGCATATGAAAGAGGATCGTCTGTAATCTTAAGAAGTTCTGAATGCTTACCGATACGAGCTACATTTTTGGTTGTTGTCTTTTTACCGTTTCTGATTCCCATCTGGATAAAATAGGTGGGATCTTTGGATTTTTTATCGTAATTAAGCTTCATATTTATATTATACCATATTTGAAATAAAAATACAACACCATACAACGAAAAAATTCAGAAAATTTGACACAAAAAAAGCCGCAATTATGCGGTTTGAATTGGTTATATTGATTTGGAAGTGTTAAAGTGCCGCCTATAAGAATAAGCTATTGATTTATCCGAAAATGTGTGGTATAATATTGCATAGTATGATAAGATGGAAAGGTCGGAATTACTTCCGACCTTTCGTTTGTATGGAGGTAAATGCGTTTGAAGATCAAAAAATACGGTAATACCGAGCAGAAAATCTTTGGCATAGCTAAACCTATTGCAGATGAACTCGGCTACGACATCTGGGATATTCAGTATGTCAAGGAAGGTGCTGAATGGTATCTCAGAGTGTTCATTGACAAGGAGGACGGCATCGACATCGACGACTGCGAAGCGATGACAAGGCCCCTTAACGATAAACTCGACGAACTTGACCCAATTAAGGAAGGCTACATTTTTGAAGTCGGTTCAGCCGGACTTGAAAGGGAGCTTGTGAGGGAAGAACATTTTGAAGCCTGCATGGGTATGGAAGTAAGGGCGCATCTCTTCATGGCAGTGGACGGCAGCAAGGATATCATCGGTACGCTCACTGCATTTGACAAGGAAACAGTAACACTTAACACCGGCGAAGAAGAAAAGAGCATTAAACTTGCCGATGTTGTATATATCAGACTTTACGAAGAATTTGACTTTGATTAATAATTATCCGGAGGTAGATTAAAAAAATGAATAAGGGTTTTTTTGACGCACTTAAGGTGCTCGGAGATGAGAACAGCGTTGACATTGAGGTTCTTGCGGAAAAGATAAAGACAGCGCTTATGAAGGCTGTAAAGAAAGCTTATCCTGACTGCGAAAACATCAACATCAACATCGATCCTGACACAAAGGTTTTCGAGATAAGCATTATCAAGCAGGTAGTTGACGACGAACCACTCGACGACAACGAGATCTTCATTGACGATGCAAGAAAGATCGATCCTTCTGCTGAGATCGGCGGAAATGTTGCTGTGAAGATCGATACAGCTCAGTTCGGCAGAGCGGCTGCACAGGCTGCAAAGCAGCAGATCAAGACTGATCTCCGTGAAATAAACCGTGAAAATCTTCTCAACCAGTTCCAAAGCAAGGAAAATGAATGTATCAGTGCAAAGGTAACACAGATCGAACCAAGCCGCGGAACAGCTACTCTCGTTTATGACAAGACTGAACTTTACCTCTTCAAGAACGACCAGATCCCTGGCGAAACACTTAAGGAAGGCCAGACAGTCAAGGTTTACATCACAGGCATAGTAAGCAAGGAAAAGAAACCTATCGTTAAGATCTCAAGAACTCACAAGGATCTTGTAAAGAGACTTTTCGAACTTGAAGTACCTGAAATATATGACGGAACAGTTGAAATAAAGTCAATTTCCCGTGAAGCAGGATCAAGAACAAAGATCGCAGTATGTTCAAAGAATCCTGACGTTGATGCTATCGGCGCATGTATCGGCCCTAAGAGATCAAGAATCACAAACATCGTTAATGAACTTAACGGCGAAAAGATCGACATTGTAGTATACAGCGAAAATCCTGAGGAATTCATTGCAAAGTCACTTGCTCCTTCTGAAGTAACAAAGGTTATGATCGATGAAGAAGCAAAGGCATGTACAGTAATCGTTCCTGACAGCCAGCTTTCACTTGCTATCGGCAACAGAGGCCAGAACGCAAAGCTCGCAGCAAAGCTTACAGGATACAAGATCGATATCAAGCCTGTTTCTGAAGCTGCAAAGGCTGCTGAAGAAGCAAAGAATGAAGAACTTGATTTAGCAGAAGACACTGCCGCAGAGGAAGAAACAATTCTCGATCTTCCTGAACTCGACAGCGAACAGGAAACTTCTGAGGAATAAAAAATGGGTGTAAAGAAAATACCTGAAAGAATGTGCTGCGGATGCAGTACAATGAAACCCAAGAAAGAACTTATCAGAATAGTAAGGACTGCTGAAAACGAAGTAAAGCTTGACTTTACAGGCCGCCTTAACGGAAGAGGGGCGTACATCTGTCCCGATAAGGAATGTCTCGCGAAGGCGAGAAAGTCCGGACGCATAGCAAGATCCTTCGGATGTGAGATAAGCGACGAGCTGTACAAGGAGTTTGAAGATGAATTACAGGGAAAAATTCTTTAATCTTTTCACCATGTGTGCAAAGTCCGGCAGTCTCGCAAAGGGTTTCGACGTTTCAAAGGAATCAGTTACCGGAGGAAAGGCAGCCTGCGTTATGGTAACGTCAGACGTTTCCCCGAAAACTCTCAAGGAAACAGCTTTCATGTGTGAAAAAGGCAGTGTGCCGCTTGTGGAACTTCCTTTCACCATGGAGGACATAGGAAACAGTATCGGACGAAAGGCAGGCGTTATGGCAGTCTGCGATGCGGGATTTGCCCGTAAGCTCAGGGAATACGCAGAACAGGCACGTGAGGAAAATAACGTCTGAAAATATATAAAATCAGGAGGTATCTTATAGAATGTTAAAAAAAATCAAGATAAGCGATCTGGCAAAGGATCTCGGTGTATCAGGAAATGATGTTGCAGAACTTATGGGAGAGTTTTCTGATGTAAAGAAGAAACCTTCATCTACTCTTACTGAAGAAGAGATAAATTTAGTTCTTGAACATTTCACACAGGAGAATCAGGTAGCCAGCCTGGATGCCTACTTTGAACAGAGAAATAAAAAGCAGGAGGCAAAAGCGCCTGAAAAGAAGGAAGAAAAGAGTGCTCCTGCAGAAAATAAAAAGCCTGAGAACAAGAAGCCAAAGGCTCAGGAAAAACCTGCAGAAAAGACTGCAGAAAAACCAGCTGAAAAGCAGGCAGAGAAGCCGGTCGAAAAGGCTGCTCCGAAGCAGGCAGAAAAGCCGGTCGAAAAACCTGTAAAGGCTGAGAAGACTGAAAAGAAAACTGAAGAAACGGTTAAACCAGTTAAGGAAGAAAGCAAAGCTGATGATAAGAAGGAATCGGTAGAGAATATGAATCAAAAGAATAACAGCATACCAGATACTGAATCACCAAAGCAGCAGCCTAAAAAGCATAAGGACTTTTCAAGACCGCTTCAGCAGAAGCAGCCGAAGCCGGTACGCAAGCCGGAAGAAAAGAGCGGATCAAACCAGCGCGGAGAAAAGACAAGTCTCAATGCAAATATGGCATCCTCTGTTCCTGAAAAGTCTGTAAGAACAGTTGACACACGCGGAAGCTATGTTGAACTCGACAAGTACAACGAAAGATACGAACAGATAGCTCCGAAGAGCCACAGCAAGGACAACTATACAAAGAAGCAGAAGATCAACCAGAAGTCTGCTCAGAAGAACAAGCATCTTTCAAAGAAGGAAACTGAAACTGAAAAGCTCCGCCGTCTTGAACTCGAAAGAGCAAGAAAGCAGCAGCTCAAGGTCCTCATTCCGGACAGCATCGTTGTAAGCGAACTCGCTTCACGTCTCAAGGTAACAGTTTCCGAAGTTATCAAGAAGCTCATGGGCCTCGGCGTAATGGCTTCAATAAATGAAGAGATCGACTTCGATACAGCTTCACTCATCGCTGAGGAACTCGGCGCAAAGGTTGAAAAGGAAGTTATCGTTACTATCGAGGAAAGACTTATCGATGACAACGACTCAGAAGAGGATATGGTCGAAAGAGATCCTGTCGTTGTTGTAATGGGTCACGTTGACCACGGTAAAACTTCACTTCTCGACAACATCAGAAAGGCACACGTAACTGATACGGAAGCCGGCGGTATCACACAGCACATCGGTGCTTACAAGGTTCGTGTAGGCGAAAAGCATATCACATTCCTTGATACACCTGGCCACGAAGCATTTACAGCAATGCGTGCAAGAGGTGCATCTGTAACAGATATCGCAATTCTCGTTGTTGCTGCCGATGACGGTATCATGCCGCAGACAGTTGAAGCTATCAACCATGCAAAGGCTGCAGGCGTTTCCATCATCGTTGCTATCAACAAGATGGACAAGGAAGGCGCAAACCCTGACAAGGTTAAGCAGGAACTCACTGAACACGGCCTTGTAATCGAAGAATGGGGCGGTGACGTCATCTGCGTACCTGTATCAGCTAAGACAGGCGAAGGTATCAAGGAACTCCTCGAAAACGTACTTCTCGTTGCTGAATTCCGTGAACTCAAGGCTAATCCGAACAGACTTGCAAAGGGTGCTGTTATCGAAGCAAGACTCGACAAGGGTCGTGGTCCTATCGCAACACTTCTCGTACAGAACGGTACACTTCATCAGGGCGACATCATCATCGCAGGTACATCTGTCGGCCGTGTAAGAGTTATGACAAACGACAAGGGCAAGGAAGTCAAGTCTGCAGGTCCTTCAGTTCCTGTTGAGATCACAGGTCTCGCTGAAGTACCGAGCGCAGGTGACACATTCAACGCCGTTGAAGACGAAAGACTTGCACGTGAACTCGTTGAACAGAGAAAGCACGAAGCCAAGGAAGAACACTTCAAAGCTTACCAGAAGGTCACACTCGACAACCTCTTCAGCCAGATCGCTGAAGGCGACATCAAGGAACTCCCTCTTATCGTCAAGGCTGACGTACAGGGTTCAGTTGAAGCCGTTACACAGTCACTTGAAAAGCTTTCAAATGACGAAGTACGCGTAAGAGTTATCCACGGCGGTGTAGGTACCGTAACTGAAGGTGACCTCATGCTTGCAAATGCTTCAAACGCTATCATCATCGGATTCAACGTAAGACCTGATCCTGTAATTGCAGAAAATGCAAAGAAGGACGGCATCGACATCCGTCTCTACAGGATCATCTACGATGCAATCGAAGAGATCGAAACAGCGATGAAGGGTATGCTTGCTCCTAAGTACCGTGAAAACCTCATGGGACGTATCGAGGTAAGACAGGTATACAAGATCTCCAACGTTGGTACTATTGCCGGTGCATATGTGCTTGACGGTAAGGTAACAAGACAGTGCGAGATCAGAGTTGTACGTGACGGTATCGTTATTGCCGAAGACAAGATCGACAGCCTCAAGCGTTTCAAGGACGACGCAAAGGAAGTTGCTTCCGGATTTGAATGCGGTATCGGTCTTGAACGTTTCAACGACATCAAGGAAGGCGATATATTCGAAGCCTTCATAATGGAAGAGTACAGAGAGGATTGATTATCCCCACCCCCCTGCCCCCCTCCCGGAGGGAGGGGGGAGATGGAGAATACAGCTCTCCGAAGGGAGAGGAATGAAGAATAATACATGCTCTCCGGAGAGAGGTTCACACTTCTCTGACACGGATGACCCGGAGAGCATAATATAAAGGAGGCTTTAATAATGGCGAGTTTTAAAGCAGGACGACTTGGTGAAGATATAAAGAGAGAACTGACTGCCATCATGCGTGAGCTGAAGGATCCTAGAATTGCAGAATTTCTTACTATTGTAAGAGTGGATCTTTCAAACGACCTTTCACACTGCAAGGTCTATGTTTCAAGCTTCGAAGGTATTGAAAAGGCAAAGGAGTCTGTAAAGGGACTCACAAGTGCTTCCGGATATATAAAAAGAGAGCTTTTTGCGCGTCTTAAGATGCGCAAGAGCCCTGAACTCAAATTTATTGCTGACAATTCGATCGAACGTTCAAGCGAGATCAACAAGATAATCGAAAACTTCGGTCACAGTGACGACACAAAGGAAGCCGAATAAAAACCAGTGACAAACCCGAAAAGGAAAGTGTATTATGCAGATAGATTACAGACAGGCGGCAGAGATCATAAAGGCCTGTGACAATGTTCACATACTCACTCATCAGAGCCCGGACGGCGATACCATCGGTTCCGGATTTGCACTTTACTTTGCCTTGAAAAAAATGAACAAAAAAGCAGCGGTCATCATGCCGGACGGCATAACTCCGCGCTATGCTTTTCTGGGCGAAGGATATGAGGAGCAGGAGAGTTTTGAACCGGACAGCGTTATCGCTGTGGACATAGCTGACCCGAATCTTCTCGGTGATCTTAAAGACGTTTATGCAGACAGAGTGGATCTTTGCATCGACCATCATATTTCCAACATCATGTATGCAAAAAATACGCTTTTGAACGGAAAAGCCTCAGCGGCATGCGAGGTACTGTTCCGACTTTTTGAGGAACTAGGTCTTGAACTCGATGACAGGATAGCAAAGTGCCTTTACACCGGCATTGCGACTGACACCGGATGCTTTAAGTTCAGCAATTCATCGCGTGAAGCCCACGAGACTGCGGGAAAGCTTATCGGCGGATATGATTTTGACTTTGCCCGAATCAACCGTGAGATGTTCGACATCAAGAGCCGCGCAAGAATAAAGCTTGAACAGCATCTGCTCGGTAACATGAACATGTACTGCGGCGAACGTATCGCAGTAATTTCAGTTACTGAGGAACTTCGTCAGAACCTTGGTGTTCCTGATGAGGAATTCGACGGAGTTGCAGGACTTTCGCTTCAGATACAGGGCGTTGAAGTCGCTGTTACGATCAAGGAAAAGAAGCCGGGCGAGTACAAGGTTTCTATGCGTTCCGCAGGAAAAGTAAATGTTTCTGCGGTTTGTAAGGAATTCGGCGGCGGCGGTCACATCTGCGCGTCGGGCTGTCTTGTGAAGGCATCACTTGAGGATGCTGAAAAGCAGCTTGTAGCAGCTGTCGAAAAGGCAATGGGTGAATAAATGAACGGCATACTGTGTATAAACAAACCGCAGGGTTTTACATCATTTGACGTGGTGGCAAAGCTGCGCGGCATACTCAAAACAAGGAAAATAGGCCACGCCGGTACACTTGATCCCATGGCGACAGGTGTGCTTCCGGTTTTCGTGGGAAACGCTACAAAAGCCTGCGACATAATGCCGGACAGTGCCAAGGCGTACAGAGCTTCATTCAGGCTCGGCGAACAGACCGATACACAGGACTCATCCGGTACTGTTCTGAAAAAATGTGAGGTCACCTGCAGCGCCGGTGACATAGAAAAACTCATTCCGGAATTCACCGGAGATATAATGCAGATACCTCCTATGTACTCTGCGGTCTCGGTGAACGGAAAAAGACTTTACGAGCTGGCAAGACAGGGTATTGAAGTCGAACGTCAGCCAAGAAAGATAAATGTATCTTCACTCATTCTTGAAGAGTATTCCGCGGAAACGGGTGAAGGCGTACTTTACATAGAATGTTCAAAGGGAACATACATAAGAACTATCATACACGACATCGGTATAAGGCTCGGCTGCGGCGGGGTCATGACAGCGCTTGTCCGTACTCAGTCAAACGGTTTCACACTTTCAGACTGTCTGACGCTTGAAGAAGTACAGGCCCTTGCGGACGAAGGTGCTGCTGAAGGAAAACTTCTGCCGGTGGAAAGTGTTTTTGAAAGTTATCCTGACATTCATCTTGATGCGGACTGCACGAAACTTTATAGGAACGGCGTTAAACTGTTTACAAGGAAGATCGGTCTGCGTAACAGTGATGAAAATGTACGTTACAGGGTGTTTTCCGATGAAGGAAAATTCATGGGACTTGCATTTGTAAAGGATGACTGTCTGAGAGTATTTAAAAATTTTGCCTTATAAACTGTCGTATTTTTTTCAGACGGGAATGATGATCAGAAAATAAACTCCGGGTTATGCGGCAGGTCCGTGTAACCCTGTTTTCCCGAAGATACAGATATTACAGCGCAGACAGAGGAGTTTTTTATTTGGATATAAAAGATTTTTCAGGAAAGAAGACTGCTGTGGCACTCGGTATGTTTGACGGAGTACACAACGGCCACCGTGCAGTTTTCGAAAGGGCAGAAAGCTTCAGCGAACAGGGAGCGGAAGCTGCCGTGTTTACCTTTGATTCCGAAAGTCTTGTGAAAAAGCACGGACAGAGTTACCGCTACGTCGTTCCGAACAGCGTAAAGCTTGAAATGATACGTAACGCAGGCATCGGGAATATCTGCTGTGCTGATTTTTCAGAGCTTAAGGATTACGAAGCTGAGGAATTTGCAAAGTCCGTTCTTGCAGGCAGAATGAATGCTGTCCGTGTAGTGTGCGGACGTGATTTCAGATTCGGAAAGGGTGCTGCAGGAGATGTTGCATCCCTCAGGGAATACGGACAGAAGTACGGTTTTGAAGTAAGTATAGTTGAACCGGTAGTTATAGACGGCGAGACTGTTTCGTCATCGAAAATACGTGAACTTTTGTCATCCGGGAATGTGAAAAAGGCAAACCGCCTTCTCGGATATAATTACAGTATAACAGGTACCGTCACCGACGGTAATCATATAGGAAGAACGATCGATTTTCCCACGATAAATCAGTCGTTCGGTGAAGGACAGCTCATACCGGCATACGGTGTCTATGCGACGAGTGTGGCCATTGACGGAAAACAGTATGACGGCATCACGAATATCGGAGTGAAGCCTACTGTTGAGAAGGAAGCAAAGCCGCTTGCCGAGACACATATACTCGGATTTTCCGGCGATCTTTACGGTAAGACGCTGGAAGTGAGCTTTTCTGATTTTCTGCGTCCGGAGAGAAAGTTTGACTCTCTTGATGCGCTTAAAAAACAGATTTGTATGGATATTGAAAACAGGAGGAATATAAATGACAAATGAAGAGTTTGCGGAGCTTTTGTTCCCGGATATAAAGCATACACCTGATTACTATGAGGAAAAGTATCCTCAGAGAGACCTTCCTGACAAGGCTGAAGTAACACGTATAGGACCAAGCCCGACAGGATTTATCCACCTCGGAAATCTTTACAGCGCCATGGCTGGCGAACGTCTTGCACACAGAAGCGGCGGCGTTTTCTATCTCCGTATCGAAGACACTGACAACAAGCGTAAGGTTGAAGGTGCAGTTGAATCAGTTATCTCTTCACTCGATTATTTCAATATACAGTTCGACGAAGGCGCTGAAGTTGACAGACAGGCAGGAAAGGTAAACTACGGACCTTTCTATCAGAGACAGCGTGCCGAGATCTACCAGACATACGTTAAGGATCTTGTAAAGCGCGGTCTTGCTTACCCTTGCTTCTGCAGTGAGGAAGAACTCAATGCTATAAGAAACGAACAGAGCGAGGAAAAGGTAAACGACATCGGTTACTACGGAAAGTATGCGAAGTGCCGTAACTTAAGCATGGAAGAGGCTGCCGAAAGAATAAAGAACGGCGAGCCGTACAGCATGCGTCTCCGTTCACAGGGCATACCGGGAAATACCTTTAAGTTTAAGGACGAGATCATGGGTGAGGTTTCACTTCCGGAAAACATCATGGACGTTGTAATACTCAAGTCTGACGGTATTCCGACTTACCACTTTGCACATGCAGTTGACGATCATCTCATGAGAACAACTACGGTTATCCGCGGATGCGAATGGCTCCCTTCAGTTCCGATCCACGTTGAGCTCTTTAATGTACTCGGCTTCAGAAGACCGAAGTACGCACACACAGCACAGCTCATGAAGATCGAGGACGGAAAGAAGAGAAAGCTTTCCAAGAGAAAGGACCCTGAACTTTCACTCGGTTACTACAGAGAGCTCGGCTACCATCCGGAGGCAGTAAGAGTATATCTCCTTACTATCCTCAACTCAAACTTCGAGGAATGGTATCAGAAGAACCCTGGCGTTCCGATTGAGGAATTCAAGTTCTCACTTAACAAGATGGGCGTTTCCGGTATCCTCTTCGACCTCCAGAAGCTCGACGACATAAGCTCGAACATCATTTCAGCAAAGGACCGCGAGGAAGTTTACGAGTACTTCCTTAAGTGGATGAAGCAGTACAAGCCGGAATCAGTTCCTGTTTACTTCGGTGACCCGGACAAGATGGGCCGCATTATGGATCTCTGCATGGGCGTCGGTCAGAAGAGAAGACGTAAGGACTTCATCAACTGCAGCCAGATGTTTGATTTCCTAAGCTACTTCTTCGACGATATATTCACACCTGAGTACGAGTTCGGGAAGTATGAGAACATGACTGAAATAATAGCTGAATTTAAAAATACATATGATCCGAATGATGACAACCAGACATGGTTCAACAAGCTCAAAGCAGTTGCAGACAAGTTCGGATACGCTTCCGACATGAAGGCGTACAAGGCTGAACCTGACAAGTACAAGGGCAACGTAAGCCACATAGCTGAAATAATCCGTGTTGCCGTTACAGGCAGAAAGAACACACCTGATCTCTGGACTATCATGCAGATCCTCGGAAATGACAGCTGCATGAAGCGTCTCGACAAGGCGTCTGAATTTCTTGGCAGATAAGCCGGAGGAAAAAGCAAATGGAAAACGAAAAAAAGAACGATAACAGTAAAGCAAACGAATTCAGAAAAAAGGCTGAGGAGAGACCGGTATTCCCGAAAAGAGCCGTTATAACAGGCGGTATGCCTTACGGCAACAAGTCACTCCATTTCGGACACATAGGCGGTGTGTTCGTATTTGCCGATGTTTTTGCAAGATTTTTACGTGACAGAATAGGTAAGGACAACGTTATCTTCGTTTCCGGTACTGACTGCTACGGTTCACCTATCGCCGAGGGCTACAGAAAGCTCGTTGAAGCAGGTGAATTTGAAGGCACTATAAGGGACTACGTTGAAAGAAACCATCTGAAGCAGAAGAAGACACTCGAAGACTACGAGATCAGCACAAATCTTTTCGGTGCTTCAGGCCTTGGCCGTTCAGCTGAGATACACAACGAAGTATCTGATAAGGTAATCAGAAAGCTTTATGAGAACGGTCATCTTTCCAAGATAACAACAAGACAGTTCTTCGACGAAAAGGCAGGCGTTTTCCTCAACGGCCGTCAGGTAATCGGTAAATGTCCTGTTGAAGGATGTCAGTCTGAAAAGGCTTATGCCGACGAATGTGACCTCGGACATCAGTACATGCCTGAAAACCTCATCGATCCGAAGAGCACACTTACCGGTGACACACCTATCATGAAGGATGTTGTGAACTGGTACTTCAATCTTCCTGAATTCAACGATCATCTTAAGGAATACGTTGAAAAGATAAAGAGACAGAAGAACGTAAGACCGCTGGTAGTAAAGACTATCGATGAGTTTTTAAAGCCTCCTGTTATCTACATCAAGAAGGATTTCCTTGAACAGTACGAGAACCTTAAGGCTTCCATGCCGGAGCATGAATATCTTGAAGAGCCGAAGAAGCCGTCATTCACTATCGTGTTCAAAAAGCTTCACGACTGTGACGAGGCGTGCAGAGTTCTTACCGATGCCGGCGTAAGATACAGAACAGGCAAGACACTTGTTCCGTTCAGACTTACGGGTAACATCGAATGGGGCGTTCCTGCACCTGTTCTCGAAGGCGAAAAGGATCTTACCATCTGGGTATGGCCTGAATCGCTCTGGGCTCCGATCTCATTTACTGAAACTTATCTTGAATCGATCGGAAAGGACAGAGAGGACTGGAAGAAGTTCTGGTGCTCAAAGGATTCACAGGTTTACCAGTTTATCGGTTCCGACAACATCTACTTCTACGGTGTTGCTGAAATGGCAATGGCGATCGCTGCACAGGGTAAGGACGGTCTTAAGTCCGATCCTGATGACGGCGAGCTTCAGCTTCCGATCCTCATGGCCAACAACCACATTCTCTTCCTCGACAAGAAGGCAAGCAGCAGCGGTGCGATAAAGCCTCCTATGGCCGATGATCTTCTGAACTACTACACAGCTGAACAGCTCAGAATGCACTACCTCGGTTTAAGTCTCGGTCAGAGAAGCGTAAGTTTCATGCCGAAGCCGTTCAATCCTGATGCAAAGGAAGACGAGGCGGATCCGGTTCTCAAGGACGGTTTCCTCCTTTCAAACGTATTCAACCGCATCATCCGTACATGTATCTACACAACACAGAAGTACTACGACGGTGTTATGCCGGTGGGCGAAGTTGATGCAGATGTTCTCGAAGCAGCAAAGAAGGCAGTTCTCGACTACGAGAGATTTATGTACCGCTTTGAATTCCATCAGACAACATACGTTCTTGATACATACATCCGAAAAGCAAGCAAGTACATGGCAAAGAACCTCGGCGATGCTGATAAGAAGGAAGACGATGAACTCAGAAGAAAGACTCTCATCAACGTGTTCCACATGATCAGAACAGCAGCCGTTCTCCTCCATCCGATGGCTCCGAAGGGTGCAGAAATGATCCTCGAATACCTCGGACTCGACGAAAGTTTCTGGAGCTGGGACAGAATCTTCGACACAATCGCAGATTTCACCGACGGCAAGGATCACAAGCTTAAGTTCCTCGAACCAAGAGTGGATTTCTTCACACGTCATCCAAGTCAGTTCGCACAGAGCGAAGAAGAGTAATCCTCGGAACGCCTGCGGCGTACTATAGAAAAAAAGCACGTCTTTGCGACGTGCTTTTTTGTCTGGTATTATCTGATCTTTATTTCATCCATACCGCTGCTTCTGAAGTTTACAGCGTGTTCCGGATGGTAGCTGTTATCAGCGTACTGGAGGCGTATCATATTTTCCTTGAAGTAAGGATAGCCGAACTGTGCTCTGAGGTATTTGTCTTCATCGGAAAGCTTGTAAGTTACAAGCATCTGCAGTGTAAGTACAATGAAATAAGCGAGATATGAAATATCAAGCAGAACAACAGTAAGGAAAACACCCGTTGCAAGGAACGCATAAAGTGCGCATTTGATGTTGTTTTTGTTGTCAAGACATGTGACAGTTACAATGGTGGCAACTATGACACCGAAAAGATCGAAGAATTTAAAGAAGCCCATAAAATCTCCGCTTAACAGTGAAATAATATCCGTAATTGCGATGTATGCCATAAAAATATCGATTATCCAGATGCCGGTCTGTATAAGCCTGAAACGCTTGAATCTTGCGGCGTTTTTATATAAAAGATCTCTGTCATATTCCGTTTTTTCAGGAACGATCTTCGGCTTCCGCATGTACTGTTCGGAAAAGCGTCCGCTGGCATTATAGCAGCTTTCGTATTTCTGCGCTGACTGTCCGGCGATCGCTGCGTCCACATCAAGGTCATCCATTGAAAGTGCAGCGGGATCCTGCCTTTTGTACGGCATTTCTTCTTTCGGAACGGCAATTTCCTTCGGTGACACCGGATCTTCCGGAGCGAATTCGGACGGCCTCTGTTCCGGCTCATACTCCTTTTTCTCCTGCTGGTAGGCCGCAAGTTCATTAAAGTACGGATAACCGAGCTCCATGGATAGTTCTTTTTTCTGTGCGCCTATACGCAGGAAAAGATACGATTCCAGTGCAAGATAGAAATGCTGTACGATACCGAGGCGCAGCAGCAGTTCCGAAACCGGATTCCATATTATGAACGCAGCGGCAGCGACTATGTTTAAAGCCATAAGAACGTACTGCGCTGTGACACTGTCGAACTTTTTCGTTCCGAAATAAAAAACAAGAAAGTTCATCACAATGCCTTCGAGCATGTAAACGTTAAAGCCGCCGACAATGAAGAAAATACACTGAACTGTGAGGATCACAATGCTCATGAAGAACAGTGTGCCGTACCGGGAACGAAGTTTTTTCATTTTCAGAAAATTTTCGGCCATGCGGTTTATTATCGCTTTATCAGTTGGTTTAGTAAACGTCATACTCATTCCTCCTTTTGATTATATTATACAAAAAGATGTATATAAAGTCAATTGCTTTTCAACTCTTATCGGCGCTTTTGTAAAAAAATCCGCGGCGGTAATTTTTTTTTCGGAATTATCATTGTATTATCACAAATGTCTGATATTATTTATACCGTAAGTGTTTATGCTCCGTTTATTTTAGTAGACGGAGCTATATATATGTTAAAATATATTTATAAATATAATTAAAGGAGGTTCTACCAAGGTGATTGAAGTAAGAAATTTATGCAAGCACTACGGTGACAAAAAGGCTGTCAACAATATTTCATTTGAAGTAAAAGACGGCGAGATCCTTGGCTTCCTCGGACCTAACGGTGCCGGAAAGTCCACGACCATGAACATGATCACAGGATACATATCCTCGACTTCAGGTGAAGCTATCATCAACGGCGTTGATATCATGGAAAATCCTAAGAAGGCAAAGTCCTTTATCGGCTATCTTCCGGAAATTCCGCCTATCTACGTTGATATGACAGTCGGATCTTATCTTAACTTTGTGTACGATCTGAAAAAATGCAAGCTTCCGAGAAGCAAGCATATAAAAGATGTCTGTGACCTTGTAAAGATAACAGATGTAAAGGACAGAATAATCAAGAACCTTTCTAAAGGTTACAAACAGCGTGTAGGTCTTGCACAGGCACTTATCGGCAATCCGCCTGTACTCATCCTCGACGAGCCTACAGTTGGTCTTGACCCTAAGCAGATCATCGAGATCAGATCACTTATCAAGAGACTCGGAAAGAACCACACAGTTATTCTTTCCTCACATATCCTCTCCGAGATCCAGGCAGTCTGTGACCGTATCGTTATCATCAACAAGGGTACACTGGTTGCCGACGGTACTGCAGATGAACTTGCAAACAACATGTCAGGCGACCACAAGATGATCGCTCAGATCGAAGGCCCGAGAAAGGATGTCTACACAGCTGTAAGAAATCTTCCGGACGTTGTTTCAGTTGCTGCTGACATGGAACGCGGCGAAAACATCTACGACTACGAGATCGAAACAAAGCCGGGTACCGACATCAGAAAAGCACTCAACAAACTCATCAGGGAACGCGGATGGGATCTTCTCATGCTCCAGCCTAACATCCTTACACTTGAAGATGTCTTCCTCAAGATAATCACAGGCGAACACGAGATGAAGCAGGCACTTTCAGAAGAACAGAAACAGAATATAGCCAAAGCTGTTGATGTTAAGGGAAAAGTGGATGCAGCCGCTGGAGATCTGAGAGAAGTGCTTGAAGGCATTGAAGCCAAGAAGAAAGCGGAAGCTTCTGCAGCTGAAGAAGACACTGCAGAAGAAACCGCAGCAGCCCCTGAAGTTTCTGAAACAGATGAAAATTCAGAAGCAGAAAGCGACTCAGAAGAAAAAGAAGGAGATGAAGAATAATGGGCGCTATATTCAGACGTGAAATGGGAGCTTTTTTCAGCTCAGCCATTGCTTATATTTTCCTTGGCGTACTTTTTGAAATCGCCGGATTTTTCTTTGTAAACGGAACACTTGCATACGGAACAACTGATCTTTCAGGAACATTCGGATCGGTATTCCTTTTCCTGATCTTCCTTATTCCTCTTATGACCATGAAGCTGTTCTCCGAGGAAAAAAGGCAGAGAACAGAGCAGGGACTTCTCACAGCTCCTATCAGTATAACGGAAATGGTGCTCGGCAAGTACTTTGCTGCACTTACACTTTATACTATCGGTATTTCAATATTCCTTTTATTCGCTCTTATCATTGAGTTTTTCGGCGGCGTTGTATGGGCTACCGTGCTTTCAAACTTCGTGGCACTGTTTTTCTTAGGCGCAGCATTCATTGCAGTATCACTTTTTGTTTCAACACTTACTGAGAACCAGATCATTTCTGCTATTCTCGGTTTCCTTTCACTTCTGGTTCTTTACCTTATAGATTCTATCGCAGATTCAGTAAATGTTGATTTCATTTCAAAAATTCTCAAGACTCTTTCATTCTACGCAAGATACAACGAATTTGTAACAGGCCTCTTTAACCTTTCAAGCGTGATCTTCTTTGTGAGCGTTGCTGTTGTATTTAATTTCCTTTCAGTAAGAGTTTTTGAAAAGCGTCGCTGGAGCTAAGGAGGTACTAAAATGAGTAAAGAAGAAAAAGAAATAAAGAATAATGAAACGGCTGCCGGTTCTGATGTGACTTCAGAAAAGCCGAAGAAGGAAAAACCGGCTAAGGAGAAAAAGCCGTTTAATACAAGAAAGCTGAAGTACGGTTCGCTTTCAGCAGCTATCACTGCAGTTTTTATCGCAGCAGTTGTACTTCTTAATGTATTTGCCTCACAGCTTACTGACCGTTACGGTCTCAAGATCGATACAACAAAGGAACAGCTTTTTGAGATCTCTGATACCACCATCGATTACCTGAAGGGACTCCAGGAAGATGTTACTATCGATGTAATGGCCGATGAAGCTGAACTTGATACAGGCAGCAAGTTCTATAAGCTCGAGAAGGAAGTTGCTGAAAAGTATGCTCAGAACAGCGACAGGATCAAGGTAAACTTCTACGATATTGAAAAGCATCCTGAAATAGTTACAAAGTACTCAGCTTATACTACTGAAAATATTTCAAAAGCCAGTGTAGTAGTATTCTGCGATGGCAGAATCAAGGTCCTTCAGCTGTCAGATTTCTATGAAATAGAAACAAACTATCAGACATATGAGCAGAGCATAAAGGCTATTACAGCGGAGGAAAAGCTGACTTCAGCAATAATGTTCGTTGCTGATCCTAATCCGCCGACAGTGGCTGTTCTCTCATGCCAGCAGTCAGATGCTGTCAGGACATCAGTTTCACAGCTCCCGACTATTCTTGAAAACAACGGATATACAGTTGAGACAGTCGATCCGCTTACACAGGATATAAAGCCTGAATATTCAGCTCTTATTCTTGCAGCACCTTATTCAGACCTTACCGAAACTGTTATCGAAAAGATCAGAACTTATCTTGAAAACGGCGGAAACTACGGCAAAAACCTTATTTACTTTGCAAGCTTTGACCAGCGTGAAACACCTAACCTTGATGCATTCCTCGAGGAATGGGGAATCAAAGTCGGCAAGGGCTATGTAAGCAATGTAAACAGTGCTGAACTTCTCAAGATCGGTATTGCCGGCCTTCAGAACTATTATGTAGTGCCGCAGGCAAAGCTTACTTCAGGAAATGAAAGCCTTGTAAAGTCAAACGATCTTCCTGTTGCAATGCCGATGGCAAGACCTCTTGAACTCACTTTCAGCGAGGGCGACGGCAGAGAAACTGAAGTTATTCTCAAGACATCTGAAACTTCTTTTGTAGCTGATGAAAACACAACACAGGATAACATGAATGATCTTCCTCAGGCAGAACAGAACGTTCTCGTACGCGGAAGCAAGCATAAGTTTGTCGGCGAGGAAAAGATCTCAAGCAGTATTTATGCATGCGGTTCAGCATTTTTCATTGACTACTATATTACAAGCACAAATGCACTCAACAACCAGGAACTTGCTGTAAGCCTTGTAAACAAGTGCTCAGGCAAGGATACAGGTGTTACAATACTTTCAAAGAGCCTTGTTATCGAACCGCTGAATATTTCAGAAAAGAGCATGCGTACAGTAGTGCTTCTTGTTGAAGTATGCATTCCTCTTGCAATTGCGCTGACAGGCCTTGCAGTTTATCTGAGGAGACGTAACCGATGAGCAGCAGTGTAAAATATCTTATCGCCGGCCTTTCAGCAGTAGCACTGCTTGTCGGCGGAATAGTTGCAATGAATATGACCGATCCTTCAAAAAAGGAGGCGGAAAATTCAGAGTCATCCGCTGTCGGTGAAAATACACAGGAACCTCTTTATACAGGATCCAGTGACGATATAGTTACAGTCGAAGTAAAGAATGATGCCGGCGGATATACTGTTAAAAGAAAGACAAAAGCGACTGACAGTGCCCAGGCGGTTTTCACTGTCGACGGCCTTGAAAATGTAACACTCGATACAAACCTTGTTGACGGATTCGCTCCTCAGGCAAAGGAACTTGTACCGGTTATGACTGTCGATGAAAATCCGTCTGATCTTTCAATATTCGGACTTGACAAACCGAAGGCTGAAGTAAAGATCACATTTGACGGTGACAGCGCAGGCAGCACGGAATTTCTCGTAGGCAATGACTCGCCGGGCGGTTCTATCTATCTTAAACTCAAAGATTCTCCGGCAGTTTACACTGTGTCGGCAAGCTTTGCTAAATCATATCTTTACGAGAAGGAATACTTCGTGTCAAAGTCAGTGCTTGAAAAGCCTGAAGACAAGGATATGCCGGTCGTAAAGAAAATAACCATCGAAAGACCGGATCTTGAAAAGCCGATAATCCTTCAGTACACAGGAGAAGACAAATCCGGCGGAACAGCGGCAGCTCATAAAATGATCTCGCCTGTTGATGCATATCTCGATGTCAGCAGATCTGCCGATTACACACACGGACTTTTCGGACTTACAGCTGAAAACGTGCTCAGCCTTTCTCCTTCAAAGGAAGAACTTGCTGTAGCAGGTATTGAAACACCGTCGTGTACGGTAACAATGGAAACTGACAACGGCAAAACCTATGTACTTAAGACCGGTATTGAATACGGCGGAACAGAGGACGAGGAAAAAGGATATACGGGTTATTTCGAAGGAACTGATGTGCTCTGGAAATTCGATAAGAGTGCAGTTCCGTGGGTGACACTTAAACCTGAGGACATTACCTCTTCTCTTGTGTTCGGTTCATATATCTATGACCTTAAGAGCATGACAGTAAAGGCCGGGGATAAGACTGAAAAATTAGAGTTTACCGGAAATGACGCTGACAGCTACAAGGTAATGCTCAACGGAAAGGATCTGGATACCGAAAGGTACAAGTCTTTCTATCAGGCTGTTATCAAAGCTCCTGCAGAAGAAATCTATACTTCTGATGAGGGAAAAGGTGAACTTAAGGCTTCATTTGTACTCACGTACAATAACGGTGATCCTGATGAGGAGATCTGCTTCTATGCAGACACTGCGGAAACCAACAAGATGATAATAACCAAGAATGGTAAAGCTTCATTCAAGTGCCATGCATCATTTGTAGAAAGATCACTTCTTCCGAATATTTCCGCACTTGAAGGCAGCGGCGAATTCATTACCACCTGGTAACAGGAATGTGCGGATACGAATTGCTCGTATCAATGTATAAAAGAATACGCGGGGGCTTGTTTGCAAAGCCCCCGCATTTCTGACAAATCAGAAATCTGTGCGTACCGGACAGTGCAGCATTCAGAGGAAAAAACTGACTTGCAAAACGGAACGGTATATGTTATAATGTTAGCGGTATGTTTTTTGCACACCAGGAAAGGGGGATAATAATAAAATGAGTGAGACAACACAGGAAAAAATCAAATTTTTCACCTACAAGGGGCTTCAGCTCGTCAGATGCGGTGACGTTCTCTACTACGGAAGCATGACAGATGATTACGTTGCAATGCTTCAGATATTATCAAAACAGAAGACACCGAAGCTTGAGGTGGCTGATAAGATCAAGGTTTATCTTATGTCAACAGACGATAAACTCAATCCGATCGAAGCCATAAAGAGACAGAGCGAGAAGAACGGATTATATGAGGCACTTGACCTTGCAGGTGCATGGCTTGAAAGAGCTAAACGCGAAGGCGCTTAATAAAAAATATCGCTGTGTGCAGTTTGATGCACACAGCGAATTTTTTTTTATTTGGCATATAAATCAGAACGCAGCTCCGGTGAATCCGGAGCTGCAAAAAGAATCTGCATATAAAAATATCCCTCCCGCGGACAGTGCGGGAAGGATGAAAAACCCTCCGTGGTCAGTACGGAGGGTTTTGATGGAGCTGTCTAGCGGGCTCGAACCGCCGACCTCTTCCTTACCAAGGAAGTGCTCTGCCAGCTGAGCTAAGACAGCATCCGTCAACTATTCAATTATACTACGAAACAGAGAATTTGTCAAGAAGATCTTTTTTCAGAAATCTGTTTCTGCCACGCAGCGGGCGGGAAAAATCCCGCATTCTATCCCTCCGGAAATACGGCGAAGCCGTATTTCCGATATCCTTAGTTATGCTTCCTTTACAATGCTGAAATCAATGTTTCCGCTGTTTACGTTTGAAGCGGTGCACTGAACTTTTACCTTGTCGCCGAGGGCGAAAATTTTTCCGGAACGTTCACCTTTGAGTGAAACCAGTCCGTCGTATTCGTATGTGTCGTCTTCAAGTGTGTTGATGTGAACAAGTCCTTCAACGGTATTGTCAAGCTCAACGTAGAAACCGAAGTCTGTAACAGATGAAATGATACCTTCAAATTCCTCACCGAGATGTGCCTTCATGTATTCCGCCATGTAGCAGGCTTCGCAGTCGCGTTCTATCTTTACGGCTGTTATTTCCGTAGAAGTCGAGCGCTCGGATGCGTTTGTAACGAACGACTGGTAACGCTTTGTAAGCCATTCAGCGTCACATCCGGAAACAAGATCGGTCAGTATTCTGTGAATGGCAAGGTCCGGGTAACGTCTGATAGGAGATGTAAAGTGTGAGTAGTCCTCCAGGGCAAGACCGAAATGTCCCACCGGATCCGGAGCGTACTTCGCCTTCGCCATCGAGCGGAGAAGGATGTTGTTGATGACCGGGAACTTTTCGCTGTCGCGGTTGTTTTTGAGTATCTCAGCAAAATGAGCCGGCTTGACTTCTGAAAAATGCGGGAATTCGATGTTCATACGTGTGAGGAAATCCTTCATGTCAGCGAGCTTTTCGAGCGAAGGATCTTCGTGGATACGGTAAACAAACGGTATCTTTGAAGTTCTTGCAAGATTTGCGGCACACTGGTTCGCAAGAAGCATGAATTCCTCGATGATCATTTCGCTCTTGCCGCGCGTTCTCGGAACAACGTCCACGCAGATGTCGTTCTCGTTGATGATAAGCTTGCTTTCGCTTGTTTCAAGTGACGGAGCACCGCGCTTGTCACGGTTTTCCATGAGTATGTCGGCAAGTTCGTTCATAATGAAGATATTGTCGTTTACGCGGGCGTATTTCTGCTTTGTCTCGTCAGTGGCAGTGCCGTCAAGGATTGTGTTGATCTCCTTGTAAACGCCTTTTACCGCGGAGCGGATGACTGTTTTGTGGAACTTGTATCCCTTTATTTTTGCCTGCTTGTCAAGGTCGATAAGACATGAGAAAGCAAGTCTGTCTTCGTCCGGATTGAGTGAGCAGATGCCGTTTGAAAGCTCCTTCGGAAGCATAGGAACAACTCTGTCGGCATAGTAAACACTGGTTCCGCGGACAAGAGCTTCCTTGTCGAGCGGTGAATTGCCTTTTACGTAGTGTGAAACGTCTGCAATATGTACGCCCAGCTGGTATCCGCTGTCAGTGCGTGTGATGGAAATAGCATCGTCAAGGTCCTTCGACTCTGCGCTGTCTATCGTGAAGATGATCTCGTCACGGAGATCAAGACGCTTTTTCAGATCTTCCGGTCTTATGCCGTCTTCGGAAAGCTTCTTCGCTTCAGCCTGTGCATCTGCCGGAAATTCGAGTGAAATACCGCTTACCTTAAGAAGTGCCATTGCACAGCTGCTTGCCTTTTCCGAACTTCCGAAGGTTGAAACGATCGCAGCCTTGTGGGCTGAGTGACTCGTACCCCTTGCAATTATACGTGCGATTACCTTGTCGCCCGGCTTTGCACCGCACTCGTTTTCGACTACTCTTACAGCAGTCTTCGACATTGTATCAGGAATTATGAACAGTTCCCTGTATTCCTGATCAAGTACACCGGTTATTGTTGCATCAGCGGTTTCGACTATTGAAATAACCTCACCCTCCGGCTTTCCCGTTCTTGAAGGAATGAGATTTGCGATTACCTTGTCTCCCGGCATTGCACCCATAAGGAATTTACCCGGAATGAAAACTTCAGTCTGATCCTCGTCCTTTTCTATGAAGCCGAAAGTCTTGCTTATTCTCTTTACAGTGGCCTTGAAATATCCCATGCGTGAGCAGAGGACATAGCCTTTTTTCTGGTCGCAGATAAGTCCTTCGGATTTAAGTTCATCAAGTGCTTTTTTGAAAACGTCGCTTTCAGTTTTCTTGCACTTTGATTTGGCGATCATATCGTTTCGTGTCAGAGGCTTTTTTCCGGCCTGGTTCAGTACGAGCAGTATTTTGTTCTTGTAGTAGCTGGTTGAATGTTTGGTGTTCGCCATATTTTTCTCCTTTCATATATATGAGGAAACACTGACCGGTGTTCCGGTATCGCACAGATATGCTTTATCAATGTTCCTATAAAAAAATAACCCTGCATATCGGCAGCTTTTTTAACGGAAAAAGCCTGTTGACCAATAAGCAGGATAAACGCATTGTTTCTTAGTTAAAGAAAAGCGGTACTATGTTTATAGCAAGAGTGAGTACAAAGAATACGATAAGACCAAACTTTGTAGCTTTGATAAGTTTAGCTTCCTTTGTTCTTCCTTCATTCTTTCCGTAGAATGATTCTGAAGAGGCACCTGTTATAGCGGAAGTCATACTGTTCTGAGCCTTGGTGTCCTGACTGAGACAAAGAAATATCAGTATAAGACAACACAGAAGCAGAATAACACCCATAACGATCTCTGCGATGGACATGGAATACCCTCCTTATTATAAATTCTTTTAGTAATATCTAATCTATTATAACACGGATAATTATTAAAATCAATAGATTTTTCAAAGATTATTGGCGCGGATCGTATGAGCAATGTATTCATCCAGGTCATTGATAAGATATTCTTCGCCTACTGTATGCAGTGCGCCGAAGCATTTTAGTATATAGTTGTTCGCACCGCTTTTTTTGAACAGTTCAGATACTTCTTTGCCGGTAAGGTGCCGGCACTTTAACACTTCCAAATCAATATAACCAATTCAAACCGCATAATTGCGGCTTTTTTTGTGTCAAATTTTCTGAATTTTTTCGTTGTATGGTGTTGTATTTTTATTTCAAATATGGTATAATATAAATATGAAGCTTAATTACGATAAAAAATCCAAAGATCCCACCTATTTTATCCAGATGGGAATCAGAAACGGTAAAAAGACAACAACCAAAAATGTAGCTCGTATCGGTAAGCATTCAGAACTTCTTAAGATTACAGACGATCCTCTTTCATATGCGAAAGAACAGGTCAGAATATATAACGAGGAGCATAAGAAAAATAAAACACTTGCACTTGATCTGAAAATCGACTTTAATGAGAAGATCAAAGCTACCGATGCTGTTACTTCATTATCCACAGACAAAAATATAGGCTATTTCTTTCTTCAGTATATCTACGGAAAACTTGAAATAAGTTCATTTTTCAAAAACATCACTGAAGACAGAAAAATTGAATTCAACCCTAATCTTGTAAACAGATTTATTACGTTTTCAAGAATTATTGATCCGGATTCAAAACTCGGTTCTTTCCAGAAAATGAGTAACTATTACGAACAGCCTGATTTTGATTACATGCATATAATGCGTACCATGGATCTGATGAAAGACCATTACGACGAATATATCAGCTACCTGTATGAAAAAAGCTGCAGTATTATCAAAAGGAATACATCGGTGTGCTATTACGACTGTACAAATTATTACTTTGAAACCGAATGTGAAGACGAAGACTATGTTGATGAAGTAACAGGAGAATTCATCAAAGGGCTTCGTAAATATGGTCCTTCAAAAGAACATCGTCCAAATCCTATCTGCGAAATGGGACTGTTCATGGATGCAGAAGGTATCCCTTTATCCATGTGTATTTCATCAGGTTCTGATAATGAGCAGACTACTGCTATTCCGCTGGAAAAGAAACTTACTAAAATGCTTCAGGGGAAAAAGTTCATATACTGTGCCGATGCAGGTCTTGGATCTTTGAATATCCGTAATTTCAATTCTATGGGTGGTCGTGCGTTTATCGTTACACAGTCCGTAAAGAAACTTTCCTCAATGTTACAGGAGGCGGTTTTTAACGATTGTGATTACAAGCTGCTTTCCAGCAATAAGCATATTTCACTGAACGATATGAAGACATTCGACAGAAAAGATCCTGATAATCTGAATCTTTACAACGACCATGCCTACAAAATAATTGACGCGGATAAAGCGTTCGATGTAGGACTTTACGAAGAAAAAATCTGCAAAAACGGAAAGGTAAAAAAAGTTAAATCCAAAGCAACGCTTAAACAGAAAATCATTATCTCATTTTCAAGAAAAATGATGGAATATCAGCGTTACATACGCAACAGGCAAATTGAAAGAGCGAAAAAGCTGCTTGAAAATATCGATCCTGAAACTTACAAAAAGGGGCCGCATGATGTTACCAGATTCATCAAAAGAATCTCTAAGTCCAAAGCTGAAGAGAACGGTTCCGACACCTACATTCTTGACAAAGAAGCAATTGAAAAAGAAGAAAAATACGATGGCTTTTATGCCGTAGCAACCAATCTTGATGATGACGCAAAATCTATTCTTGAAATCAGCATGAACCGCTACAAAATAGAGGACTGTTTTCGAATCATGAAAACCAATTTTGACGCAAGACCTGTTTACCATAGTACCCTGAACAGAATTATTGCTCATTTTATGATATGCTATACTGCGCTTTTGATTTATCGTATTCTTGAAAAACTGCTTGAAGAAAAAGGATATCATTTTTCAGTATACAATATCATTGAAACAATCCGGAATATGAACGTTTCAAATATCCAGGATATGTGCTACATGTCCAATTATACTTGCTCTCAGGTGTGTACTGCTTTGAACGAAATTACGGGACTTGAGTTAGACAAACAATACTATCTGCCAAAGACTTTGAATGGAAAAATAAAATTAATTTCCAAATAATTGCTCATACAACATTTTTGAAAAACGAAAAAAGAGGCGTAATCAACGCATTTGCGTTAGTTACGCCTCGATTGTTTTCTTGAAGTGTTAAAGTCGGGATCTATTATAACACGGATAATTATTAAAATCAATAGATTTTTCAAAGATTATTGGCGCGGATCGTATGAGCAATGTATTCATCCAGGTCATTGATAAGATATTCTTCGCCTACTGTATGCAGTGCGCCGAAGCATTTTAGTATATAGTTGTTCGCACCGCTTTTTTTGAACAGTTCAGATACTTCTTTGCCGGTAAGGTGCCTGTAATAGCGGTATCGTTCCATGCAATATACAAGAAATTCGCCTTCTCTGCTCACATTTATGCCTCCTCCGGATAGTCATAGGTTCCAGTCAGAAGTTCATCCTGAAACAATGTATAAAGAAGCCGCGGACTGTAGTGCCAGAGCTTCGATGATTCATCTGACAACTCACTGTAAAGTCTGGAACTGTAGAATTTGTCGATTGCAGCAGCTTCAGCAATATTGCTGTTCTGGGTTATAAGTTCGATTATCTGGGGTACGATGAGTGTAAGCAGTGAATTGAACTGATTTTCATTCATAGCCAGATCCCCCTTTTTGAGTTCTGCAATCACATCATCATACAGTATCATGGCGGTCTCCTTGTGTAGATTCTATATTAATATTTTACCATGTCAGAGGGCCATATTCAAGATAAAAAAGGTATTTTATATCCTTCGGATATAAAATGCTATCGATAAGCTGCCTTCAGGCAGCATAATAAATATGAACTAATGAAAAATCCCGGGCTTATGAAATAAAATAAGTTCGGGATTTTTGCTGCTCATGGCTTTGATATCTTAGTAAATAAAAAAATACGTCGTTCGTGCCAGAAAACTGCAACTCGTGCCAAATTTGTTGCAAAAGAAAATGGAAGTGCTATAATGTACGTAAAGAAAAGATGATTTACACATCATGTAATTATATGGATGGGGATGATACCAGTGGTGCGCCGGTTCGGCGCAGTTGACCTAGACAGGTGAAACTCCTGTCCCGACAAACCCTAGCAAGGAGTCGGTATCCAGCCTTGGGTGATTCATCGTGAGGTGGATTACTAAGCGTAGGTAGGAAAGATTCAGAGCCCTATAGCGAAAGCTGAGTCGATTTAGCGTCGTTAGTCTCGACAATACGGTGGGCGATACTTTCATTGGAGTAGCAGTCAGCAAGAACTGTTCGTTATGCGAGAACAGGGAGACACCGTCGGCGTTTGAAAGATGGGCGAGGAATCAAGGGGTCAGCTGTGTACCCGGGAGATCTTGCGGCTTCCTGATAACAAGGTATTGCAAACAAGTGCAAACACCACAAGGATGCAAAAAGAGCCGCCAAGAAGTCCGATGAGGTCATAGTAGCTGTGAAGTATGCAAAACATATGAAGCCAAGGACCGAAACACGGATACGTTTCTTGAAGGGAAACATGCGATTACACTGGAGGTAAAGAAGAAAAGCATGGGAACACAACAACAAGATATAAGAATATTGTCAGAAAAACATTCCAGACTGGAAACGTTAATCAACCGTGTAAATTGTGAAACGCTGAAAGCGAAACACAGAAAACAGAACGCCAGAAAGGCAACCGGAGTAGACAGGGTAACCAAAGAACAGTATGAGGAAAACCTTGATGAAAACATCAGAAATCTCGTTGAAAGAATGAAGAAGTTTTCATACAGACCTCAGCCTGTCAGAAGAGTGGAAATACCAAAAGCCAACGGCAAAACAAGACCACTCGGTATACCGAGCTACGAAGACAAACTTGTACAGGGAGTAATGGCAGATATACTGAATGATGTATACGAGCCAAGGTTTCTGGATGTTTCCTATGGATTCAGACCAAACAGAGGAATGCATGATGCAGTCAAGAGAGTTGATGAATTGATAATGTACAAGAGAGTAAATTACATACTTGACTGTGACATTAAAGGATTCTTTGATAATGTTGACCACAAGTGGCTGATGAAATTCCTTGAAAATGATATAGCAGACAAGAATTTCTTAAGATATATTGTCAGATTTCTGAAATCAGGAATCATGAAAGGTAAAATATTTGAGGAATCAAGTGTCGGCACACCTCAGGGTGGATTATGCGAAGCTTTGCATAATCCACCTTATGCAAAGAAAAATATTATTCAAAGTAATTCGCATAAAACCAATAAAATCGTGATTCATGGGAATGTTGCTTTGCATAATCTTCTGTTTAAATCACAGTTTTGAAAGCCAGTTCATAAGATCAGTATTTTCATTCCAGTCTGGTAAATTAGTATCTACCAAATCGGGATAAGCATTTTCCAGAGCTTTTCTTTTGAGTTCGGAATCTGCTCTTGCATAAATTTCAGTAGTTTTAATGTCACTATGGCCTAAAAAATCGCGGATATAAATCAAGTTTACGCCAGCCTGTAAAAGGTGAACAGCTTTTGAATGGCGGAGCATATGACATTTAACTTTAACCGGTATTTTATCAGTCTTTTCTCGAGCCATTACTGCATATTTATTGAGAATATATGCAACGCCTTCTTTTGTAAGTTTACTATGCTGTTTGTTTGTGAAAAGAGGATAATTGCATTTATGAGGTAAATCAAGCTTGTTTTCAGATATATACTTTTGAACCAGAACTGCTGTATTGTTCATTATCGGTACACGCCGGATTTTGTTTCCTTTTCCTGTTAGTATAAGTATGGGATTAGAACCGGCAACAAAATCGGAGACAGAAAGATCAATAAGTTCCTGCACTCTTGCGCCGCTGTCATACAAAAGACTGAGTAAAGCCAGATCTCGTCTTCCTTGTGTAGTTGTTCTGTCCGGTTGTTCCAAAAGTAATCTAACCGCTTCAGGAGAAAGGTGTTCAACAATAGATTGTTTCTTTTTCTTCACAGGAATAGCAATAACTTTCTGGTAATGAAATAACGACTCCGGTGACTCAGACTGAGCATATCTGAAAAAAGCATGAAGAGCAGCTAATCTTAGATTTCTTGTAGAAACAGAACAATTTCTTTCTGTTTCCAACCATAGCAAAAATCGCTCTATGAGATCCGATGATAAATGATGCATGGAAAGTTTTTCAGGTTTGATTTTTTCTTCGCTTTCGCAAAAGTATAAGAGAAGTTTAAAAGTGTCTCTGTAAGCCTTTATCGTGTTTTTGCTGACATTTTTCTGCAGTGGAAGGTAATTCGAGAAGAAATCGGTAAGATGTTTAGAGAAATCTGTTGGAGTCATTGAAATTCCTCCATTTCAGGTATGATACCTTCACAATATCTTTCAAGTTTAAGTCTGATATCAGGAAATACATCAGCAGTCCATTTGAGATAGTAAGCCGTTTCATTGAATGTCTGATGACCGAGATATGTTCGCATAAGAGGAATTAATACCATCAGATCTTTTCCCTGTTCAGCCCATTCCCGCAATTTAAAAACACAATACGTATGACGGAAATCATGAACTCTTGGACCGTCTCCAGTATGTGATATTCCAGCCTTCCATAGAAAACGTCTAAAATTCTTGTACACATTTCCTAACGTCATAGGTTTTTCTTTGTATCCTGGAAAAAAGAATTCATGTGAACCTGAAGAATGAACCTGTTCTGAATACCTTTGAAGTCTGATAAGCATTGTTTTTGAAAGTGGTACTAATCGGTCATTGTGGTTCTTTGAATCAGATATTTTAAGTATGCCAAGATCCAAATCCACATCATCAACAGTTAGCATTCGAGCTTCGGAACATCGTAATCCACTGGAAAGAAGAAGCCTGAAGAAAACCGGCATAATTAAATGACGATATGGAACTTCAGAGCAGTATGTGCATTTATCAGTTGCTGAAAAAAAGCGTGTTAATTCATCAGGAGTATAAATATGCGGTATGTATTTATTGCCTTTAGGATAATATTTATTAGGCAATACCCACGCTTTAATACCAATGCTATTCAAATACTTTGAAAATTGCCTTACTAAAGAAGCGCGCGAACAATGGTTGTTGTCTGTTTCATGCAGTGTTTTTGAGCACCACTTCGTCACAGCTTCTTTTGATAATGAATCTAAATCATCGTATTCTGATGAAAGAAAGCTTCCGAAACGTTTTAATATGCCTCTTTCGGTAGTGTATTTGTAACCAAGCGCCATCTTTAATTCAACGAAATCGCTCATTTCTTTAGCAAATGGTCCGGAAAATTCATTTTCAGCCAAGATCAATCGCCTCCTCAAAATCCAATGGACATTCAGAGAGCTGCTTCATATCAACTTTAAGATAAACGGCAGTAGAATTTGTATCTATGTGACCTATGATATCTGAAATCACCGGAAGAGGTGTTTCTTTTTCAAGAAGTACACTTGCCATAGTATGCCTTAAACTATGCATACCTCTATGCTTGTTTGCTGTTGAAATATGAGCCTTAATCATATAGGTTTTGATTAACTGATTAAGATGATCTTCATCTGAAAAAGGCAGAAACGGTGCAAGATGACGCACAAAAATATACGGACTGTCCACCTTAGGCCTTCCATATTTAAGATAATCAATTACAGCCCATCCGACATCCGGAACAAGAGGCAATTCCATTGGCTGTTTGGTTTTAGACTGAGTAAAACAGAGCTTTTTTTCTGACCAGTTAAAGTTTTCAAACCGAAGCTCTTTAATGTCCTTGCATCTTAAACCAAGCCGGCAGGCAATAAGAATAATTGCATAATCTCGTTTTCCTTTCGGATTTCCACGATCAATTGCTCCGATAAGTTTTTTCAATTCATCATGTGTCCATACTGAAGGAATATTTGTCTGCTTACGCGCCTTGATCATTGGCATTTCACTTGCCAGATCATGGTTTATCATTTCATTTTGATAAAGAAATCTGAAGAAAGCTCTTAGTGAACACATATTCTGTTCAATTGTTTTGTAAGTAAATCCCGCAAGAGTACGTATATATGCAAAGATGATATCTATAGTTACGTCATTAAAATCACTTATTTCATTTGCAGACAGGTAATCCATCATGTATGCTGACTGCTTAACGTAATGTCCGATTGTAACTTTGGAATAGCCTTTTTCAATACAGAAATCCTTAAATTTCACTCTGGCTTCAACAAATACCGGGTCTGTAAGGATTTCTTTATGCTTCATGTAACGTCGAAGTACCGCATGATGTATTTGAAAATCGCCTATCATACGAATAACGCGTATTTCCTGAGTTTCTTTTTGAGGAAGTACTTTGGCAAAATCATCTTGAGCTATTCCAAATTTATCTTTGAGAAAAGCGATTCCAAGTTGTTCAGTAAAGTATTCTTCATTATGCTCTTCAGCATAATTTATCAGCTGCTTCCATCTTCTTCGATAGAAGCACATGCTGCCTTCCGTATAACCAAGACGTAAAAGTTCCTGTTCCAAATCTGAAACCAAGTCAGATAATAGCTTTTGATTCATAGTTTACCTCCGAAAATATATTTTTGAGTTGTGAACTCATTATATATTCTCGGATATTATGCAAAGTTGTGCAATAGCAAATTACGAAAATTCGTGCTCTATGATGTGTTACTTAGCATAACAACTTTCTTTGCATAAGGCGGCCTGATTTCACCAATACTTGCCAATGTGTATTTGCATTATGTTCTTGATATCTGGTTTGAAAGAGGAGTCAAAAAGAAGCTTCAAGGTGAAGCATATTTCGTAAGATTTGCAGATGACTTCATTATCATGTTTGAATATGAAGAGGAAGCTAAAGCAGTATATGAGTTCATAAAGAAAAGACTTGCACAGTTTGGACTGGAACTAGCGGAAGATAAAACGAGAATTCTGCCGTTCGGCAGAAACAGCAATACAACTGATACGTTTGACTTTCTCGGATTTACTCACTACAATGGCAAAACGAGATATGGAAAATATACAGTTGGACACAAAATAAGCAGGAAAAAGAAGAAAATATTCAAAGCAAAGCTCAAGAAGTGGATAAAGGACAACCGAAATGTAGACATAAAGATTTTTATGACAGCGTTGAACAGGAAACTGATAGGTACTAATAACTATTACTGCATTAGCGGAGCATACAACGAAGTCCGAAGTCTTTATAATCATGCAAAGTTTGTAACGTTTAAATGGTTGAACCGGAGAAGCCAGCGAAAAAGCTTTACTTGGGAGAAATTTCAGCCAGTATGGAATGAAATGATAAGAAAGCCTAAAGTTCATGTGAATATATGGGCAGTAGGCAAAGTAAAATACATCTGATGATATTCGAAGTAGACGTGGGGAGCTGTATGCGGGGTGTGCCCAGACAAGTTGGGTGAGAGATGATGGGATTAGTACCATCGGTATCGTCTTACAGGAGAAGGTACCAAGTCATCTGTGAGGTGCTGTGTCCAAAAGGCATGGTACTGAGCGTCACAGAAAAGTCGTAATAAATACGGCGAGACATTTGCCAGAGAGCTGAACAACTGAACCGTCTTTATTAAGCATCGTTAGG
This sequence comes from Ruminococcus sp. HUN007, assembly GCF_000712055.1. Lineage (NCBI taxonomy): Bacteria > Bacillati > Bacillota > Clostridia > Eubacteriales > Oscillospiraceae > Ruminococcus > Ruminococcus sp. HUN007. Next base: position 1,902,027 of record NZ_JOOA01000002.1, on the reverse strand, counting down.
CTGCTTTATCGCTAAAAGGAATCTTTCCTGCATAGGTTCTGATAACCGTAGCGGAAACCTGTTTATTGGCTACGGAGTGGTCGGTGTATAGACGGCAGGAATCTGGCATGGGCTCTCATCGCAAAACTGGGGAACCTGTTTATGTATGTTAATCGAAAAGCACAAGTACCGAAAGGTTGCGAGGCTGAAAGTAGAGATGATATAAACAGGGGCAGAAGAAGCCGTAGTAGCGAAGAAGCTTGTGAAAACAATTGGAGCAAAGGGTGGAAGGCTTCTGATTACTGAAATGATATTTGCCGTTGTGTACTGGAGACACAATAACGACTGGAGCGAAATTCGGCAAAGAAACACATGAGTAAGTTTTCAGAAGTGGGGAGCCGTATGAAGCGAGAGTTTCACGTACGGTTCTGAAGGGGGCTGAGGGTGAAATTCCCTCGGTCTACCGGCTAAAATCGCACGTACAGTTCTTAGAGGAGTTTACTTCAATTGTTATTAAAATAGAAAGGAGTAAATTTACTCATGAAATGATTATTATTTGAATGTTTTATGCACTCTACAATTTGCTGTTAAGTTAAGACAGTAAAAGGCATAATGGAGCACTACTTGATACTATAATAAGCTGCCAGAGGCGGCTAACCGATTTGTTATTACAGAGCCTGCCTGAATCATTATGCTGAAATGGTGCAGAAACAATACAAAGTGTACCAAATACATCAAATGTGATTTGGATTAGTTGATGTTTTAAATAGGAAAAGGGATGATTCCAGTTAAGTAATGGTTATACATATTATTTGAAGTTTTTTGTTTGTAACATGAAAATAGGATAAGATGATGAAAGATGGGAAGGGTGTTTTTTATGTCAACTATAAAAAGAAAACGATGCTTTGTTATCGCATTTGCTTTATTGATAATTGCTCTTTTGAGTACAGTTTTTGGAATAGAAGTTAATGCTTCTTCTAGTTTTAGAATGTACAGACGACATGACTGTACTGATTCTGATCCAACGTCTTATGATCAGTATGCGCTTTTTACTTTGTCTGGTTTGAATAATTACAATGTACCAAGATACGGCAATCCGAATGACTTGAAACGAGATGCTAATCAAAGTATTGTAAGTATAGGACTGAATGGAACAGGTTTTGTTGTTGGAAATCATATTATTGCAACAGCAGCTCACTGCGTTTATAGTAAGAACAGTGGCGAATTTTATTATCCTCCGATTTATATGATGGGAAGTGGTAACACTCCTATAATGACTATGTATCCTAGATATATTCATATAAGTAAAGATTATATAACAGATTCTGAACCATACAGATATGATTATGCATTGATTTATGTAGAAAATGATCTCAGTAATTATGTAATGAACTTGGGTGTTATGAGAGATGACTATTACAATGTTGTATATGCATCAGGGTTTCCACAGAGCCACCCAAGTAATGCCCCGAGTGAATATGGATATCGTTATAAATCAGTTGGATATATAGACTGGCCGGCTACCAATAATGATTCTTCAGGTTTAAGTTTATGGCACACAGCAGATATATTTGGCGGAGATAGTGGCGGACCTTTATTTATCAGAGAATCTGTAAGTGACGGAACGATAAGTACTAATTACGCTGATTCTGATGATACTAATAATTCTATAAACCAAAATACAGATTATTCTATATCAGTCGTAGGAATAAATGTTGTATCCGGAGGTTCAAATAACGGAAGCGTAAAAATTAATGAAGATCTTCTTCATTTTTATCTGAACAATAACTTTACCAATTAATTCAAGAGGTGATACTATGAAGAATAATGTAAAAATGAAAAGTGTTGTTTTAACATTAGCTTTTGGACTTGCAGTGTCTGGAACCGGTAACGTGTTAATAGCTGCAGAAACAGAGAGAGTTATTCCGTGGTATGAAGTATACGCTTCAGAAACAAGTATTTCTGAAGTATTGGACGGATTGGGCGAAAGTTATATGCTGATTCCTGCTTCGAGACTTAATCCTGATACAAAGGATATTTATCCTGCATCCAATACATCCGTTGTGATAACTGAAACAGATTTAAAACAGATTACAGAACTTGGTTATAAGTATAAAGTATATTACGATTCACCTGTTCAGGTAAATAAAATAAACGAGGCACTGGCGAAGTATAGTATAGAATTATCGCAGTCAGACACATCTGAGAATGTTTATGAAACTAATGATATCCATGATCTTAAACTTAAAAAGGAAATTTCCGAACAGCTTGCTAAAGCTGATCATGTTACAGGAATAGAGGAATTGTCAGAAGTATCTGTTGTGTCTGAAGGTTTCGTGGCCTATATTTACACAGAAAGTGATCTTGAAAAAGATCAGATAATTGAGAAATACTCAAAATACGGACTCGAGATTAGTCATGTTAAAGAGAACACTGCTGACGATACGAAGTATATTTACTATTTTAAGTTCAAACAGTTTATAGGAAAAGGAATATCAGATCTGGAATACCAGAAGAATTTGAATGAGCTTTTGGATGACAGCGATATCCGGATTGATTTTGCGTTTAATGCAGAAATCAATGACAGCAAGGAGTATAGCAAAAATATTTATCAGGCTTGTAGTTCTGATAGTAATTTTGATATTAACAGTGACGGAAAGAGAGATGTAACTGATCTTTCAATGCTTTCACTATATCTTATAGGTGACCTGACACTGACTGACACTCAGCTTAAAGCTTCAGATGTTGACGGTGACGGAGCAGTTACACTTGCAGATCTTGCAAGATTTAAACAGTTCCTGTCTGGTGTTGTAAAATAGTGATTATTTGAGGAGATGATATGTAAATGAAATTACTAAAAAGAGTTGTTACAGTTTCTTTATTGGTATCAGCACTTTCAATGAGTGGTATTACTGGGGTAAGTGCAGTTACATCAGTATATGGAGACGTAAATAATGATGGGGTAGTTAATTCAGCAGATATGATATGCATGAATAATTTTCTTGGAGGAAACCTCGAAGTAAGTGCAACTCAACTTGAAAAGTTTGATCTTAACAATAATAAAATTGTTACTAAAGTTGATGCTCTTGCACTTTACAATTTGCTGTTAAGTTAAGGAAGTAAAAGGTATCATGCAGCGACGCTGCATGATACTATAATAAGCTGTCAGAGGCAGCTAACCGCATAAAATAAAATCAACGGGAGTACCGATAATCAAAATTCGGTGCTCCCGTTTGCTCTGTATAAATGGTAGTCTTCACCCCTGCTGGCCGAAGACTGCTATAGAAAAACCGAGCTGATCAGCTCGGTTTAGAAATTGCACCGGAGGTGCCACATTTTCATTCAGACGGATAAAGTATGGCGATTTTAAGAAAAATCGATTTTGTTTTTTGTTGTCATAAACGTAAGTGTTCTCGGTGCTGTTTTTTAGTTCTCGGTTTTGTTTTTGATGAGCTTTATTATTTCATACAAAAGTGCTTTATCATGCTTGTTAAATTGTTTTATAGTAGCGATTAAATCAAGATACGTAATGTCTTCATAATAATACTCAGTAAGTGTTGAGAGATTATCTTTAAACTTAGCTGATCGACCTAAAAGATATTCGATGTTCACACCAAAGTAATCGGCAAGAATAATCAGAGTCTCTATCTTTATAGTTAGTTCGTGCCAGAAAACTGCAACTCGTGCCAAAACTATTGAAATAATAATTGATTTTGATATAATGAATTTAAAGATACATATACTATCAGGGAAGGAGTAAATTTACTCATGAAAATCAAGTTGATACCGGTTACGATAATGACAGCTTTAGGAGTTTGCTCGGCATTTTGGATAATAAACAGTGTTAATAAAATCATTGAAAAAGAAGATAACAGTCTTTCTGCAGAAAGCTTAATGGATATTGTGCCTGCTGCAGAAACGACACCTTTGGAAACTGAGCCAGAGATAGCTGAAGCAGAAGTAAGAGTACTGAAAAAGGCAGCTGAACCGGAAAAAGCGACTAAAGATGATATTTTTTATATGATGTTAAACAGTATCGATTACTATGATAAAGTATCAGGAAGGTTTGTTCACAAATCAGCAAGAAGCGAGTATTATGATGAAGTAGTATTTCAGACTTGTCTGTCAGACACAAATGCATTTTCAGTTTACAGAAGCTATTATGCCACTGAAGATACAGATGAAGAAAAGATAAGTTCCGGAACAGTTGAGACTGAACAGGAATATGCACAATATTGTGACGGAAGCAGCTTTATAAGTGTTTTCCCGAAAACTAAAAACTGGGAAGATATAAGTAACAGTATCATTTCAATGGATAAAGTTATGGATATTCCGGATCAGGAAAGAATGTTTACCAAAGAAGGAATGCCTGGCTATGCCTACAAAACAAATCCAATCAATGTTATAATGTCAAATTCGTGCCTTTTCCCGCAGGAATATGCATTCGGCTTCCTGCAGGATCAGTCACTCTGGGATATTGCAGAAATCACCAATTATCAGGGTAGAAAGTGCTATATCATAAATGGTAATACAACGCCTGAATACGGTGCACAAATGAGAGTTGATACTTTTGAATTTATAGTAGATGCAAATACTGGTGTACTCATGCGTTATGATGGATATAACGAGAACGGCGAATTATGTGATTTTATGCATACAGATAACATTAAATTTGAAGAAGAAAGTGAACCAGTTGAGGTTCTTCCGGATGGTATATTGGATGAATATACCGAGCAAAAACCGAATTATTATTTAGTCGAATGACGATGATGGTAATTCCGTGTGATTATTTATACTATCTACAGTTTCCATTCTGTAGCACAACGAAATCCGATAAATTAATGAAAAATCCCGGACTTATTAAATAAAATAAGTCCGGAAATTTTTTGCTGGTTATGATATTATCGTTGACCAGCCGGTGAATTAATGATAAAATATAGTAAACTGAATTACTGCTGTCTGATCGATGTAAGCAGTATGAATATTATAAGGCGGTGATAGATATGCTTCGGGTTGCTGTGTGTGATAATGACAATAATATATGCTGTATGATTTCTGAAATACTGCAGAACTTTTTTGACAGGCAGTCAGTGGAAGTTAGCATATCCAGGCATCTTAATGGTATCACCTTGCTGAATGAGCATCACACGCAGAAATATGATATTATGTTTCTGGATATAGATATGCCTGAAATGTCAGGCTTTGAAATAGCGTCTGAACTGAGAAACGGAAAATCAGATTGTCTGATAATATTTATAACCAGTCATTCGGAGCTTGTTTATGACAGTCTGAATTTTCAGCCGTTTAATTTCATAAGAAAGAACTGCAGTATCTCTCTTGAAGAAGGTATTGAAACCGTAACGGAAAAGGCTCTGAAACAAATAGAGTATAAAAAGAAACTTATACTTGAAGACGATATTTCCGGAAGGTGTGCGGTATATCCGGATGAGATCATATATATTGAATGCGACCGCCATTACCTTAAATATCATGTTTTGAAAAAGGATAATCCTATAAGAGTCAGAGGAACGATGGCTGAATGTGAATTACTTTTTGAAGGCCGGAATTTTGTAAAGATCCATAAATCATATATGGTCAATCTTGGCTTCCTTAAGAGAATAGACAGTCAGAAAAGCGAGGTAATGCTGGCACCTGACAATCAGAAGCTTCCGGTTAGCAGAAGCTGCAGAAAAGCACTTGATGAAAAGTATACGCTGTATTTAAGGAGTAAGGTGTAATGATACTGACTGAAACGATTGAAATTGCAGTAAATGTTTTTCAGGGACTTATGCTTACCTATTATGCCTATTCAGTTCTTGGCTCAAAGAAGAATGCGTCGTATGTTCAGAGCAGGGGACTTATCTACGGTATTATCCTCGCTTTTCTCATAACCATAGCCAACTATACTGTTGCTTTTGAAAGCTTTTTTGTAATAGTTTATGCGCTGATGATTTTTGTTTATGCGTTCAGGGAACTGCATGGAACAAATCTGTTCAAAGGCTTTGTGAGTGTGTTTGCCTTGCTGGTAACTGCGCTGGCGAGCGCATTTTCAACTAATTTATTTTCCTATGTCCTGAACATTCCGCTGGAGTACATTCTGTCTTCAAGAAGTTCCGAGCGGTATATTACAATGGCCTTTGCACAGCTCTTTATTTTGTATCTGCTTGTACTCTCCATGAGAATCCTGAAGCAGGAATTCAGAAATAAAAATATGATGTCAGGCAGAGAACTGCTTTTAATTATTCTTGAACTTGTTTTGAGCTCAGTCGTCTGCATCCTGCTTAATATGATCTCACTTGCATATAAGGAAGAACGAAAAGTTCAGCTTGTTTCAGTAATAGTTCTTTTCAGTATGCTTGTTATTAATATAATAACCTGTTACCTTATTATAGATATAAACCGGAAAAATAATATAGCGCGTGAAAATGAGCTTTTGAAAATTAAAAATGAATACAATAACCGGTTCGTTGAAAATGCATCTTTGCAGTATGAGACAATAAGAAAGATACGCCATGATTATAAAAATCATATAGCAGCAGTGAATGCTATCCTTAAGGAAGGTAAAACAGATAAGGTATCGCAGTATCTTGAAGATGTCAGTTGTAAGTCTGATGAGATGCTTGTTTTTATACAGACGGGAAATGATATTGTAAATGCTGTAGTAAATCTTAAACTTTCTGCGGCGAAGGCACTTGGAATAGACTGTGCTTATTCATCGATAGCGGATTTTGCCGGGATTGATGATCATGATCTGTGCAGTCTTCTTTCCAATATGCTTGATAATGCCATAACCGCTGCAGCGGCAAGTGAGAAAAAGATAATGCGGATAAATATATCAGCAAATGAATGGAGCTATATGTTTAACGTCAGAAATTCCATTGACAGTTCTGTTCTTACTGATAATCCTTTGCTGAAAACTACAAAAACGTCTGAAGGTCATGGCATGGGGATTCGCATAATACGGGAAATAGCTGAAAAATACGACGGAGTATGTGATTTCTACGAGGAAGACGATTTATTCTGCTGCAATGTACTTCTGAATATAAAAGAATGATAATAAAGATTAACCGGTCATATACGCAGACTGTCTGATGGTTTGCGCATATGACCGGTTTTATGTATTGACGATAAGACAAGTAAGTGATAAAATTATATACATCAAAAAGATACAGGGGGATTAGAAAATGAAAAACAAATCAAAGTATATTTCAGCTGCACTTGCAGCATTTGTATTTGCGGTATCTCTTGCAGGATGCGAAAAGGGAAATACAGGTACTTCAGAACCGGAAGTTACAAATGTACAGACTTCATCAGAAGTTACGACGGCTGCGGAAACTACAGCAGAAACCACGGCGCTTACAACTACTGTTTCAGAGACGGTAACTACTACTGAACAGACCACTGTTACAACTGAGGTCACGACTGAAGAAGTTACCACTCAGGCAACGGAAGCTGAAACCAAAGCTGAAGAAACAGAAGCGGAAACTGAAGAGCAGGTTCAGACTGAATCATACTCAGACAGAGCACACAAGGCTATTCTCGGAAGCTGGACAGTGCGAAGCTACGTGAATTTGAGCTATATAGGTTTCACATTCTACGAAGACGGAACATGGGAAGCGATACCTGTGCCTATGCCGCTTAATACAGATCCCGAATACGGTTCAGATGCGCCGACCGGTACATGGAATGGAACAAACGGCGGAAGGGATTATTATGCATATGCCATGTACGATGAAAACGGAGAATTATATCATCAGATACAGGTATATACTGATGATATGGGTTATGAAACACTTGAAAGAGAAGACGGAATGTGTTACTACAACGGCAAAGAACATAAAATTGAAGAATAATAAAAAAGCAGACACCCGTGTTTGATCGTAAACATGAGTGTCTGTTATTTTTTATCCCCTTATCCTGTAAAGATGATCCACCGGTCCTGAACCTTTGCCGAGGTCGAGTCCTGCGGCTATTGCTCCGGTGAGATATTCCTTTGCACGTTCTATGCTTTCAGATACGGAAAGTCCGTCTGCGAGTCCGCAGGCGATGGCGGATGAGAGTGTGCATCCGGTACCGTGGGTGTTCGGATTGTCTATTCGCTTTCCGGAAAATGTGAATACTTTTCCGTCTGCAAGCAGCAGATCTGTTGCGTCCGAAACGCTGTGTCCGCCTTTTACGAGAACGGCGGCAGGCGTTTTTTCACTTATTATCCGTGCGGCTTTTTCCATGTCTGCGATATCCGAAATGCTTATGCCGCTTAAAACTTCCGCCTCCGGAATGTTCGGTGTTATCACGCGTGCAAGAGGGAAGAGATGACCGGTCATTGCATCAAGTGCACTGTCGGAAAGGAGTCTGCTTCCGCTTGTTGATACCATTACCGGATCCACCACGATATTCGGTGCCTTGTACTTTTTCAGAACGGATGCAGCGGCTTCGATTATCTCTGCTTCTGACATCATTCCCGTCTTTACACTGTCCGGGAAAATATCTGTAAATATGCTTTCAAGCTGACTTTCAACAAATTCCGGAGTAACGTTGAAAATGCCGCTTACTCCGGTTGTGTTCTGTGCTGTCAGTGCGGTTATCGCACTCATCGCATACATGCCGTGTGCCGAAATGGTCTTTATATCAGCCTGTATTCCCGCACCGCCGCTGCAGTCGGAACCGGCTATTGTCAGTACTTTTTTCATTTTTATCATCCTCTTGTGAAAAAGCCCCTTCTGTACAGAGGGGCTTTGTTTAGGTTTAAGGAAACGCTGATTTGTTCATAAATCTAAATCAGGACATGGGATTCGGGGCGAAGCCCCGTTTCTCCCTTACTCGTAAATCAGGGCTTACTTAATTTTTCGATATGATCTGTTCTGAAAGCGTCATCAGATAACGGCATTCCGCTTCAATGTCATCGGCAGAGAATATCGCTGAAACAAGTGCCGCACCTGCAATACCCGTACCGGCAAGCTTTATCATGTTGTCACGGGTTATTCCGCCTATGGCCACTACCGGGATCTTTACTGATGCGGTGATCCCGCGCAGAACATCATGGGAAAGCGGCTTTGCATCCGTTTTTGTAGTGCTTCCGAAAACAGCACCTGAGCCGATGTAGTCAGCACCTTCTTTTTCAGCCTTTACCGCAAGCTCAGGAAGAGCGGCTGTAACGCCTATTATCATGCCTTTTCCTGCTATCTCTCTTGCTTCCTTAAGGCTCATGTCCTTCTGGCCGATGTGGACTCCGTCAGCACCGGACTTTACAGCAATATAAGGATCATCATTTATAATGAGCGGAACGTTGTAGCTTCTGCACAGTTCCTTCATTTCAAGGGCTTCTTTCAGAAAGCTGTCTTTATCCATGTTCTTTTCACGAAGCTGAAGACAGGTTATGCCTCCGCGCATGGCGGCTTCCGCCTGCTCGAAAAGTGTCTGCTTTCCCGTCCACGCACGGTCGGTGACGGCGTACAGCTTCATCATTTTTCTGACATCATTCATACTCATCACTCGTCGAATATAGTTACGATCTCGCCGTCGAGGATTCTGTTTACGTTCTTTACCGCACAGAAATTGCCGCACATGCTGCATGTGTCCTCTTTCTGCGGCTTTGATGATTCACGGTATGCTCTTGCCTTTTCCGGATCGATGGCAGCGTCAAACATGCCTTCCCAGTCCAGTGCGTGACGTGCCTTGTCCATCTTCATATCCCAGTCAGTCACATGAGGAAGACCCTTTGCAATATCGGCTGAATGAGCGGCTATTCTTGCTGCGATTATACCTTCCTTAACGTCCTTGGCATCAGGCAGTCTTAAGTGTTCCGCCGGTGTTACATAGCAGAGGAAAGCCGCACCGTTCTGTGCAGCGATCGCACCGCCGATGGCAGATGTGATGTGGTCGTAACCCGGAGCAATGTCTGTTACTATCGGTCCGAGTACGTAGAAAGGAGCACCGTGGCACAGTGTCTTCTGTATTTCCATGTTGGCAGCAATCTGGTTCATCGGCATGTGTCCCGGACCTTCGATCATTACCTGAACGTCCTTTTCCCACGCTCTCTTTGTAAGCTCACCGAGAGTGATAAGCTCTTCTATCTGAGCCGGATCAGTTCCGTCGAAAATGCATCCCGGTCTGCATGCGTCGCCGAGACTGAGTGTCACGTCATATTCGCGGCATATCTCAAGTATCTCATCAAATCTTTCGTAGAACGGATTCTCGTTTCCGGTCATCTCCATCCATGCGAAAATGATCGATCCGCCTCGTGAGACGATGTTCATAAGACGTTTGTTCTTCTTGAATTTATCTATAGTATTCCTGTTTATACCGCAGTGGATGGTCATGAAGTCAACGCCGTCCTCGGCATGCATTCTTACGATGTCAATCCACTCGTCAGTTGTTATGGTCTTAAGCGCCTTGTGGTAGTAAACAACGGCATCATAGATAGGTACTGTACCGATCATGGCCGGGCACTCGGAAGTGAGCATTTTTCTGAACTTTCTTGTGTCGCCGTATGAGCTTAAGTCCATGATTGCCTCTGCGCCCAGATCAACGGCTTCCTGTACCTTCTTAAGCTCTTCTTCAAGGCTTGCCATATCTCTTGAAGTTCCGAGATTTACATTTATCTTGGTTGTAAGCGCTGAGCCTACACCGTTAGGAGTTATACACTTATGGAGTTTGTTGCATGGGATAATTACCTTACCCTCTGCAATAAGCTTCATGAGCTTTTCTTCATCCATGTACTCCTTTGCCGCAACGGCCTTCATCTCTTCTGTCAGTATGCCTTTTCTGGCTGCTTCCATCTGTGTCATTTATCTGCCTGCTTTCATTGTAATAGGGAAATGCTGTATGATTTACAGCTCACTGTGCGGGAACTGATCAGCATTTCGCGGTGGTGGGTGAAAATGAAAACCGGAGAGCTGTACCGCGGCACAACTCTCCGGAAAAAATCACTGTGACTTCCTACGGCGGCATTATCCGCATCAGGTCAAGGGTCGGAGATCACATCTCCCTCTCAGACTGTCAACAGACTCCCCTGTGAATAATTGCTGACTAACCGCTGATCTCCGGGCCAGAACCGATACAGATCTGCCTTGTGAAAATCCGGTCAGCATTTCCTTAAGTATAACATATGCTTTTGATGATTGTCAAGGCACAAAAAAGGGGACGACAATAGATCGCCCCCATTATATTATCCTCAACTGTAATTATCTCTGTTCGCAGATAAGCTTGATAGCTGTTCTTTCTTCGCCGTCAATTACAATGTTTGTAAATGCCGGAACGCAGATAAGATCTACCCCGATAGGAGCAAGATAGCCGCGTGCTATAGCTATAGCCTTGATTGCCTGGTTGGCTGCACCTGCACCGATAGCCTGAACTTCAACAGCTTTCTTTTCTCTGATGACGCCTGCAATTGCACCGGCTACGGAATTTGGCGAAGAGTGCGAAGAAACTTTTAAAATTTCCAAAATGAAAACCTCCTGAGTTAGATTACGTTAATTATTGTGTAAACATCTCGCCTGGCTGCAAGTACATTATACATTAACTGCATGGAATTTGCAACACTTCACGTAAATTTTTAGTAAAGTTACCTTATAACCAACCGGTTGATTTTAGTGCATATGCCGAGTTTAGTATCAATTTCAAGGACTACTGCATTTAAAAAGGCAGGGTTTTCAGATTCCCTGAAACAAACAGGAGTTTTGTATTTCTGCTTGTTTATTGCATCTTCGGAATTTACGCCGAGAACGGAAAGCTCAGGACCGGTCATTCCGGCGTCGGTTATGTATCCTGTGTGTCCTCCTAAAATGATCTCGTCAGCAGTCTGAACATGGGTGTGCGTGCCGAGTACGGCACTTACTTTTCCGGTAAGATAATGCCCCATGGCTTTTTTCTCAGATGTTGCTTCAGCATGGAAGTCAACTATTATATTTGGTGTATCTGTCTCACTCAGTATCCGGTCTATACATGAAAACGGATTGTCAAGAGCCTCCATGAAAGCAGTTCCCATGAGGTTTACAACGGCAATGCTGTATTTTCCGAAGTCGTAAATGCCGTATCCGTTTCCGACGCATCCGTCAGGATAGTTGGCCGGACGCAGAATATTGCTTTGTTCGAAGATGTTTCCGGTTTCCTTTCTCCTGAAAGCGTGATTTCCGGTAGTTATAACATCGATGCCGTATTCCAGAAGCTCCTGCGCTGACGCACTTGTGATTCCGTTTCCGGGAGCTGAATTCTCTCCGTTTGCGATCGTAAAGTCTATGCTGTATTCTTTTTTGATCCTGTAAAGATTTGACCTGATAAAGTCGCAGCCGGAACGTCCGACTACATCACCGATAAAAAGCAGATTCATTTAATGTATGTGATTCTCCATTCGTAAACTGGTCGTTTGATCCGACAGTCTTTTGTTTGCCGTACTAATAATAACACAGTTGAGTAATTTTTGTCAATCTCACGGAGTGTTGTACTTGTGCGTGGTTTGTGGTATAATAAAAGAATACACATTGGAAATTTCCGCTTTGCGGCGGGTGAGGAACATATTTCAGGATACATCTGTGTATCAGGGGGAGAACGATGAACATGCTTACTATAGAGAATCACATTGGAAAAATCAATGTTTCAGAAAAATATCTTACAGATCTTATCTGGAATACTGTTACAGGCTGCTTTGGCGTTGCCGATATGAATACAGTATCTGTGCTGGGCGACATTAAATCTGCACTCAGACTGAACAGGGCCAACCGGAACGGTGTCAGTATCAAGGTGAAGAAAAACAGGATATTTATCAGCCTTCACGTTTCAGTGACGATCGGAACCAACATATCGGCCGTAACGGGAAGTCTTAAACACCGTGTCAGATATGCCGTTGAGCAGGCTACAGGAATGGATGTAGCCGGAATAAATGTCTTTGTTGACAGCATTACAGAATAAAGGAGAATATACACGTGATAAGCGGAAAACTTTTCAGAGATGCAATTATAAACGGTGCGGTCTGCCTCGAAAATGACCGCCAGAAGGTGGATGAACTCAATGTTTATCCTGTGCCGGACGGTGATACCGGTACAAACATGTCAATGACAATAAACGCTGCAAGAAAGGAACTCGAACTGTTAAGTGATGACGTTTCCGTATCAAAGGTGGCAGATACTGCTGCCTCAGCTATGCTCCGCGGAGCAAGGGGAAATTCAGGCGTTATCCTTTCAATTCTGTTCCGTGGATTTTCAAAGGCGTTCAAGGATCTGGAATCGGCCGGTTGTGTTCATTTTTCAAACGCACTTGAACACGGGGTCGATGCAGCATACAAGGCAGTAATGAAACCTACTGAGGGAACTATTCTTACTGTAGCCCGGCTTGCTTCCCAGACTGCTCAGAAATCTTCCAGAGCAACAAATGAAGTGCCGGTTTTCTGGAAAACGGTATATGATGCAGCATCAGAAGCTCTCGCAAAAACACCGGAAATGCTTCCTATACTGAAAAAGTCAGGCGTGGTTGATGCCGGCGGACAGGGCCTTGTCATCATATTCAGAGCCATGCTTGATGTGTTCGAAGGCAGATCTGTTTCGTCAGTTAAGGAAACGGTTTCTTCAGGAGATACCGCTGCGGAAAGTGACGGCGCAGATGAGGCAGATATCAGATTCACATACTGTACCGAGTGTATAATCACCAAGTCCGCAGGCTGCAGGGATGCCGCTTCGCTCAGGGCTTATCTTGAAACGATAGGTGACTGTGTTCTTGTAGTCGATGACGAAGAGATCATCAAGGTTCACGTTCATACGAATGAACCTGGTAACGTTCTTCAGAAAGCTCTTGAATACGGATATATCAATCTTCCTAAAATAGAGAACATGAAGCTCCAGCATGACGGAAAAGTAAAGGAAAAGGCACAGAAGAACAAGGTGCGCCGTACAAGACCGGAGAAAAAATACGGCTTTGTTGCAGTTGCTGCCGGACACGGTGTTGAGGCGCTTTTCCGCGACCTCGGTGCTGACTGCATAGTAACAGGCGGACAGACGATGAATCCTTCTACCGAAGATATCATAAATGCTGTTTACAGCACTCCTGCTGAAACAGTATTCATTCTGCCTAACAACAAGAATATAATTATGGCAGCTGAGCAGGCAGTAAGATTTGCCGACCGCGGTGTATGTGTTCTTCAGACAAGGACCATACCTCAGGGTATTGCCGCAATGCTTGCGTTTGATGAATCAGCGGATGTTTCCGACAACAGGACAGCGATGACAAAAGCTTTTGAAAAGGTTTCGACAGGTCTTGTTACATTTGCTGCCCGCAATACAGAGTTTGACGGGAAACAGATCAAAAAGGGTGAGATAATTGCACTTGACAACAACAAGCTTGCATTCACCGACAAAGATGTTACCAGAGTAATGGTCAGACTTGTAAAGAAGCTTGTAAACAGTGAAACTTCCTATGTTACACTTATTTACGGTGCTGATGTTACAGATGAAAGTGCTGAAAAAATGCACAGACTTATTTCACAGAAACTCGGCGACAAGGTAGAAGTAATGCTGGTCAACGGCGGTCAGCCGGTATACTACTACATTATTTCAGTAGAATGACGGGCCTTCTTAAACCAGTGACCGTACTGAAAGGCGTGGCTGCCAGGCGTGCAGAACTTTATGCAAAGCTTGGTATATGCACGCCTTTTGATCTTCTTTACCACATACCGCGAAACTACATCGACTACAGCTCGCCTGTCCGCATTAATGAAGCGCAGCTCAATGAGAACAATGTAGTTGCCGGTACTGTGCTCAAGAAGTTTCCGGAACAGAAAATAAGAAAGGGACTTTCAATATTCAAAGCGGTCGTTTCATGTGATGGTGTTCCTTTTACAGTTGTGTTCTACAATAACGTCTATACATTTGACGGGCTTAATGAAGACGAAGACTATGTTTTTTACGGAAAGGTCACAGGAAATCTCGTTTCGCGTGAGATGAATTCCCCGAAATACATTCCGGCAGGAGCTTCCGATACCCTGCGTGCGGTTTATCCGCTTACAGCAGGTCTTACGAATACCATGGTCCGCACAAACGTGGCTGAGTCGCTCAAAATGCTCGCTGCCGAGCCGCTTGAATTCCTTCCGGAGAGCATAAAAAAGGAAAACGGTCTCTGCGATCTTGACTACGCGCTTAAGAATATCCACGTTCCTGAAAACATGGATGCCATGAAGCGTTCGCGGTACAGACTCGCCTTTGATGAGCTGCTGAACCTTCAGCTCGGCATGCGCATGCTCCGCCACCGCAACTCTGATGCAGCCGCCGGATGCGTTATGTCAGCTGATATATCCGTGGATGAATTTAAGGACGGACTTCCGTTTACCATGACCGGAGCTCAGTCTGCTTCCGTGGACGATATAGTAAAAGATATGTGCGGAAAACGTCCTATGAACCGCCTGCTTCAGGGCGACGTGGGAAGCGGTAAAACTGCCGTTGCGGCTGCGGCATGCTTTTTTGCAGTGAAAAATTCATGCCAGTGTGCTCTTATGGCGCCTACCGAGATACTTGCTTCCCAGCACTTCAGAACACTGAGCGGTTTCCTCACACCTTTCGGCATAAGAGTCTGCGAACTTACCGGATCCATGACAGCGCGTCAGAAAAATACTGTTAAGGCAGCTATAGAAGCCGGCGAATATGATGTAGTGGTCGGCACGCACGCAGTTATCCAGAAAGATGTTGTGTTTAAAAAGCTTGCTCTTGTAATAACTGATGAGCAGCACCGTTTCGGAGTGGGACAGAGAAACGCTCTTGCAATGAAGGGGGAAAATCCGCACAGACTTGTAATGTCTGCAACGCCAATTCCGAGAACACTTGCCATGATGATCTACGGCGATCTGGACATAAGCATAATAAACGAACTTCCGGCCGGAAGAATGCCTGTTGAGACCTATGCTGTTACTGGCGGATACCGTGAACGTGCTTACGAATTTATCAGGAAGCATGTAAACGAGGGAAGACAGGCCTACATAGTATGTCCGGTCATCGAACAGAGCGAAACGGAACTTAAGTCCGCAGTCGAATACAAGGAAAACATCGAGCTTAAATATTTCCCGGAATTCCGCGTGGGACTTCTCCACGGAAAAATGACTCCGGCGGAAAAAGATGAAGTGATGAATGACTTCAAGGAGGGACGAACTGATATACTTGTGTCCACGACTGTAGTGGAAGTTGGCGTGGATGTACCTAATGCCGTAGTTATGATGATAGAGAATGCCGACCGTTTCGGTCTTTCACAGCTTCATCAGCTCAGGGGACGTGTCGGACGCGGAAAGGAAAAGAGTTACTGCATTCTTGTGACTGACAGCCGCAGCGAGGAAGCGAAGAAACGTCTGAAGATAATCAGTTCGCTCACGGACGGTTTTAAGATATCGGAAGAGGACCTGAAGCTTCGCGGACCCGGAGACTTTTTCGGCAACAGACAGCACGGCCTTCCTGAACTTAAAATAGCTGACCTGGCGGCAGACACGCATATGCTTGCACTTACATCGGCGGCTGCGGAAAAGATAATCGAAGCTGATCCGGAACTTACATCACCGGAAAACAACGGCCTCCGCGGTGAAGTGATGAGACTCTTTGCTTCATCGTCCGGCGGATGATATACGAAATGCAGACAGTGAACGTGAAAAAAGCGTTCACTGTTTTTTGCGGTTCGGACCGCAGTCTTTACAGAAACAAAAGGCGGGACAGGTGAAACGTCCGGATTCGTAAACTTTGTTTGCTATTACTCCACAAATCTTTCCGGTTCTGAACAAAAATAATGCAATATTCACAAACAAAGAATTTATAAAAATTTTTTCAAAAAAAGTGTTGACAAGAGCCTTGCAATGTGGTAAAATAAATATCGTCGTCAGAGAGGAAACGGAAACGAAACCTCAAAGATGAAAGTTTGGGAGCATAGCTCAGCTGGGAGAGCATCTGCCTTACAAGCAGAGGGTCATAGGTTCGAGCCCTATTGTTCCCACCAAACTGGCCCGGTAGTTCAGCTGGTTAGAACGCCGCCCTGTCACGGCGGAGGTCGTGAGTTCGAACCTCATCCGGGTCGCTCGTCTGAATAGGACGTAAAATGCCTCTGTAGCTCAGTCGGTAGAGCAGGGGACTGAAAATCCCCGTGTCGATGGTTCGATTCCGTCCGGAGGCATCATAAAAATGCGGATTTAGCTCATCTGGTAGAGCGCCACCTTGCCAAGGTGGAGGTAGCGAGTTCGAGCCTCGTAATCCGCTTTCTTTTTTTATATTGAGAAGGTTCAAAGGTCTGTTTCAGACCTTTTTTTGTTATTTATAAGTTTGTAAAGGAGAAAAATATGTCACCTGACGGGAGTAGTCTGCCTGTTCTGTTATGTTTTTTTATAGTGTTAAGAGCTTTTTACGCATTTCTGGAGCATGCAGTTATTGAAGCAAATGATTCGAAAATAAAGGAACTTGCTGAAACGGAGCCGGGATACCGGAAGCTTCGCGATTTTCTTGCTGCGCCGGATACTATGCTTGGCTCATTTATAGTACACCGTACGCTTTCCGGAATGTGTATCGGGGCAGTCCTCGTTTTTATGATGAGCGATCTGCTCAAAGCAGAAGGCTATATGGAGATTCTGTGGACCATTCTGTCTGTGATTGGTGCGTCGGTAGTGGTATCGGCACTTGCTGATGAGATACCAAGAAGACTTGCTGAAAAATATGCGTCGGAAAAAACAGCTCTGAAGGCATATCCTTTTGTAAGAGCACTCATGATCATTATGAGACCTTTTACACTTCTGATAAACGGCCTTTCGTTTGTCGCCGGAAAGCTTTTCGGTGTATCGGCCCGTTCAAAAGTCGAAACAGTCACTGAAGAAGAGATCCTCATGATGGTCGATGCCGGAAATGAAACGGGCGTTATCGAAGAGAGCCAGAAGGAAATGATCAATAATATATTCGAATTCGGCGACGTTAAGGTGTCTGAGATCATGACTCACAGAACTGATATTGTCGGACTCGAAGTGAATGACAAGATACGCGATATAGTATATCTTGCAATAAACAAAGGCTTTTCAAGGCTTCCGGTTTACGACGGTTCGATCGACAAAATAATAGGTATTATCTACGTCAAGGATTTTCTGTGCCTGGTCGGCCATGAAGATACTGATGAACTGACGATTCGCGATTTTATGCATGAGGCTCTGTACATTCCTGCCTCGAACAAATGCGATGAAGTGTTCGAGATCATGACGAAGAAAAAAATGCAGATGGCGATTCTTGTTGATGAATACGGCGGTACAGCCGGAATCGTAACTATGGAAGACATTCTTGAAGAGATAGTCGGAAATATTCAGGATGAATACGACGAGGAAGAGCAGGAGATAACAAACATTTCGGAAGGTGTTTACATGATATCCGGTGCTGCAGATCCTGAAGATGTGATGTCTGTTCTTCATGTGAAACTTCCGGAATCAAGGGAATACGATACCATGAATGCAATGGTAGTCGATCTTCTCGGCAGGATCCCGACGGAAAAGGAAGCACCGTCCGTTATCTATGAAAATATCGAGTTTACAGTCATGGTCATGGAAGACAACTGGGTATCAAAGATCAAGGCCGTTGTGCTGGAAACGAAAGATAAAGAAAAAGACAAAGATGAAGAAGAGGACTGATGGCCAGTCCTCTTTTTGCATTTGAGAAAAACCGAACGGGACAGAGGACGAATGAAAACCGTGTTTTTGCTTTGACGTGCCCGGATATTACTAAGAAACAGAATTCAGAAAAAATTTAAAAAAAGTATTGACAAATAAATTTCACTGTGGTATAATTAAAAAGCTGTCGGACGAGAGAACACTCCGAAAGACAGAACAATAAGTATCTTGAAAATTGAACAATGCACTAAACAATACCCTTGAAGATTCTTTGAGATTTCTCGAAAGAATTATTTAAGAAGTCAAGCAGAAGACATAATAAAATCTGCAGCTAAGTATTCTGAACAGAGTACAGGAAAGATAATAAACCGGAAGGTTATTATAGAACTTTTATAAAGAGTTTGATCCTGGCTCAGGATGAACGCTGGCGGCACGCCTAACACATGCAAGTCGAACGGAGTTTAAGAGAGCTTGCTCTTTTAAACTTAGTGGCGGACGGGTGAGTAACACGTGAGCAACCTGCCTTTCAGAGAGGGATAGCTTCTGGAAACGGATGGTAATACCTCATAACATATTGATACGGCATCGTATTGATATCAAAGATTTATCGCTGAAAGATGGGCTCGCGTCTGATTAGCTGGTTGGTGAGGTAACGGCCCACCAAGGCAACGATCAGTAGCCGGACTGAGAGGTTGAACGGCCACATTGGGACTGAGACACGGCCCAGACTCCTACGGGAGGCAGCAGTGGGGAATATTGCACAATGGGCGCAAGCCTGATGCAGCGATGCCGCGTGAGGGAAGAAGGTTTTCGGATTGTAAACCTCTGTCATCGGGGACGAAAATGACGGTACCCGAGAAGGAAGCTCCGGCTAACTACGTGCCAGCAGCCGCGGTAATACGTAGGGAGCAAGCGTTATCCGGAATTACTGGGTGTAAAGGGAGTGTAGGCGGGACTGCAAGTCAGATGTGAAATATGCCGGCTCAACTGGCAGACTGCATTTGAAACTGTGGTTCTTGAGTGAAGTAGAGGTAAGCGGAATTCCTAGTGTAGCGGTGAAATGCGTAGATATTAGGAGGAACATCAGTGGCGAAGGCGGCTTACTGGGCTTTAACTGACGCTGAGGCTCGAAAGCGTGGGGAGCAAACAGGATTAGATACCCTGGTAGTCCACGCTGTAAACGATGATTACTAGGTGTGGGGGGACTGACCCCTTCCGTGCCGCAGTTAACACAATAAGTAATCCACCTGGGGAGTACGGCCGCAAGGCTGAAACTCAAAGGAATTGACGGGGGCCCGCACAAGCAGTGGAGTATGTGGTTTAATTCGAAGCAACGCGAAGAACCTTACCAGGTCTTGACATCGAGTGAAGATCATAGAGATATGATCGTCTTCGGACACAAAGACAGGTGGTGCATGGTTGTCGTCAGCTCGTGTCGTGAGATGTTGGGTTAAGTCCCGCAACGAGCGCAACCCTTACCATTAGTTGCTACGCAAGAGCACTCTAATGGGACTGCCGTTGACAAAACGGAGGAAGGTGGGGATGACGTCAAATCATCATGCCCCTTATGACCTGGGCTACACACGTACTACAATGGCAATCGAACAGAGGGAAGCAATACAGCGATGTAAAGCAAAACCCGAAAAATTGTCTCAGTTCGGATTGCAGGCTGCAACCCGCCTGCATGAAGTCGGAATTGCTAGTAATCGCAGATCAGCATGCTGCGGTGAATACGTTCCCGGGCCTTGTACACACCGCCCGTCACACCATGGGAGTCGGTAACACCCGAAGCCAGTAGTCCAACCGCAAGGAGGACGCTGTCGAAGGTGGGATTGATGACTGGGGTGAAGTCGTAACAAGGTAGCCGTATCGGAAGGTGCGGCTGGATCACCTCCTTTCTAAGGAGAACCGTTCTTCATGAAGAAGAACAAAATTCCTAAGGTTAGTTCATGGGTTAGGCATTGTTCAGCTTTGAGGATACTTATCCTTAAAATGGGGGTATAGCTCAGCTGGGAGAGCACCTGCTTTGCAAGCAGGGGGTCAGGAGTTCGATCCTCCTTATCTCCATTCTTAATTGGGCGCATAGCTCAGGTGGTTAGAGCGCACGCCTGATAAGCGTGAGGTCGATGGTTCGAATCCATTTGTGCCCACTCATTAAGAACAGATATCAGATGATAAAAAGTTATCCTCTGATATGTATTCTTAATGAATACAAACCAAAGCATCTTGAAAACTGAATATTAAGATATTAAAACTACGAGAAGAAGAACGACAATTTAAAAAACAAGTTTTTTTAATAGTCAGGTAACAAAATTCTACAGACATAATTTCGAACTGATACAAAAGGTAAAGCTAATAAGAGCGTATGGAGAATGCCTTGGCATTGGGAGCCGATGAAGGACGTGGTCAGCTGCGATAAGCTGCGCGGAGCTGTAAGCAAGCATTGATGCGCAGATTTCCGAATGGAGCAATCCGCATGATTAACAGTCATGCATCATACAGTGAATCAATAGCTGTATGAGGGGAACCCCCTGAACTGAAACATCTAAGTAGGGGGAGGAAGAGAAATCAAACGAGATTTTGTGAGTAGTGGCGAGCGAAAGCGAAAGAGGCCAAACCGGGAACAGCAATGCTCCCGGGGTTGAGGACTGCATTTAGCATTTTAAGTTTTAGCTGAAGTGCATGGGAAGGCACACCAGAGAATGTGACAGTCATGTAAGCGAAAAGACGAGAAAGCGAGCAGGATCCAGAGTACCGCCGGACACGTGAAATCCGGTGGGAAGCCGGGGGGACCACCCTCCAAGCCTGAATACTACCCAATGACCGATAGCGAAGAGTACTGTGAAGGAAAGGTGAAAAGAACCCCGGGAGGGGAGTGAAAAAGAACCTGAAACCATATGCTTACAAGCACATAGAGCACGTCAAGGTGTGATATGGTACCTATTGTAGAATGGTCCGGCGAGTTATCTTACTCAGCAAGGTTAAGTACTTAAGGTACGGAGCCGAAGCGAGAGCGAGTCTTAACAGGGCGTTAAGTTGAGTGAGATAGACCCGAAACCGAGTGACCTAGCCATGTCCAGGCTGAAGTGGAGGTAAAGCTCCATGGAGGGCCGAACCGACCCCCGTTGAAAAGGTGGCGGATGAGGTGTGGCTAGCGGAGAAATTCCAATCGAACTCGGATATAGCTGGTTCTCCTCGAAATAGCTTTAGGGCTAGCGTTGTGAATGATTACCGGAGGTAAAGCACTGAATGGGCTAGGGGTCGAGAGATTACTGAACCCTATCAAACTAAGAATGCCGGATAATAAGATCACAGCAGTCAGACCGTGTGAGATAAGTCTCACGGTCAAAAGGGAAAGAGCCCAGACCCACAGCTAAGGTCCCCAAACAGGTTTAAGTGGAAAAGGATGTGGGGTTGCCCAGACAACCAGGATGTTGGCTTAGAAGCAGCCACTCATTAAAAGAGTGCGTAATAGCTCACTGGTCGAGTGACCCTGCGCCGAAAATTCAACGGGGCTAAAATCTGTACCGAAGCTTGGGATTGATACGTAAGTATCAGTGGTAGAGGAGCGTCGTATCGAGGGTGAAGTCATAGCGGAAGCGATGGTGGACGAGATACGAGTGAGAATGCCGGAATGAGTAGCGAGAATTATGTGAGAATCATAATGGCCGAAAGTCTAAGGTTTTAGGAGGAAGGTTCGTCCGCTCCTAGTAAGCCGGGAGCTAAGGTGAGGCGGAAACGCGTAGCCGATGCACATACGGTGGAAATTCCGTAGCCTCCGAAGTATTTAAGCATGAGGACACTTTTGAAGCGAATAGCCGGGCGCTGGTTGCCCCGGTCGTAAGGGACTGCAATAGCGGGAAGTATTAGTGGAAAGAGGCGAGAAAAGTCATGTGTATATACAAGGAGCCCGTACCGCAAACCGACACAGGTAGACAGGAAGAGAATTCTAAGGCCAACGGGAGAAAGGTTGTTAAGGAACTCGGCAAGTTGACCCCGTAACTTCGGGAGAAGGGGTACTCAGAAATGAGTCGCAGAGAATAGGCCCAAGCGACTGTTTAGCAAAAACACAGCTCTATGCTAAATCGAAAGATGACGTATATGGGGTGACACCTGCCCGGTGCCGGAAGGTTAAGAGGAGGAGTGAGAGCTCTGAATTGAAGCCCCGGTAAACGGCGGCCGTAACTATAACGGTCCTAAGGTAGCGAAATTCCTTGTCAGGTAAGTTCTGACCCGCACGAATGGTGTAACGATTTGGGCACTGTCTCAACAACCTACCCGGCGAAATTGTAGTACCGGTGAAGATGCCGGTTACCTGCGACTAGACGGAAAGACCCCATGGAGCTTCACTGTAGCTTAATATTGGATTTCGGTATTTCATGTACAGGATAGGTGGGAGACTGGGAAACACGGACGTCAGTTTGTGTGGAGTCGCTGTTGGGATACCACTCTTGAAGTGCTGGAATTCTAACCTGTGACCATGAATCTGGTCAGGGGACAATGTTAGGTGGGCAGTTTGACTGGGGCGGTCGCCTCCTAAAAGGTAACGGAGGCGCTCAAAGGTTGGCTCAGTATGGATGGAAACCATACCAGAGAGTGTAAACGCAAAAGCCAGCCTGACTGCGAGACTGACGGGTCGAGCAGGAACGAAAGTTGGAGTTAGTGATCCGGCGGTATGTGAGTGGAAATGCCGTCGCTCAACGGATAAAAGCTACCCTGGGGATAACAGGCTGATCTCCCCCAAGAGTCCACATCGACGGGGAGGTTTGGCACCTCGATGTCGGCTCATCGCATCCTGGGGCTGAATTCGGTCCCAAGGGTTTGGCTGTTCGCCAATTAAAGCGGTACGCGAGCTGGGTTCAGAACGTCGTGAGACAGTTCGGTCCCTATCTGTCGTGGGCGAAGGATATTTGAAAGGAGCTGTCCCTAGTACGAGAGGACCGGGATGGACGCACCTCTGGTGCACCAGTTGTCACGCCAGTGGCACAGCTGGGCAGCTAAGTGCGGATCGGATAAACGCTGAAGGCATCTAAGCGTGAAGCCGGCCTTAAGATAAGATATCCCATCGAAAGAGTAAGACCCCTCAAAGACTAAGAGGTTGATAGGCTTAACGTGTAAGCATCGTGAGGTGTTAAGCGAGTGAGTACTAATCGGTCGAGGGCTTTTCCTAGAGTATCAGGAAAGTCTGTAGAGAAATCGTAGAAAGAAAATCGGAAATATTCAGTTTAAAGATAGTCGGTGTTAATGGCAAAGAGGTCCCACCTGTTCCCATTCCGAACACAGAAGTTAAGCTCTTTTACGTCGAAAATACTCGGTTGGCGACGACCCGGGAAGATAGATAGACGCCGGCACAAATATTCCTCCGTAGCTCAGTCGGTAGTAGCACCTGACTGTTAATCAGGGTGTCACTGGTTCAAGTCCAGTCGGGGGAGCCAGAAATGATCCGTACATCGTTTGGTGTACGGATTTTTTTATTATTATAAAGTATAAACCTGTTTTGTTATTTTTGTACAAAAAACGGAGCAATAAATAGTTATCCCACAGTTGAATTTAGATAGAAACGATATTGAAATGATGAAATAAATAGGTTATAATAATATATGTAGGAAATGACAGCAGACCGGAAGGCCGATAATGAATAAATTTCTTATTGCTGTTCGCTTTAAGCGGACACTGACCTTATAACTGAAAGGTAATTATTATGAATATCAAATTAAATTCAAACAGGGATCTTAAAGGTTTTATGGCGTCTGTACATAAGCTTGGCGGAGCAGCCAGAGCAGTTCAGGGTGAAACTAATGTTGATGCGAAAAGCACGCTTGGTATTGCTTCAATAATGGCAAACGGTGAGTTTGAACTCAGGTTTATAAACTGTACTGACAACGGATTGTTTGATAAGTGGAAGGTATAATATAAATACGTCCGGATATACAGGCAGTATTACTGCACGTATGTTATCAAGCTGACAGATACTGAAATGATCCCCTGTATGTATGATTATATGCAGGGGTATTATTATGAGATCTCGGATCAGTGGTTCTGATCTGGTAACAGTATTTCAGTGCTGAATGTTCTGTCAGTTTTACGTTTACCGCATAAACAAAAAAGGCTTCCGGATTAACCGAAAGCCTGAAGCAGGGGTGGTAAGAATCGAACTCACGTCAAAGGTTTTGGAGACCCCTATTCTACCATTGAACCACACCCCTATGTATTAAGTGTTTTCAACGATAATTATTATACCACATTTGAAAGCGCTTGTCAATAGTTTATTTCAAAAAATTCAGGGAGGAATTGAAGTGAAAAAAGATACAGTAACAGGGATCGCTGCAGCTGTAATTGTCGCAGGATACTCGGTACTGGGTTTCTGTACACAGCGCTGGGTAAATCAGAAGGAATCTGCAGAACGGTCCGTTGCAGCTGATAACAGGGAAGTCTGCGTTTCACAGACGCTAACGGAAACATCATCTTATACTGAAGCGGTTACTTCCGTGGTAACTTCAGCTGTTTCATCAGATTTATATACGTCTCAGACATTTGTTACCTCAGTGTCAGTGACTGATGTCTCAGATATAACAACTACAGAAGTTTCACATACAACTGCAGTGGAGACGGCAGCGGAAACTGAACAGCATATAACAGAACCGCCTGTTACGGAAGCAGAAAAGCCTGTGGAAACAGAACCTCCGCGCAGGCCTGAGCCTGAACCGCAGCCTCAGCCTGAACCGGAACCGGAACCTGAACCTCAGCCGGAACCCGAGCCGGAACCTGCGCCATCGATCCCTGATTCAGCAAGTGAATTTCAGCGTGAGCTTTTCAGACTTGTCAATCAGAGAAGAAGTGAAGTGGGTGTAGGTCTGCTGCAGTGTACTGAATTATATAATTCAGGAGCGAGTATCAGAGCATCAGAAATAACGGAAAAATTTGATCATATACGTCCGGGCGGGGAAGAACGCGAATGGTATACGATTTTTACTGATCTCGGAATACCGGCAGGATATATGGGAGAAAATATAGCTGCAGGCAGCTCAACACCTGAAGATGTGTTTAATCAGTGGTGTGATTCGCCGCAGCATTATGCCAATATGATAAACGGAAACTATAAATATATAGGAATAGGATACTTTAATAAGCCGGACAGCGAATATCAGCATTACTGGGTACAGCTTTTCGGTTGATCACGGTGAATACCTGAAATGATCTTTGATATCCTGCAGGTCAGCAAATTTCATTTGTTTCATACGTATAAATATAAATCAGCATATCACATAAAATAACCCCCTTAGTGATTAACACTTTTGTTTTCTAAAGTGTCTACTCTAAGGGGATTATATCATAGTGATATGCTGATTTTTTTGATCAGGGTTTCTTATTCTTTAATTCTGGTAGCAGAACCGTATGCCTTGAATGGTCTGCCTGTCTCGTCGAATTCTGTTGTGTACCTTATCATAAATGGTATCCGCTGGCTGGTAAGAGGTATAACACCTTCAATATGCCGGGCACCTGATTCAAGCTGCTTCATCCAGTCATAGTACATATCTTTATAGTCGGAAGGGAACAGTCCCGATTCAAATACAGGCTCAGGATAATTCTTCACTACAGAAGGAAGACCGAGATTTTTCCGGCAGCGGTAGCACGGAAGCATTTCTTTCGTTAGTATATTGTACTCCCACATGTAAACATCTATCTGTTCAAAAGCACGTTTGAAATTTTCTTCTTCATGCAGAAGTTCGCGGTATTTCTTTTCCTGTGTCGTAATGTTTTTTATTCTTGAATAGAACAGATAGTTGTCTCCGCTTTTTCCGAGCAGCTGGATTGTGCTTCTTATCAGGAGACGTTCTTCACCGCAGCATTTAGACTTTAAAGTGCGCCATGTAATGCATTCCTCTTCCTGACCGGTTTCGATTATACGCTCAAGAGTACCGATATAGACGTCTTTGGCGGTCTCGTCAAAATAGCGCCAGGATTCTGCTGTCATCAGATCGTGTTCGGTCATATTCATGCCTATTTCCTGGAGAAATTTTTTGTTCACGCGGATTATGTCTGCGTTACCGTTCTTGTATTCAAAAACAGCGGCGCCTCCGACGAAATTGTTGAATATGAAGGATTCGGCAGCATCGTTTGTAAGAAAATCAAATGCTACTTCAGCGTTTTCTTCCGTTGAACGCATATGCGTAAGGGCTATTCCTGTGGCGCTGTTCTGAAGAAGTCCCATGTAATCAAGCTCTGAAAGCGGTTTTGAATAATAGAATCCCTGAATGTAGTAACAGCCGATGCTTTCAAGAAAATCGGCCTGTTCCGCTGTTTCAACGCCTTCAGCGATAACCGGCAGATTAAGCCAGTTCACCATACGGACTACAGAGCTTAGTATAGTTGCTCCGCGCTTGTTGCTGCTTTTATCCTCGTCAAGGAATTTCATGTCGAGCTTTATTATGTCAAAGTCGATATCCTTCAGAATGTTCAGAGATGAGTAGCCGCTGCCGAAGTCATCCATTTCAACTATATAGCCGTAGCTGTGAAGCTTGCGTACTGCTTCATTGATGAATTCGCTGTTTCCGAGAGTAGCGGATTCTGTGATCTCGACACGTATGTATTTTGAAGGGACAGCGTACTGTCTGCGTATATCTTCAAGCTTTTCTATAAAGTCCGGACTGAAAATATCGTAACGTGTGAGATTGATCGATACCGGTACCATGTGTACTTTATTTTCAATACATCTGCTCAGGAACTGACAGACCTTTTCAAACACGTACATATCGAGCTTGGTAATAAAGCCGTTTTTCTCATAAATAGGGATGAAAACACCCGGCGAGATAAGACCACGTTCCGGATGACGCCAGCGCACAAGTGCTTCAGCTCCGACTATAAGGCCGGTAGTGTGATTGTACTGCGGCTGGTAGTAGACCACGAACTGCTCTTCCCTGAGAGCTGTTTTCATAAGTCCTGAGATCTCCTGCTCTGTAAGCAGATCGTTTCTCAGTGTTTCCTGATATACTGTGAATTTGCGGGTGTAGCTGCCTTTAATTGATTTCTGGGCTATTATGGCACGGTCCACGGCGCCTTCTGCGTTTACGCATTTGTCCATTACATAGATTCCGGCGTTGCACATTACCTCAAGGGAAAGATCAAAATTGGAAACACGCTCAAGAAACTCAGTTATGAAGTCGTTGACCATATCTCTTGAGCATCGGGTATAGAACATGAAACGGTCAGATTCTATACGGCATCCGAATCCGGAATTTCCAATTGTTTTATTTATAACTTCGGCGACATGTTTTAAAAGCTCGTCACCTTTTTTGGCTCCGAATATATCGTTTATCATCTTGAAACGTATAACGTCAAGATAAACTACAATGTGCTGCTTTATTTCATTTTCCGAACGGACTGTCATAAGATCGTTGAGTTCTTCAATAAATGCGTTCTTGGTAAGCAGACCGGTCAGTTCATCCTTGTCGCTCAGGGGATAACGGTTCACAATACTCATTGAGATCGTTACTGTCCTGTTGAACGGATTTTTAAGAAATATAGTATTGACTTTTTTATAGTCGGAATCTGCTCTCATGCTGAGCTCTTCATTAGCCACAGTACGTGAGTCGTCAGCTATCAGTGCATTCAGCGCTTTTCTGAAGATTTTTCCGGTTCCAGCTGCTGCGATCCCTGTTTCGTCAAGTATATCCCAGAGTGGTCTTTTGTCAAAATGATCTCCGAATATTTCCGTTACTTCACGTGAATAATTAAATATATCTTTATCATAATCATATGTTATGAAGGCATTCCGGTACAGACATTGTTTCTGCGGCCTTGGCATCATTATCCCCTCCCTTGCAAGATAATAAACTCATTTTAGTTATTATACCATAAAATTAAGAATATTTCAATCAAAAAATGCTCGATTGATATAAAAATATATTCCGCATATTTGTAAAAAAAACACCCTGCGAAAATTCATTCGCAGGGTGTTTGTTATTATTTACTGTCTGGTAAGATTAAAGCCAGCGTGCTGTCAGATCTTCTTGTTCAGGTAGGCCAGTGAGAGCGCCATGTTTTCGTACTGTACCGGAATGTCATCAGGTACCGTGAGAGTACATGGTGCAAAGCACCAGATGGCTCTGATACCGTTTTTTATGAAACGGTCACATACTTCCTGAGCGCTGTGCGCAGGTACTGCGATAACGCCTATGCGTATGTTGTTTTCCCGGCAGAAACCGTCAAGCATATCCATCGAGTAAACAGGTTTTCCGAGATTGCTTGTTTCAGGTTCAGTAACAGCTTTGTCGAAAGCGGCCATTATGTCAAGGCCGTAATCTCTGAAACCGCCGTAGTCAAGCAGGGCGCGTCCCAGTTTACCGGCTCCGACGATAACGACATTGCCGTTTTCGTTGTGTCCGAGAAAGTTTTCAAGGACTTCAATAAGTTCTGATATCCTGTAGCCGGTCTTAGGCCTGCCGGCACCGCTTACAGCGCCGAGATCCTTTCTGACCTGAACTTCACCCAGACCGAGTTCCTTTGCAAGGGCAGTAGCAGAAATGTTTTCAGTACTGGGATCTGTATTTTTCAGATACTTTAAATAGACCGGAAGACGGCCCATTGTAGCCCTTGATACCTCAATTTGTTTCATAATTACCACCCGCCGATCTGTTTTATCAGCTGAATTTTGTTATAATGAACTGTGATACGAGTACGATAGAGATAAGTGCGATCGGATAAGCAGCTGCATAAGCAGAAGCTACGTCATCTGTCTTGGCAACATTGATGAGTGTACCAAGAGCCGGTGTTGATGTCATACCGCCTGTGATACCGCCGAGGTTGTTGAAGAGCGGAAGCTTGATGATGTACTTGGCGATTAAGAAACCTACGATCATAGGAACGAGTGTCATGATCACACCGTAGAGGAATAATTCCGGCTTGAAGTACTTTACGAATGAAGCGCCGCCAGGGATACCGGCACCGATAAGGAATGCCATGAGACCGAATTCGCGGAAGAGTTCAAGCATTTTCTTTTCAGGCTTCATGCTGAGAGCACCGAAGTGTCCGAAGTGAGCAACAACGAGGGAAGCGAGGAGGCATCCGCCTGTTGTGCCGAGTGAGAATGATGACTTACCCATAGGGATCTTGATGCCGCCTACGAGCATACCGATAACAACTGCGATAGCGAATGCAGCAAGACCGAAGTTGTCGATGTTAAAGAACTTTCTGCTTTCATCCTTTGAAGCGCCTGTGTCAACTGAAGCGATCTTCTTGCGTTCTTCATCAAGGTTTGCTCTGAGAATCTTAGGAATTACCTGTACGAAGAGTACAACACCTACAACGCCGAAGAGATAAGCGATACCGTGACCAACTGTAACGATGTCTTCCATTTCTGAGATCTTGTCAGCGTTTCCTTCATATACTGAGCTGAGAGTATCCTTGGCAGCTGAGAATGCAGGAGTAGATGTAAGCGCACCGGAAAGGAGACCGACTGCCATTGCAGTGTCGCATCCGAATACCTTGATGCAGAAGATAGTTGTAAGTCCGCCGAGAATGATGATGAGAAGTGAGAGAAGGGCATAGGACTTGAAGTTTTTCTTAAGGCTTGAGAAGAAGTTAGGACCTGCAATGAATCCGACTGATGTAACGAAGAGGATGAGTCCGAGATTTTCAATTATCTTGAAATAGTTCTTTGCAAGTTCTGCTCTTGTACCGAAGTTTTCAGTAACAAGATTTGTTCCGTCTACAGTGAAAACCATAGCACCGATAAGAAGTGCCACGATAAATACACCGGCTGTGCCGAGGGATACGCCCTTGACTGTTACTCGTCCGAGAAGATATCCGAGTCCTGCTACAATGAAAACAACGAGCATCAGGAATCCGATACCGGTAATGGATATTATTCCATCAAAAAAGTTCATTATAAAACCTCCAAAAAATAAAACGTGTAAATATTGCAGCATGAAACTGTACCCCTTAAATCTCATGCTGAGTGTACAGTAAAATTACTGATACGCACTTTGTACGAAATAAGATCGCAGATGCGCTGGATATTGAGCATTATGTCAATATGACATAACACACGGCAAACCCCTGCAAAAGCAGGGGTTTGCTGGTTAAGTGTCTGTGAAAATCACTGGTTTTAATGATCGGTGCAGAAAACGGGACGGAACCCGTTTTGATCCGCAGAGATCCTGTCAGGTGATCTTCCGTTGTTTTAAAGGGAGATTACATTCCCTGCTTGTTTCCGCGGTAGTCAGGGAGTAACTTAGGTGATACAGCGTCTGTCTTGACACCTGCTGCTTCACGTTCTGCATCGAACTTAGCGATGTGGTCAAGTGTGAGCTTGCCTACGTTTACGTTCTTTGCCTTTGCAGCTGCATGTACGCCGGCATTACGGCCGAATACGATAACGTCGAGGAGTGAGTTACCCATAAGACGGTTTGTACCGTGGATACCGCCAACAGCTTCGCCGGCAACGAAGAGGTTTTCAACGTTTGTTGTCTGACCGTCAGGAGTGATGTCGAGACCGCCGTTCTGGTAGTGGAGTGTAGGGTAAACGAGGATAGGTTCCTTGCGGATATCGATTCCGTAGCTGCCGAACATACGCATCATAGCAGGGATACGCTTTTCGATAGTACCTTCACCCCCGATGAGTTCGATCATTGGAGTGTCGAGCCATACAGCCTTGCCGCTGCCTGTGTTTACGCCGTTGTTTCTGTCTGAGCATTCACGGATGATGGAAGCTGCAGAAACGTCACGTGTCTCGAGCGGGTGCATGAATACTTCACCGTTTACGTTTACGAGCTTGGCGCCGAGTGAACGTACCTTTTCTGTTACGAGAGCGCCGAAAATCTGCTGTGGGAAAGCAGCACCTGTCGGATGATACTGAAGTGTGTGTGCATAGAGAAGCTTAGCGCCTGCTCTGTAGCCGAGTACGAGGCCGTCAGCTGTTGCACCGTAGTGGTTTGATGTAGGGAAGCCCTGGTAGTGCATACGTCCTGCACCGCCTGTAGCGATGATAACTGTCTTTGCACGTGCAACCATGAGTTCCTTTGTTTCCATGTTCATAAGAACAGCACCTGCTGCATGACCGTTTTCATCGAGGATGAGTTCGATAGCAGATGTGAAGTCAACTACTTCGATACCGAGGTTGATAACTTCGTCACGGAGTGTACGCATGATCTCAGCACCTGAGTAGTCTTTTGCTGCGTGCATTCTCTTGCGTGATGTACCGCCGCCGTGAGTTGTGATCATACGTCCTGTTTCGTCCTTGTCGAATTCAACGCCGAGTTCGTTGAGCCACTTGATAGCGCCAGGAGCGTCACAAACGAGCTTTTCGAGAAGTTCACGCTTAGCCATGAAGTGACCGCCGCCGAATGCATCGATGAAGTGCTGTGCAGGTGAGTCGTTTTCCTTGTCAGCAGCCTGGATGCCGCCTTCTGCCATCATTGTGTTGGCATCGCCCATACGGAGCTTTGTAACGATCATTGTCTTGGCGCCTGCGTTGTGAGCTTCGATAGCAGCTGATGTACCTGCACCGCCGCCGCCGATGATGAGAACGTCAACGTCATACTTTACATCTGAAAGATCGATGTCTGAAGCCTTGATACGGCTGTGAGCCTGGAGTATTTCAACGAGTTCGTGAGGAACTGATTCGCCCTTGTTAGGACCGAACTTGAGTTCTGCGAATTCGCTCTTCTTGTAGTCAGGATGGTAAGCTGCAAGGAGATCATCCTTTTCCTGAGCTGTCATACGTCTTGGTTCCATAGCTGTATTGGCAGCTCTGTTAGCTTCGACCTTCTTTAATGATTCCTGAAATTCTGCTGAATACATTAGTGGTAGCCTCCTTACTTTTCGATTTCTCTGTTGTTGTAGAGTTCCTTGAGTTCTTCTACCGGCTTGCCCATGAGGTTTTCAAGGAGTTCCTTGAAGTCGCCGTTTTCGATCTCTTTAACTCTGTTTTCAAGGTGTTCGCTCTTTGGTGCGAGGTACTTACCGTTGATTCTTCTTGCAAGCATAGCTACCTGTGGATGTGAGATACCTGCAGGACAGCGTGATGAACATACGCCGCACATTACGCAGTCGAATGATTCTTCAGCACAGAGTTCGAATTCGCCTCTCTGAGCGTAAGCGATGTACTGCATAACGTTGAGAGACTGTGTACAGCTCTTTGTACATGCGTTACATCCTACACATGCATATATTTCAGGGTAAAGCTGCATCATTACCTGTTCAGTAGTCTTTACCTTTTCAATGTCGTAAACCTGCTTTACGAGCGGGAAGAAAGGAAGTGTAGCAATGTACATGCCTTCTTCAACCTTTGTCTGACATGCGAGACATGTTCTGAGCTGTGCATCACCCTTGATACGGTAGATAGTAGCACATGCACCGCAGAAACCGTTACGGCATCCGCAGCCGCGAATGAGCTGGTAGCCGGCATATTCCATAGCACGCATGATTGTGAGATGATCCGGAACAGAATACTGTTTGCCGAACAGGTAAATGTTTACCATGTTTTCCATAATATTTAAACTCCTCTCGGTTACTTTTGATTATTAATATTCATCAGGAAGTTCATCAACCTGATCGCATCTGAATACAGGACCGTCCTTGCAGACATACTTTGAACCAATGTTGCAGCGTCCGCACTTGCCGATACCGCACTTCATACGAAGTTCCATTGTTGTGTATACCTGAGTCTTGTCAAAGCCGATCTCCTGAAGACCTGCAAGTGTGAACTTGATCATGATCGGAGGTCCGCAGAGGATGGCTGTCTTGTTTGTGTCGAAGCCGAGTTCCTTAACGTAGTTAGGAACGAAACCTACGTGACCTGTCCATTCAGGCTGTTCACGGTCGATGGTAAGATGTACGTCGATACCGTCATCCTTTACCCATTCGTCGATGATCTCCTTGTAGTCAACGAGGTCTTCCATACTTCTTGAACCGTAAACGATGTCGATCTTGCCGTATCTGTCGCGGTAGTGACGGCAGTAGTTGATTACGGAACGGAGAGGTGCAAGGCCGATACCGCCGGCGATGAAGAGCATATCCTTGCCGACAAATTCTGTGTCAACAGGGAAAGCATTTCCGTAAGGTCCGCGGATAGTGATCTGCTGGCCTACTTCCATAGCGTGGAGCCACTGTGTGAGGCATCCGCACTTCTTGATGGAGAATTCCATGAATTCTGTGTTTGTAGGTGATGATGTGATAGAGAACATTGCTTCGCCTACACCAGGGATCGAGAGCATAGCGCACTGACCAGGCTTGTGGTCGAAAGCTTTCTTTCCGTCAGGTGTAACAACGCGGAATGTCTTAACGTCAGGAGTATCTATTCTGATATCTGTTACAACACCGATTACAGGGATGAGTGAATCGTTGATAATAGACATTACTTGTTACCTCCTAACTTCTTCATTACCTTTACTATATTCATGTTGATCGGGCACTTTGCCATGCAGCGGCCGCAGCCAACGCATCCGAAAATGCCTTCGTTGTTTGTCGGATAGTAAACGAGCTTGTGCATGAATCTCTGGCGGAAACGTTCAACCTGTGTAAGACGCGGGTTGCCGTGAGCCATTCTTGTGAAGTCTGAGTACATGCATGAGTCCCAGCATCTGAAACGCTTTACTTCGTGACCTGTGTTGAAGTCCTTGATGTCGTAGCACTGGCATGTAGGGCATACGAATGTACATGTACCGCATCCGAGACATGATTCTGAAAGTGTCTTCCACTCAGGTGCGTTGAAGAATTCGTTTGTCTTGCCGTCGCCGAATGCTGAAGCGTCGAGACCTGCGAGAGGAAGCTTCTTGAATACTTCCTTTGTCTGAGCCTTCTGAGCTTCAACTGCAGAAGCATCAGCGTCTTCTGTGAGAGCGTTGAGGCTTTCGAGGAGCTTTGCGCCCTTGTCTGTCTTTGCTTCGAGGTAAACTGCATCAGCTGTTCTGTGGCATTCGATGTCGCCTGCAGGAGCTGTGGCGTCAATGCCGAATGTCTGGCAGAAGCATGTTTCAGCAGGTCTTGTGCAGGCCATGGAAACGATGATGCCGTGGTCACGTCTGTTCTTGTAGAAGTTATCAACAGGATCAGCGAGGAATACTCTGTCGAGGATGTCGAAGCTCTTTACGTCACATGCGCGAACGCCGAAAACAACGAAGTCTTCGTCTTCCTTAACTGTTTCCTTTATTTCGATATTCTTTCCTTCAACCTTGAAGTCAACAAGGTTTTCTGTCTGAGGGAAGAAGAAGTCCTTGGCACTTCTTACTGTGTTGAGAGCCTCTGACATTTTCTTTGTGCCGTCATACTTCTCAAACTTTGCACCTGCTTCTGTGTCAACAGGTATGTAGAGTGCAGACTTTGAAGAGATCTTCGCGAAAAGCTGATCTAATTTATCGAGTGAAATTTTACGCATTCTCTTCACCTCTTTCTACTGCTTCTGAAGGCTCAAGGTCCTCCTTGGTATAGTCAACTATCGGAGCACGGCTGCCGACTTCAGCACCGGCCTGATATTCACCGTAGAAACCGTTGATGTCCTTGATGAACTTACGGTTGAGAAGGTGGAGAGGGATGTTCTGAGGACATACTCTTGAACATTCGCCGCAGTCTGTACATCTGCCCACTACGTGGAATGCACGGATGATGTGGAACATCTTTTCTTCGAATGAATCTGAGATAGCCTTGTTTTCAACGCCTGATGCCGGGTTGTCGAACACACACTTTTCACATGTACATGCAGGGCAGATATTGCGGCATGCATTACATCTGATGCAGCGTGAAAGTTCGTTCTGCCAGAATGCAAAACGTTCATCAGGAGTCATCTTTTCAAGCTTTTCAACTTCATCGAAACGCTTGCTGTCGAGAACTTCTCCTTCTGTGCCGAGGAGTTCGTCGTACGCAGCGTGCTTCTTTGACTTGCAGTTTGCACAGCGTTCAGCAAGTACGTCAGCTCTTTCGAGTGTGATCTTTCCGTCATAGAGTGTATCCACAACTACCTTGCCGTTTTCTTCTGTTACTGAAGAAATTCCGCTTGCGCTTTCCTTTATTTTGCTGTCATCGATCATGCCGTTACACGGAACACCGACAACATAAACCTTTTCACGGTCAAATTTATATTCTGTAAGGAGCTGATTGAAGCTGTATGTGTCACAAGGCTTGAGGAATGCCATTACCTTGCTTTCGCTCTTTTCAGCTTCCTTTTTGATGTATTTTGAGAAGTTTGCACCGCAGAAATCATTCCATACGAATTCGTTTTCGAGTTCTTCCTTTGTTGTGAATACTGCAGGTGTTACGTCATAATCAAATTCACCCTTTTTCCAGCCGATAACGCGGTCAACAGTACCGTCAGCAAGTAACTGGGCTGCCTTTGCTATGAGGTCTTCGCGTTTTATTTCTTGCATCGCAGATCCTCCAGTCTCTTGTTTTCGCCGAGTGAGATAACCTTCTCAACGAAATCATTCATTGTAGCAGCGAACTTTGCACCTTCAGCTGCTGATACCCATTCAACACGTGTACGTTCCTTTTCGATGCCGAGGTAATCGAGCATTGAGAAAAGGAGAGCCATACGGCGGCGTGTATAATAGTTACCTGATGTGTAGTGACAGTCTCCCGGATGACATCCGCAGAGGATAACGCCGTCAGCGCCCTTCTGGAAAGCGCGGAGAATGAACATAGGATTTACTCTGCATGAGCATGGAACACGTACGATCTTAACTTCTGCCGGATAGTTGAGTCGGTTGTTACCTGCAAGGTCAGCACCTGCGTAGGAACACCAGTTGCAGCAGAATGCCACGATGAGCGGCTTAAATTCGTTTACTTGCATATTGCGTCTACCTCCGCCATGATCTGTTTATTCATGAAGCCCTTAAGATCCATAGCGCCTGACATACAAGCAACTGTACAGCAGCCGCAGCCCTGACAAACAGCTTCGTTGACAACAGCGATACGACGCATCTTTGTTGTTCTGTCCGGCATTCTGAATTCCTTGTCCTGATATGTGATAGCACCGTAAGGGCATACGTTTGCACATGTTGAACAGCCGTTACACATGTTTTCATCTGAATGAGCAACACATGGGTTACCGGTGAGCTTGTCCTTTGAAAGGAGACCGATTACCTTTGATGCTGCTGCGCCAGCCTGTGATACTGTTTCCGGAATGTCCTTAGGACCCTGGCATGTACCTGAGAGGAATACGCCGGCTGTCGGGCTTTCTACAGGACGGAGCTTCGGATGAGCTTCTGTGAAGAAGTCGTTTGTATCCATACTAGCTGTGAGCATTGTAGCGAGAGGACGTGCAGACTTGTCTGGTTCGATCGCAGCAGCGAGAACTACGAGGTCTGCATCTATGTGGAGCTGCTTGTTTGCGAGGAGGTCTGAAGCCTGAACCTTGAGTTTCTTGCCTTCAGGAACTACCTTGCCGACCATACCCTTGATGTAGTGAACACCGTAGTCTTCAACGGCACGGCGATAGAACTCGTCGAAAGCCTTACCAGGTGTACGAACGTCGATGTAGAATACATAAACGTCA
The DNA here is from genome assembly GCF_000712055.1 of Ruminococcus sp. HUN007. NCBI lineage: Bacteria > Bacillati > Bacillota > Clostridia > Eubacteriales > Oscillospiraceae > Ruminococcus > Ruminococcus sp. HUN007. The sequence goes on along the minus strand of NZ_JOOA01000002.1, from coordinate 1,864,969 downwards.
GTATCAGGATACTTGTCGCGAGTAAGCATTGCGTGTTTAGCTGTGTACATACAGCAGATCTTTGAGCAGTATTCCTTGCCTTTTTCAGCACATGAAGAACATCTTGAACCTACGCACTGTACGAATACGATAGTGTGCGGATGTTCGTGGTCTGAAGGACGGAGGAGAGTACCGGCTGTAGGACCGGCTGCGTTCATAAGTCTTTCGAATTCGAGTGAAGTTACTACGTCAGGTGACTGTGAGTAAGCAAATTCATCGAACTTATCCATTGAGATTGGGTTGAAGCCTGTAGCTGCTACGATAGCACCGTACTTTTCTTCAACAAATTCGTCCTTTGCCTGGTAGTCGATAGCACCTGCTGTACAAACCTTTGAACATACACCGCACTTGCCTGTCTTGAGCATTGTGCAGTAGTTCGGGTCGATAGTTGCTACCTTAGGAACTGCCTGTGCAAACGGAATGTAAATAGCGCGGCGGTTGTCCATTCCGAGGTTGAACTCGTTAGGAACCTTCTTCTGAGGACATTTTTCAGTACATGCGCCGCATCCTGTACAGAGGTCTTCCTTAACGTAACGTGCACGTCTCTTGATAGTAACGTCGAAGTTACCAACAAAGCCCTTGATATCTGTTACTTCGCTGTATGAGAAGATTCTGATATTTTCGTTCTGTGCAACTTCAACCATCTTAGGAGTGAGGATACATGCTGCACAGTCGAGTGTAGGGAATGTCTTGTCGAGCTGAGCCATCTTACCGCCGATAGTAGGCTTTGTTTCAACGATGTCAACAGGGAAGCCTGCATCTGCGATGTCGAGAGCTGTCTGGATACCTGCGATACCGCCGCCGATAACGAGGGCACGCTTTGTAACAGGGCTTTCGCCTGGTGTAAGAGGAGCGTTGAGGCTTACCTTAGCAACAGCTGCCTTACCGAGGATGATAGCCTTTTCTGTACCTGTAGGCATATCCTTGTGTACCCATGAACACTGTTCACGGATGTTTGCGATCTCGACCATGTATGAGTTAAGTCCTGCAGCAGCTGCTGTCTTACGGAATGTATTCTCATGCATACGAGGTGAACATGAACAAACTACTATACCTGTAAGCTTGTGTTCTGCAATGGCATTCTTGATGATATCCTGACCTGCCTGTGAACACATGTACTGATAGTCTGTGGAGAAAACAACACCCGGTTCGCTCTTCAGTGCTTCAGCTACTGCTTTAACGTCTACCGTTGCAGCGATGTTTGTGCCGCAGTGACAGACAAATACTCCGATTCTCTGCATGGGATAATTGTTCTCCTTTCTTACTTAGAATATTTTCTCATAGCACTCATGAGAAGCTGCTGAGGAGTTTCATCATCGAGGAGTGCCGGAATGTCATTTGGAGTGAGGTGGTTGGCATCCTTCTGACGGATAGCCATGAGTCTTACTGCTTCAACGATCTTTGCCGGTTCAACGCCGCGAGGACATCTGTCAACACATGCGAAGCATGAAAGACACTTGTAAATTGAATCAGACTTCATGAGAGTTTCAATGTCGCCTGTTTCAACCATGTATACGAACTGATGCGGATGATATTCCATCTCATCGTATGAAGGACATGTACCAGAGCATTTGCCGCAGCGCATGCACTTGAGTGGGTTTACACCGCTCATGCGAAGGATCTGTTCCTTCTGACGTTCTGTCTTATTCAGCATCTGTATCCTCCTTTACGCCGAGTGCAGTGGCAAGAAGTTCAGTAAAGTAAACAACAGGGATTGAGCTTCCGCTCTTTTCAAGGTTATACTTACAGAGTGGACAGGCAGTAACGATCATTTCTGCGCCGTTGTCTGCAGCATTTTCTGATACCTTGTTGCTCTTCTTCTTTGCAGCGTCTGCATCTTCGAGTACAGCGTAGCTTCCGCAGCATTCATTTCTGTATGAATAGATGACCGGTTCAGCGCCGAGTGCTCTGATGAAGTTTTCGATTATTGTCGGGTTTTCCGGATCATCGAAACCGAGTACCTTGCCCGGACGGAGAAGCATGCAGCCGTAGTAAGCAGCGATCTTCTTTCCTGTAAGAGGATTCTTTACTGCTTCCTTGAGCTTGTCGAAACCAACTACGTCACGGAGAAGTTCAAGATAGTGATAAACTGTTGTTTCACCGTTGTAAGCTGCTGTCGGCTCCTTGTCCTGTGACATGTAGAGGTTTGCCTTTGCGGCAAAATCTGCATCTGTCTGCATTGCGTGGTTAGTCTGCTTGATAACGTTGTGGCATGCTGAACATACCGTAACAAGAGGCTGTTCTGCGTCTCTTGCAGCAGCAAGAGCGCGGACACTTGAGAGCTTTGATGCTACTTCATCCTTGGCGGAAATGAAGGAAGCACCGCAGCACTGCCAGTTCTCGATCTCACAGAGCTCAACGCCGAGGATCTCGGCGCATCTGCGGGCATAGAAATCAAGATCTTTTGCCTTTGTACGGAGTGTACAGCCAGGGAAATAACTGACTTTCATTGTTTACCTCCAATACTGTAAGGATCAGACCATCTGTTCAGGATGGAATACCTCATCAAATTTTTCCTCTGTAAGGAAGCCGAGTTCTACGCAGGCTTCTTTGAGAGAAATATTGTCTTTATAAGCTTTTTTAGCTGTCTTTGCAGCATTCTCGTATCCGATGTACGGGTTGAGAGCTGTAACGAGCATGAGTGAGTTGTGAAGATTGTGGTGCATCTTTTCCTTGTTTGCTGTGATGCCTACCGCACAGTTCTTGTTGAATGAAAGGATCGCTTCAGCGAGAAGACGTGCAGACTGAAGGAAGTTGTATGCAGCTACAGGCATGAATACGTTGAGTTCAAAGTTGCCCTGTGAAGCAGCGATTGAAACAGCTGTGTCGTTGCCCATTACCTGAACGGCTACCATTGTTACAGCTTCACACTGTGTAGGGTTTACCTTGCCCGGCATGATGGATGAACCAGGTTCGTTTTCAGGAATGTGGATCTCACCGAGACCGTCACGCGGACCTGAAGCGAGCCATCTTACGTCGTTGGCGATCTTCATCATGTCGCATGCTGCTGCCTTGATAGCACCGTGTGCGAATACGAATTCGTCCTTTGAAGTAAGTGAATGGAATTTGTTCGGCGCTGTTGAGAAAGACTTGCCTGTAAGTTCTGAAACCTTTGCTGCAACGAGTGTATCGAATCCCTTAGGAGCGTTAAGGCCTGTACCAACTGCTGTACCGCCGAGTGCAAGCTCTGAGAGAGGCTTTACTGACATTTTAAGAAGCTCGACATCTCTTTCGAGGCTTGAACGCCATCCGCTGATCTCCTGGCTGAACTTGATAGGTGTTGCGTCCTGAAGGTGTGTACGTCCGGACTTAACGATTCCTTCGTTTTCAGCTTCGAGCTTTTTAAATGTAGCTATGAGTGTTTCGATCGCTGGAATGAGCTTGTCTTCGATAGCGATAACTGCTGAAATGTGCATAGCAGTCGGGAATGTGTCGTTTGATGACTGGCTCATGTTGATGTCGTCGTTAGGATGAACGAGTTTCTTGCCTGCGATCTGGTTTGCACGGTTGGCGATAACTTCGTTTGTGTTCATGTTTGACTGTGTGCCTGAGCCTGTCTGCCATACTACGAGAGGGAAGTGGTCGTTGAGTGAACCTGAGATAACTTCGTCACATGCCTGTGTGATGGCTGCGAGCTTTTCATCTGTCATCTTTTCGCTCTTGAGTTCGTGGTTGGCAAGTGCTGCAGCCTTTTTGAGTATACCGAAAGCGTGAGTGATCTCACGAGGCATTGTTTCAATGTCAACGCCGATCTCAAAATTCTCGTGGCTTCTCTGTGTCTGAGCTGCCCAGAGACGGTCTGCAGGAACTTTCATTTCGCCCATAGAATCATGTTCTATACGATATTCCATATTGATTTTACTCCTTAATCAGATGTCAAGATTTTTGATAACTTCCTTGAGAGCTTCTGCACTCTTCTGGAGTTTAGCCTGTTCTTCGTCTGTAAGAGGAACATTTACCTTGCGTACGCCTTCCTTGCCTACGAGGTTGAGTGTGCTTAAGCATACGTCGCTTACACCGTATTCACCGTTCATCATTGTTGAAACAGGAAGTACTGTGTCGATGCCGTGGAGGATTCTCTCACAGATGTGACATACTGAAACAGCGATAGCATAGAATGTAGCACCCTTGCGCTTGATTACCTGAGCGCCTGATGTTCTTACGAATTCTTCAACTTCGTCGTAAACGATCTCGTCCTTGCCGAAGAACTTTGCACATTCGTTCATCGGAACGCCTGCGATGTTTGCAAGAGACCACGGAACGAATGAAGAGTCACCGTGTTCACCGAATACGTAAGCGTGAATGTTGTTCTGGCTTACATCGTAGCAGTCGCTGAGCTTTGCACGGAGACGTGAGCTGTCGATCGTTGTGCCTGAACCGATAATACGGTTTTCAGGAAGACCTGAAAGCTTGCAGAATGTGTAGGTAAGAACGTCGATCGGATTGCTTACGATGATGTAGAATGCATTCGGAGCGCTCTTTACGATTTCAGGAATGATAGACTTTGTAATGTTTACGTTAGTCTGTGCAAGTTCGAGTCTTGACTGGCCCGGCTTTCTTGCGATACCTGAAGTAAGGATAACAATGTCTGAATCCTTGGCGTCATCGTAGCTGCCCTGATAGATGTTGCAAGGACTGCTGAACGGTGTGCCCTGGATGATGTCGAGTGCTTCACCCTCAGCCTTGTCAGTGTTGATGTCGATCAGAACGATCTCTGATGCGATTCCCTGAATTGTGAGTGTGTACGCGATTGTAGAGCCGACAGAACCGGCTCCGATAATAGATATTTTATTCATAGAAAACACCTCTCCTACTTTAACATATTTATTTTAATTATATCACCTTTGTTTTGAATGTGCAATAGATTTTCGGCATATTGGTAATATATATATCGATAAAGGTTAAACTTAATCCTGTAATGTGCATAAACACTAATTTTAAAGGGAATCAGAGGACATAAAAACATCCCTCAGAGCGTTCCTGAAATGCTCTGAGGGATGTACAATCGTTAACGGCTGTGTTAACTTTCTAAAATCCGCTGTTATAATATGCCCGTGCGATGACGTATGACGGCTCGTAAAAGGCACTGCAGTTGTAGTTGTCGATGGTCTCGCATATTTCGTTACTGTATATGCGAAGTATAGCTTCAGCATAATCTTCATCTGAAGAGAGTGTTGCGGTGATCAGCCTTGTGTAGACCTTACCCATCTGAAGTTCGGTAGGAATCACTGTGGCAAGTTCGCTGTTAACGTCTGCGATATCAAAATCGCCTGTTTTCAGGTCGTATGCGTCTATCCAGTCCTGAACTATTTGAAGGGGATTGGCGGAATGATTCACATTTGCAACGCTGAGTTCGTGACGAAGTCCGTCAGTGCCTAAAGTTTCAGCCACATAAATATTATGCTGATGAAGTGTTCTTGCAACACGTTCTATCATATAGCAGACGAAATACAGGTCATTTTCGGTGATCTCCTCGTCCGGAAAGTAAATGTTTTTCATAGAGTTTCACTTCTTTCATAGCGTATTGTTTTCAGTGCTTTGGCTGTACAGAAAACGATCTGATGAGTAGGATGTCTGAATTTAACCAGTTCCCAGAAAGCTTCGCGGGAAATACGCCCGCTTACGAATTCTTCAACGTAATCCCATATCTGATCATCAGCCATCGGACCTTCAACAATGTCGTAGTCATGTTCAATCCCACGCCGACAGTCCACAACGAAATCAAGCCATTCTTCAGTCATTTTCTCAAAAGTAAGCTTTTTCAGTGTATCTGATGGTGTGTATTCAAACAGGCTGATGACGGAAGGACCACGTTTTGTAAGCGCCCAGCGTCTGGCCTGTAATTCTATATTCGTGCAGTAGAAACCGTATCCGAAGTCTTTATAAAACCCGTTAACAAGAATCTTCGGATGCTCTACTTTTATATTGCTTCCGTGATAGATTATCATTTTTAATCTCCTTTTGCCTGATAGCAAAAAAACGCCTTGCATATCACAAGACGTCTTCGAAAACTCTTTCTACACCTGGCAGATGAGCTGTTATCATTATAACTGAAATGCTGAAGACTGTCAATTTTACTGTGAAATTCTGTGGGATTTTGTTGTGCTTTGGAAGTTATTTATTTGCTTTAATACTATTTAAAACATCGTTGATTTTAGAACATATATAATCTGAATTGTCATAATTTGATCTTATTTCAGCTTCAATCAGTTTCATAGAGTTTTTATTTTCGTAATATCTTTTCACTGTTTGAATAAGACCATATAAATGAAGGTTTTGGATTTCGTTTGATAGCGTTTTGTTTAACTCTGATTCAATTTTGTTCCAACGTTCTTCTTGTGGATTGCTTGAAATAAGAGACGGTATTTCATTAGTGCTGTTACAAATTTGTATGTTGTTTTTGTAATTGTTAAGCAATGATTTTACATCTTGATATAGTTTTTGATGGTCTGAGAAGTCAATTGTTTTTAGATCGTTGTGTATACTGCTTAGCATTCTTTCTTCTTTACAATGCAAGATTACAATTTTACAAACGTTATTTATGATGTTTGCAGGATATCCTAAAGCACGAAGTTCGTGTTGCATATATGTATTTAATTTACTTCTTTCTTGGCCATCTTCTATAGGAAAAGTGTTTGTTTTTTCACTTGATTGCTCAGAAGATGATATGCATTTAATATTTTCGGGATGATTTGCGTTGTAGATGCAATTTTCGAATACTAAATCGATTTTTGGATTTAGCTTGGCGATTACGTTTGTAATAGAAGAGAAGCCTTTGTCATTCGATAAAATTACGATTTTATTTATATTATCTTTTGATGCTGCATATCCAGCGTATGTTGTTATCATAAAATCAAGAGCGTTTTTTCCAGTGTTGTTTAATTCAAAATAATTGATTAGTATATCTGATTTGTTATATATGCTTAAGATATCCTTGATTATAGATATATCATCTGAGTGGAAGATAACTACTTCGTCTTTAGGATTTATTTCGCCAATTCCGTATAAACCTTTATATGAGACATTTTCGTAATCAACAAGATATACCGAATTTTCCATATGAATTGTTCCTTTCAATTAATGGGATAGCATGTGAATGTATAAATCCAGTGTTTGATATGTTAATTATACTATATCCTTTGATAAAAGTCCATAACAACGAAATCATTCAATTGTCTTAAAGTGTGTTCGATACTTGGTTTAAAATTTTGTTTTACAACAGCACGCCGCTAAGGCGTTTCGTATAAAATGGTTGCGCCTTTGGCGCGATAGAAAAAATGTGCTGTTTTCAACAGCCCATTTTAAATAGCAATTAGAGTCTCGAAGAGACTCTGATTACCATTTCGTGCGAGATGTATGTCAGAGATTTCTGGCTAACTCGTGAATAATAACGTGTGCGCGACTTAAAAATGCTGTGTAAAATCTGATGCTTTTTAAATGCAAAACTGAACGGAGGTTGTGCTTATATACGAAAAATCATTTAAGATATTTAACAGAGAATATGAAATGCCGACACATATTAAAAAGAGGCATTTTTGTTTCCTTTGAAACAAAAGAATCTACAGGGAAAGAGGAGTAAAATGAAAAAGTATACTAAGAAGAATTTAGTTATGGCGGCTGTTTCATCATCTGCGGCAACGGCTGCTCTTGTGTTCGGGCTGACCAGTGCGTTCCGCTTAAGGCTTCAGAAATGAAAGCAGACTCAAAAGCTGATGAAACCTTTAATCTCAGTGAAACTGCAGGAGAAAACATCTTGTTTACGGCTGCAGAGGATATAAGGATGCTGAGAATAAACAGTATTACTTTAAATCAGGAAACTTCTTCGACCTATAAACGACTTTACATACTTGATGAACTGAAGGCAGGCAAAACACTCGCAGCCGGATTTCCGTTCGCAGGGGATCTTTCGGCATACGATATTTCATTTATCGACAGCACCGGTGTAATGCGTTCATATACACTGAGTGTCAGCGGTAAGGATGGTTCGCTTATTTTAAGTGAAGAAAACAAGCCAAAGCAGTGATTCTTATAATATCTGTAAGTAAAAGCATCGGTTTATCCGTAAACCGGTGCTTTTGCGCTGATATATCGGGGGAATATATGTTTCGGAAAAATCATCTGAAAAATATAGATTTTCTGACGGAGTTGTAGTATAATAGATTCATTACAGAAAAAGGATCGCTGATATGGAGAAATCAGTATTTCCTGAGATCTGAAAAGAACAAAAGAGGGCGGCGGATAAGTCGCTCAGACACACAGAGAAAAACATTTTTGAGGAGGAGATAATTATGCCACATTCATCAGGACATCATCACAGTTCACACAGGAGCAGCTCGCATCACCGCAGCAGCTCACACCATTACCATCATCGCAGTTCTTCGCGCTATCACAGCGGAAGCTACTCCGGTTATGGTTATTCCGACAGAAGAAATTCAACCCGTATAAGCAGTGTATTCTTTCCGGGGGCTAAACGGTACAGCTATCTAAGCCACGGAAAGCTGAAGTACATTTACAGTCAGAGCGACCCGTCCAAAAGATTTCATCCGGCCCGTCTGCTCGTGCTTCTGTTCTACATTCCGTTTATTTTCGGCGGAATATTCATGGTTAAGACCTCCAGTACGCCTTCACTTAAAAAGCCGGATTCGACAGAGATCATTATAAAGGATGAAGCCGATGTCATCACATCACAGGATGAGTCGGAGCTTCGTTCGGTATTAAGAGATTTTTACAAAAAGAGCGGTGTTGTTCCGTCAGTTGTTACGGTTGAAGATACAAAATGGCAGGGCGACATTGAAAACTATGCCTATACCCGTTATCTCTCGGAATTTACTGACGAGATGCACTGGCTGATCGTTTATTCCGATCCGTCAGCTTCTTTTGAAGCGATGCAGGGAAACAATACTGATGCTGTACTTACTGAGGACGTAGGCGATATATTCAAAAACCGTCTGAGAACAAATCTTAACGATAAAAATACCGGGGTCGGCGCTTCGGTAAGCAATGCCTTTGAAAGCATAATGCCAATGATAAGCAAACCAGGTCTGTTTGACCGGCTGGCAAGCCTCGGCCCTGCAATTTTCCTTTTCCTGTTTGTAGGATTCCACGCATTCTTCATGGCCGGACTTTATGACCTGAAATATAAAAGAGCCGTATACGATCCGGATCCGGACGAAGCAAGACAGCTCGGTAACGGTGCTGCAGGTGCAGCGGCTGCAGGGATTGCACAGAATTACGGCACCAGCGCTGATATGAGCAGAGCGAATCCGCAGTCCGTACAGAATTATGGTTCATACGGAAACAGCTATGCTTCTGCCGGTAATGGTTATCAGAATCAGGCTTACGGACAAAGCAGTGCTCAGAACTACGGGAATCAGGCAGATATGCCCGGAATCAGCCTTCAGAACAACGGCCCTGTATACGGACAGACCTATGGGGCACAGGACAGCGAAGCCGGATATATGCCTGGAGTGAATCTGTCAGGCAGTGTGCAGAATAACGGAGTACAGAATAACAGCGGATATATGCCGGGAGTAGGTGTTCAGAATAATAATGCGGGATACAGTCATCCGCAGAGCACAGGCGGCTTTTACGGTGCTGATACCGCACAGCAGTCACTGAATTATGGCAGCAGCGTTTCAGGCGGAAACGGTACAGCTGCTGAGCCATCACGCCCGCAGCCGGTCCCTCTGGGATGTACGACCTGTTCATCATGCGGATATGTTTATCACGTATCTGAGGGCAGATGTCCTCTGTGCGGAGGAAAATGAGCATCCGGCGTATAAGACGATGCTGCCGGAATGACTGAAGATATGTGATTATCTGTCTGTACAGTACCTTGTGACAGAAATACGATAAAAAAAGAAGCAGACCGTAATCTGAGGTCTGCTTCTTTTGGTATATGATATGCATTTTATCCGGATGCAGATTCAATAGATTCCTTAAGTGCCAGTGTTATTATATCAGGCATGAATTCTATGAATGGCGCTGTTTCAGTCGGCTTTTCCGGCCCCTGCAAGTATTTTACGTGCTATGTGTTCGTTGAAGAATTCAATGAGCGGCCCCATGAAAAATGCAGTTATTATCGTTCCCACACCTGCAATCGTCGGGACTGCTTTAAGTTCGCCGCCGGCGATCATGAACATGATAACACCGAGAATTACACAGCAGAGGTCTGTGCAGACACGGATGAATTTGAACTTTCCTATCTTCCATTTTTCCGACATGATAAGTGCCACTGCGTCATAGGTGGAAACGCCGAGGTCGGCTGTTATGTAGAGTGATGATCCGATGCAGATTATCACGATACCGACTATAAGGAATACGATCCGGAGTGCAAACGGCGGATCCGGCATGAGCATGCGGAAAAGCTTGTATGAGAATTCCGTTACGTAGCCAAGCAGAAACAGGTTGATGAATGTTGCTATTCCGATGTAGTGACGGTCGAACACAAGACTGAAGAGAAGCAGTACGGCATTTACAATTACGTACAGCGTTCCGAAATTTATCGGTATAAGGTTGTCGGCTCCGCTCATGAATGACTGGAACGGATCAACGCCGAATGCTGCCATTTTGAATATGGCAACGCTGACTGCTCCGGTCAGTACACCGAGAACTGACATTAATATTCTTCTTTTTTTAATACTGTCCATTTTAATTTTCCTCTTTATAAGAACCTTTGTTGTAATTATCCCCACCCCCAACCCCCTCCCGGAGGGAGGGGGCTAATTAGAGAGGGGCTTCGCCCCTTTACCCATGATTCTGATATGAACACATCAATGTTCCTCTGCATTTTCACCTTCGGAGTAGCTGAAGTCGGTCTGAGGTTTTTCGGCAGCCTTTGAGAACTGTGTTTCGTAGAGCTGGGTGTAAACGCCGCCGGCACCTACCAGTTCCTCGTGTGTGCCGCGTTCGGCGATCTCACCGTCCTTGATAACGAGTATCTCGTCGGCGGCAAGTATAGTTGACAGACGGTGTGCAATGAGAATGCTTGTACGCGATTCGATGAGCGGTTCTATTGCGTCCTGTATCTTCTGTTCAGAAATGGAATCGAGTGCCGATGTTGCTTCGTCGAATATCATGAGTGCCGGATCTTTAAGAAGTATTCGTGCAATAGAAATTCTCTGCTTTTCGCCGCCGGAAAGCTTGAGACCTCGGTTGCCGACTATTGTATCAAGCCCTGTTTCCTGTTTTTCAATGAAGTCGTAGATGTTCGCACGTTTACACGCTTCGATGAGTTCCTCCTCAGTGGCATCCGGTTTTGCGTAAAGGAGATTGTCACGTATGGTTCCGTTGAAAAGATAGGTCTCCTGACTTACTATGCCGATATTTTCTCTGAGGAATCCAAGGTCGAGAGTTTTTACGTCTCTGCCGTCAAAAAGCACGCTTCCTTCGATAACGTCATAGAGTCGTGGTATCAGGTTTATAAGGGTACTCTTTCCGGAGCCGGAAGGACCTACGATAGCGATACAGTTGCCCTTGTCGAGTCTGAAGCTTATGTCGTGAAGTATCTCGCGCTCCGGTTCGTAGTAAAAACGCACACCGCGGAATTCAACTTCACCGTCGGCGTGGTCAGGTGTAACTGCATCCGGTGCGTTTTCGATCTCAGGCTTCATGTCGTAGTACTCGAAAATACGCGTGAACATGGCCATGGAACGGATCCAGTCGACCTGAATGTTCAAAAGCTGGTTTACCGGCATGTACATCTTGCTGAGAAGAGCCACGAGCACGCTTATCTGACCGACGGTAACTGTCGGGTCGAAGCACATCATTATTATACCGCCTACAAGGTAGATGAGCATAGGCCCGATGTTTGTAAAAGTTCCGAGAGCCATACGGAACCAGCGTCCGGCCATGCTTTCCCTGATGTTGAGGCCGATCATTTTTCTGTTGGCAGTTTCGTAGCGGTCGTACTCCGTCTTTTCCATTCCGAAGAGTTTTACGAGAAGCTGACCGCTTACGGAAAGTGTTTCGTTGAGAATGCCGTTTATCTCGTCACTGCATGCCTGGGATTCGCGGGTAATCTCGAACCGGCGTTTTCCGGCACTTCTTGTCGGAATGACAAACAGCGGTACTACAGCTATGCCGACCAGCGCAAGCTTCCAGTTTTCACGGAACATGAGGACCAGTGCAACGGTCAGTGTGATGGAGTTTGAGATAATGCTTGTGAGCGTGTTCGTGATTATCTGCTGTACTCCGGAAATGTCGCTTGTCATTCGTGTGATTATGTCGCCCTGATTATTGTTCGTAAAGAACCGCTGCGACATTTTCTGCAGATGCGAGTACATGGAATTTCTCATGTCGTAGGTAATGTGCTGTGCTATCCATGTGTTTAAGTAGCTTTCCAGAATGCCGATAAGATTGGCAAGCAGGGTAACGCCGAAGGAAAGAACTATGTAGAAAATGAGCTTGTTAAGATTTTTTGCGATAAGTCCGTCGTCGATTATGCGGCCGGTGAGTACCGACGGCATAAGGGTCAGCACGGCGGAGCAGAGTATTGCTGCAAGTACAAATAACATCTGTATTCTGTACGGCTTAAGGTATGAGAAGATCCTCTTTAAAAGTCCTCTGGTTACTCTGGGCTTGTTCTGCTTTTCTTCTTCTGTCAGAAATCCCGGTCCGAGCCTTCCTCCTCCTGGTGGCATAGATATTTCTCCTTTTTCATAACATTTGTCCGGCTTAATCAGTGTTTCCTTAGTAAATTATAAAACAATGAGGTGTTTTTGTCAAATTTTTGACAGGGCGGAGCTTGTTTATGGATAAACCGGTGTTTCCGCGTAACTGGCTGTTGACTGCATGACAGATGCTGCGGTATAATAAATAATGTGTATTTGTAACCGGAAAGGAGAAACGGAAAAACAATGAAGTTTTCAAGAGGAGATGTGCTGCTTGTTGACGGAGTCGAGTATGTTGTTCTGGGGTCGGTGACTTACCGGAACACAGCCGACGGTAACTGCTGGGATGAATACCGGATGCAGAGAACCGAGGGATGTGCAGAGGCATGGCTGAGTATCGATGATGTATTCAGTGAATACTCGGTCACACATGTTGTCGGGGAACGCTGTCCGTCATTAAGAGGCTATCACATAGTCGATCACGGTCACGAGGTCGTTATTGCCGCAAGCGGATCAGTCGATGTCGTGCCGGGCGATCAGGCTGATTTTAACGAATACGAAGACGATACAGAGGAAAAAATCATATCAGAGGAACTCTGGTCGGACGGAGCCGAGTATTCCGCCGGTCATTATCTCGATCCCGAAGATATTTTCCTTAGCCGTCATGATAAAGCGGCACTCGGAAAAGCTGAGGCTTTGACACGCAGGCGTGCTTATCTGATCACGGCACTGGCGTTACTGGTCTTCTGCATTCCACTGCTTGCCGGGATATTTGAATTTTTCAGTTCGCTTTTTTACAGTCCGCAGACCATATCACACTATCTGAGCAGGCAAAGCAAAACTGCGGCTCCGCGCTATTCATACGTGACATCCGTAACAGGTGAGGCAAAACAGAAGGCTGATGTTTACAGTGCCGGTTCGGCATACAGTATCGATTTTATTGCTGAAGACATAATCACGGCGATCGAGGGCGAGACCGAGTATGTTCAGAAGGATGATGAAGCCGGAGAAGGTGAGGAAGGTTCAGTGGCTATCCTTACGAAAAAGGAGTACTGCCTTGTTTATCCTTCCGAGGATAACAATGAGGTGCTCGTTCAGGTTTCAAAACGAAAGTTCACCTACACCACGGACGAATCACCGTACCGGAGCAACAGACATGCCAGACGGTACTACAGACGTTTTTACTATTCAACAGGATACAGTTCTGACTCATCGTCATACAGAAAATACTCGTCTCCGTACAGTTCGTTTGATGACACTTCCATCAGTTATTCAGACAGCAATTCATTGAACACGTATTCCGGCACTGTACGTCAGGACAGTATAAATGCACGCCGGTCTGACGGCGGCGGCTTAAGCAACGGAAAGTAACAGGAGGGACATTATGAGTTTGGTTATTGATCTCGCAGAAGCAGCGCTTTATTCATGCATAGGTATAGTTCTTATGGCACTCGGCAATTTTCTTATTGACCTGATCATTCCGTGTTCATTTCCGGAGGAAATAAAGAAAGGAAACAAGGCGGTCGGTTTTGTTTCAGCCGGTACGAACATCAGTGTGGGAATAATCCTGAGAGCGGCAGTTGCGTCGCCGGAAGCGGAAGATGCTCTGGACGCGGCACTTGCTACGGGAATAGTGAGCAGTCTTCTCTACTTTGCGGCAGGAATTCTCTTCTTCATGCTAGGTTACATCGTTATCGATAAAATAAACAGGCAGTACAGACTAAGTGAGGAAATCGGAAAAGGCAATACTGCAGCCGGCATAATGGTGGCCGGTATCTTCATCGGACTTTCTGCTGTTATAAGCGGAGTGATCATCTGATGCAGGAAAACACACAGAAAGAAGCTAAAGCTGATATTAAAGAGACGGTCAGAAGTGAATACCGTCTGCTCATGCTGACCACGCTGCTCATTTCGGGCTGTTCCATGGTCTACGAGCTTATCATCAGTGCGGTGAGTTCCTATCTGGTGGGCGATTCCACTTTGCAGTACTCCGTTACCATCGGACTTTACATGTTTGCACTCGGCATAGGTTCATTTCTTTCGAAGTACATAAAAAAGGATCTGTGGGGAGCTTTTGCAAAGGTGGAAATACTGATCGGTGTTACCGGCGGTACCTGTTCGCTTACGCTCTTTCTTTCGAATCTGTACCTCGAATCATACGTTCTGGTCATGTATGCCGAGATACTGGCTATAGGAACTCTCGCCGGACTTGAAATACCGCTGCTTACCAGACTTATCGAGGAGGACAGGCAGGAGTTAAGGCTTACGCTTTCGTCTATATTTTCATTTGACTATATCGGCGGACTGGTAGGATCAGTAGCATTTCCGATGATCCTGCTTCCGCATCTCGGTTACTTTGCAACCTGTTTTCTGTCAGGAGCACTTAACCTGACAGCTGCAGCACTTATCATTTTCAAATATCAGAAAAAGCTGAAACATTCATCAGTATACAAGATCGCAGCGGCATTTCTGCTTGGATGTATGCTCTGCGGAATGTTCGGTTCGGAAAACATCGGTCAGCTTATCGAAGGCGGTCTTTACCGGGACCGGGTGATCCTTTCCGAACAGACAGCCTATCAGAAGATCGTTGTCACAAAGCATAAGGATGATCTCCGCCTTTACATAGACGGCAACGTTCAGTTTTCAACTTCGGATGAATACCGTTACCACGAAGCACTGGTTCACGTACCGATGAGTTATGCGGAAAACCGTGACAGTGTTCTTGTTCTCGGCGGCGGCGACGGAATGGCAGCGAGAGAGCTTTTAAAATATCCGGAAACGAGGATAACTCTTGTTGACCTTGATCCGGGCATGACGGAACTGTGCAGTACCGATCCCGTGATAGCGAAGGTAAACTGCGGTTCTCTGTCTGACGAAAGACTTACCGTGATCAATGATGATGCGTATAAATATCTCGAAGAGTCCGATGAACGTTTCGACGTTATAATAGTCGATCTTCCGGACCCGAACAACGAGGCACTCAACAAGCTTTACACCAATGTGTTCTACCGCCTGTGTGCGGCACATCTGAACGAAGGCGGCGTTATGAACGTTCAGTCAACTTCACCCTACTATGCGAAAAAAGCCTACTGGTGCATAGGGAAGACCATGGAAAGTGAAGGCCTTTCAGTACGGTCCTATCATCTTGAAGTACCTGCCTTCGGCGACTGGGGATTTCACATGGCATCGGTGTCAGAACTTCGGAAAAAGCATCCGGTACCGGAAGACACACGGTATCTGTCTGAAGAAAACATTGAAGCAATGTTCATTTTCGGCAAGGATGAAAAGTCGGAAAGCATAGAAGTCAATCATCTTACAAAGCCGGTTCTTATTCAGTATTACAACGAAGCAGTAAAGGACTGGGAATGATAAAACAAATGACCCCTTAAGCAGAACGGTCAGTATACGTCTGCTTAAGGGGTTTTTCGTCTTTACGGTAAAGTTTTCGGTGTTATAAAGTGTTTATTTTATAAGATAAGCTCTGCATGGTGCACCGTCGCTGCCTCCGAGATTAAGCGGAGCGGCACTCAGAAAATAACTGCCTTCCTCCACGCTTTTCAGTACAACTCCTTCAAGAAGCACGACTTCTGATCCGAGAAGAATGAGATGCACTTCCTTCGGCGCATCTTCCGGGCCTACCGTCTGGCTTTCATTTCCGAGCAGTTTTACGCCCGCTTCGGCAAACACCTTTGCGGCATCTGCTGTTACAGTTGCCTTTCCGGCAATGAGTATTCGTTCGGCAGCATCAGCGGCATTTGCTTTTTCCATTATGCTGCCGGCATCTGCGGCAGTAACGTCACCGGTGTGTCTGGCAACGTAGCACCTGCCAACGTACGGATCCAGCCCCATCTGATCAATTGTTCTTCCGCTGTCGATAAAGTGGTACGGTGCATCGACGTGTGTTCCGTTGTGTGCACACATCTGTATTTCGGTCAGATTACATATTTCGCCGTCTGAAATTTTCATTACCTGATTTCTTACCGGCTGCGGATCTCCCGGAAATACATTACAGGTGAACACTTCCTGTGAAATGTCTATGATCATTTATAATCCCTCCATAAGTTTCTGAAAATACTTAAGGAAACACTGATTAAACCGGAAATCAGGATTTGCCGGATTTCCGGAGGTGGGATTTGCGTGGCTTCGCCCCGGAGCCACACGCTGATTTATGAATAAATCAGCGTTCCCCTAATGAATATATTTTAACATTTTTACTGACAGACTTCAATAATTTACAGAAGATTCTCTGCCTTCCATGTGAAAATGCGTGATCGTCCGGTGTTTCTCAGAGTTGACATAAAAATCAAAACATAATATAATTAATATAAATAACAGGCAGATTCGCCGAAAATGTACAGGAAGGCTGACGGAAACATGAAAAAAAATTTCAGGCTGATAATGGATTATGTACTTATAGCTACAGGAGCACTGCTTGCAGGTTTTTCTGTTGCCTGCATACTCATTCCCAATGACGCTATAGATTACGGAACAGCCGGAATAGGAATACTGATAAACAAGTTTACAGGCTATAGTCTTTCACTCTGCGTTATCGGAGTGTTTATACCGTTTCTTCTGGCAGGCTTTGTTTTTCTGGGAAAATCGTTTATGGTCAAGGCGCTCGCCGGTTCGGTGGTATATACCGTGTCACTTGAATTTTTTGAAAAGATCCCGTTTGAACTTAATACCGAGCATTTTCTGGCGGTGGCCTTCGGAGGAGCAATTCTCGGAGCGGGCCTGTCGATGATACTGCGCAGCGGAGGCTGCATCGACGGTTCAGAGATACTCGCCAATATCATAGTGAGCAGACTTTACAACAAAACGGGACGAAACTACAGCATGAGTCCGATACTGATAGGATTCAATGTGTGCGTCTATTCCGTAGTGTTCCTTAAACTGAACAGAAATGCAGCACTTTTAAGTCTGCTTGTGTATATCGTTGCGACAGCGGTGATCGATCATTTTACTGATCATTTTGAATCGATAAAGCAGGTTACTATTATCACCAAGGATGCTGATGCAATAGTAAACGAGATCAAGGAAAAGCTGAACAAAACATGCACCATCATGGATTCGCGCGGTGCTATAGCCGGTGAAAATACGACACTCATCTGCTACATAAGCTATTTCGAGCTTCAGGCTTTAAGAGAGATCATTTCGAGAAACAAGGGAACCTTCAGTACGGTCTCGACAATTGATGAAATACTGAGATAAAACAAGGGCGTACACGGAACACATCCGTATACGCCCTTGTTTTTATTTGCTCATTCCGTATTTTTCGTGTATGTTGTCAATGTTTTCAGTGGAACCTCCGCCCTTGTCGTTCGGGTCGCGGAATTCACCTTTTTCCACCAGTCGCAGGAATGCTTCGACAACGTCTGTTGTGAGCTGTGTGCCGGATACTTCCTTTATAATGGAAACGGCTTTATCAAAATTCATGCGGTCACGGTACGGTCTGTTGGAGTACATGGCGTCAAAGCAGTCGGCGACTGCGATTATCTGCGCAACACGTGGTATTTCACCGCCTTTCAGATGCTGCGGATAACCCTTTCCATCCGGACGTTCATGATGGGAATGTGCACCGGTGGCCAGTTCCGGCATGATGCTTATGTCTTTCAGTACACTGTATCCGAGTGTGGAGTGTGACTGTATGACAGAGTATTCCTTGTCTGTGAGTTTGCCCGGTTTGTTCAGAACTTCAGCCGGTATGCCGATTTTTCCTATATCATGAAGGAGAGCAATGTTGTAGTACTTTTCGACGGTGTCTTCATCGCAGCCGAGTTCGCGTGTCAGCATTGCAGTGTAGTTTGCGACGCGTTTGGAATGACCGTTTGTGTACTTGTCCTTCATATCGATCGTTTTTGCGAACGCTTCTATCATCTCACGGACGAAGGTCTTGCTTTCTCTGTCACGTTTACGGTAGTAGGAAGTTCTTCTCTTTACGTACAGACGCGATATTTCCTCAAGTGCGACCAGACCAAGTATAACGCATACCCACGGGAACCAGATATGCTCATGTATCTTTTTCTCCTTGACGACATTTATGCTGAATTTCTGCTGTATCTGGTTTGTGTTGTCCAGCAGTGAAAGGTCGAAGACGTACGGTTTCCCTTTAAGATTGGTGTATCTGACCGGCTCCATTTCCGATTTCCTTACAGTGGTCGGTTCATTATCCATTCCGTCGAGAAAATACTGGATTTTCGGATTCTGAAGAGTGTAGGTGAGAACGTGGCAGTACACGGTAACTGTATTGGCAGCTGACGGAAGTTTTATTGTACCCGACTGGTCAGGATAGTATTTTATGCCGTCGGCTTCAATGTACGGAACAGAGAATTTTACTGTGCCGGACTGTTCAAAATAGTGGTCCATGTTCACTCGCGTAACTCCTGTTCTGCATGATATGAACAGGTTTCCCCGGCTGTCAGTGCTGCTGTACGAATTTCCGGTCGGAACGCTTGGCAGACCGTTTGAAGTATCGTAGAAAAGATATTCAAATTTATTTCCTGACAGTACGTCCTCTGCATCGGCTACATATATGCCGTTGGATGAAAGTGTCCACATTTTTCCGTTGCTGTCGAAGAACAGATCGTAGTTGTTGCTGTAAGGAAAGTTCTCCACTGATTTTATGACGCCGTCTTTCAGGTACTGGATGGAGTTTGAGGTGACGATCCAGTAAAGTCCGCGCTCCTTGTCTTCACGGATACGCATTATAACGTCGCTTGTGAGCCCGTTCTCACGTCCCAGTTTTGAGATACGGTTTCCGTCGATGACAAAAATGCCGCCGCCGTCTGTTCCGAGATACCAGCATCCGTCACTTCCGCAAAGAGCCGTGAGTATGACAGGCGTGCTTATTCCTGAATCAGAACTTATGTTTCGTATTACTTTTCCGTCCTTTATTACCGACAGGCCGTCATCCGTTCCGGCAAGTACGGAGCCGTCCGGTGTGAAAGCGGTGCAGCGGACACGGTTGGATGCAAGATTGTCATTTTCGGTGAAGGAAATGATCTTTCCCGCCGAGGTGCAGCATATCAGTCCGAGATCGTTTGAATATGTTGATATCCAGAGATCGTTCTTTTTGTCGGTCATAATGCAGCGAATACGTGCATTGCCGATATATTCGGTAAGCTCGTTTTCGGTCTTTCGGTTGTCTGAACCGATTATCTGCAGTCCGAGGTCAGTTCCTATGTACATCACGCCGTTACGGAAGCAGGAAGCATTCACAACGAGATGATCGAGGCCTGCCTCCTCGGTAATGTCAGTGTACTGGTTGGAAACGATCTTCATTACACCCTGACGTGTGGAGGCAACCCAGAGATTGCCTTCGTAGTCTTCGACAAGACTGGTTATGCCGCTTGTCATAGGAAGGTTATCGGGAACGCATATCTGTTCGCTTTCATCAAAGTAACCGATCTCGTTTTCTGTAAGCACCCACAGATATCCGCCTACATATGTAATGCGGTTGATGTTTCCGCGTATGTGCGGCCCGTCACCGTGCGGGTCAAGTATCGTGCGGAGGTTTTTCAGTCCGTTTGTAAAGTCTCCCTCGTAAATGTATCCGGCGTTCGAGGCAAGATAAATTTTTCCCGGACTGTCCGGAACGGGATAAACGGCTGAAATATCGCCTGATTCCAGGGCGTTTCCGCTGTAGAATTCTTTCAGGTGAAGATCTTCTATACAGAATACCGAGCCGTTTTTGGCTGCACCGTAAATCGTGCCGTTTTCATCTGAAAAGATCTGGTTTATATAAGTCGTGTAGATCTGCGGCTCCTTCAGATCATGGAGCTTCATTTCGCTGTCTATGTAATAGATGCCGTATGTTGAGCCGATGAGAATATTGCCCTCAGCATCCTCTGTGATACAGCGTATTGATGATGAGCGCAGACCCTCTTTGTAAGTGTAGTGTACCGAGCTGCTTCCTTCGGTCATGACGATACCGTTGTCGTTTGTGCCGATCCACATTCGGCCTTTGCTGTCCTCGAAGATGACGTTTACACTTGTTATGCCGTCAGTGGAATCCTGTCTGACGAACGATGTGCCGTCATAGCGTATGAGGCCGCTGTATCCGCCGATCCAGATGAATCCGTCATCTGAGGTAAATACGGTGTTTGCATCCGAAGTCGGAAGACCGTTTTCTGAATTGTAAAGTCTGGCGGAAAAACCGTGATCCTGTAACTTTCCCGTTACGGCAGCAGTACCTCCGTGTAAATGCGTATCACTGTCTCCGGCAGGGGTATCTGCAAAAGACAGTGATGAAGAAAGTGTCGTGCTGATCAGTAGGGTCAGAACTGCAAGTACAGAAAGAACTGCACTGACAGCAAAAGCTGATCTTATTTTTCCCCGATTAGTGTTCATTCCTGTAATCCCCGATCATATCAAGTAGTTCCGAGCCGTAGGAAACGCTGAATTTGTCGATGACATCTGATGTAGCTTCCTTGAACGGCCTGAGTTCCGGATATACTATTTCCATTCCTTTATTCTGAAGAGCTGCTACGAGATCTTTTGTCTGCTGCTTTACGAGTTCACGGTCCTGTTTCTGTGCGGCGGCAGCCTGCTCGTTCAGTATTTTCTTATATTCCTCCGGTATCTGCTTCCAGAGATCACTTCTTATAGTCAGCGGCATAGCATCGTAACTGTGATTTGTTACAGACAGGTATTTCTGCACTTCGTACAGATGGTTTGTGTAAATAACAGGTATCGGATTTTCCTGTGCTTCGAACTTGTCTTCCTTAAGTGCCTGTTTCAGTTCCGCGAAAGGATAAACTTCCGGATCAGCGCCGAGAGCTTTCATGGCTTCGATAACGATGTGATTGTCCGGAGTGCGTATGTGAAGGGATTTCATATCCTCACAGTTTCGTACCGGACCTTTCTTTTCAGAGGTCGTAACGCAGCGGAAACCGTTGTCGAACCAGCTGAGAATATGCATGTTGTAGACTTCGAGATCCTTGCCGATGTCCTCCATCGTGTCGCTGTCAACAAATGCCCACGCTGATTCAAAATCCTCAAACAGAAACGGAAGAGCCGTTACTCCAAGACGAGTTGCGTATGTGGCGTAGTTGCCGGCACTTGAAACGGTCATGTCAATGTCGCCGGTGATCATTTTTCCGATAAGTTCGGAATCACTTCCGGCGTCACCGCACGGATGAATGTTTATGCGTATATTGCTGTTTGATTCCCTTTCAACGTTTTTCTTGAAATCTTCAAGTGAAACACCGCGCGGGTCACTTCTGTCAGTTGAATATCCGACTTCTATCATTATGGGAAATGATATCTTTTCTGTTTCTTCTTCAGTGACCGCAATGCTGTCCGCACTGCCCGGTTCCGTTCCTTTGCAGCCGCACAGACTCAGTGCTCCGGCAGCCAGAAAACAGATAAATGCTCTTTTGACAATCCTGTATCTGTTCCCCATAAATAATCCCCCTCTGTATCAGCGTACAAACAGACAGTAATGCTGTTTGTGCTGTTTTACCGTTCAGTATATACACATTTATTATACCTCAAAGATCTACAGAATGCAATATGTATCCGGATTTCGATTTGATCAGTGTTCCGTATAAAACTACTTGAATAGTGAAGCGGTTTCGGGTTATAATAGTAAAGTGTACGTGTGCAGAACGCTGACTTTTTTCAGTGCTGCCGGAAATAACTGTGACAGGAGTATTAAATGGAAACTATAAACAATATCATATCTGAAATAGACGGTTACGTCTGGGGATTGCCTCTCATACTGCTCATAATTTTCTGCGGAATTCTTCTTTCAGTTCGTACGGGTTTCCTTCAGGTCCGTAAGCTCGGTCTTGCACTGAAGTACATGGTGAAGGATGAGGAAGAGGGAAAAGGTGAGGTTTCAAGCTTTGCCGCACTTTGTACTGCGCTGTCCGCAACCGTTGGAACGGGAAACATTGTCGGGGTTGCCACTGCCATAGCTGCCGGCGGACCGGGAGCGCTTTTCTGGATGGAGATCGCGGCCTTTTTCGGTATGGCAACAAAGTATGCCGAGGGTCTGCTGGCTATAAAATACCGTACAGTTGACGGCAATTCAAACTATCTCGGCGGTCCTTTCTACTACATCGAAAACGGTCTGGGAAAAAAAGTTCCGCTGGCTTGGAAAATGCTTTGCAGTATTCGGCCTGTGCGCCGGACTTATGGGTATAGGAACTATAACCCAGATAAACGGTATAACATCTGCTGCAAACAACTTTTTTGATCCTGATGCAGCATGCAGTCTGAATATTTTCGGCCGTGATTACACACTTACGACTATTATTGCCGGACTGGTTATAACACTGGCTGTCGCACTTATTACCATAGGCGGATTAAAGAGAATAGCATCGGTAACTGAGGTAGTCGTTCCTGTAATGATCGTTACTTATGTTCTCAGCTGTCTCATTATTGTTTTTACTCATGTAACAGAAATACCGGCTGCTGTCGCAGAGATCGTGAAAAGTGCATTCGGTCTGCGTCCTGCACTTGGCGGTGCTGCCGGATTTTCAGTCATGATGCTTTCCATGCGTAACGGTGTTGCCCGCGGTATTTTTTCAAACGAAGCCGGCCTCGGTTCCGCACCTATCGCTGCAGCTGCGGCAAAGACAAATGAACCTGTCCGTCAGGGTCTTGTTACAATGACCGGAACATTTATCGATACCATTATTGTATGTACCATGACCGGTTTGTCAATAGTAATGGCAGGCAGCTGGAACAAAGGGCTTGAAGGGGTTGCGGTCACTACCGATGCTTTTAACTACGGCCTTCCGTTTCCGGCAAAGGTGTCATCCTTCATGCTTATGGCATGTCTTGCAGTATTCGCATTTACAACTATTCTCGGATGGAATTACTACTCTGAACGATGCCTTTCCTATCTTACCGGTTCAGACAAAAGGATCACAATGATCTACCGTGTGGTCTATGTACTTGCAGTTTTTATCGGTCCGTATCTGACAGTTGAAGCTGTATGGAATATTGCAGACATTTTCAACGGACTCATGGCAGTTCCGAACGTCATAGCTCTCATACTCCTTTCGGGAGTGGTTTCCTCGGAAACCAAGGATTATCTTAAAAAAATGCGCTGATCTCATATCGGTTTCAGCTGCAATTACAGTGAACGTAATAAGATAAAGAATAAGTTCGGCGGAAAAACAGCCTGACGATATCAGCGTGGAGAAAAATGATAAACAGGGCATGACCTGCGTAAAGTGAGGTCATGCCCTGCTTCTTTTTCCGGTTCAGTATGAGCCGTTTTTTTATATTTATGAAGCTATGTCCTTTCTGCTGTACTTTATGAATGCTGTTACAGCACCGGCTGCAGCTATGCATAAACCGGCAGCCATAAGTACGCAGTCGATCTCTTTGTCAGCTATTATGCTGCTCGGTTCGGCATAGGCATACGGTGTTATGAATTTCAGAAATTCTGCGTCTTCACTCATGTTGCACAGCAGATTGAGGAAGTACATTGCCAGTGCAAGTCCCAGACCGATGCCGAGACTTCCGCGTTTTATGAATGCGGAAATACCGAACGCGATACAGCATATTTCAGCCTGCAGAACAAAGAAGGCGATGTGGATCAGCGTGAAGCTCTTCATGTCAAAGCTTTCGCCTGCAGCCGCTGCGGTAACGAGACTTACTGCAGTGACGAATATATTCAGTACCAGAACTTCAGTAAGTGCGGCAATGAGTTTCTGTATAATTACTGATCCGCGGCTTACAGGGTGGGTGAGAAGAAATTCTGCCGTGTGTTCCTTTTCTTCATTTGCAAGTGCGGAAATTCCTGCAAGAGCGGCAAACATTCCGCCGCCGATACCGAGAGTGTTTCCGCATTCGATGCCGTAGAATCCCATAAGCTGACCGAAATCAAGCTTATCCATTCCGAAGGCTGCAGTAAAGCTTCCCATGTTGGAGAACATAGCTCCCATTTTTTCAGTTTCGTTTTTCATTCCCGGAAACATCAGTATGCATATCATTATCATGCCGCCTACCGCCAGGCTCCAGATTATAAGTGATCGTAAATTCCTTTTCATGTCGCATGCGTAAACTGTCATGTTATTCGCCGCCTTTCTGATAGTAGTGCATGAAGATCTCGTCAAGATCCGGTTCGGTCATCGTCATGTCTGTCAGCGGCAGTGTGCCGAGCACTGACAGAAGCTTTTTTATATCGCCGTTGTAGAGGAAGCTTACCGAATTGCCGGTGACGTTTGCATCTGCAGTTTCAAGTTCTTCCGGAATGGCTGTAACGCCGTGCAGTGTGACACGTTTTGCAGCTGTTTTCGAAAGATTCTCCACGCTGTCAAGAGCGATGAGTCTGCCTTCCTTGATGATCGCAGCCCGTGTGCAGTTTTTCTGTATTTCTGAAAGGATGTGTGAGGAAAGCATTATCGTGCTTCCTTCGGCATTTCTTTCTTTCAGAATATCGAAAAATTCCTTCTGCATGAGCGGATCAAGTCCGCTGGTAGGTTCATCGAGTATGCAGAGACGCGGTTTGTGCTGTAGGGCACAGACTACAGATATCTTTTTCCTGTTTCCGAGTGACAGCTCTTCGACCTTCTTTTTTCTGTCAACGCCCAGCCGGTCACATAAGCGTGAAGCCTCGGCAGTGCAGTCTTTTTTTCTTAAACGTGCGGAAAGCTTTATTATTTCGTCTGCTGTCATGGAACTGTAGAAATTTGCTTCGGACGGCATGTATCCGATGTCCGAAAGGATCTCTCTGTGTCCGGCAACAATGTCTTTTCCGAATATCTGTGCGCTGCCGGAGGTTGGTTTGATAAGTCCGAGAAGTGTCCTTATGGTAGTTGATTTTCCGGCACCGTTAGGACCTATAAAGCCGAAGAATTCGCCTTCTTCAACTCTCAGGTCCAGTTCGGTTATTCCGCGGTATTTACCATAGCGTTTTGTGAGTTTATCTGTATTAATTACACTCATTTTTCTCCCTCATTTCTTTTGTTACTGTCTTTGTGTTGTCTCTTAGGGAAACACTGATTAAATCGGAAATCCGGCGAAGCCGGATTTCCGAAGGTGGGATTTTACGGGGCTTCGCCCCGAACCCCCACGCTGATTTATGAATAAATCAGCGTTTCCTTAGGTTATTCCTGCTTCAGATAAAGCAATTTCCAGAAATTTATCATCTTTCTGAAATCCCGTTCCGCCTTGTCAACGTCAATGATCCCGCTTCGTGTGTTCTCCCACAGATATCCTTCCGAAGCAAAATACATGTCGTTGTACATCATTTCCAGATCGAGTCCGTCCTTGAACTGCGCCGGATCGAGCTTCAGTTTTGAACTGTTTGCCCCGTACGATGCAGTCCTGCCTATAAGTGCCTTGATCTCATCTGCAACTTCCGCATCGGTCTCGTAGTACGCCCTCAGTGTGAATCTTGTGATGTCGGGATATTTTTTCATCATGTTGATCTTGGCAGTCAGACCGCGGAGCATGATCTCAAAAATATCTTCTTCCTCGTAGCATCTGTAATCATTAAGATAGGTAAACGTGATCTCGGCTGCATATTTAAGCAGGTAAAGGTACAGTTCCTTCTTGTTTCTGAAATAATGGAAAAGCAGTGACTTGCTTATTCCGGCCTCCGCAGCTATCTCGCTTACCGGACTTTTTCTGTAGCTGTTTTCCGCAAAAATACGATAACCGGCATTGATAATGCATACTCTTTTTTCCTCGCTTAAATTAAAAAACTTTTCATTCATACTGTTTCTCACCTCCGGTGACCGTTCCGGTCAATGTTATTATAACACCGTTGACCGTTTTGGAGAAGACCCCTTTGAAAAAAATATTTTAATGCATTTTTTCCGGAAAACAGTAGTGATCAGGATGTGAATGTATACCATCAGGAATCAGGTGAAAATTTGTATTGTGGATCGGCCGGTAAGATGTTATAATTGAAGTGTATTATTTCAGAACGATAATAAGAAAAGAGGCAGAAATGAAGCGATATATAAGTGATTACCATATAGGCCATCCGAACGCACTGAGATTTGACGCAAGACCGTTTTCATCACTCGATGAGATGCACGAAACGATCATAAGCAACTGGAACAGCGTAGTAGGAAACGGTGATGAGGTCTATATACTCGGAGACTTCGCATGGAAGAATGATGTCGGACTTGAAGTGCTGAAAAAGCTCAAAGGCCGGAAATATCTTATTCTCGGAAATCATGACAGAATGAACGCCGAACTGGAAAAACAGTTTGTCTGGGTAAAAGAAATGGAAACAGTAAAAGACGGAGAAAACCACGTTGTTCTCTGCCATTATCCGATCGCTCACTGGAAAAATGCAGATTACGGATATATACATCTGTATGGCCATATACATACAGGCAGAGACTATGATCCTTATAAGGAGTATGCCGAAAAAATGAAAGCAAGGGATCTTCCGTATGAGTGCTACAACGTCGGATGCATGCTGCCGTACATGGATTATACTCCGAGAACGCTGAAAGAGATAGTGGAGAATTCGAAGCTTTTGGTTCAGTAAGCGGAAAAACTTATTACGACCGGCAGTAGGCTGCGAATAAAAGGTTGCACAGGTTCCGTTCCGGAACCTGTGCAATTATAATTTTACCCCCTCGTTCGAGGGGGTAACTCATTTTCTGAAAGAATTGGCGCGAACTTATATATGATAATGACAATGTGACAGTCAGAAAATTACATTGTTATATTGCCGATGAAATGTTATAATTGAAATATATTCACGAAGGAAACAAGCGAAGGAAACAAGCGAAGAAAACAAGCGAAGAAAACAAGCGAAGAAAACAAGCGAAGAAAACAAGCGAAGAAAACAAGCGAAGAAAACAAGCGAAGAAAACAAGCGAAGAAAACAAGCGAAGAAAACAAGCGAAGAAAGCAAGCGAAGAAAACAAGCGAAGAAAACAAGCGAAGAAAACAAGCGAAGAAAACAAGCGAAGAAAACAAGCGAAGAAAACAAGCGAAGAAAACAAGCGAAGAAAACAAGCGAAGAAAGCAAGCGAAGAAAACAAGCGAAGAAAGCAAGCGAAGAAAACAAGCGAAGAAAATAACCGAAGAAAAGCGAGGCAGAAAATGATTTGGTTTGTAAGACACGGTGAGACCGTCTGGAATGTTGAAAACAAGATATGCGGGGCGACGGACAGTCCGCTTACTGAGCGGGGGCATGCACAGGCTGTCGAGACCGGTGAGATGATAAAGAAGATGGGGATAAAAGCGGATGCTATACTGTATTCACCGCTTTCGCGTGCGAAGGATACGGCGGCACATATTTCTGAAATATGCGGCATTCCGATGCGCGAAGAAATACGTCTTATCGAGCAGCGGTTCGGAAAATATGAATCCACGCCCCGTGACGGGAAGGAATTTCATGAGGCGAAAAAGCAGTTTCTGAACCGTTACGACGGCGGTGAGTCGATGTTTCAGATGGCACAGCGTATCTACAATCTTCTCGATGAACTGAAGGAAAACGGAGGCGACTATATCCTCGTTGCACATAACGGAATCGCAAGGGTGGTTCATTCGTATTTCAACGAGATGACCAATGACGAATACGCATCATTCGGGGTCAAGAACTGCTCAGTCAGCGAGTACAGATTTGAATAACAAAACAAGGCATGACCTGCGTAAAT
The DNA here is from genome assembly GCF_000712055.1 of Ruminococcus sp. HUN007. Lineage (NCBI taxonomy): Bacteria > Bacillati > Bacillota > Clostridia > Eubacteriales > Oscillospiraceae > Ruminococcus > Ruminococcus sp. HUN007. Next base: position 1,836,732 of record NZ_JOOA01000002.1, on the reverse strand, counting down.
GCGAAGTCATGCCTTATTTTGTATGAAACACGGTATGATAAGTTTACTGCTTGCTTTTCAGATGCTCTGCATAATCAGTGAATACGGATATATCTTCAGTCGTTGAATAATATGCGGTTCCGTCGACAATGATGTAAGGATGCATAACGCTGATATTTCTTGTTGTACCGTCGCTATATTCAACAGTGTAGCTTATCAGGCTGCCGTTATTTTCGCGCCAGCCGCTTACCTGCCGGCCAATATGAAATCTGCGTATTTTTGCTGAGAACAGAAATGCTTCTGAATTGTCAAGGACAATAGTTTTGCCGGAATTATATTCAGTAAATGTGATCTGCTTTATATTTTCAGCAGAAAGGCCGGTGGTTACTCCGCCTTCAAATGCAAGAAGCTGTTCCGGTGAATTGCGGTAGATATCAGCTGTTTCAGCCCAGGCGCTTTCAGGTAAAACAAGAACTGCAGAAGTTACATATCCGTTGTCGTTACCTCTGGCGTAGAGTGAGCAGAAGCTGTTTTCGATCCTGTACTGTTTTTGGTATTCGGTGCTTCCGTCAGAAGCTTTGTATTTTTCAAGATCAGTCCATGTCAGATGTGCGTTTCTTGAAAACTGCGCAAGTATGAAATCAAGAGGGATATTCTTCTTTTCTTCTGTCTCGCCGTTTAATACTGCAAGTATCTGTTCCGGTGTGCTTTCTCTTATGTCGATACCTCTGAGGTCATTTGAATTCATACGAACGAGTGCCGTTTTGTCCGGTGTCTGGGAATCATCTACCCATGAACGCTGATAGAACAGGCAAAGCGCATAGTCGGTGTTTTCGACAGGATAACGTAAAATATATATTCCGGAACCGATATCTTCAAATTCAAAACTCTTAAGGTCATTTAGTTTAAGTGAATCTCCCTTCTTTGAAAGTCCAATCAGTTCATCTTTGGTGATAAGCCGTTTCACCGCCGGAACAGTCGTAACTTCCGGAAGAGTTTCACGAGGTTTTGATTCTGTGGTTACTGTCGTAGTTATATATTTCGGGTCAGTGACTTTCTGTGTTTTCGGATTTTCTTCCTTATCGGCGGTTTCCGGTTCAGTATTTGCAGGGACGGTTCTTTCGGTTTCTTTTTTCTCAACCTTTTGAGATTCTGTCGGGGTGGTGCCGGCTGTTTCGGAACTCTTTTGGTTTTCATCGGAACTTACTGCGGACGATGCAGCTGATGCATCAGTATCTGAATTTGCAGGAATATCAGTAACTGCGGTCATCTCTGAAACGGATGAAAATGATGAGTCTGTGCTTTTTTCACTTCCGGTCATCTCAGATATGACAGTACCGCTTGTTTCACCGGCCGAAATGTTTATTTCATTATCATTATTATCGCCAGCCGGCAAATGATCAGATGTGAACTTTACCACACCGAATATCAGTGCAATGCAGGCTGCGGCAGGAAGAGCCGTACGAAGTATCTGTTTAGCGGTTTTTCCTCTGCTTACAGTGTATTCATTCGTAATAATATCACTGCCTTCATCCGGACAGCCTTCATATTCAGCATTATGATTTTTATCGAGTATCGCTTTAAGCATACGCTTTTCAGCAGATTCATCAGGTGCGATACTGTTCCATGAATCAATGATCTTTTTATTTTTCATAAAAATCATCGCCTAACCTTTCTTTCAGAATTGTACGTGCTTCATGAAGATGATTCCGGACAGTCGAATTCGGCTTCTGCAGGATCTCCGCAATCTCCGGACTTGTATATCCTTCGTAGTAGTAAAGATAGACCACGGTTTTGTATTTTTCAGGAAGGTCAAGCACGATTTGCAGTATCTCATCGGTATTAGCTTTTTCAGGACTTTTCAGATCGGTATGATCTTCGATGTTTTCATTGTTCCTCTGCCAGTGGTTCAGCATATTCAGACAGATGTTTGTTGCCGTCCTGATAAGCCAGGCCTTCTCGTGTTCTTCGTTTTCAAACTGCGGACCTTTTCGTATCATCCGGTAAAATGTTTCTTCAACAGCATCTTCAGTGTCGGACTTGTTTTTCATGTATGCGAAGCACACACGGTAAACGGTTTTAACGTGACGCATGTAAATATCGGTTATTTCTTTGTCCGTACGTAACAAAGCTTCTGACATACTGCATCGCCCCCTTTCACTTATAATACAATCGAACACGGTGAAGTGTCGGATGATTTTTTGATTTTTTCGATATCGGTACCGAATATGAGGATAACATTATATTACGGAGGTCAATTCAATCGTGTCTTTATCTCATAAAAAAACATAGATAAAGACAAGATCAAAATCAGAAAGATTATCTAATCCTCGTAAATACGCCGATTGAGCAGTTTCTTTCAATTGTGTCTTTATCTCGTAAAAAATCATAGATAAAGACATAATCAAAATTTGAATATACTCAAAACGGCCGTCTTAAGTTGACGACCGTAAATTTATGCATTCTTCCTCACCGGATAGTAAACCTCGGTGATATATTCGCTTTCGTCTGTGACCTGCGACGGATCTGTTACATAAACTTCAAAAAGTGCTCCTGTACAGATGTATCCGTTTTTCTCCGCCCATTCTGTTTGCTTTGCGTAGACTGAAGGAAGGCCGGAGTACGGGCCGTGAAGGATGGTTTTCAGACACAGCCCCGGACAGAAATCCCGTGTGCCGGTGGCGTATTCCTTTACCGGTACGGCGAATTCAGTATCCAGACCCTCCGGTGTGTATTCGGAACTGTGAAAAAGCACCATCGGCGGACCACTCAGGGTGAGTTTGTCAGTTGCTATCCGCTTGAAGATATGTTCATAGCAGCGGCTGTATTCGAGGGGATAGTCATCTGGACCTACCATTTTTCTGACCGACATAAGATACATTTTCGGAACATCAGCAAGCTGGATATCAATATCATTCAGATATGACATGACAGATCTGCCTTCGCGGATCATCGAAATATCATTTTCCAGCTGCGCTAAAATTCGGTTCCGGTCATTTATCTGCTCTTCGATCTCATTTTTCTTCCGGGCAAATGCCTGATAAAGTCCGTCTCCGTTCATTTCCTCCGAGCGGATGATATTCTTTATCTCATCCAGTGAAAATGAATACGACTTAAGGCGGTTTATAAACAGCATCGTTTCAAGCTGATCTACGGAATAGTAGCGGTATCCGTTTTCGGGATCTACCTTTTCCGGTTCGAGCAGGCCTATTTCGGCGTAGTATCGCAGCGTTTTTGCTGATACACTGCAGATCTTTGAGAATTCTCCGATAGAAAGCATAAGTTTATTCTCCTGTTTACCGGCTAAAATGGTGATCTGTTATTCGTCAAATGCCGGTTCGATGTATTCTTTGATAAAATCGATTCTGTCCTTTGCACGCGGCACGAAAAGACAGGTGATCGCGACAACAAGTTTTTTCTTCGTACTAACCCGGATGATGTTACCACCGTCGCCCATTGCGGCAAATCCGTCACAGTCACGGCCAAGCCACCACAGATATCCGTACGGGATATTGAGCTTTTTCCATCGGCTGTGTTCAGATGTGCTTTCGGATATCCATTTTTCCGATACGATGCGTTTACCGTTCCAGGTTCCGCCGTTTAAAAGCATCTGTCCGATCTTCGCCATATCCACCGGCGAAAGAGTAAGGCCCCATCCGGTAGTATTTATGCCTTTAGGATCTGCGACCCATCCGCTTATATCGGTAGCTTTGTAAAATGCCATCTGCTCATCCTTGTTCCGGAAAATGATACTTTCACCGACGTTTATGCCGAGCGGTTCAAACAGATTTTCCTTTGCAAAATCCAGTACGGACATGCCGGTAGCTTTTACAAGAATGCCGGACAGAATATCCGGACCGATTATCGGTGCATATCGGAACTCACCTGTATGCCGCTTTCCGCCGAGCGTATCAAGTGAAAATTTCACCCAGTCGGGACTTGTGAAATATTTTACATACGGATTGAAACGGAATTTATACGGTGCAGTCATGGTGAGAATATCACGTATGGTAATGTTCTGTATCGTCTTTTCGCCCTTTTTCACCGTGTAGTCCGGATAAAAATCAAGAACTTTCCGGTCGATGCTGTCTAAAAGTCCTTTATCCAGTGCGATGCCGAACAATACGGAAACAATACTTTTGGTGACTGAAAACACATGGATACGGCTTTCTTCCGTACATCCGCTGAAATATTTTTCATAAACCAGTTTTCCGTCTTTCATTACGGCGATGCCTGCAGTGTTGCTGTAATCTCCGGCAACGGCATTTTCCATTCCTCTGATCTTCGTCTTATCCATTGTTCATTCTCCTTTGCGCAGGTTTATGTTTATAGTATAAACCATGCCGTAAGGGGAAGGTCAAGGGAGATTTTTATACTCTGTATGATATCATATATGAAACGGCAGGTCAACAGTGTAACTGAAAGAAATTTTCGTCCGGACTATTGCTTTTTCGTCCAATTCATGATATAATATGGACGAAAACTGAAAATGCCGGACGAAAGGAATATCATGAGAGTATTTGATTACAGCAGATTTGCGGAAGAATGCTGGGACAGCGAAATACTTCGCCTTGTTGCAAAAATTCATGAATGCAAAGGCCGTCAGGAGTTTTTTATAAGACAAAAACCAGCTGAACTGGACAGACTCGTTGAAATAGCGAGAATTCAGAGTACAGAAGCTTCAAATAAAATTGAGGGTATCGTAACGACCAGCACAAGAATGCATCAGCTTATAAATGAAAAAACTCAGCCGCGAAACAGGGGTGAGCAGGAGATACTTGGTTATCGTAATGTTCTTAAAACAATACATGAGAATTATGAATACATTCCGGTAAGGTCGTCGTATATTCTTCAGCTTCACAGAGATCTGCTGGAACCAGCCGGACTTGAATTCGGCGGAAGGTTTAAGAATGTTCAGAATTATATAGCTGAAACGCTGGCCGACGGTACAAGGAAAGTGAGATTTACTCCTGTTGAACCGTTTGAAACTCCGCAGTCAGTTGAAGATTTGTGTGAGAGTTTCAGCAGGGCTATGGCGCTGGAATATGTCGATCCTCTTATACTGATACCGGTTTTTATATGCGATTTTCTTTGTATCCATCCGTTTAATGACGGTAACGGAAGGATGAGCAGACTTATGACTCTTTTACTGCTTTACAAATCAGGATTTACAGTCGGAAAATATATCAGTATCGAAAAAGAAATCGAGAAAACTAAGGAAACATATTATGAAGTCCTTGAGCAGTCGAATTATGACTGGTATGAAAACCGCAATGATTACAGACCGTTTATAAAATACATGCTTAAGATCATACTTGTCTCATACAATGAATTTGAAAAGCGTGTAGGACTTATGAACGATATCGGAGTGAAAAGTTCAGCGTATGATGTTGTAAAAGTATATGTTGACAGCAAAACAGGAAAATTCACCGGCAGTGATGTGATCAGTAACTGTCCGTTATTCGGCAGGTCATCTGTATTGTCAGCATTGAAAAAACTCACGGAAGAACAGGTTATTGTGAAATCCGGAGTTGGAAGAAGTACGTATTATATCCGGAATATTCTTCAGGATAAAGGAAAAGATATTGATAAATAAGAAAGGATGTTGATCATGAGCAGAAAATTAGCAAGCGTACAAAGAATATGGAAAATAGAGCCGATAGAAGGCGCTGACAGAATAGAACTGGCATATGTCCTTGGATGGCAGTGCGTGGTGAATAAAAATCAGTTCGCACCTACGGATCTTGCTGTGTATTTTGAAATCGACAGTTTTCTTCCTGTATGCAGCGAGTTTGAGTTTCTGAGAGCATCAAGCTACAGGAAGACCGATATTATGGGCGAAGGTTTCCGTCTGAAAACTCAGAAGTTCCGCGGTCAGGTATCACAGGGACTGCTGCTTCCGTTAAGTAAATTTCCTGAAATCCCAGCTGATATTGAAGTGGGTTCTGATGTTACTGAACTACTGAATGTCCGCAAGTGGGAAATGGAGGTGCGCGCAACTTCCGGTGGTACAATCACCGGAGATCTGCCGGGAAGTATTCCTCATACTGATGAAACAAGGGTACAAGCTGAACCGGAGCTTATAAAAGAGTTTGCAGGACTGAAATACTATATCAGCACTAAAATGGATGGTAGTTCTCATTCTGTCAGCATAGATGAGGATGGATTTCATGTTACTGGTCATAATTATGAGTATAAAGATGACGGCAAAAGTGATTTCTATAATCTCGTAAACGAGCGGGGATATAAGGAAAAGCTTGAAGCATTCAAGTTAAAAGAGAATCTGGCTTCACTTACAGTTCAGGGGGAATTCTGTGCTCCGGGTATCCAGAAGAATCGTCTGAAACTCAAAAAGCCTGAGTGGTATGTCTTTACTGTAATGGAGAATGGCAAGCGTGTCGGACTTGACCGGATGCTGGAGATATGCAAAGAACTGGAGTTTGACGTCGTTCCGATAGAAGAGATCGATACTGATCTTCCTGCTAAATATCCTACAGTAGAGGCTTTGCTTGAACGTGCCGACGGTGATTATCCTAACGGCGGTAAAAAGGAAGGCATTGTTATTCGTCCGGTGGAACCAGTGTTCAGTACTACAATTAGTGCTGCATTAAGTATGAAGGTAGTAAGTAATAAGTATCTGCTGAAAAACGATGATTAAATCTGAAAGACGATATTTATAAATAGCATGCCGAAGGCATACCTTTTCGGAAATGGTAGCGCCTACGGCGCAAATTGAAAAAAAGTTCCCGCAGCAGATGTTGCATGGCGGTATATCAGATCCTAGAAATAAAACACTGATGAAGATGTTTAATATGATTGGTATAGGCGAAAGAGCGGGAAGTGGTATCCCGGATATTTATCAGGTCTGGGAAAATGAAGGGTGGAAATTACCTGTTGTAGAGGAAAGATATAATCCGGACAGGACCATTTTGCTGCTTGAATTTGTGGAGAATGAAGCGAAGAAAGCAAGCGAAGAAAGCAAGCGAAGAAAACAAGCAAAGACTGCAAACGACGAAAATAAGCGGATAAATAAAGCAGAGAAAACAAGCGAAGAAAACAAACGAAGAAAACAAGCGAAGAAAACAAGCGAAGAAAACAAGCGAAGAAAAACAGAAGATAACTATAAAGCGATAAGGGAGTACTTACGAAAGAACGGATTGTCAAAAACAAATGAAATAGCAGAAGCAATAGGTTTAAGTTCGTCTCGTACAAGAGTTATTTTAAAAGAAATGCCTGATGTTGAATATGAGGGGACGAATACTAATAGAAAATATAGATTAAAAGAGCAATTGTGAATTTATCTGATAAAAGTTCTCACAGCGATCACTGTGAGAACTTTTGTTTTGTGACAGATAATATTCAGTGATTATTAAATTCCTTTTCCGGCTTCTGATTTGATCCTCAAAAATTTTAAAAATTATGTAACACTTTAATGTTATGATGTCAATATGAATAGTGAAGGATCTGATAAATGCATTTAATGATACCTGCAGGTGGTGAAGCAATGACACACGAAGAATTTCAGTGCGGAAAAAATAATTCTGACGATTATATTTACAGAAAAATATTTGATGAATACTGTGGCTATGTACATACTATCGTATTCAATATTCTCAGAAGCAGTGCTGAAAGGGAAGATATTGAAGAGTGCGTAGGAGATGTTTTTGCAGATGTATACAGATATTTTAATTCTGACAGTGAACGTGAAGGTGATATCAAAGGATTCATTGCAACGATTGCAAGAAGAAAAGCTCTGAGATATTTAAAGAAGCTTTCATCTGGAAAAAACATATTCAGTACTGATGATAATGAATTTGAACAGATAAGATCATCTGATGATGTCGAAAATGAAGTGTCTGATACTGAAATTCAGAAGCTTCTTATTGAAAAAATCAATGAACTTGGCGAACCGGACTGTTCAATACTTATTCACAAATATTACTATAATCGTACATCGACAGAGATATCAGAAATAATGAATATTTCTCCTCAGTCGGTCAGAGTTAGAAGTAGCCGTGCTTTAAAAAAACTCAGAAAGGCACTTGAAAAATCAGGAATATCGTTTCAGGAGCAGTGATATTTATGAAAATGAAAAAAAACAGATTTCAGCATACTTGAAAATGCTGATAAAGAAATTACAGAAATTTTATCGGAACATGATAAACTAACTTCGGATGAAAAGGAGAGGATGTATAAGATCAGCCGAAAGAAATATGAAGTTGATGAAATTTGTGAAAATACGGAGAAATATGCATCTGATCAGGGTAAAGAAGAATATGAAGTTAAAATTGAAAATTACCGCAGAAAAAGATCAGCAGTTTTTGCAGTGTCGGCAGCAGTGATTCTGATTTTTGCAGGTGTTGCGGGTATAACGGCTAGATTAATTCCGAAAAGTGAAATAGTTATGAATGTTGAAGATAACACATCTGCTTCAGAAATGTCGAAAACTGAAGAAACATTGGGTTCATCATTCACAGAAACTTCCTCTTCTGTAACAACATTATCTGCTGATACTATAACAGAAGAAAGAAAAGAGGAGCAGATACATTTATCTAACATGTCGTCTTCAGTAGATTGGTATCATGACGAAGACTCGGAACTTGTATCAGGTGCTTTTGACGGTAAATCAGGAATGGCGGCCGTTGTTACAAGTACTGACGAGATGCTATCATATCTTTCTCAGATATACAAAGAAGATATTATAGAAAAATATCGTCAGAAATATGATGCTGCTTTTTTCGATGAAAATGTACTTATGTTGAATTCGATATTCAAGGAGACAGGCTGGGAATCTGGTGTGGAAATTGAACGTGCATATTTTAATTATGATACTATTGATATCGACATTAGAGAAACTGGACATGAAGTGGATGTTAAGAGGCGGTCAATTTGTCTTGTACAGGTTTCATGCAACAGGACAATCTGGAACAACTGTAGTGTCAAATGGAATATCTTCAGTTAATTTGTATGGCGAATAAGTTCCATTTATAGATAGTATGCCGAAGGCATACCTTTTCGTGAGAAAGCAAGCGAAGAAAGCAATAAATAAAGAAAAAGTTCCCGTAAAAAAAGCGGGAACTTTCGTTTTTTACGTGGGTTATAAATGATTCGTGCCTAAAATTGCAGATTTTCCGAAAAAGTTCGTGTAAAATTACGCGAATTTTTCTGAAAAATCCATTGATTTTTACACGAATATATATTATAATAAAGCTGAAAACTACATGGGAGGTGCTCGAATGTACAGAAAAATATCAGAATATCTTATCGAATGGAAGAAAAGCCCGAACCGTAAACCGCTGATCCTTCAGGGTGCAAGACAGGTCGGCAAGACTTATGCTCTGCTTGAATTTGGGCGTAATAACTACGATAACGTAGCATATTTTAATTTTGAAACTGATCCGAAGCTGGCAGATACATTTGCTGAAAATATAAGTCCGGCATATCTGCTGCCGATCCTCTCGCATATATCCGGTACAACTATTGTTTCGGAGAAAACGCTTATAATATTTGATGAAGTCCAGCTGTGCGAACGTGCTCTGACATCTCTCAAATATTTCTGTGAGGAAGCTCCGGAGTATCACATCGCAGTAGCCGGAAGCCTGCTTGGAGTTGCTGTGAACCGGAGGCAGTTTTCATTTCCTGTCGGCAAGGTGGATATAAAGAATATGTACCCGATGGATATGGAGGAATTTCTTTTTGCTTTAGGCGAGGAGTCTCTTGTAAAAGAGATACGCAGGCACTTTGAAGATGACAGTCCGATGCCTGCGGCATTGCATGATTCTGCTATGCAGTTATACCGTCAGTATCTTATAGTCGGCGGAATGCCGGAGTGTGTGGAAAAGTTTGCTGTTACAAAGGATTATCTGCTTGTGCGTCATATACAGGATACTATCCTGCTTGGTTATCTTGATGATATGAGTAAATACAACACCACGAACGAAATCAAGAAAACTCGTCTTTGCTATTATAATATCACAGTTCAGCTTTCCAAAAAGAATACGCGTTTTCAGTATAAGCTGATAAAGAAAGGCGCAAGAGCGTCTGAATTTGAGAATGCTGTAGAGTGGCTTCAACTTTCAGGTATCGTTTCTCAGGTGTACAGAGCCGCACAGATAAAGAAGCCGCTTGAAAACTATAAGGATATTGACTCCTTCAAGATATATGTTTCTGATACAGGACTGCTTTGTGCGAAGAAGGATCTTAATGCCGGTGACATACTGTATATGTCGGATGAAATAAATGATTTCAAGGGTGGCATGACTGAGAATTACGTCAATAATCAGTTTGTAATGAACGGATACCGCACATATTACTGGGAATCTGACCGCGGAGCGGAAGTTGATTTTATCATTCAGCGTGACGGAAAGCTTATACCTGTTGAAGTAAAGAGTGCCGACAATACCAGAGCGAAGAGCCTTCGCATTTATATGGAAACGTATAAACCTGAGTATGCGATCAAGCTCTCAGCGAAAAACTTTGCATTTGAAGATAATCAAAAAGTTGTTCCGCTGTATGCTGCGTTTTGTATATAAAATTCAATCGTGTCTTTATATTGCTAAAAAACATAGATAAAGACACGATCAAAATCACTGATTACAGTAAAGCAACGTAAATATGCCTGTCACAATAATTCATAACTATCTTTGTGTAAAATATGCATTGAAATCTTTCATTAAAATACAGATAATAATAATATAGATTTTGTTAAAATACACGTATTCAAGGAGAAAATGTAAAATGAAAAAAGCGATAGCAGTTATGACTGGATTATCGGTGATCATGTCAGTGACACCGGCCGTTTATGCAGATTTCGGATTTGCAACTGAGCCGGAGGAAGTAGCGGTTTTTGTACAGAAATATATCGATCAGAAAATTCCGGGCAAGGCGAAGGTCGAAACTACAGATACGGAAGTCATAGTAAGGTTTTATAAGACATCATTCCTTAACCCGACACAGCAGGGCAACATACTTATGGAAAACCTGAGAAGCTATCTGCTTTCAAACGACGCGGATTATTCCATAGTAAGACTCGTTTACGATGAATCGGTTACCGAAGATGAAAAACCAGCCGAAGATGAAAAGCCTTCCGAAGAAGAAAAAACTTCAGAAGAAGAAAAGCCGGAAGATCCTGCTTATGTCAGCGGAGATATAGACGGAAGCGGAACAATTGATGTTACCGATCTTACCGAAGTCTCACTTGCACTTTTAGGCGACAGGGATTTAACTGACGAACAGCAGAAGGCAGCCGACGTTGACGGCGACGGATCTCTCAGCCTTGCTGACCTTGCCAAGCTCAGACAGTATCTTTCAAAGAAGATCGATTCGCTTGATTAAACCGAAAGAAAAAACCTGAAAAACTAAGAATTTTTCAGGTTTTTTCGTATTTATTTCAGTGAGAGCGTGACAGAAACATCACCATCACCGAATATATCCTTTAATTCCTCTTGTGTGATATTGCTGATATGTCCGAGTTTTGTGTAACTCCATGAATTGGAGTTATAGAAGATCGTCATCTGATTGCCCTGATAGAGCATGATGTCGCATGGCTCCGTATCGATTTTTTCGTCCGTTTTTGTCAGTGCCCAGGGAAGTTTGCCGACTTTTTCAAATCCGCCGTACTCATTAAGTGAGACGGTAACAGGTTCTGCTTTCAGCTTTTCGGCAAGTTCGGCAGCCGCGGTGCTGTCGGCAAAAGAAGCAGTAAGCTCATGACCGTTCACGGAGATCAGAAGTTCTGATTCAGATTTTTCACTGTTCAGCGGAAGCGTATCTACCCACTTCTTTACATCGTCCTTTGTGGCACCTGCAGAAAAACGTCTGCCTTCAAGCTGCCTGCCTATCGGCACAAGCTCTGCGATATTCTTCTCGCTTGCGGAAATACCGCTGCTGCCGGATGTGCAGAACGGAATAACTGTTTTATCAGAGAAGTCATAGCTTTCAAGGAAAGTGTCAATGATACGCGGTTCCTGTCCCCACCATATCGGATAACCTAAGAATATCGTGTCATAGCTGTCGATAGAAGAAACGGGGTCAGCTATTCCCGGACGGACAGTTTTATCATTCTGCTCATTGTTGGCACGGCAGCCGTCATCCTGATATCTGATATCGGCATCTGTGTACGGAACAGCAGCTTCGATCACATACATGTCAGCATCGGTAAGCTCGATCAGATGTTCAGCGATCTTCTCAGTATTTCCCGTGCGGGAGAAGTAAACGACAAGGGTATCGTTTGTGTCGTTCATCTGACCGATTATCTCGCTTTTCATAAGACACAGATCGATCACGTCCCAGTGTTCGTTCTCGTTCAGGTCATATGGCTTTTCAGTCAGATCGTCTTCTGCCAATCCTGTCAGCAGATATTTCTGTAAATTTATAATATCATGTACCGTGTATTTATAATCGGGAACAGCAGATGCTTTTACATGAGCAGACAGATCTGTCTGAAGCGGAATATTACCTGTCGTCTGTACACTGCCGGAATCAGCGTATTTTCCACAGCCTGCTGCTGTAAGTATAATTGTTGCAGCAGTCAGAATTGTTCTTATCATCTTTTTCATTTCAATCCCTCTTTCTTCACCATAAATACAAGGTAGTCAGGTATCTTTTGTTGATTTAATTATAACACGGTACTTTTAAGATAGCAAATACCTATATTGAATACGGCGATATGCTTGACAGCTATAGTCTGATGTGTTATGATGTTGAAAAAGGGGGCTTAATGAATGGATATTCGTGTACTGAAATATTTCCTAGCTGTTGCAAGGGAACAGAGTTTTTCAACGGCAGCAGAGAGACTGTTTTTATCGCAGCCAACGCTTTCCCGTCAGTTAAAGGAACTTGAGGACGAGCTCGGAAAAACTCTGCTTGTCCGCTCAAACAAGGGCGTCACGCTGACAGAGGAGGGTATTATACTCCGAAAACGCGCTGAGGAGATCATTGACCTTATGGACAAGACGGAGCAGGAAGTAAGGCAAAGCAATGACAGCGTCTCCGGCACTGTATATATCGGTGCGGGAGAGACTTACGCAATAAAGCTGATCGCAGATACGGCACATCATCTTAAAGCTGATTACCCCGGTATTCATTACAGCTTTTTCAGCGGCAACGGCACCGATGTAATGGAGAAACTCGATCGCGGACTGATGGATTTCGGGCTGATATTCGGAAATATCGACAGAACCAGATATGAAGCCATTGAAATACCTCTGCACGACACATGGGGAGTACTGATGCGTCAGGATGAACCGCTGGCTAAGAAATCTACTCTGACGATATCTGATGTATCAGGACTTGACCTCATAATTCCAAGACAGCCCAATCACAGCACCATGCTGTCTGAAATGATAGCAGAACAGGCGCCTGATGCAAATATAGTCGCAGAGTACAATCTTATCTACAATGCATCAGTAATGGTCGGTGAAGGCATAGGATGTGCAATTGCTCTCGACCGGCTTATCAACGTCAGCGGTGACAGCAAGCTCTGCTTCCGGCCTTTTGAACCTCCTATGGAGGCAGTATGTTCTTTTATCTGGAAACGATACTCTGTTTTCACGAAGGCAGCCGGTATATTCTTAGAGCAGTTTAAAAAGGACATATCAAACATAAAAATCCCGGAATACTGAGGCGCGTAAAAATGAATAAACAACGTAAGCTGTGGAAGTTGTGTCGCTGATGAACAAAACAGACAGCGGATTCCATGAACAGGAGAAAGTAAACGGTATGATCTCAGTCGGAGCGGCCGGATAATTTCTGGAGTACATCAAATGTATACAGTCTGAGCATACAAAGCTATACAAAATAAGCATTTTACATACTAAATAAATCATGCTATAATGAGTACAGGACATAAACCTGTACTCTTTTTTTACGGAGGTATAATTATGGCTGAAAAGATCGTACAGACAGCAGGCAGAGCGCAGCTCGGAGAGTTTGCTCCGGACTTTGCACATTTTAATGATGATATTCTTTTCGGTGAGAACTGGAACAATACTGATATTGATCTGAAAACGCGCAGCATGATCACTGTGGTCGCACTTATGTCGCAGGGCGTGACGGATAATTCTATCCGCTACCATATTCAGAATGCGAAAAATCACGGCGTATCGCAGAAAGAAATGGCGGCAGTCATCACCCACACAGCATTCTATGCAGGATGGCCGCACGCCTGGGCAGTGTTCAGCATCGCGAAAGAAGTTTACGCAGATAACTCTTCTTTAGTTTCGGAAAAGGACCGGTTCCAGAGTGAGATCATGTTCCCAATTGGAGAGCCGAATCCTTACGGCGCTTACTTTAAGGGACAAAGCTATCTTGCACCGGTTTCCACGGAGCAGATACCTGTTTATAATGTAACATTTGAGCCTGCCTGCAGGAACAACTGGCATATCCATCGCGCAAAAAGCGGCGGCGGACAGATGCTTATCTGTATCGGCGGACGCGGCTGGTATCAGGAGTACGGGAAGGAAGCAAGAGAACTTCACGCAGGCGATATAGTAAATATCCCGGCAGGCGTTAAGCACTGGCACGGTGCAGCAGGGGACAGCTGGTTTGCTCATCTTGCAATAGAGATACAGGGCGAGGAAGCAGGCACGGAATGGTGCGAGGCTGTATCCGATAATGATTACAATAAATTGAAATAACTGCTATGCTGTTTAAAAAGCTCTCTCAGCCGAAACTGTGAGAGCTTTTGTCTGCAGCCACACTCTTTCATAAGAACGAATATATCACGGCGCTTTGCGAGATTATCGAAAGCAGTCATTATAAATCTGATGAAGATCGTGAACAGTTATTTTATGTTTTAAAAAGTAGGTAAAGTTCAGTAAGAAATAAGACCCGTAGGTTTTGATGGTAAAAAAACGGGGCCCAGTTCACTTTTATACCGAGCAATATCAGTTAGTGAAATATATTCATTTTCAAAGTCAGATGTATATATGCCAATATCTATTCCATTGGCATGAATAGTGTCTTTTATAATTTTATTCATTGCTTTCTTTACTCCTTGTTTTAATTCATCCCCGCCAGCACTTCATTCAGCTGAACCATGTACTTCATACTTCACTTTAAATTTTTCAGATTCAACTATTTTTTCTTTTCTTCCAAACCGGAATGCCCATGAAAACGTCTTTCTCATAATTATCTCTGTTTAAAATTAGAGTGAACAGGAAATCTTCAAATGAAATAGTACGCCTGCGGCGTGCTATTATAATTGCTGCGCAGCAGCCACCTTAAGTTTGAACTGTCGCAAAGCGACAGAATGGAGATTAATATGAAAATCAATGTATATATTAGAGATGCATTAAAAGGTTTATTAGTATCATTGATAATATACATAGTTATTACAATAGCCTTCACAATAAAAATGGCACAAAACACACCCGAGTACAAATTGACTGAAATAATTACTTATAATTTGTTTGTGTCTCCGTTTAATATTTTGTTTTTTCTTCCGGTGTTTTGGTTTTTGGTTTTAAACATTATTTATCTTTTGTTATTTATTATTAGTACGATATATGGTGTCAGATGCACAGCTGAAATTATATCTTTCGAAAACAAAAGAAGTCTACTTGATCCACGTTCAATAAAACACAGAATAGTGGTTAGAACACCAGATGGCTTTATAGGAAAGAGTTTTTGTTATTATATAAACCTAACCAAGTTTCATGAATGTTTTCCAGAATCAATGTGTACGATAATTAAATGGCACAACATGGTTTTTATAACAGACTTTAGATAATCACTTTGCACACTCTCAACCATCAAAGCAATTCAGCCTTATATGATTTTATTACCAATATAAAATCTATGTCGTTAGAGTCAAGTGCTTCAAATGTTCAATCCATATGGAATATATCTCAAAAATATAACCAATTCACTTGCAATCCATGGTTTGAAGGGCATAGTGTTACAATAGAATACAGGTGAAATAAGAAATGAATAAACAACCTAAAAGTACAATTGAAAGCATGCCGTTATACATAATAATTTTACTGATATTTCAATTCATACTATTCTCTCCTGAGTTAATTTCCAGTATCAAAAATAAGAGGAGATTATCAGAGCTTTTCATCGATATTTTCACAGAAAAAGAAGATCATTTATATTTATATGGATTTGGAATATTAATCGTGATATTTGTTATAGTCCATATAATATATATCATATGGAGAAAAACAGTAATGAAATATGGAGTAAAGCATTCAGGCAAAATTATAGAGACAGTATCAAGTTTGGCTCAAATCAGCAGACGAAGCACATTACATTACAAGTATAAAGTCAAACTTGAAAATGATAGTGTAGTATTTACACAGAATTATTTGGATAATGAAATCGAAAGGCAGAATTTAAGGACCTGTACAGTTTATGAATATAAAGGCAAATATGTTTTCTGCGATTTTAAATAGTATAAACTATGAATAGAGTTGAAGGAATTGATTATCGATAAGGAACGTGATAATTTGAAAAAGACTGTCTTATGTATGACAGATAACAATTATGATGACGCCGATACAAAACGATAGCTTTGACGTTTGGTCCAGTCAACAGTATGACACACATACGTTCCTGAAAAAAGTATTTGACCATAAACCCGATATGCTTCTGCCAAATAATAAGAAAAAGCTGAAAAAACCTCAGATTTTTTCAGCTTTTTTCTATTGCGCCAAAGGCGCATCCATTTAATCGTAAATCTCGCAGGAGAAAATTATTTTATTTTCAGCTTGTTGACACTGCCTTCGCCTGCAGTTTTTTCGAGGATATTTCTAGCCAGCATATTATTAACTGTATTTGTCAGTTTTTTAGTTATGCCTTTATAGTTCATAGCTGCTGCAAGCTCAGTTAGGGTGAGCGGCTTGTCTTTCAGTGCGTCCGTGATCTTTTTTTCATAGGCGGCTTTTTTATCTGTTTGTTCATTTTTTTTGAGAAAATAGCTGTGGACAGGAATCGTTACCGAGAGATAGGATCTGTTTTCATCCATATCAAAAGTAAGCAGCTCCGAACCATTTTCACGGAGAGCTTTTATAGCATTCGGAAAGCCTGTATTTCGCCCCTCAATAAGGTGAAGCTCTTTGAGAAAATCACCTATTCTTCGGTTGCGGTATACTCTTGCGCGGATTGAGTAATTTGCAATGCTTTCATCAGATATACTTCTGTCGAATCCGGGAAAACTGGTTATTTCGATATTTTCAGGCGTAATTCTTACGGTTATCGGTTCACTCACCTGATAAGAACGGTGATAGACTGCGTTGGAAAGTATCTCCTCTATCGCAGCGTAAGAATAATTGAATATTGTTAACGCTTCAGCCTTTGTTTTATCCTTGATGATAACTTTCTTGATATATCTCAGCAAAACAATTTTGTCAAGTGACTCGACGAAATTTTATCGAGTGACTCGACAAAATAATATCGAGTCATCGTTTCGTCGAGTCGATACTGAGGTATCATTATAGTCCCCAATCAGTCATTGTTCTTTTTTTCAATTCCAGGTAAACTATTAAGTTCAAGTCTGTCTAATGTAGACAGCTGCTGAACTGCAAGTTCATGAAGAAGTGACATTCTTTCAGCCTGCGATTTTCCCTGATTGATAAGGACTGCATTATAACTTTCCATGTTAGCCAAAACAAGAAGCTGATAAATCGTTGCATGATCTCTTATGTTCCCTTTTGCTTCAGGATTTTCATCACGCCATTGTTTTGCCGTCCTACCGAATAAAACAGTATTAAGAAGATCGGCTTCATTTGCGTAAGTATAGGAAATCTGAATAGGTGTAAGTTCAGGTGGGATAAGATTTGCTTTAATAGCATCAGTATGAATTTTATAATTCAGTTTTGATATTTCTCTGTTTAGATTCCAGTTAAGTGAGAGTTTACTTGTTTCTTCTGTTTTTAATCTCTTATAATCCTGTATTATATACAGCTTGAATTCAGGTGAGATCCATGAAGCAAACTCAAAAGCAATGTCTGAATGTGCATATGTGCCGCCATATCTTCCTGATTTGCTTACAATTCCAATAGCGCTGGTTGATTCAATCCACTTCTTTGGAGATAAAGTAAATGCATTTGAACCAGCTTGCTTTTTAAACCCGTCGAATTCGACGGGTTTAAAACCGGGATTATTTAGTGATTCCCACAGCCCTAAAAATTCTATAATATCCTTATTTCTTAGCCAGTTTTTTATTACATCATCTGGTGAATCACTTTTATACCGAGCAATATCGGTTAGTGAAATATATTCATTTTCAAAGTCAGATGTATATATGCCAATATCTATTCCATTGGCATGAATAGTGTCTTTTATAATTTTATTCATTGCTTTCTTTACTCCTTGTTTTAATTCATCCCCGACAGCACTTCATTCAGCTGAACCATGTACTTCATACTTCACTTTAAATTTTTCAGGTTCAACTATTTTTGCTTTTCTTCCAAACCGGAATGCCCATGAAAACGTCTTTCTCATAATTGTCTCTGTTTAAAATTAGAGTGAACAGGAAATCTTCAAATGAAATAGTACGCCTGCGGCGTGCTATTATAATTGCTGCGCAGCAGCCACCTTAAGTTTGATCTGTTGCAAATTTTGCAACAGTTGCTCCACGTATTTGGGGCTGTAAATTTAGTTTCAGAAAACCAAATAGGAAAAACTGCACTGATCCGAACGCATTTAAGCTACTTTTTGAACCAGCACAGCTTTTTTCTCATGCTTCTTCACTGCCTTTTCAATCCGAACAATATCGCAGTCAATAATTCTTTTCTTACTGATACTTTCGAGGGAATCACTTTTAACAGCCCCTTTGTTTGCCCACTTACGGAATTCCACGCCACGCTGAGATTTTACACGGTATCCAACTGATATTATAACATCAAGGTTATAGTATTCAATGTCACGTTTTACCTCACGATCACCTTCCGTTTGAACTGTCGCAAATTTTGCGACAGTTGAATTATCACTTGATAATTCTTCTTTCAAAGCATTATTAATAATCAGTGTCATTCATCATCTTCAATTAAAGGAATATTGATTAATTCCTGGAGTTTTCTCTGAAGAACATTTTTATCAGGTAACTGAAGCTGATATTCTGCAACCATCATCGGAGACATTGTTCTGCTCATAGCATATTCAACTACTTCGTCATCTTTTGCAGCACATAATATCATTCCAACACTTGGATTTTCATTTGACTTTTTCTTTTGGCGATCAAGTGCCTCCAGGTAAAAATCCATTTTAGATATGTACTCAGGTTTAAATTTTCCTATTTTTAATTCAAATGCAACAAGGCACTGTAATCCACGATGAAAAAAAAGAAGATCTATTTTATAATCTTCCCCGCCAACCTGAACTCTAACTTCTTTACCAATAAACGTAAAATCCTTACCAACTTCAAGTATGAAATCTTTCATATTTTGTATCAGGCCGTCTCTTAAATCGGATTCTTTGAAATTCGATGGCAAATTCAAAAACTCGATTACATACGAGTCAAGGAATGGATTTTCTTTTAAGCCTTTTATCGGTTCAGGTAAAATCTTTTCTTTTGAAAGCATGTATCTTTCGTAGTAACCACTTTCCATCTGCCGTGACAGCTCTCTTGCAGAGTAGTTTTCTTTTACACACAGTGCCATGTAAAAAAGACGTTCTTCGGCAGTACGCGACTGTGAAAGTATAGTAAGATGATTCGACCAGCTGATTTGTGGCAACAGTGTTGTCACATTTTTATCGTCTCTGTAAGTTTCGTAAAATTTCTTCATTCTGTATAATCCACGCTTGTTGAACCCTTTAATTCCAGGAAGTGCAGCCTGGATTTTTTTAGCTACGTTATCAATATAGGAATCTCCATAGGAAGAATCCTGCGATTCATTATAAAGATACTCGCCAATTTCCCAGTACATATGTATCAATTCCTCATTGACCTTTTTCATAGCTTTCTGTTTAGAATTGTTAATTATTTGAATCAAATGATTTGCAATTACTAACTCATCCATAATACGTTCACCTTTCTGAATTGTGACAACACTGTTGTCACAATCTTAGTTAAGCATTCACATTTAATATAATTATATAATTATAAATGAATATTGTAAAGCCCGAATTCAAGACGTTTGGGCGATAAATCTAATCTGTAATCTGCAAAAATGCAGAAGGATATAATTGGCATGAATTGTGACAACACTGTTGTCACAATCTCAATGCTCGTAATTAAATCTATTCATAAGCATTGAATTTCATAATCATGTTTGGACAAATCACTGTATATCTCGGATAGCAAATTACATCTTTATCAGCAGTTCGATCATCTTGTTCAGGAGCATGGAAACCTGACCGTTATTAATTCTTCTGATCAATGTACCGCAGCACTTACAGTCTTCTCTGAGTATTGCCGTGAGCAGTGCAGCACATAATTCATAATCTGCATCAGGTATTCTGAGTAGTTCCTTATCAAGACTAATCGGTTCTGTAGTCATGTAATCATAATAATCTTTTTTAAGATCTCCCATTTCTTCAAGGGCAGTATAATAAATACTTTCACGATCAGAATTCTCATTAAGAAGATCTTTGAGTATTTCTATTTTCTTTGCACTGTCCATAGTGTATTATCATCCCTTTACCTGAATCAGTTCCACCTGCTCGCCAAGAGGACCAAAGCAGAATGCCACTCTTGCGTTAAACGGAACTGAAATGTCCTTTGGTGATATGAAAACTTCATATCCGGCGGAACGTACTTTTGAGATCATTGAATCAACGTCATCAGTTTCAAGCGCAAAGTGACGGATAATTCCGTATTCAGCTTCATCATCCTTGTTAGTGAAAATCTCGATAAGTCCGTTACCTGTATCGAATAAAACTCCGTCCGGATCTGCTTCATCTCCCCAGGTACGATAGCTCATACCGAGAACTTCAGAATAAAAATTTAAAACTTCATTGTACTGTCTTCCTTTGCTGCATTTAAGCGAAACGTGATGTATTCCTTTTATCATATTCTTCTCCTGATTATAATGTATTCAGAACATCTTCAATCTGTATTCTGTACTTTTCTTTTAGTGATGCCGGTTCAACGATCTTTGCTTTACTTCCGAACTGGAACAGCCATGCGAAGAACGGTGCTTCTGCTTTTACTTTCACATGAACAGTAAAGTGCTCGTTACCGTCAGGAATAAGAGATACATCTTTCCCGAAGCGGTCGATGACTGTATTGATAAGCTTGTTGTCAAAACGGAGCTTAACATCTCTTGATTCTCCGCTGAACATTGAGAAGGAAGAGTTCATATATTCAGCTATGCTGAAATCCGAAGGCTTAGGTACGATATCTTCTTCAAGAATCTTTACACTTTCCATTCTGTCCACACGGAAATTTGATATTGAAGTATACTTCTCATAGTGTGCGATAAGATAGTAGCGTTCATCTGTCCAGCTGAGAGCATACGGGGAACAGACGCGAAGTCCGTCACGGTATTTTTTCTTCTTTTCAAGATCGTAGTCAAAATATTTGAAGGAGATTTTCTTTCCTTCAGCTATTGCACGATGAATAGTATCAACATTAATATAGATACGTTCATTCATTGCTTTGGCTCTGTTGGATACGAACACCTGACGATGGATCTGCTTTGCTTCGTGTACACTTGCAAGGCCTTCGATCTTCTTGAGCAGTTCATTCGATTTCTTTTCGGTCAGGAAGCGGGAAGAGGTAACTGCATCTGCAAGAAGTTTTAACTCCGGAAGTTCAAATTCACGGCTTGCTACGTAGTAACCGGAAGTGTTTCCTTTGAGCTGCTGAACATCAAGGCCATAAGTCTTCAAAGCTTCAATATCGTCATAAAGAGCTTTTCGTGCAGCTGATATTCCGTAAAGACTGAGCTGACTGATTATCTCTGGCATCGATATATAATGGTTATTGTCCGTCTTTTCAAGAAGGATCTTATAAAGATAAAGAATTTTTAATCGGTTAGTTACAGTTTTGACGTCATTCATTTTATACCTTCCCAATTTGTCAGACATGTCTGACAAATTGCTTCCATTGTTTGTATTTGAAAGTACTTTCTTCTATAAGAGCATATCTGAACGAGGAATATACGGAATGTTCAGTTTGCATCCTCTTGAATTCATGTCGTTAAGTTTAACAAGCAGCATTTCATGCGGCACGCACATTGACTATGCTGCCTGTTCTGTTGTGTAGCCGTATCGCACATTTTCCATGACTTCCTCATCACTTATGATGAAGCTTGCCGCAAAAATGTTTGCTTCTATTTCAAACTTCGAGCTCATATCATAGATAATTTATAAAGATATTATATCATGACTGAATGTTAGTCGCAAGTATGTATCCACCATGCTATTCTTCACTCAGTTACGATGGCTAATCAATAGCAGCAAAATATGTAACCGCCCTTCACAGGGCGAGAAGATCAGTCGTCTTCATCTACAGTTTCATATTCGTCGAAATCATCTTAGCAGTGCTTATTACCTGTAACACCGAGCGCCTTAGCCAGTGCCATGCCAACACTCGGTTTTTTCTGCGATTACTAACTTCATTGAATCATTCCTTTCAGGGCAAAATAAAAGAGCTCCTCGGAGTGAGAAGCTCTTATGTATATGATGCTTGTAAACAAATATATTTATGATTTGCTCTGAATGCTGATTAATCTCAGTTTATCACTTGATGGTAACAGACACAGCATTTTTGATGGCGTTTTCAGTATCCCATTCACCATTAACTCTTGCTGCAATAGCAACTTTATAGGTCTTGCCAGGAGTAAGATTTTTAGGTGAGGTGTAAACTGTGTCAGTGATGTCATCAGCCTGGATTCTCCACTTTCCTGACTTATAAACAGCGATACTGTATCTGTCAGCACCTTCTACCTCGTCCCATGTAAATCTTACCTGGTGGTTTTTCTCATTGTATTTTACCTTAATGTTTGTAGGATATGTGAGCGACTCATTCGTAAACTGCTTGTAGGTATTAGTGCCGTTGTTTGTGATAGCAGCATACTCACCGTTGCCGCTTACAATCGTTTTTGAATCGTTGACATTAACCCAGCCATTGCCGTTCGGAAGAGAAGACGCATTTGATATTCCTTTTAATTTCTCACCGAGCTTGAGCATTTTCAGGTTATTACATGCATAGAACATCTGATACATAACAGCCGAACAATGTGTTGTATCAAATTGGCTTAAATCAAGAGATTCCAGTTTGGAACATTTATAGAACATATAACTCATTGAATAAACATTGCTCGTATTAAATCTGCTTACATCCAGTGAAGTTAGGCTGGAACATTCGTGGAACATTCCATGCATATATGTGACCTTTTCTGTATTAAATCCACTTACATCCAGTGAAGTCAGGCTGGAACAGCAATGGAACATATCACCCATATTTGTGACATTGCTTGTTTTAAAAGATTCACTTAATTTCAGTTCTTTAAGGCTGGAACAGTCGAAGAACATTTCAGTCATATTTGTGACATTACTTGTATCAAATCCGCTTAAATCCAGTGAAGTCAGGCTTTTACAGTCGTAGAACATAGAGTTCATATATCTGACCTCTCTTGTATCAAATCTACTTACATCCAGTGAAGTCAGGCTGGAACAGCCGCAGAACATAGATTCCATATTTCCGACCTTGCTCGTATCAAATCCACTTACGTCCAGCGAAGTCAGGCTGGAACAGTAATGGAACATATTGTGCATATTTGTGACCTCACTCGTATTAAATCCGCTTAAATCCAGTGAAGTCAGGTTGTTGCAGTTATCGAACATATTGTGCATATCTTTAACATTGGTGGTGTTGGCACCCTTCAAACTGATGCTGGTAGCTTTAAATACCATAAACAAACCACTACAGTCTTGTGGGAAAAGAGTGCCTTCTTCACAAACAACTGACTTTGCGTTTCTGTATTTCATAACCTCATCTTTGGATACTATACCGCTCAGTGTCAGGATTCCGGTGGAAGAATCAAAGGAACAGCAGGACGTTGCCGCACTAACGGAAATCGCTGTGTTGTCAAATAATGCGGGCATTGTCTGTGCAGAAGGCATTGCGGTGGTTCCGATGATGGCGAGAGAAAGTACAAATTTTAATATTCTGCTCGTATTTTTGTTTGAATTCATGTTGTATCTCCTTCTTTGAATAAGATTGATTTTTTTAATCATTGTAATTATATCATTTAACAAATTGCATGTCAAGTTCAATTATTGCCATTTCTCACACAGTTACGATAGTCACAATAGTTATTCAATAGGTGCCAAATATGTATTCGCCCCGAAACAGGACGGAATGATTATTCGTCTACGCTATCACCGTCGTCGAAATCATCGTCTTCTTCATCAAATCCACGCTTCTTGCTTTTGTTTGAAGCAGCACCTTTGACTCTGAAGAAGTAGAACGCAGTTCCGCCAATAATGGCGAGTATGATAACTGCTGGTAAGAGAAGATTGGTTCCTGAAGTGGACGGTCTTACTGACGGTTCACTGGCAGGATCTTCTGATGCGGCATCCTCCTGAGGTTCGGAGTGGTGCCGTTTTTGTTTCCTGATGAAGCAGCTATCTCAGCATTCTTTTTGCTGCCGTTCTTGTCCTCTTCCGGGAAGTTTTCAGCGAAAGCGGTCATAGCCGGTGCGGCACCTGACATTAAACACATTACTGCGGCAGTTGTCGCAAAATTTGCGACAACTGAATTTCTTTCAAGTTCGCCTTCGGTAAATACATTCCTGAGATGTCTTGATATTATGAAAGCAAATAAAGTCAAGCGTTAAGCAGAATGCTTTATGAAAAATCCTGCTATAAAAAACACCCCGTAATTCCGAAGAATACGGGGTGTAATTTTTTATAAGGTAATAATTATTAAATACTAATAATTACTTAGATTCGGCAATTGCAGCCTGCGCAGCGGCCAAACGAGCTATAGGTACTCTGAATGGTGAGCAAGATACATAGTCGAGGCCAATCTTGTGGCAGAATTCAACTGATGTTGGGTCACCGCCG
The DNA here is from genome assembly GCF_000712055.1 of Ruminococcus sp. HUN007. Lineage (NCBI taxonomy): Bacteria > Bacillati > Bacillota > Clostridia > Eubacteriales > Oscillospiraceae > Ruminococcus > Ruminococcus sp. HUN007. The sequence goes on along the minus strand of NZ_JOOA01000002.1, from coordinate 1,811,793 downwards.
TGTTCGCCGCAGATACCGATGTGGAGGTTTTTGTTTGCAGGTCTGCCGAGTTCGATAGCCATCTTCATGAGCTTACCAACACCTGTCTGGTCGAGCTTAGCAAATGGATCGTTTTCGAAGATCTTCTTGTCGTAGTAAGCATCGAGGAACTTACCAGCGTCGTCTCTTGAGAAGCCGTATGTCATCTGTGTGAGGTCGTTTGTACCGAAGCAGAAGAAGTCAGCGTTCTTAGCGATTTCGTCAGCTGTAAGAGCAGCTCTTGGGATTTCGATCATTGTACCAACTTCGTACTGGAGGTCTGACTTAGCAGCAGCGATTTCAGCGTCAGCTGTTTCAACTACTACCTTCTTAACGAACTGAAGTTCCTTAACGTCGCCAACGAGTGGGATCATGATTTCAGGCTTAACTGCCCAGTCTGGGTGAGCCTTCTTAACGTTGATAGCAGCCTTGATAACAGCCTTTGTCTGCATCTTAGCGATTTCAGGATATGTAACTGCAAGACGGCAGCCTCTGTGACCCATCATTGGGTTGAATTCGTGGAGACCTGAAATGATGTTCTTGATAGCTTCAACAGACTTGTTCTGAGCCTTTGCAAGAGCAGCGATGTCAGCTTCTTCAGTTGGAACGAATTCGTGGAGCGGAGGATCGAGGAAACGGATGCAAACCGGGCAGCCTTCAAGTGCTTCGTAGAGAGCTTCGAAGTCAGCCTGCTGCATTGGTTCAATCTTAGCGAGAGCAGCTTCTCTTTCTTCAACTGTATCTGAGCAGATCATTTCTCTGAATGCTGCGATTCTTGATGGTTCGAAGAACATGTGTTCTGTACGGCAGAGACCGATACCTTCAGCGCCGAGTTCTCTTGCCTTCTTAGCGTCAGCAGGTGTATCAGCGTTTGTTCTTACCTTGAGCTTTCTGTACTTGTCAGCCCATGCCATAACTGTACCGAAGTTACCGTCGATCTTAGCATCAACTGTCGGGATAACGCCTTCGTAGATGTTACCTGTTGAACCGTCGATTGAGATGTAGTCGCCTTCCTTGAATGTCTTGCCGCCGAGTTCAAACTTCTTGTTTTCTTCATCCATCTTGATGTCGCCGCAGCCTGATACGCAGCATGTACCCATACCACGTGCAACAACGGCAGCGTGTGATGTCATACCGCCGCGAACTGTGAGGATACCCTGAGCAACCTTCATACCTGTGATATCTTCAGGTGATGTTTCGAGACGAACGAGGATAACCTTTTCACCCTTAGCATCCCATGCTTCAGCGTCGTCAGCTGTGAATACAACCTTACCGCAAGCAGCACCTGGTGAAGCGCCGAGACCCTTGCCGAGTGGTGTAGCAGCCTTGAGAGCCTTAACGTCGAACTGTGGGTGGAGAAGTGTATCGAGGTTTCTTGGATCGATCATTGCAACAGCTTCCTGCTCTGTCTTGTGACCTTCCTTAACGAGATCAACAGCGATCTGAAGAGCAGCCTGAGCTGTTCTCTTACCGTTACGGCACTGGAGCATGTAAAGCTTCTTGTTTTCTACTGTGAATTCCATGTCCTGCATGTCATGGTAGTGGTTTTCGAGTGTTTCGCAAACCTTGATGAATTCTGAGTATGCTTCAGGGAATTCTTTTTCCATCTGAGCGATAGGCATTGGTGTACGTACGCCGGCAACAACGTCTTCACCCTGAGCGTTGATAAGGAATTCGCCCATGAGCTTGTTTTCACCTGTACCAGGGTCACGTGTGAATGCAACACCTGTACCTGACTGGTTGTTGAGGTTACCGAATACCATTGGCATTACGTTAACGGCTGTACCCCATGAGTAAGGGATATCGTTGTCTCTTCTGTATACGTTAGCTCTTGGGTTGTCCCATGAACGGAATACTGCTTCGATAGCGAGCTTGAGCTGTTCTACAGGATCTGAAGGGAAGTCCTTGCCGAGCTGCTTCTTGTATTCAGCCTTGAACTGTTCAGCGAGCTTCTTGAGGTCAGCAGCTGTAAGATCAACGTCGAACTGAACGCCCTTTTCTTCCTTCATCTTGTCGATGAGCTGTTCGAAGTACTTCTTACCAACTTCCATAACTACGTCTGAGAACATCTGGATGAAACGTCTGTATGAGTCGTATACGAAACGTTCAAAAGCAGGGTCCGGGTTGCCTGCGATCATTGCAGCTACAACGTCATCGTTAAGACCGAGGTTGAGGATTGTATCCATCATACCAGGCATTGATGCTCTTGCACCTGAACGAACTGAAACGAGGAGTGGATTCTTGAGATCGCCGAACTTCTTGCCGTTCTCTTTTTCCATCCATGCAACGCCTTCCATAGCCTGAGCCATGATCTCGTCGTTGATCTTGCGTCCGTCTTCATAGTACTGTGTGCAGGCTTCTGTTGTGATTGTGAAGCCCTGTGGTACTGGAAGACCGATTTCTGTCATCTCAGCGAGGTTAGCACCCTTACCACCGAGAAGGTTACGCATTGACATGTTACCTTCTTTAAAGGTATAAACCCATTTGTTTGCCATTTGTAATTACCTCCGATTACCTATTTATTAACTGAATATTCCATGCCGCTTATATAAAATACCGAAAATAACGTAACGCGGCTGGAGTTAATAATAATTATACCATAATGAAAACGAAAATACCATAGTTTTAAAAAAAATTATCGTATTTTTTTAAGTTTTACGTCTTTAAAATGCCATATACATTAATATTGCATAAAAATATGAAGCCGGATGCCCTGTTTTTCGCAAAAGCTCTTGAAATTTCATCTCAGATTTGGCATAATAGAAAAAGGTATTATCTTGTGATACCTATAGATTTAAACTATGGAAATGCTGATTTGTTTTTGAAATGCCGGACAGGTCTGATCAGTGTTTCTCTGAAAATATGAGTATAATAAAAATAAGGCTGCTTTAAGACAGCCGTTATAAAGAACAGGGAGTGCTATTATGGATAATGCAGTAATACTTGCAGGCGGACAGGGAAAAAGAATGAAGGCAGATATGCCGAAGCCGCTTTTTAAGGTTCTCGGTGAACCTATGCTCGAATGGGTAATAGGTGCCTGTGAAGGTGCAGGTATTTCAGATCTCTGCATCGTAAAGGGATACAGAGCAGAGATGATAGATGAATATCTTGACGGAAGGTACGAAACAGTACTTCAGGCTGAAAGACTCGGAACAGGACATGCAGTAATGCAGGCAGTTCCTTTCTTAAAGAAAAATACAGACGGAAACACACTCATCCTCTGCGGTGACGCGCCTTTCATAGACAGTGAAACTATTAAAAAATCACTCGAACAGCACAAGGCAAACGGAAATGCGGTAACGGTGATCACTTCAGAACTCGACGAACCTAAGGGGTACGGAAGAATAATCCGTACAGCAGACGGTATCTCATCCATCGTTGAGGAAAAGGATGCAACTCCTGAACAGAAGAAGATAAAGGAAATAAACTCCGGTGCATACTGGTTCAGAACAGCTGACCTTATCGAGTCACTCGGACATCTTACAACAGACAATTCGCAGGGCGAATACTACCTGACAGATACAATATACGTTCTTCTTGAGCAGGGTAAGAGAGCCGACGCATTCAGATCGGAAAATCCGAACGTTGTTCTCGGTGCAAATGACCGTAAGGGTCTTCTCATGCTCAATAAGACAGCCCGTGAGGACATTATCAGCCGTCATCTTGAAAACGGCGTTGAATTTACATGTACTGACGGTATAACGATCGGACGTGACGTTGTCATCGGTGCAGGCACACAGATCCTTTCAGGAACTGTTCTTTCAGGAAAGACAGTTATCGGTTCAGACTGTGTGATCGGACCTGACTGCATAATCGAAAACAGTTCAGTAGGAAACGGCACAAAGCTCAACTACGTTCAGTGCTACGATTCAAAGATCGAAAACAATGTCAAGATAGGACCTTTCGTTCAGGTAAGACCGGGAAGCCACATCCTTGACGGCGCAAAGATCGGTGACTTCGTTGAAATAAAGAACTCCACGATCGGCGAATGCACAGCAGTTGCACACCTTACATACGTAGGCGACAGTGATGTCGGCGGATGCGTAAACTTCGGCTGCGGTGTCGTAACTGTAAACTACGACGGCGAAAAGAAGAGCAGATGTACGATCGAGGACAATGCGTTCATCGGATGCAACACGAACCTTGTTGCTCCTGTTAAGATAGGAAAGGGCGCATACACAGCTGCCGGCTCAACAGTTACAAAGGATGTTCCTGCTGATGCGCTCGTTATCGAACGCGGCGAGGCAAGGATCATCGAGGGCTACGCACCAAGAAAGCTTAAAAACAGAAAGAAGAAGTGATCATCCTGCAGCCTCTCCGGTGAGGCGCGGGAAAAGAAAACCTGCAGTGATCAGCGCGGGGTTATAAAGATAACGGAGAGATAAAAATGGGCATAATGGATCTGTTTAATCAGATATCTTCCGGACAGACCAGTACAGGGCCGGTGGAATATATAATAGTCGGTCTTGGAAATCCGGGAATACAGTATCAGGACACAAGGCACAACGCCGGTTTCATGGCAGTTGATACGCTTGCAGAAAAGCTCGGTGCCGATGTGAAGCGTATAAAATTCAAGTCGCTCTGCGGGGAATGTACGATCGCAGGGAAGAAATGTCTTCTCATGAAGCCGTCCACCTATATGAACAACAGCGGTGAGGCGGTAGTTGAAGCACTGAATTTCTACAAGCTCGATACCGATCATCTTATCGTTATCTATGACGACATCTCACTTGAACCGTCGAAGATGCGCATAAGACGCAAGGGCAGCGACGGCGGACACAACGGTATCAAGAGCATCATTTATCTGACCGGAAAGGACACTTTTCCGCGCATAAAGCTTGGCGTCGGCAAAAAGCCGCATCCGGACTACAATCTTGCAGACTGGGTGCTTTCAAACTTCAGCGCAGACGACATTCCGAAAATGAAGGAAGCATGCGGACATGCGGCTGAGGCAGCAGAACTTATGGTGGCAGGAAAGATAAATGAAGCCATGAATAAATTTAACTGATTAGAGGAATCAAATTGAACATTTTTCAACAGAGTTTCCGGGAACTTTCAGGGTACGGTGATGTTGAACGCTGTCTGCGTGACAGTGTTTCACCAGTATGCGTGACCGGACTTGCTCAGATACACAAGGCGCAGCTTCTGCTCACGGTTTCGGAGCAGCATACTGCACTGGTTATCACGGACGATGACAATACAGCCCGCAGGCTGGCGGAAGACATAAATGAAATGGCTTCTGAGGAGATTGCGGTCTGTTTTCCGTCGAGGGAATACACTATACATTCAGCAGAGGGCGTGTCTCATGAATATGAACATGCCCGTCTTGGCGTGCTTTCAAAAATACTCGAAGGCAGATGCCGCATAGTCGCAGCCGGCGCCGAGGCAGTAATGCAGTACGTGCCTCCGTCGGAAGCTCTCCGTGAAAACTCGTTCGTTATAAAAAAAGGCAGCGAATTCGATACATCAGACCTTGCAAAGAGGCTTGTCCGCTGCGGATACACAAAGTGCGAAAGCATTGAAGGACCTTCACAGTTTTCGATAAGAGGCTCGATCGTTGATATCTATTCGCCGCAGGCTCCGGCTCCGTACAGAATCGAGTTCTGGGGCGACGAGGTCGACAGTATAAATTACTTCGATCCTGAAAGCCAGAGAAGAACTGACAGCGTTGAAGAGGTAATGATAATCCCTTCGCGTGAGCTCATCTATGAACCGTCAGCACTTGCGGATCTTATAGAAAAGACTGCCGGACAGTCGCGTGCGGCAAATGCCGGAAAGTTCCGTGAAAAGGCCGCAGCTGACATAGAAAAACTTCGTCAGGGCATATTTATTGAAAACTCGGACAAGTACATCAACCTGATCTTTCCGGAATACTCCTCAGTTTTTCGATTACTGCAGCGGCGCCGTGTTCTTCAACGAATACAGCCAGATAATGAACCGTGTAAAGGGAATCGAGGGACAGTACACCGAAGACGTCCGCATAATGCTTGAGGACGGAGAAATGATACGTTCGCTCTGTTCCCAGTATATGAACTTTCAGAAGCTTGCTGACAGCCTGAATGACAGGACATGCTTTTTTCTGACGACGTTCTTCAGCGGTGCGGACAGAGTGCCTTATCACCATATAATCAGCTTTGAAGCAGTCCAGACTTCCACCTGGGGCGGCGAGATGCGTCAGCTGAATGAAGATCTTCGTTCCTACTGCGACAGCGGCTACAGGGTGATACTTATGGCCGGAAGTGAAAAAACACTTCCGATTATCGCGAAGGATCTTGAAGACGACGGATTTACGGTAGTTACTGCCGGAGAGAACACCGTGCCTGAACCGGGCACAGTTCTGCTCATGAACGGAAGCCTTTCATCCGGATTTGACTATCCGGAAACAAAGTACGCTCTTATCTCGCAGGCACGTGCCATCAGCTCACGCAGGAAAAAGCTTAAGAACAACAAGCTCGGCAAGGAGATACGCGGACTTTCCGACATTGTACCGGGCGACCTTATAGTTCACGCCCTTCACGGCATAGGCCGTTTTGTCGGAATAAGAAAGCTGGAACTTGAAGGAGTTACCAAGGACTACATCACCATTCAGTATGCCGGCAAGGACGTTCTCTACGTTCCTGTCACCCAGCTCGATATGGTATCAAAATATATAGGCGGACGCGATGACGCAGGAGTAAAGCTCAACAAGCTTTCGTCGAACGAGTGGCAGAAGACGCGCAATAACGTAAAACGTGCAGTAAAGGATATGGCTGCAGAACTTATCGCACTCTACGCAAAGCGTGAAAAAACACAGGGATTTGCTTTTTCACCGGACAACGAGCTCCAGCGTGATTTTGAAAACCGTTTCCCGTATGTTGAGACCAATGACCAGCTCACCTGTATCGAAGAGATCAAGCACGATATGGAGAAGGGCAGTCCTATGGACAGACTTCTGTGCGGTGACGTCGGATTCGGAAAGACGGAGGTAGCGTTCCGTGCGGCTTTCAAATGTATATTCGACGGCAAGCAGTGCGCACTTCTTGCGCCGACAACGGTGCTTGCGTGGCAGCATTATCAGACCGCACTGAAAAGATTCGAGCATTTCCCGGTAAAGATCGAACTTCTCTCACGTTTCAGAACACCGAAACAGCAGAAAGAGATCCTCAAGGATCTTGCAGCCGGAAAGATAGACATGATTATCGGTACGCACCGCCTTGTACAGAAAGATGTTAAGTTCCGTGACCTGGGACTTGCGATCATAGATGAGGAACAGCGTTTCGGAATAAAGCACAAGGAAAAGTTCAAGGAGAACTTTATCGGTGTTGACGTTCTTACGCTGTCGGCTACTCCGATACCGAGAACGCTGAACATGGCCATGAGCGGTATACGTGACATGTCGGTCATCGAGGAACCTCCGCAGGACCGTCATCCTGTTCAGACATATGTTATCGAACACAACGAAGCGGTCATCGCGCAGGCGATCGCGAAGGAACTCAAGCGAGGCGGTCAGGTCTACTACATTCACAACCGCGTGGAAACCATCGCAGCCTGTGCTGCAAAGCTCCACGAAATGCTTCCGGATGCAAGAATCACCTATGCTCACGGACAGATGACCGAGGAAATGATGTCGGAGAGATGGCGTCAGCTTCTTGACCACGAGGTGGACATTCTCGTTTCCACGACAATAATCGAAACGGGTGTGGATGTGCCGAACGTCAATACTCTTGTCATTGAGGATGCGGACCGTTTCGGACTTGCACAGCTTTATCAGCTCCGCGGACGTGTCGGACGTTCGAACAGAAGGGCCTATGCCTATTTTACATTCAGGCGCGGCAAGGTATTGAACGAGGTTTCGACAAAGCGTCTTGAAGCGATCAGAGAATTCACGCAGTTCGGAAGCGGATTCAGGATCGCTCTGCGTGATCTGGAGATAAGAGGTGCCGGAAGTATTCTCAGCGGAAAGCAGCACGGACACATCGAAACAGTCGGATATGAAATGTACATAAAGCTTCTTTCCGAAGCGATAGCCGAAGAAAAGGGCGAAGTACCTGAAAAGGCGAGCGAGTGCGTCGTTGACGTTCAGATAGATGCTCATATTCCTGAAGACTACATTGAGAGTCTGGCTCAGAGGATAGATGCATACAAGAAGATCGCAATAATAAGCACGAAAGAGGACAGCGAAGAGCTTACCGAAGAGTTTACTGACCGTTTCGGAGAGCCGCCGAAGGCTATACTCGGCCTGATAAGCGTATCACTCCTCAGAAACAGAGCGGCCCGCCTCGGAATCACGGAGATAACACAGCGAAACGGATACATGCTCTTCTATACCGCGTCTCCGCAGATGTCCCAGATCAAGGCTCTGTCGGCACATTACAGGGCGAGGGTGATGTTCAACAGCCTTGCGAAACCGTACATAAGCGTAAAGCTTGCAAAAACGGACAAACCGGCAAAGCTTATGGAAGAGGTAATTGACATAATGAGTGAATCAGTCGGCGTCCCTGAAACTACGAAAGGATAAGGATTCAATATGAAAAAGAATATATCATTGATTCTTGCTGCATTTGTTTTGTCTGCTGCTGCAGCTTCATGCAGTTCAGAACCGGCAGGAAGCACACCTGATCAGACTGACAGTGCTGCACAGATCACTGAGGCTGAAACAGTGCAGGACGGAGAGGAAAGCATCCCGGAAGAAACTGAAGAAGAATACGTGGAACCGGATTATCCGGAGCTTGTGGCAGATGAGAACTCGATCACATTTGACGACGGTGATCTTTACACCGCGCACTGCATGAATGAAAACAACTTTGAAAATGACGAGAGTAACTGCCGTCTTTCAGTAGCTGATTTCAAGGGTACAAAGCAGCTGAAGATAGAAGTTCTTGACTTCGACAATGAAAAAGGCAAATACAAGACTCCGAAGATCGTTTTCGATATGGATGAACTTGTAGGTTCGGAAAATTTAAGCAAGGTAAAGAGTTTCAGCTGTGACCTCACCCAGGCTGCAGCAGGCGATTTCAGGACGGATGACGGAACCATGCTTCATGTGCCGGGCAATTTTATGGGCACATTCGGCTCAAACATCGGCGAAGACTGTTCCGACTGGTATGTTCCGAACGGCTCATCAAGTGAATATGCAGCGGCTGAGTGGCAGTGCAGCTGGGTACATCTTCACGTTGACGGCAAATGGCTGTTAAAGGGATATGTTGACGGAACAACTGATTCAACTCTTGTTTTCATGAGATGGAGCATACCGAATCAGGCAGATGTTTATATCGATAACCTTACTTTCTATGATGAAGAAGGAAAATCGATCCCGCTGGTTTATAAGAGCGGTGAAGGGGCAGCTGATGCGGAAGGTGAAAGCGATACTTCAGATGCCGAAGTAACAGAGGCAGAGGAAGAAGTAACTGAAGCGGCAGAAAATACAGGTGGTGAAAATGGGACAGAGTAAGTGTCCGAACTGCGACGGTACTCTGGAATACAGAGCTGATCACCGGAAATTCGGCTGCAGAAGCTGCGGAAGTTTTTTTACTGATGAACAGGTAAAAAAGCTGTTCAAGGGAAAAGGCTCATCTCCTGCAGAAAAACCAGCAGGAGATGATGATGAGTTCTGTCAGGGCGAGCTTTATAAATGCACCGTATGCGGAGCTGAAATAATGGCGGAAGCCGATCTTAAGATCGGGTGGTGCTTCTGCTGCGGCGGAGGACTGCAGAAAAAAGGCAGCCTTCCTGCCGGCTATCGTCCGGAAGGAATACTTCCGTTTGAGATCGGATCTGACAAGGCGGTCGAAATATTCAGGGAAAACCTTGCCTACGGCAGACTCTCTCCTTCGTTCTTTTCTTCGGACGAGGTGCTTTCAGGTCTGAAAGGAGTATATCTGCCGGTGTGGATGGCTGACTGCAATGTCGGAATAAACGTTATCGGTACAGGAAAAATAATCAAGTCGTGGATATACGGCAGGGATCTTTACACTGAGACGAGAGACTATTCAATTGAAAGACACGGCGGAGCCGAGTATTTTTCAGTTCCTTCGGATGCAGTCGGAAAACTGGACAAAGAACTGCTCGACATGGCAGGAAACTATGATTTTACAAAGCTTCAGCGTTTTGATCCTTCGGATATATACCGCTATCCGGCGGAGTACTGTTCCGTGAACAAGGGAGAAGCCTTCAGATGTATAAAGGAAAAGGTAATAGCTGACGCTAAAAAAACTGTCAGAAAGTCTGTCTCAAAGTACAACGAGTTCATACCGCAGAATGAGGATATCGATATTCTCGGAGCAAGCTGGAACTATGTGCTTGTACCGATGTGGCTTCTGACCTACACCAGCGGCAGGAAGACCTATCGCTTCGCAGTAAACGGGCAGACCGGAAAATTTGCCGGCAGGATGCCGGTGTCTTCGCTTAAGATCTCGCTCTGGGCGCTGCTTGTCTTTGTGACCGTAGTGCTTCTGACCTGTGTTCTTACAACAGTTACAGGCTTTACCGGATCCGGAGGTCAGGGCAGTGTGCTGGCCAAAAGTATAGGAATAGGTTCGCTGCTCGGTGCAGCAGCAGCGTTTCTCGTCTGTTCTGCAGCAGTGAGAAGCTGCAGAAAAACGTACGAGACAGAACCTGATACCTTTGCAGGCGATGCCGAAACTGATTTTACGACCAGACGTGATCTTTATGTACGTCAGTACACCACAAAGGTGCTCGCTGACAAGTGAATATAACTGCAGACGCGGGAATTCATGAGATCCCGTGACATAAAAAAGCATATCCTTACCCGCATCAATGTTTACGCGGGAGGGATATGCTTTTTCTGTTTCGTGCAGATTTAATCGGGTCCCTGCCTGTCCGAAATACTGATCATGCAGCTTTTTTTAAAGAGCTTTTTTCAGTATTTCTGCAAAAGTTTCCGTTATGTAGTCTACGTCTTCTTCAGTGTTGTATTCGTCGAGGGTGAAACGTACCGAGCCGTTAATGTAATCATTTTTTACGCCCATTGCTTTCAGTACATGGGAAGGTTCTGCGTCACCGGATGTGCAGGCTGATCCGGCAGATGCACATATTCCTTTGAGGTCGAGCATGAGAAGAAGCTTTTCTCCGTCAGCTCCCTTTACGGAAATACTGCAGTGTCCCGGAAGCATATTTTCCCGGTCTCCGTTCATTATCACGCCCTCGTTTTTCAGAAGGCCGTCAGCCAGTTTGTCGCGAAGAGCGCTGATACGTGCATTTCTGTCTTCGTGATCCGGAAACAGGTCTTCGAGAGCTTTTCCGAGCCCGGCTATGGCTGCCGTGTTTTCAGTGCCGGGACGAAGACCGCTTTCCTGTGAACCGCCGAAAAGGATCTGCGAAACGGAAAGACCGTTTTTAATGTACAGTATTCCGGTACCTTTTGGTGCGTGCAGCTTGTGACCGGAAAGGGAAAGCAGACTGATGCCGCTGTGCGCAAGGTCGAAGCGCAGGTGCGGGACTGCCTGAACTGCGTCGGTGTGGAACAGGACTTCATGCTCCTCGCATATTCTGCTTATCTCATCAACAGGCTGTATAACGCCGGTCTCGTTGTTTGCGGCCATCACTGAAACGAGTGCAGTGTCCGGAGTGATCGCTTTTCTTACTTCTTCCGGATCGATACGTCCGTTTTCCGCGACCGGAAGGAGCACGATGTCCGCACCCTGTTTTTTCAGATATTCAAGCGTATTGAGCACTGCCGGATGTTCGATGACAGTGGAAATGATGCGCTTCTTTCCTTCAGGAGCAAGAGCTCTGTACGTTCCGGCAAGCGCCCAGTTGTCCGACTCAGTGCCGCCGCTTGTGAAACAGATCTCCGACGGTTCACATCCCAGTGCCTGAGCGGCTTTCTGTCTGGCAGTCTCGACCGCTCTTCTGGCCCTGCGGCCGATGCTGTATACTCCGGAAGGGTTGCCGAACTGATCTGTGAGGTACGGCATCATGGCATCGAGAACGCTCTGCGATATCCTTGTTGTTGCTGCGTTATCGGCGTAAACGAATTTCTTTTCCATTTTATTATCCTCTGTATCTGTCACGCTGTATTACAGCAAGTTCGTCGCAGCGTTCATTTTCCGGATGACCGTTGTGACCGCGTACCCAGTTGAATTCAACTTTATGTTTTTTCAAAAGCGGGAGAAGCTGTTTCCACAGGTCGGTGTTCGGAACCGGAGTGTTCTTTTCCTTTATCCAGTTTTTCTTCTGCCAGCCGTAGACCCAGCCTTTGGTCACACTGTTGTAAACGTACTGACTGTCGGTGGTGACAGTGACACTGCACGGTTCTTTCAGTGCAGCCAGTGCACTTATCACTGCTGTCAGTTCCATGCGGTTGTTGGTAGTCTGCGCCTCGCCGCCGGAAAGCTCCTTTTCGTGCTCGCCGTAGCGGAGAATGGCTCCCCATCCGCCCGGCCCCGGATTTCCGCTGCACGCTCCGTCTGTAAATATTTTAACTTCCTTTAAACTGCTCATATGATACTGATTCCTTTATGAAAACATTGAGTAACTGCAGATCTGGCTTCGCCGGATCTGCGGGATGAGGGAAAAGGGGGCTTCGCCCCGTATCTCTGCGCATATTTATGAATAAATATGCGCCCGCTTATTTTTCTCCAAAATACGTATAATATTATTATATCTGATATGCTAAATTTGTTCAAGTTGTTTTTTATGAAGTGTTGAATTAATTAAGTTTATATGCTATAATTAATTTAAAGTAAACGATTACTTAAATCAGATGAGATTTAAGTGCAACTATATGAAAGGATGTATTCGATGAAAGTTAAAAAGGTCTTTAGTGCAGCCGCAGCACTCGTTCTTGCAGCAGCTGCCGTATCACCTGCGACATCTCTGATGGATAAGGCTGCAGCTGAGGACAACAGCGTAAAGTACGAATTTGAGGATGGAAAGACCGAAGGCGGAAAGATCTACGCAAACGGTGCCGGTGACGTTGACATGAGCGACTGGCCGGAGGGAACAGACCTTACCGGATTTTCAGGAAAGGGCTTTGCCTATCTTGACCAGAAAAACACTACACTGAGTGTTGAAGTGGATATGCCGGAGGCAGGCCTTTATGAGATGACCGTATGCTACGCAGAGCCGAGCGATCCGAGAAAGAAGGTGCAGTACCTTCAGATAAACGGTGTGAACCAGGGCGAGCTTACCTGTCCGTACACACTGAAATTTGCTGAGACTTCAGGCGGTATAGTAAATCTTAAAAAGGGTAAGAACACTATCGAGCTCAAGGCTTACTGGGGCTACACATTCTTTGACTATATTAAGCTCAAGCCGGCAAGTGAAAAGCTTACAAATCTTTCACCGACAAGAACTCTTTCCGACCCGAAGGCAACTGATCAGGCGAAGAGACTCTACAACTATCTCTGTGACACATACGGCAAGCACATCATTTCCGGTCAGCAGGAATACTGCGGAGACCACAACTATAATCTCTGGAACAGCCCGGACGTATTCATCAAGGATAACGAAGCAGAGTTTGAATACATTGAAAAGGAAACAGGCAAGCAGCCTGCGATCCGCGGTATCGACTTCCTTGCATACAACACATCTTCCGACTGGAGAGACCATGCTCCGGAACGTGCAATAGAATGGACAAACAAGTACCACGGCATAGCAACATGTACATGGCACTGGAATGTACCGTGTGAAAAGGGAAGCGATGACATTGCCTTCTACGTTGAATCGGCTAACCCGAAATTCACAACTTTCAGCTGTAAGAACGCAGTTACTGAGGGCACATGGGAAAATGAAAAGGTTCTTGCCGACCTTGAACTTATTGCCGGTGAACTGAAGAAATTACAGGATGCAGACGTAGCAATAATCTGGAGACCTCTTCACGAAGCCGAAGGTGCGTGGTTCTGGTGGGGTGCTGAAGGTCCTGAAGCCTGCAAGGCACTTTACAGACTCATGTACGATGAACTCACAAACAAGTACGGCATACACAATCTTATCTGGACATGGACAGGTTCAACATCGCCGGATGCAGAAAAGTGGTATCCGGGTGATGACGTAGTTGATTTAGTCGGCTACGACAAGTACAATGCGGCTGACGGCGAGCCGAACCTAAGCTCAATCGCATCGACATTCTACAGCCTCGTACAGAGCACAGACGGTGAGAAGATGGTTGCAATGACGGAAAACGACTCCATTCCGTCACTTGAAAACCTTGTAAACGACAAGGCAGCATGGCTTTACTTCTGCCCGTGGTACATGAACTACCTTACAAGTGAACAGAACAATCCGGTGGAAAACCTTAAGGAGATCTACCAGAGCGAATACTGCATCACTCTTGACGAGCTTCCTGACCTCAAGACTTATCCGATAAGCGGCGAAAGTGCCAGTAGTTCACCGAAGCCTACCGCGAAAACATCTGCGACACCCGCATCACAGGAACCGAAGGTAACGGAAACACCGGCAGTTACAGAACCTGTACCGACAGCATCACCGAAGGAAACAGCAGAGCCGGCACAGAGTGCCACAGCAAAAACCGGAGAGTTCCTTAAGGGCGATCTCGACGGAAGCGGAAAAATAGACGTAACAGACCTTACAAACTTAAGTCTTTACCTTTTAGGTGACGTAAAGTTCACTGCAGAGCAGGAAAAAGCATCCGACGTTGACGGCGACGGCAAGATCCAGCTTACTGACCTCGCAAAGCTCCGTCAGTACCTTTCAAAGAAAATAGACAAGCTTTAATATTAATCCTATTACACAAACGGCGCAGCTTACAGAATAATTTCCGTGAGCGGCGCCGTTTTTCATGCCCGATAAAACCCGTGCGGGGATAAACCCGCTATTTACAGGGGGAGGGGGCGAAGCCCCTCAATAAAACACCCCCTCCCGTGGGGAGGGGGCAGGGGGTGGGGATAAAACCACCTGAAATTACTTAATAACTCTTACTCTGATAACATTGTCAACAGCAGAGATCTTCTTTACTGTATCATCATCAATGTCCTTGCCTGTAGCATCGATCATTGTGTAAGCATAATCCTTCTTGCTGTTGCTTAACATGTTTTCGATGTTTACACCGGCATTGCCGAGAATAGATGTGATCTTTGAGATTGTATCAGGAACGTTCTTGTGGATGATGCAGATCTTTTCACCTGTAGCAGCCATTTCAGCGTTAGGAAGATTTACTGAGTTTCTGATGTTGCCGTTTTCGATGTAGTCGATGAGTTCTCCAGCGGCCATAACAGCACAGTTGTCTTCACTTTCAGGTGTTGAAGCGCCGAGGTGCGGAAGAGCTGTAACGTTCTTTGCACCGATAACCTTAGCATTAGGGAAGTCTGTTACGTAAGCTGCAACCTTGTCGCTTTCGAGAGCTTCGAGGAGAGCGTCTGTGTCAACGAGTTCGCCTCTTGCAAAGTTGAGGATGCGAACGCCGTCCTTCATTGAAGCGATAGCGTCCTTGCCGATGAATCCCTTTGTTTCGTTGTTGTACGGAACGTGGATCGTGAGGTAGTCAGCAGCTTCGAAAACGTCCTTCTGAGTCGGAACTACTGAAACCTTGTTTGAAAGCTTGAGAGCTGCGTTTACTGAAAGGAACGGGTCAGTGCCGACAACCTTCATGCCGAGAGCTACTGCTGCATTGGCAACGAGGATACCGATAGCGCCGAGACCGATGATACCAAGTGTCTTGCCCTGGATTTCAGGACCTGCAAACTGTGACTTGCCTTTTTCAACGAGCTTGCCTACTTCGTCGCCTTCGTTCTTGAGTGAAGGTACCCATGCAAGAGCGTCTGCTACCTTTCTTGAAGCGAGGAGAAGACCTGCAATAACGAGTTCCTTAACTGCATTTGCGTTTGCGCCCGGTGTGTTGAATACGCAGATACCTTCTTCAGCGCATCTGTCAACAGGAATGTTGTTTACGCCTGCGCCTGCTCTTGCGATAGCAAGGAGGTTCGGAGCGAATACCATGTCGTGCATTGCTGCTGAACGAACCATGATAGCGTCCGGCTTTTCAACTGTATCTGAAATGTTGTAGTTTGCCTTATTGAAAACATCTGTACCGCATGCTGCGATCTTGTTTAATGTCTGAATATTATACATGACTGCCTCCGTAAATCAAGCATTTTCTGCTTCGAACTTCTTCATGAATTCAACGAGCTTTTCTACGCCTTCGATCGGCATTGCATTGTAGATAGAAGCACGCATACCGCCTACTGTACGGTGACCCTTGAGGTTTTCGAAGCCTGCAGCCTTTGATTCCTTAACGAACTTAGCATCGAGTTCTTCGTTGCCTGTGATGAAAGGAACGTTCATGAGTGATCTGTCCTTACCCTGTACTGTAGCCTTGAAGAGTTTGCTCTGGTCGAGGAAGTTGTAAAGGATAGCTGCCTTCTTTTCGTTGTGCTTCTTCATAGCTTCGAGGCCGCCCATCTTCTTGATCCACTTGAATACCTTGCCGCAAACGTAGATGCCGTAGCATGGAGGTGTGTTGTAGAGTGAGCCGTTGTCAGCCTGGATCTTCCAGTTCATCATTGTAGGAGTCTGCTTGAATGCAGGACCGTCAGCGATGAGGTCTTCACGAACGATAACGATCTGTACGCCTGAAGGACCAATGTTCTTCTGAACACCGCCGTAGATAACGCCGTACTTTGTTACGTCAACTGGTTCTGAGAGGAAGCATGAGCTTACGTCAGCAACGAGTATTTTGCCCTTTGTGTTCGGAAGTTCAGGGAACTTTGTTCCGTAAATTGTGTTGTTTTCGCAGATGTAAACGTAGTCTGCGTCTTCAGGAATGTCGAGGTCTGAACAGTCAGGAATGTATGAGAATGTCTTGTCAGCTGATGAAGCAACTGCAACAGCTTCACCGTACATCTGAGCTTCCTGATATGCCTTCTTAGCCCACTGTCCTGTGATGATGTAAGCAGCCTTTCCGTTCTTCATGAGGTTCATAGGAACACCTGCGAAGAGGAGTGAAGCGCCGCCCTGAAGGAAGATAACCTTGTAGTTGTCAGGGATGTTCATAAGATCGCGGAGATCCTTTTCTGCGTCCTTGATTATTTCATCATAAACCTTTGAACGGTGTGACATTTCCATAACGGACATGCCGCTGCCCTTGTAATCAAACATTTCATCTGCGCATTCCTTGAGGACTTCCTCTGGGAGAACAGCAGGACCTGCACTGAAGTTGTAAACTCTGTTCATTGTTAAATAACCTCCATATGAATATATATTATAGTATAATACGAAATCTGATTATATCAATAAGTGTGTTACAGATATAATGCGCACCTATTTTATTATATTCTTTTTTTTACGATAAGTCAATAATATCAGGCGGTATTTAGTGTCTAAAGTTTAGCTGTAAATGTCTAATGTATTTGGCAATTATACTTTAAATCAGCGCTTCCTTAACTGAGAAAAAGCTCTTTTGCAATCGCAAGCCATTCCCTGACGTAATAGGTCGCAATGAACTTCGGCTCGGTGGCTGCTGAAACGGCACTGACCTTCACTGCACCGTGACGCTTTGCCATGTGCTGAGCCCGGTACTGATGATATCCGTCGGAGACAAGTACTATGTCACGGCTTATTCCCCGCTCGTCGAGTTTTTCAAATGAAAATACCAGGTTCTCGTCAGTGTTTGCAGATTTGTCTTCCATGATGATCCTGCTTTCCGGAATGCCGTGTTCCGCAAGATATCGTTTCATGCATTCAGCCTCGGAAATCGCCTCATCCGGTCCTTGGCCTCCTGAAACCACCACCGGTACATCAGTGTCAGTTTCCAGATAGGTGAGTGCGGCATCCAGACGCCTCTTAAGCATACGCGACGGCACGCCGTTTCTTACCTGACATCCGAGCACCACCACCGCCGACGGATCCTCCGGCTTTATATTCCGCGCAGATAACATGTTCACCGTGCAGAATACTGCAAATCCGACCGATGCGATGACGATAAATCCGGTAATACCAAGCACGGCCTTTCCGCTGGTGTGCTGCCACAGGTTACAGATGAGTTTTACAAAGCTTTCAAAGCGTAATGTTATTATAAAAAGTACTGCAGTAACTCCCATGCCTGTCCAGGTACCGATGTTTATTACAGGGTAGGATACTGCAAACGCCATAAACAGCAGTATTTCAAGCGCTGCAACAATTATTTTAATTATCATTCTGTGTTCTCCTTCTTGATCTGTTTACTGACCGGGATCCGGCCGTTACAGCTATAAGTATAGCATAATTATCAGGTACAGGCAATGAGAAAAGAAAGAATCCGGGCATGCTGCTTATTAAACGAACTTTACATTCCATGCGAACGCGAAGCTCATTTGTTTTTCTGAAATCCGCAGCATATTTTCCGTTTACAATGCTCCCGGCAGGTGATATAATAAGAACAATAAAAAGACTGGAGATGATCACATGGAAAACAGGACGATAAGCGTGGAGCAGATGCGTAAAAGCGACGCCTATACGATAGCTAATTTTGTGGAGAGCAGGGAACTTATGTACCGTGCTGCCATGGAAGTGTATAATTCATATGACGGCTGGAAAGGGAAAAATATCGCTATAGTCGTCGGCGGCGGAAACAACGGCGGTGACGGATATGCACTTGCCGGAATACTTAAGAAGGACGGTATTGATTCCGTTATCATAAAGGTATCTGAAAAGATGAGCGAGGACGGAAAATACTACAGCGGAATCGCAAATGAGCTTGGCGTCAGAAGTCAAATGTTTGCTCCGGAAACAGATCTTTCCGGCTACGACGTTATCGTAGACTGCATTCTCGGAACCGGATTCTCCGGTGAGGTGAGGGGAAATGCTAAAACTGCAATAGATGCAATAAACAGATCCGGCGCTTATGTTATCAGCGTGGATATCAACAGCGGAATGAACGGCGATACCGGTGAAGCCGTAACTGCTGTACACTCGGACCTCACCGTTTCCATCGGCTTTATCAAAAACGGACTGGTAACGGAATCTGCGAAGAAATACATAAAAGAGCTTACCAATGTCGATATCGGAATAGTTCTGGTGGATGAATGACAGGATAAAAAGACGGCGGTACATCCGGATTTGAAACCGGGTGTACCGCTTGTCTGCGTTATATTCGTTTTGCTGCGAAGGCTTAATAATCCGCCTGCCGCGAAAAGGTAAAATCAGCTCTGCTGATTTTGCTATAGATAAGCTGCCGGAGGCAGCTGACCGATTGGGGATGTACACAACATCAATCCTGCGTGAGTTAAAGAATGGCTGAAAAGCAGCATAACAGCAATCAGCATGATGGAAATTACAGTTATTAAAAAGCATATACAGATTACTGCAAGTATAAAAAGTACTTTTGAGGCTGTTCTGTGCTTTTTGTGTAGAATCAGACCGATTATGGTAAGTATTACTGCGAGTAATATCGGAATGACTATAACAGCGATAATAGAACCGATTACAGCAAAAAATCCCGCGATAAGAAATGGTGCAAAAATAAATCCTACGAAGCCCATAGTTGGTTTCCTTTCATATTACTATGATTTTTGCGCAGAAGGCTAATCTTATTTTCTGTGAATTCTATTTATTGTTTATCAAACATGAATTTAATGCTATTTAATCTTTATCTCTTTTGAACATCCTATATATGTCATGTTGAGATTGCCTTTTTCATCTCTGCCGTTTACGAAACTTACACCCCAAATACCTTCTTCGTCATTGTTTGAATCGCTTTTTAATATTTTGGAATATGACAACTCTTCATAAATATGACCTGTTTCAGTTTCTATATTGGTGAATTCTACATTTACGGTTAAATAGTACAACTTACCGTCAGAAAAAGTTCGCTGTGCTTCATCAAATTTCAAACAGTCATAATCTTTTATTTTTCCATCCAGACTTTCAAAGAAGCTTTTCCATTCAGCTTCAAGATTGTATGTTGTCTGTTTGTTTGGAGAAAATAACTCGGAAAGACTCTGAATGTCTTCTTCTTTTAAGTATTCAAATACCTGATTAGCTTCTTCTTTTGCTTCTTTACAAAGTAGAGACTCTTCTTTAACTTTATCATCGCAACTTGTTAGGAGAAGCATGATTATAAAAACAAACGAAATAGTTTTTAGTATTTTACGAATTTGCGATTTTGTAAACGTAAGTGATGGATTAATAATATACATATGATAATTCATCTCCCCATACAAGCCAGAACATATTGTTTTCATCGTCAAATTCTAAGTACATTAGATTTTGCGGGAGTTTTATCATTGATTCGCGGAAAGCTTTATACAATTCCTTGAACTCCGACATATCCACCTTACTAACAACAGCAAGCTTGTGAACATCAACATTCCATGCGTATTCAGGATTCCAGCCGCAAACCCACCACTGGAGTGTATCCGGTTTCCATGAATAGTTGATGCATGTTTTATCATTTGATTAAAATTTTACAACAAACATAATCTTTTGTCAACTAATAATTAAAAAAATGCAAAAGCAAGAGCCGATGACGTTTGACCACCGGCTCTGCTAAAATAATTGCCTGATCTAATTGTTTTATTATGATTTTAATAGCTCTTCATTTGTTTATCCTGCAAATGCACCTTCTAAAAAATATTTAAACACAAGAAAGTGAATTGTATACGCAATTACTGAAACAATAAAATACGAAATACTAAACAGTTTACTGCTTTGATTCACTTGCTTTTCTTTTTTTCTTTTAAAAAAGTTAACCACTTCGAATAACAGGTTGAAAAAGCAAAAGATGTTTACAATAAATAGTGTGCCAAAATTATAATAACTGTATTTTAAGTAATGAAATATGGTGCTGTTATTAATAAGCTGAGCTGTTTCCCAATTTATCTTAGAGAATATGAAAATGCTTCCCCACAACAATGTTGATATAATACATATAAAATTAATGACTTTTTTATAGTTTTTTACCATAATAATCACCATTGCTACTATGAAGCAGCAGCATGAGCATTATGCCATATCTGTGCTTCGTTGTCTTCGTCGTATGCATCCAGATTTTTTGCAGCTTCTGAACAATTAACATATACACCGGGAACATTTCCTAATCCTGTGTTATAATTTTCGGCAAAAATATATGAACCTAATTGAAAGTACCACTCATTACTATATGGGAAAACATCAGTAACTGCGTGATTAACACCAAACTGCGGATAAAAGGTAAAATCAGCTTCGCTGATTTTGCTATAGATAAGCTGCCGTAGGCAGCTGACCGATTACGGATGTTACGCGTCTTCCAGAACGCAGGTATGATGCTTGAAAGCCGGATCGTCGTTCGGAATATCCTTATCGTAATTGATGCCAACAAGAATGATGTTTCCCTTGTAGTGTTCAAGCCTTTCCGGATAATCTCTTCGCTTTATCTGCGCGATGGCACCTTCGGCATCCTTGTTGTATTTCAGTTCAATGACAAGTGCCGGTTTGTCCGGATATTTCGGTGACGGAATAAGGATAAGATCAGCATATCCTTTTCCGGTGTCTGTTTCCGGAAGGATAGTGTAATACTTCTGAGCTGAGTAATATGCCATTCTTATTGCATAGCTAAGTGCCGCTTCATCGTTATAGGTTTTGTTATCTGCTTTGTCATGCGTTTTTTCGATGATCTCAGCGACCTTTTCAGCGTCCCTGTTCCACGTAGCTTTCAGCAGTTCCTGTGACAGGCGGAAGGATTCGAAGGTTTCATTCCATTCTTTCGATTTGGTAGATGTTTTGAATTCATCAAGTATTTCTTTGTTCGGAATAAAGACCTCGCTGGTCTCGTCATCGAAGCCAAGATAACCAAGGTGGATAAGAAGTGACAGGATATCATCACGTCCGTTGAAAGTCGTCATGTCATTCTGGTAGGTTGAAGTATCAATAACAAGCTTTCCGCCGTCCATAAGCAGTGCGACAGCATCTTTCAGACCGTCATAATCCCTGCGGATATAGTCGGCAAGAGCTTCGTAAGTCTCGGTTTTGTTCCAGTAATTTTTTATAACGCCTGTTGTCATTGCTTCAACAACGGACAACGGACTGTATATTGCAGTTTTGTGACCGGAGTATATTCCTTCTCTGTATTCTTCTCTCTTTTCTTTCGGAATATTATCACTGACGATGTATCCGTCATACCAGCTGGATACATCGTTATAGTTCATTTTATAGTCAATACAAAGATTGGATACTTCATCTTCAGTAAATCCGGTATATTCCGCCAGCTGTCTCGGTGCCATCATGGAATATTCAGTAAACATATTCAAAGCTGAATGCTCACCATATTTCTTGATAGGAAGTATGCCGGTCATATATGCAAGGGCAACATACGGTTTGTCTTTGAGCAGATCACGAAGGAAGTCAAGATATTTTGTCTGTCCTTCTTTATCATCTTTACACGACCTGAAGATCGCATCCCATTCATCTATAACTATTACAAACTGATGCCCGGTTTTTCCGTAGATCTTATTAAGAACTGTACGCAGGGAAATTCTGCTTCCGAAATTAACATCAGGAAATTCATCTCTGAGATCTTCAACAACTTCTTCGGTCAGATAATTCAGCATATCCGGCACTGTATCGCTGCCGTCCAAAAAGTCTGTCATAACAAGTCTAATAACATCAAACCTGCCAAGATATCCGTCCCATGCGATTTCGTTATCGCCCTTTTTTACTGGTGATGTTTCTGATAGTTTTCTCTTTGAAAATAATTCATAGCTATCAGCTTTTCTGTCGTAATAAGCACAGATCATATCAGCAGCCATTGACTTTCCGAATCTGCGCGGACGGGATACACTGACGTATTTCTGTTTAGTATTAACTAAAGAATTTAAATACTGTATCATTTCAGTTTTATCTATAAAAATTTCGGAATTTACAGCTTCTTCATATGATTCTTTCCCCGGATTCAGATATGTTCCCATTGACGCTCCTCGCTTTCTCAGTAGTGTTTTCCGTTCTGTATTTGTGTCATTTTTTATTATACCATTTTTAAATAAGGTACATCAACACTTTTTAATAAAAAAGAGCCGGTGGCTGGCTGCCACCGGCTCTGCGGATAAAAGGTAAAATCAGCTTCGCTGATTTTGCTATAGATAAGCTGCCGGAGGCAGCTGACCGATTGGGGATGTACACAACATCAATCCTGCGTGAGTTAAAGAATGGCTGAAAAGCAGCATAACAGCAATCAGCATGATGGAAATTACAGTTATTAAAAAGCATATACAGATTACTGCAAGTATAAAAAGTACTTTTGAGGCTGTTCTGTGCTTTTTGTGTAGAATCAGACCGATTATGGTAAGTATTACTGCGAGTAATATCGGAATGACTATAACAGCGATAACAGAACCGATTACAGCAAAAATTCCTGCGATAAGAAATGGTGCAAAAATAAATCCTACGAAGCCCATGGTTGTTCATATTACATTTGATAACTAATCAACTGTAATTGCAATTGGATATCCATTCTCATCTTTACCTTGAAGAAGAATAAAATTGCTTATTCCTTCTTCATTACTATCATCAATATCTTTGGCGGTAGTGGAGTATATTAGTTTTTCATAAATCCTACCTGTGTCAGTTTTTAACATCAGAATATTCAATACGGAAAACTAAATACGTTAGTTTTCCATCCGAAAATGTTCTCATAGTTTCAGTACAGGATAATTTATCATAGGCGAGTATTTTCCCGTCGATACTTTCATAAAAGTTTTTCCATTTTTCTTTTATGTCAGAATTGTCTTTTTGGTTTTGACAAAAAAGATCAGAAAGACTTTTGATATCCTCATTTTTAAGATAATCGAATACTTGTGTACTTTCTTTTTTTACTTCTTTACTGAGCCTGGTTTCTTCCATTATTTTTTTTACGCCACATCCTGACAAGATAAATATACTGATGAATATAAGCGCAATTGTTGTGATAAAACTGCAAAATGACGTTCTTGTAATTCGGTTATCATTCATAAGTAGAATCATCTCCCCACATAAGCCAGAAAGTATTATTGTCATCGTCAAATTCCAGATATTTTCTGTATCTGATATCAGATTTGTACAATGTGAACACTTTGTACAAGTCTTCGAAATCCGACATATCAACCTTACTAACAACAGCAAGCTTGTGAACATCAACATCCCAGGCATATTCCAGTTTCCATGAATAGTTGATGCATGTTTTATCATTTGATTAAAATTTTACAACAAACATAATCTTTTGTCAACTAATAATTGAAAAAAATACAAAAGCAAGAGCCGATGACGTTTGACCACCGGCTCTGCGGATAAAAGGTAAAATCAGCTTCGCTGATTTTGATATATTTACTATAACAGATATGATAGAACAGATTACAGTAAACAATCAGTTCCAAAACACAACAATCAATTAATTAATGCTATCTAACATAAATTGTAATTTAGCTTCTGCTTTCATTTTGACTCGGGATTTTTTGACTTGTTGTTGTGGCAATCCTTGCGTTACTCTTTCTTAGTGGGAAATTTGATAGTTTTTTTCGTTTCCGTCAATCATTAATTCTAACCAGTTGATTCCCTCTTTATCGGGATCAGAATCACATTTAGCGGTTTTTGAGTATCTCATTTTTTCATAAACTTGTCCGGTGTCAGTTTTTACGTTTTTAAATTCTATTCGTAACAGTAAATAGGTGAGATTACCATCAGAAAAAGTACGTCTGTTCTCAAAAGTTTCAATTGTTTCATAATCAATTATTTTACCGTTAATCTGTTCAAGAAATATTTTCCATTCCTCTTCCAGATTACAGTCAGATAAAGCTTTTTGACTAAAAAAATTTGAAAGTGATGAAGTATCTTCTTCTTTTAGGTATTCAAAAACTTGTTTGGCCTCTTCTTTGGCTTCTTTGCAAAGCTGAGTTTCTTCCTGAACTTTTTCAAAGCCGCAACCGCAGAATATTATGATGCATGTTAATACAACAAGGATATTACTAAACATCTTTTTTATGAGGGTAATTTTAAGGTAGTTCATATAAAGAATCATCTCCCCACATTAACCAGAAAAGATTGTGCTCATCATCAAATTCTAAATATGGTGTATAGTCTTCATCGGTTTTATAATTTCGGGCAAATACATTATACAATTCTTTGAACTCCGACATATCCACCTTGCTAACAACAGCGAGTTTGTGAACATCAACATCCCAGGCATATTCCGGGTTCCAGCCGCAAACCCACCACTGGAGTGTATCCGGTTTCCATGAATAGTTGATGCATGTTTTATCATTTGATTAAAATTTTACAACAAACATAATCTTTTGTCAACTAATAATTGAAAAATGCAAAAGCAAGAGCCGGTGACGTTTGACCACCGGCTCTGCGGAAAAAATGTAAAATCAGCTCCGCTGATTTTGCTATTGATGAGCTGCCGAAGGCAGCTGACCGATTGGGGATGTCACGCGTCTTTCAAATCTCTGCGAAGAAAATTATTCATTTCAATATGTACGCATTGATTATTTAAAGACAATTTTGCAAAAATAGTTGCACTTTTCAGACAAGGTGTGCTATAATACTTAAAAAGGATTTTACTTATTAAAAGTGAAAGACAATAATGAAAAAGGGGTTTTAAGAAATGAGAAAAGTTGTTACAGGTATTCTTGCTTTATGCATGGTTTCGACGATGATGGCGGAGTCAGTAATGGCTGCACCTGATACGGTCAAAGGAGATGTGAACGGGGACGGAGTCCTTAATACCAAGGACATAGTATTGATGAAAAAGTATCTTCTTGGTGAGGCGACAGATATCGACGCTGATGGTGCGGATATGAACGGCGACCAGAAGATAAATGTTGCGGATATGATTTATCTGACAGGAATACTGACAGAAGCTGTTCAGCCGCCGCAGGATCCTGCAGAACCAAAAGATCCGGAACCGGAAAATCCTAAAGAACCAAAGGATCCTGCGGAACAGAAGGATCCGGAAGAAAACAAGGACAAGACTGATACTGCTGCTATTTCAGAAATGAATAAAACAGCAAAGGATATTTATGAGACAGCGGTAAGGGCCCAGTTATACCTTAGTTATCTTAATCCTGAACAAAAAGTGGCAAGGTTTAATGTTTTTAATAATGAAGACAGCAATGAACTTACAGACCTTATGAAACAGGAACTTGAACTTCCGGACGGAACAAGATGGAGTATAGCGATATCTGATTGTGACGTAAGAGGCTGTATCTGTACTTCCGGCGGTGTTACCGGTGCGTATCCGAATGAGATACCTATGTCAGTAAATGTTGACTATGACAAGATACTTGAAGCTAATGTGCAGTATTATTCTAATGTTAATATAAACTGGAAAGATGCATATCCGGAATGGGTTTCGGCAGATGAAACTATAAAGGACTATGTTCCGAAGACCACTAACGAGCTTAACAGTACTGCAGAGACACTGTTTACTGTGATCAAAACTATGCAGCAGGAGGCAGAAACAGCAGGGAAGCCGGAAATAGCTCCGCTTAACTATACCGGAATTACTGCAGACGAAGAAATTGAAAAGCAGTACCGTGATAAGATTTTTGCTCTTACAAATCTGAGCCCGCAGAATACGACCTTTGCACTTTCGTTCTCTGACGGTGAGTTAGTTGGCTGTATTTGTACTGATTCATACGGAAAAGTGACCGGTGCATATCCGAACACAGTACCACAGACTATGAATATCCCATATAAATTCGATAATGCAAAAATTTCCGGAGATATAAGTTTTGACTGGAAGCAGACTTATCCTCAGTATATTTCAGATGATCCTGCTCAGAGTTCTCTGCCTGATTATCCTGAAAAAACAGTTGCTCAGTATAATGATTTTGCAAAGACAGTTTTCACAAATGCGCAGACTATTATTCAGGAAAAAGAAACTTTAGGTGAAACAGTTCCGAACGGATTTTACACTGAAGAAAACGAACTGTTTGCAAATATTGGTGGGGCTAAAGGGAAATACTTTATTTTCGTTAAAAATGGAATGGTAATTTACTGTCTGGCATCGAGCGGTGAGCTTACAAGGAGCGGCGCTTATCCTGCTGGTATTCCGCAGAATATGGATATTCCTTTTGATGTGCTGAAAGAAAAAATGCCGCCCGATGCAGATGATTTTAAACCTGACTGGAAGATCATGTTCCCTGATTATGTATCGGCGACTGGAACACCGGATAATCTGGTTTCTTCTGTATCATTCTTCAACGATGCCGCTAAAAATATCTTCACTAATGTTCAGACCATGCTTCAGGAATATGAAATTTCCGGAAAGGAAGTTCCGAATGGTATTTATACTTCCGAAAGCGAACTTTTCAGAGAACTTGCTTCTGATGAGTATGAATTCTCAGTGAAAATAGAAAGTTATGAAGTCCGCGGTGCAGCAGCCGGATGTGAGAAACGTTCAGGTGCTTATCCTGCAAGTGTTCCGCAGCTTCTGAATGTACCTTTTGATAATAATCTTGCTGATATCGCATTAAGACCGGATACAGACTGGTTTGCGTTATATCCTGATGCATTAATGGATTTCAAAACTTTTTCTGCTGAGATCGTAAATGCTTATACTCCGAACATACGTTATCTTGTAAGAAAATCATCAGTGGATTCAGCCAATGCAAATGCAAAATCAGTGTTTACTACAGCAATGGTAGTCGCAATGGAATGTGAGGCTAAAGGAGAAGTTATTGACGGAATTTTCAACAGTTCAGATATTTCATCAGATTTCGTTCAGAGCATAAAGCGTGACCTTCCACCAAGAGTTGGTGACTGGGCTGTAAAAGTCAAGAATAACGAAGTTGTCGGAGCATGCACTACAGCAACATACGGTTATACAGGTGCTTATCCGAACTATGTACCTAAAGATTGCATCGTCGATTATGACGGCTATAAGGAGCTGTGCGAGGAAAATCATAAGAGTGATGAGTGGGAAACAGTCGGATTTAAACTGACTCCATGAGTGATTGATAAAAATATAGTGATATAAATACTAAAAACAACAGTGCAGTATGCAGATCGTGACTACCAGCAAACTGCACTGTGTTTTATTAGAATTGCTCTATTTTATTCTTTACTGAAGTTAATATTAAAGTTTCATCAGCATTTTGGGAATAAATCTTAGATGAATAAATTTATTGGTTTTGGAACAAAAATCTATTTAGATGAAGTAAAAAAGGTATCTCCTTTCAATCCTGTAGACAAAGTTAATTACATTATGAATCAGGTAAACTCAGCGGAATATTATAATTTGATTCCATTTGAATACTGGAATGATTTTTGTGATTATTTTAATAGTGTGGTTCTTGATGTACCGATAAATAAAGAATTACATTATTTCAGATTGAAACTAAACAGAGCACCGAATACTCTTGATGATTTACTTAAAGAAAAAGAGAATTGGACCTTACTAAAAATGGAGGATTCGGTTTTTCATATGTATGACAGTGAGGCATGTACTGATGAAAATAATAAAGGTAAGGGTAGATATAACCTAAAATTTGTATCTAAAGATGGTAAATTCGAAGCTGTTTATAATTATAACAATATGTTGCTTGACGATAGGGAAAGCAATGAATCAGAAGGGCATCTTTATGATCCTAAAAATATGGGAACATATAATTATGCGAGTCCTAATTGGCCTTCTAAAATAATGCACGGATTCTATGATGTTGTTCCGTTTGCAGATAGTTGGTATGGAATGGGATACTATAATACTCCAGGCGAACCGGTGGATTCGTCAAAAATTGAAGGAAATAAGCAAAAGTTTCTTGAAGATCCTGTTGCAATATCTAATCACAAAGAAAAGGAAATACAAGTAAATGGAAAAGCATATCAAACATCATACTATTAATTTAGTAATATTAACGTTGGTTTTATTTGTCGGAATCCTTTGGGCTTCTTTATATTGGCTTCCTTACACAAATTCAGAAGTTGCAGTCATGATTTACGAGAACCGTATTCTTGGCCATCTTGAGAGTTTATATAGAAGTCATGGCCTTGCACCGTTAGTGTTGGTTTTAATAACTATACTTGATATAAGATATGTTATAAAATACACAAAGAGCAAAGGAGAACGTAATTTCTTTGCTTCGCTGGATAAAAAATCTGTATTGAATTTGATTTTATCACTCTTTTCTGTTTTTGTACATATGAGAACCATCAAAGAAATATTTGATTTATTATTGAGCGTATAGTAGAGTTTAAGCTAAAAATGTAGAAAACTAATCGTAAATTAAGCAAGCGGTACATCCGAATTCAAAATCGGGTGTACCGTTTCGTATTTCAATGTAAATTTTTCGTTTACAATAATTCCTGCAGGTGATATAATAAGTATTATAAACAATCAGACAGGAGGAATTGCTTTGCTGAATATTATTTTCGGAAAGATTGATGATGTTGTTTACAACACTTCACTTTACTTTAAAAATGTTTTTGACAGCAGATGGCTTGAAGAAGCTGATGTGAAGCAGATGATAAAGGATATAGATAAATCAGAAGTTCTCAGCAGTCATGCAATTGACAGTCCGGTTTTAGGTATTATTCCTCCGACATCGCTTTCAGGCGGGGTAAAAGCACTGATACTTATAAATGAGATACAGGATGAACTTTTTAATGCCTCAAACTGTGGTGATAACTGTGCTCAGTGGCTCCTGAAAATAGGAGAAAGAAAAGATGTAACTGTGAATCTCCGGCATATAATGAATTTCGGAGATGGCACATTTGATATACACATAGTAAATACGGATGAGATCGTTCATGATATGAAACAGCTTGTCATAACAGCAGGGAGGTTCGTATAATGAAGGGTGCTTATCACGTTGAGGTATCAAATCGTTCTGTCAAATATGAATTTGATATCAGACGTAATATTACACTTATTCAGGGAGACAGTGCTACTGGTAAAACTACGCTTATTGATCTTATCCGTGAATTTCATATTGACAAAAAGAGCGGTATAAATATTTCATGCCAAAGGCCCTGTCGTGTCCTTGAAGGCGATTTATGGAAGGAACAGATTGGTTATATAAATGACACTATTCTGTTTATAGATGAAGGTTCTTCATTTGTCGAAACTGAAGAATTTGCTTCTGCGGCCAAAAACAGCAGTAATTATTTTGTGATTGTTACAAGAGCTAATCTTGAAATGCTTCCGGTCAGCGTTGAAGAGGTGTATGGTATTCGCAGTTCCGGAAAATACGGAACACTTCAGCCGGTTTATCATGAGATGTATAGGATTTATAATGCTGATGATATGAAAACGGATCAGCTGATAAAACCACAGAGGATAATTGTCGAGGACAGTAATTCCGGATACGAATTTTTTTCTGATGTTGCCAGTAAGAACAGTATCATCTGTGAGTCCGCAGAAGGCAAATCGAATATTTATGAAAAACTGATATCACTTAATGATGCGGATGAAAGTGTACTTGTAATAGCAGATGGCGCTGCATTTGCTTCACAAATGAACAGAGTATCATCTTTTATCAGGAGTAACAGTAATATCAAGCTGTTTCTGCCTGAATCATTTGAATGGCTGCTGCTTATCTCTGATATTATCAAAAACAGTGAAACCGAAGCTATTATTGAAAACCCTTCGGAATACATTGAGAGTTCAGAGTTTTTCAGCTGGGAGAGATTTTTTACAAGGTTATTAACTGATACAACACAGGGGACATATCTTCAGTATTCCAAAAGTAAGATCAATCCGAATTATTTGCAGAAAAATATACAACAGAAGGTAGTAGATGCCATGAAAGGTATCGAGTTATAGCAAAAGAATCACATATGAAACAAGCGGTACATCCGAATCAAAACCGGGTGTACCGCTTGGCGTTTTATATTCAGTTTAAAGTGCGACGTTAAATAATACGTTTGCCATATATGTGGTCGTCATCAGTTCTGCATCAAAAAGGTAAAATCAGCTCCGCTGATTTCGCTATAGATAAGCTGCCGGAGGCAGCTGACCGATTGGGGATGTCACGCGTCTTTCAAATCCCTGCGAAGAAAATTAATCATTTCAATATGTACGCAGTGATCATTTAAAGACAATTTTACGAAAATAGTTGTGATTTTCATACAAGGTGTGCTATAATACTTAAAAAGGATTTTACTTATTAACAGGATATTTATTGAAATGAAGAAGATAATAACCTTAATTACGATAATAATCGTAATAATAGTCGGACTGCTTTTGAGTATCCGAAATACTGGGCTTACGATGCACATTTCCAATTACTATTTTAGAGAATCTGATTTAGTTTGTATTAGCGATCAGTATTATTATTTAAGAGATTTGAAACTGTACAGACTAAATTCTGATTATTCTGAAGACTTAACTATAGTTCCGCCGATTTTTTAGACTTACATTGTTCCATAAGTACATTCAAAGTCCGTAAACAATAGATATTTCGGCGTTTTTCCTCTTGATTTAGTAAGTAGAATGCTGTATAATGTAAGTATAATATATTAGACTTACAAATAGAGGTGTTCTACTATGTCCTACATTCACTACGATGAGAAACCAAATGGTGCAATCTATGCATGCGTATACGAGTCGTACCGCGATAAAGGCAGAGTAAAAACCAGACGCGGCGAAAACCTTGGTCGAGTCATCGACAAAGAAAACAACATTTTTCGCCAGAAAGGTGTAACATATCAATACGTTTTGGGTGAAGGTCGCAGGGATGTTCCTGATACAGCATTACCTAAAGAATCAATTATTCCTGATTCAGAAAAGCTTATTCTTGATTTTGGAGATGCTTGGTTCCTTCAGGAATACATCACCAGACAACCTTTCTACGAAAGCATCCGAAACGTTCTTCCTGAAGAAAGCGATACCGTACTGGCTTTGATATTTTATCGTCTTCTGACGAACAAAGGAGCCAGCTGTCATGCAAAGATATGGTACGAAGGAAACTATACGTATCTTTCCTATCCAAAAGCAAATCTGACCAGTCAGAACATCAGCAAAGTGCTGAAAGCACTCGGCAACGAAAAAATTCAAAGACATTTCTTTGAGGAATACCTGTCCAGTATCTATAAAGATAGCGGAGCCACTGGAATACTTGTTGACAGCACTGGTGTGCCTAACGCAACAAAAATGGATATCACTCAGATAAGTAACCATAACGGTGACATAAATCGCGAAGTCAGACTGATTTATGTGATTGATCGCAACAACGGAATGCCAATTTATTTTCGATATGTTGCAGGAAACATCATAGATGTCAGTACACTTATCACTACAGTAAGCGAGCTTGAGCAGTATGGCGTCTCTGTCAATCATGCAATACTTGATGCCGGTTATTATTCTGAAAAGAATACAGCAGAACTATTCGAATGTGGCATTCCATTTATGACAAGAGTGGCACCCAATAAAACTGTTTTCAAGGATGCTGCAACCGGAAACCTTGATGATCTGATGTCCCAGAAGTACGCATATCGTTATGGAGAAAGACTGGTGTTCATTAAAAAAGTAAAGGTCGATGTTTGCGGATATAATGCATATGTTTATCTTTGCATTGATGAAGATATGTATCTCATGCAACACAAAAAAACTATTCTTAATGCACTGGATGATAAGAAAGATTTTAACGAAACTGATGTTGCAATTAAAAGGCTTGGCACCTTTGCTATTCTTACATCAGAAGAGATATCAGAAGACAAACTTCTGCCTATGTACTACACAAGGCAACAGGTAGAACAGGTTTTTGACATAACCAAGAACTACGCTGATCTTATGCCAATCCGAGTGCAGAGTGAAGAGGCTTTTGCTGGTCATTTGCTGATAAGTTTTATGGGTACAGTCATTATGCAGAAACTGCAGCAGGATCTGCTAAAGCGTCGCTCTAAGAAAGCGAAGGCTCTGAATGCTGAAAGCATTATGATCTATCTTCGTAACCAAAAGTGCAAGGTTTATAAAGATTATGCTATACCACAGGAATCTCGTAAAGAGGCAAATGCTATATACGATATTTTTAAGTTTAAAGTGCCTTATAAAATACCACTTACTACTATTGAGGTGTAAGTCTAAAATTCATGCGGAATTATAGCTTAATTTATGAGTTTCAGGATGATGCTTACAATGTGTTTATTAAGCAGTATGGTAATAAAATCTGGGCGAGCGTTTATAGTGGTGACTCGTCATTACTGGTTATCGATGAAAATGGTAAACTTGTAAATGAATACTCTGTTCCGTATCAGATAAATGATTTTCTGGCTGAAGATGATTTTATTTGTTTTACCGGAACGGATGAAGCTGCTTGTTTAGCAATTAATGATGATACAGATAATTTACCTGAAATGAATTTTCAGAGCATAGTTGAAACTGAAGATGTTATAATTGCAAAGCATAGTATTGATTCCGTCACATTTTACAGGATAGAAAATAAGTCACCAGAGTATGTATCATATGCAGTCCATGACCAGAAAACTGATGAATGGATCTACACATATTCGACATTAAAGTTTGTATTTGATGATGAAAATGCAATTGTTCAGTATTTAAATAAAAAAGAATATCTTACTTATAATGTCCTGCATGTGAATGGTGATGCCGAAAATGAGATATCAGCTATAGAAACTAAAGACTCTTATGGTTCATATAATTTGTTTTTTTACCGTGATAAATCAAATCTTATAAATGTTACAGGTACGTATTCTCATCCGATGCAAAGTATAGAAGAAATAACAGGCCATAGATTTGATACACTGTGTAAATATGATATTGAAAAAAGAAAAATAGCAGCTGAGTATAAAACACGTCGTCATGAGAGAATAATATATTCAGATTCTGAAAAAGCAGCAACATATTACAAAGGGAAATATTACTTCCGTTCGCTCGATGACTGGAGTATTACTTCTGAAATTCCGGCAAAAGAAATAAAAGAAGGCGGAGCTTATACCTTTGATTCCTGTGGTGATTATATATTTGTTTTCAATACCGAAACGGGAGAACTGCTTAACAGGATCAGCGTAAAATAATGAAAATGCGGTACATCCGAATCAAAACCGGGTGTACCGCCTTGTGTTTATATGCTTTTTACTGTCCTGTATTCTCATCGTAGAAACGTATTACCGGTTCAAAAAATTCCTCGTCGATAACGTCAAACCATTTTTTCCGGTCCATAACGTTGTGGATAAAATCAAGTTTGTCAGTTTTCAGACGTTCGGCGTTTTCTGATGCTTCTGTATCGTAACCTCTGGAACTTATCCACTCTCTGAATTCTTCATTGATCTCATCCTGATTAGTCAAGTCAGTAAAAATGTTGTTGTGACCGCGGCCTTCGTAACGGATAAACTCAAATCGCGGGTCGTTTCCGTATTTTGACTGTATTTTGTCAAGGCCGTATTCTATCGGAACGATCTCATCATCTGCGCTGTGGATCACAAGAACCGGAGTTTCACTTGCTTCAAAAGCATCAAAAACATCGGCCGTTGCATACTCTCCGAACAGGTATCTGTCGTAGAGTTTAACAAAAGGAAGCAGTGCGTAAATAAGCGAACCGACCTGATTTTTGCCTTCGCTTTCAAACATGTCAGTTGCCTTGACGAATCCTGAACATTCTGCGACTGCTTTTACTTCAGGGTGATACTTTAAAACATCCATTGCGCTGTATCCACCCATGCTGTGTCCGAAAAGCACTATCGGTTTTTCAGGATATTTTTCTTCTGCAAAAGTTATGGCGTGATCAAGGTCGATAACTGCCTGCTCAAGACCGCCGAGTCCTTTTCCTTCACTTTCGTCACATCCGGTATCGTCAAATGCAAATGTCAGATATCCTTTTGAAGCAAAGTAATCGGCAACCGGCATGTAGTAATTATGGCCTGCTCCTATTCCGTGGGACATTATGACCAGTGCCTCTTTATCGTTTCCGGTCTCTTTGCTGTAAAAATATCCGGTGAGCTTCTGCCCTTTGTCAGATTCAAATTCCACACGTTCGGCTTTAAGTCCGTCAAAATCATCCGGTCCGGCGATTGGCTCCGATGCTTCAAATCTTTTGTTGAAATTCTGATTGTAGATACCTACGGACAGTATGGAAAGCCCTGCAGTTACTGCAAGCAGAAATATTATTATGCCTATGATCAGTTTTTTCATTTGTTATCCTCCGGTGACATAGCTCATGCGTTTTTATTGTTCTACTATCTATATTATTATAATTTTTTTATGCTGAAACTGCAATAGTAAAATGAAAAATCATGAACCGATGACATTACTGCCACCGGCTCTGCACCGAAAAGGTAAAATCAGCTCCGCTGATTTTGCTATTGATAAGCTGCCGGAGGCAGCTGACCGATTACGGATGTTACGTATATTCCAGAGCATAATTATGTGGTCTATACAATGAGAAAAAGAAGATTCAGTTTACTGTAATTAGTGCTCCAATTGTTATTGTGTTTATATGGATTGTTTTAACCGGAAAACATCGGAAAAATAGTTGAGTTTAGTGATATGATACTATAATGTATAAAAAATCAAAATTCTATTGACAATTAAATTTGAATTGTTGTATAATTTAATCGTAAATTGGTCAAAAAACAATTATACAGACTTAAATTTAAAAGGAGAAAGAAAAATCATGACCTCTATCCCAAAAAAAGGTAAATATTCGGTGCAAAGTTAAGCGATGTCTTGCATTAGTGCTTTCCGCAGCGATGACACTGCCGTTTTTACCGCACAGCGAATTTACTCATAATGAAATTTCTGAAGTAGAAGCTGCTGTAACACAGAAAGATACTGTTTATGGTGATGTAAACAGTGACGGGAAAATCACTATACTTGATATGATAGCACTTAAGTCATATCTTACTGAGAAGAATGAAAAAGGATTTTCATTAAAGGCAGCTGACCTTGATGAAGACGGTGAAGTGTCGGCAAAGGATGCAGTGGAACTGTCGATGTATCTGCTCAATAGTATCGGATCTTTTTCAAACGAACTTAATATTGATACAGACGGTGATGGCCTTAGCGATTATGTTGAGAAGGAAATTCTTAAGACAGATCATACAAAGAAAGATACAGATGGCGATGGCTTAGATGATTATTCAGAGGTATATTTCTGTGATACAGATCCGTTACTTACTGATACAGGTGAAACAGGAACAAAGGATTCTCTGAAGGACGCTGACGGTGATAAATTTACAAACAGTGAAGAAATCAAACTTGGAACATCTCCTGCACTTGCAGATACTGATGAAGATGGTTTGGGAGATTATGATGAGGTAATCAAGTATAAGACAGATCCTCTTAAAGACGATACAGATGGAGATGGTTTGTGTGACGGTTCTGAAGTAGCACTTGGACTTGATCCACTTAAGGATACTACAGATAATATTAAGGATACAGAAAGAGTATTCAACAAGAGTTTTAAATCCACCAGTAGTGTATTTGAAAATGTGAATACTGAAGATAGTTCGTACAAGATAACTCTTGATATTAAGGCAACAGGAGATATTGAAAAGAATTTGTCAGTAACGATTAGTAAGTATTCAGAATTTCTTTCAAGTGATTTTATTGAAGGTGAGATAATAGATATAAATTATAATTCATTGTTTGAAATAAAAGAGAAAACAATATCATTCGAAATTACTGATGAGAAATTATATTGGATTTTTAAGTATTATCCGGATTCAAATATGTTGTTGCCAGTTGAAACAGAATATGATAATGGCAAGGCTTATTTTAAAGATACCGGTGTAGGAACATATTGTATTGTAAAGTATAATCAATGGCTTGCTGATATGGACCAATCTGACAATGTAATACCTGTTGACAGAGCAACACAAGGATATAGTTATGAAATTATAGATAATTCAGATGTATATGATTACGGCAAAGTTGGAAGCTCAATCAATAATAAAATAGATTTGTATTTTGTGATATTTACAACAAATGAGTATAAAGATACAGTAAGAGAAGATATTATATCTGCATCAAAAGCAGTTTTGACTAATGCTCATAAAAACGGAAATGATGATGTTAGGCTGTATTATATAACATATTTAGGAACGGCTGTTCCGGTTATAGGAAAGGATAAATACTATATTGATTATTCCGACTATGAAGAAAATTCAGAAATAGTTGATAATATGATTTCACGATCAGGCGCTTTGAATATTAATATTTCAAATGAAAATTACGCTTTCTTTAATACATTTATAGAAATTGATTCATCTGTGCTTAGCGTTAATAAAAATCCGGATGGTAAACCTAATCCGTTTGTTTATGTGGATGAAGCTGTGATAAGTAAATTTAATTATAATAAAATTGATGACGCAGTAGATTCATTTTCTGAAATAGTGAATTTATCAGAAAATAGAAGCAGAAACAAATATTGTATCGTCGTTGATTATGGTTTTGAACCTGTATTGAATTATGGTAAAAATTCTGTACAGACTGCATATGAAATGATTGGAAATTTCAAAGAAAACAACAATGTGGACTTCACATTTATAACTAATAGCGGAAATAAGAATTATGAATATTATGACAGTATGGATTCGGGAAAAAAATATTATTATTGGACTTACAATACGGTAGAACAGATTGTGTCAGAAATCGTTATTCCAGAACAATTTGGCTTTACTGTTGACACTAATACAGGTGCTTTGAAAAAGTCAATATTCAAAAAATTACCTGATTTAAATTGTTTTAAAGCAGCAAATGGAAATTATACTGCTGAACAGCTTAAAGAAATGCTGTTAGCTGATTCGGATAATGATGGGTTATACGATTTTGAAGAGATAGACTGGTCACTTGTAAAAATCGACAGTGAAGGAAATCTTATTTTCCCTACGCTTGAAGATATTTGTCAATTATATCCCGAAACACGAAAAGTACTGACGAAATTCAAATCCATGAATAAAACTGTAGTAATCCCTTTGAAATCTGACCCTAATTCTAAAGATACAGATAATGATGGATTGTTTGATAGTGAAGCAAGATATGTATGGGCTGATAACGGTTCAGGAAACTATGAATATATTAAAGTTGCTCCTAAAGATCCTGATCCGGTAGGTGCAAATGCTCCTGCAGGTATATGGGATGAGCATGTCAGACAAATTAAAGAAGGTACACGGATGACACATACATTGACTGGGCATGATCTTTATGATGGATTTAATACAGCTTTTGGATCTTTTGGACTTGATTTTTTAATGGATGAAAAAGAAATAGCCATACATTCAAAAGAAAAACAGTGGCAGAAATATGCTGGTTTCAATGATGGTTATGATGTCGTATTCAGAACATTTACAAATGATAATATGGATAGGTTGAAAATACCTTATAAAGCGAAATATAGCGGAGACGGAGAAGAAAAGGAGCATATATTATGGCTTTGGAGAGGAGATTATCTTAATATTGGTACTGGAGGGGAGATAGGGATATATAATGAGCCAACAGAGGTTGCGCTGATAACTCGTGGTATACAGTGGTTTGTTCCTAAATATCGTTTTGACATGACACTTGAAATCTATAATTATCATGGGGAAAAAGATATTCAGAATGTTGTTTGCTGGCATCCTTATGAGAAGCAGTGGTGGATAACGGGTTTTAATCCAGAAATGAGAGAGACGGCAAAAACTGGCTTTGGTGATCCGAATGTCCACGATACAATTCTTGTTGGTTCAATAGATTTTGCTGAAGAAATAGATATGTATAATTCTATAAAGGAAAGTACATTTCCTGATAGTGATTGGTATGATTTTGTAACATTTGATGATGAAAGCAATAAATTGTGGATAGTTTGGTGGGATATTAACTTTGCCACGTTTAAGAGGTAAATGATATGAAAAAAACACTTATAATATTTGGAACGATTATAACGTGTATCGTTTCTTTCATTATTTATGTGAATTTAAGCGGGGCATATATAAATGTTCATAAACTTCAAGTTAAGGAAAGCAAAATATTAATCATGCATTTAAAAAACGCGGATGCTAAATCAATCAAAGAAATGTTTTGCACATCAACAATCGATAACTGTGAGAATATAGATAAACAAATAGATTTATTAATACAAAATATCGGCAAGAACATCGAAGAAACAGGAGAAATTGTAGGTGGAGGAGAAAGTCAACATTCACAAAATGGAAAAATAACGCGTTTGGATTATAATGCTACAATAAAAGATGTAGTTTTAAAAAATGGTCAAAAGTGTGATATAACTTTTTTATCTGATCCTATTAACGATGATTATCCTGATTATAAAGGCATTGAATTAATAGGAGTGCATTTTGAGGATAGCAGTAAAGATTTTTATGTGGGTAAGTAATTTCGATTATTTGCTCATAAATAAACACTCATAATATAAGCGGTACATCCGAATCAAAACCGGGTGTACCGCTTGGTGTTTTATATTCAGTTTAAAGTGCGACGTTAAATAATACGTTTACCATGTATGTGGTCGTCATCAGTTCTGCATCAAAAAGGTAAAATCAGCTCTGCTGTTTTTGCTATTGATAAGCTGCCGGAGGCAGCTGACCGATTACGGATGTTACGTATATTCCAGAGCATAATTATGTGGTTTATACAATGAGAAAGAGAAGATTCAGTTTACTGTAATTAGTGCTCCAATTGTTATTGTGTTTATATGGATTTTTTTAACCGGAAAATATCGGGAAAATAGTTGAGTTTAGTGATATAATTATTATTATGCATAAAAAATCAAAATTCTATTGACAATTAAATTTGAATTATTGTATAATTTAATCGTAAATTGGTCAAAAAACAATTATACAGACTTAAATTTAAAAGGAGATTATCTTAATATTGGTACCGGAGAGGAGATAGGGATATATAATGAAGCAACAGAGGTTACACTGGTAACTCGTGGTATACAATGGTTTGTTCCTGAATATCGTTTTGATATAAGCTGTGGATAGTATGGTGGGATAACAAGAGATATCCTCTTTCAAGTTAAAGCGGTGAAAGACATGAAAAAGTTATTTATAATATTTGGAACTATAGCGGCATTTATGATTGGGTTCATAGTATATGTAAACTTAAGCGGAATATATGTAAATGTTCATAAGCTTCAGCTGAGTGAAAGCGAGAAATTGATAGAGTATTTAAAAGCATCTGATTCCGAGTCTGTGAAATCGATGTTTTGCGAAAGAACGATTTGCAATTGCGAGAATATTGATGAACAAATTAGTGAGTTAATAGCTGTTTTTGGAGGTAAGATTGACTCGTATGGTGAAATAACAGGTGGCGGGGAAGAACAATATACAAAGAATGGAAAAATAACAAGATTAAGTTATGACGTTACTATTAATGATGTGGTAACAAATGATGGTCAAAAATACAAAATCCAGTTTGTGTCAGTTCCTGTTAATGATGAGTATCCTGATTATATAGGATTTGAATTAATAGGCGTTGACAACAATAATGGTAGCGTATCATTCAATATAGGCAAAAGAGTTTAATGAAATATATTTTGGTTTCACGAGAAAACAAACTCTTTGTTTTTGATACAGAAACGTGATTGTATATTAATAGGAATGATATAAAACAACAGAACAAGCGGTACATCCGGATCAAAAACCGGGTGTACCGCTTGTCTGTTAATGATAGGTTTAAAATAATATTGTTACGCATATTCCATAA
Source organism: Ruminococcus sp. HUN007 (assembly GCF_000712055.1). NCBI lineage: Bacteria > Bacillati > Bacillota > Clostridia > Eubacteriales > Oscillospiraceae > Ruminococcus > Ruminococcus sp. HUN007. Next base: position 1,771,292 of record NZ_JOOA01000002.1, on the reverse strand, counting down.
CACATGTGTGATGCTTGAAATCCGGATCGTCACTTGGAATATTCCTGTCATAATTGATACCGACAAGAAGGATGTTTCCCTTGTAGTGTTCGAGTCTGTCCGGATAATTTTTCTGCTTTATCTGTGCAATTGCTCCGTCTGCGTTTTTGTTGTATTTCAGTTCAATGACAAGTGCCGGTTTGTCCGGATAATTCATTGAAGGAATGAGGATAAGATCAGCATATCCTTTTCCGGTATCTGTTTCAGGGAGAATAGTGTAATACTTCTGAGCTGAGTAATATGCCATTCGTATTGCATAGTCCAGAGCCGCTTCATCGTTATAGGTTTTGTTATCTGCTTTGTCATGCATTTTTTCGATGATCTCAGCGATCCTTTCAGCGTCTCTGTTCCACGTAGCTTTCAGCAGTTCCTGTGACAGGCGGAAGGATTCGAAGGTGTCGGTCCATTCTTTCGATTTGGTAGATGTTTTGAATTCATCAAGTATTTCTCTGTTCGGAATAAAGACCTCGCTGGTCTCGTCATCGAAGCCGAGATAACCAAGGTGGATAAGAAGAGACAGGATATCATCACGTCCGTTGAAAGTCGTCATGTCATTCTGGTAGGTTGATGTATCGATAACGAGTCGTCCGCCGTCCATAAGCAGTGCGACAGCATCTTTCAGACCGTCATAATCCCTGCGGATATAGTCGGCAAGAGCTTCGTAGGTCTCGGTTTTGTTCCAGTAATTTTTTATAACGCCTGTGGTCATTGCTTCCACCACGGACAAAGGACTGTACAGCGAATATCTGACTGCTTTCAAAGGTCTGCCGGTTTCTGTCTGTTCCTTATGTCCCGGATCCGGAGGGATAACGTCGCTTACTACATATCCGTTATACCAGTGCTTTACTGATTCAAAATCTCTTCCGTAACGGTAGCATTCATTTGCTACTTCATCTTCTGTAAATCCGGTGTATTTAGCAAGCTGTCTCGGGAACATCATGGAATACTCAGTGAACATATTCAGTGCTGAGTGCTGACCGTATTTCTTAATAGGAAGTATGCCGGTCATATATGCAAGAGCAACATACGGTTTGTCTTTGAGCAGATCGCGAAGGAAGTCAAGATATTTGGTCTGACCTTTTTCATCTTCTTTGCATGCTCTGAATACTGCATCCCATTCATCGATAACTATTACGAATTGCGTATGTGTTTCTGAGCAAACATCCTCCATTGACTGTATCAAATCGCAGTCGTCGAAGTAATCAACATCAGGATATACTTTTTTTAAATCACGGACGATCAGCTTCTGCATCTTTTCCAGAGCGTTATCTGCGGTAATGCCGTTTTTAAAAAACTTGGTCATAACGATTCTGATAACATCGAAATGTCCGAGATATGCATCCCAGTTCAGAGTGCTTTTTTCTGTTTGGATTGAATCGGTCGCTGATATTTTCAGTTCAGAAAACAGTTCTCTGCTGTCAGCTTCTCTGTCGTAATAGGCACAGATCATATCAGCAGCCATAGTTTTACCGAATCTGCGCGGGCGGGATACACTTATAAAACGCTTCTGAGTGTTTACTACAGAATTTAAATACCGTATCATTTCTGTCTTGTCTACAAATATTTCCGAATTGACAGCCATTTCGAAATTTTCTTTTCCCGGATTGATATAAGTTCCCATCTGCACGATCCTCACTTTCTTTATGATCTTGATCCGATTAATTTATCTGACAATCTTTATTATACCATTTTTCGATAAGGTGTATCAATACTTTTTGATAAAAGATGTATTGAAACAACATCGATCATTTGTGTAGAAGGAAGCGTAAAGTGGTATTTAATAATAAAACAAGGCAGCGAGCTGATCTATTACTTGCTGCCTGATGTTTTTGAATTTTCAATGCAGATCTGCGGAGCGGTTATCAATACCCATAAATATGCACGTAGTCACATTCGTAGGTCGTGTTGTCATCTACGTTGTCCTTCGGCTCTTCGGCCCAGCCGCCTACGCCGAGATTGATGATGAGGTACATGTTCTTCTGGTTGTCGATGTACGCCTTGTCTTCGATGGACTTTACGAGAATGTCGTCGATGTAGTAGTTTATGTAGGTGTCGCTCCAGTCAAGTGCGTAGGTGTGGAATTCCTTCTGGAAGAAGGTCGCGTTTCTTTCGATCCACCAGCCTGCGCCGCCGTCGCCGTTGTCCCTTGACTTGTCCTGACGATGGATACCAACGTAGATCTTTTCCGGAGTGTTGCTTAAATATTCGAAAATATCTATTTCCGGCGGCCAGCTGTTGTTTCCGTTGAGCCAGAAAGCAGGCCAGAATCCGCTCTTGTCCGGCATTCTGAAGCGGCCTTCCATGTACAGGTTTCCGTTTAACGGATAGTTTTTGAACGGAAGATGTACAACGCCTGTGAGGTGCGAGTACTTTCTCCATTTCTTTTCGCCGATGTTGTCGGTGTATCCTGTTTCGCCCTTGTCGTCCTTGATCCAGTTGTCGTCGGCAACTCTTGTAGCGGTAAGTACCAGTTTTCCGTCACGTACAGCTACCTGTGATTTTCTTACAACAGCGCTGTAGTTGTGGTGGTCAGCCCACGGATAGCTGTATGCCCATACGTTTGTATCAAGTGAGTCGCCCTCGAATTCATCGGACATTATAACATTGCTGTGGCTGCGCATGAGGAATGAGGCATTGCTCTTTCGTTCGTCCGTATCAGCGCCGGTCACGTAGAAACTGTTTCCGGTGCATGAAAGATAGCGTCCCGGCAGACCGTATGCCTGATAGCTCGTTCCCTTGGCAAGTCCCTTTGTTTTTATAAATGAGGCGTTGTTTTTGAACTCTTCGCTGCCGTCGTCTTTGGCAAGGATTATTTCGCTGCCGCCGTTTTTCCTGCACAGATACGATCCCTTTTCGCTCTGGGATTCAAAGCTTACAGTGTTTTCACCCTTGAATCCGGTAACTTCCGTGAAGCGTGCGTCCGAGAGCGGTGAAACGTTTCGTGATGAGGTAAGTGCGCCTTTCGAAACTCTTAAAAAGCTTCCGGCTTTTGCAGGTATCTCAAATCTTACAAATGTACCATCCGCCTTCAGTGCAGGCGCATCGGCTGCTTCCGACGGGCCGCTGTAAACTGTGAGCTTCGGCGGATTCTGTGATTCTCTGGAGTTGAACAGTGCGAGATTGCTCACTGCATCGGAGTTGTTTTCGTGGTCGCACCAGAGGACGAAGTTGAATTCCTTAGCTTCAGGATTCTCCCTTACAACGTCGGTAACGTCAAACTTTATCGTCTTTCCTGCGTCGGTGTTGTGGTTTGTTACCACCACGTCACACAGACCGTATGAATCAGGTACGGACTTGTATTCCGGCGGAGCGGATTCGCTCCAGCTGCTGCCGCATGCAGCGATCTTTACTTCAGTGTTTCCGTTTGCAGTCCTGTCAAGGCGCAGTTCGATCTCAGCCTTGTTTACGTTTTTTAAATTAAGTTCATCAGCTTTGAATTTGACGTAGACATTTCTGCGCTTCGCTGCGTTGAATCCGGCAACATTAATGATACCTTCCTCTTCGTCAACGGTTCCGTCGCCGCGTATGCATATATCTTCCGAAGCAATGACAGATGTAGTCGCTTTTTCACCCGGATCAGATGACGGAGGAGTGACCGGTTTCTTTTCCGGCAGTTCCGATTTTCCGAGCAGGTAGTCCGCCAGAATGACTGCATCGCCGGAATTAACAGTACCGTCACTGTTTATGTCCGCTTCCGTGTCAGATGCTGTTTCTCCGTTCACCATTGATTTTAACAGAATAAGATCAGTGATGATCTTTCTGTTTCCTGTGCTGAATTTTACAGCTGATTCAGCGGCAGATACGCTGCTTAAAAAGAGCGACGCAGTGATCACTGCAGCTGCCGCAAGCCGTGGAATATGCCTGAATATCATACTTTCATCTCCTTAAATCTTAAGAAATACCGGTAAGCTTCATTTCCGCCATGCAGGAAATGAGAACGCCGGGAACTGATATTTCGTCCGTGTTCCGGCTCCGCCGATCAGTAATTTCCTTACGTTCAAAAACCAACATCTTTATCATACAGCAAAATACATTCTGTTGCAATACAAAAAATGCAACCTTTTTGTAAACATTCTTAAAATTCCGTTTTTCCGGTTTTCCCGCCTTGTCCTTACAGAATAATATTACAGAAAAAAGAAAAGCACTGACGGTTTTGACTCTGATTCTTAAAAAATGATTCCGGTTTTTAAATAAATGTAACTCAATTCTCACCGGACTGTAAGTGCCCTGTTGTTGAGATATACCTCTGCAGATGGTATAATCTAATCAAATCAAACAATAAAAGCGGAAAACAAAGCTCTTGTATTGTGCGATAAGGAAAAATCAGAATAGAAGAATTTTAGAATGAAGATGTTCAGGGTGCGGAGCGAAAGCTCCGCATATCCCCCTGGATCAAAAGGAAATCAAAAACGAAAAGGAGCGTTTTTATGAGTATTAACAGGAAAACAATATCTGTATTTGCATTATTAATGTCAGCATCAATGCTGTTTACCGGATGCGGAGCGCATCCGTCCGGAGCACCTTCATCTACATCATATACAGGCAGTTCAGGCGGCAGAAATGATACATATTATGAATATCAGGCAGATAATGCTGCCGAAGACTATAAACCGGATTATATTTATGATCAGGATATTACGGTATCGGATAATGAAGAATACAGTGTAATAAATGAAAGCGGTTTTAAGAGCGTAAAGGCGGATCCGCTGTCAACTTTCTCAGTGGATGTGGATACTGCTTCATACGCAAATGTCCGCAGAATAATACAGAGCGGTAATAAGGTAAATCCTGATGCGGTCAGAATAGAAGAGATGCTTAATTATTTCCACTACGATTATCCGCAGCCGAAGTCAGGCGAACCTTTCTCAGTGAACACTCAGATAACCGACTGTCCGTGGAACGCTGACACAAAGCTTATGCGTGTCGGACTTCATGCAAAGGATATCGATTTTACAGAGCGTGAACCGATGAACCTTGTGTTCCTTATAGATGTAAGCGGTTCAATGTACGATGCAGACAAGCTTCCGCTGGTGCAGAAATCATTCTCGGTCCTGGCAGATGAGCTTGACGAGAGAGACAGAATATCGATCGTGACCTATGCAGGTACTGACAGTGTGGTACTTGACGGAGTAAGCGGTGAAAGCAGGGATAAAATACTTTCAGCCATAGACTCACTGGAAGCCGGCGGATCAACGGCAGGAGCTGCAGGTATCAGTACTGCATACGAGATAGCTGAAAAGCATTTTATAGAAGGCGGAAACAACCGTATAATCCTTGCCACTGACGGCGACCTTAATGTAGGCATATCCAGCGAAAGCGAACTTAAGAGACTGGTTGAGAAAAAGTGTAAGAGCGGTGTGTATCTTTCTGTTCTTGGCTTCGGTACCGGAAACATCAAGGACAACAAAATGGAGACCCTTGCTGATAACGGTAACGGAAACTACTCATACATCGACAGCATAAAAGAAGCAAAGAAAGTGCTGGTTGATGAAATGGGAGGAACACTTGTCACTGTTGCGAAGGACGTAAAGATACAGGTCGAATTCAACCCGGCTTATATAAAGGGGTACAGACTTATCGGTTACGAAAACCGCGCACTGTCATCAGAAGATTTTGCCGATGACAGCAAAGATGCCGGTGAAGTAGGCGCAGGACATTCAGTAACGGCGCTTTATGAAGTTGCCTTTGCCGACAGTGAAATGAAGTTCGACTCATCGGATCTGAAGTACAGCAGCGCCGATGAAGGAAAGGACAACGGCGAATACCTGACTGTTTCAGTACGCTACAAGGAACCTGATGAGGATGAAAGCAGACTTCTGACTTACCCTGTGACCTTCGGAGCATATTCCGAAAAGATGGACGATGACATGCGTTTCGCAGCAGCAGTAGCTGAGTTCGGAATGATCCTCCGTGACAGTGAAAACAAGGGAACTGCGACCAGAGAATCAGTACTTGAAATGCTTGATGAAACCGATCTTAAGGACGATCAGTACAAGACCGAGTTTAAGAAGCTCGTAAAGGAATCAGGAATATAAAATTTATACTGCAGAACGGAAAAGAATTCTGCAGCCTGTTAAGCGATCTTCCCCTTTGACATAGAAAAAACTGCCTTCATAACAAAAGAAACATCCCGCTGAAAAAGCAGCTGCTTCGCGCCTGCATTTACAGCGGGATGATCTTTTTACTGTGCCGGTCTGATTTCAAAGACAAAACACGGGGGACAGAGCAGAATTCTGTCCCCCGAAAAACATTTCTGTTATTGTCAGTGCTGTTATGGTCTTGGTGAAGCGCATTCAGAGCAGAACTTGCCTGTGTTTACTGCGCCGCATGAGCATGTCCATGAGCCCTGGTCTGCCGGCTTAGGAGAAGCGCATTCAGAACAGAACTTACCAGTGTTTACTGTACCGCATGAGCATGTCCATGAACCTGCCGGAGCCGGCTTAGGAGAAGCGCATTCAGAACAGAACTTGCCTGTGTTTACAGCACCGCATGAGCATGTCCATGAATCTGCTGCAGGAGCTGCCTGTGCAGCCTGAGCCTGCTGCTGCTGTCCCATGGCGAAGAGGTTCTGAGCGTTCATGCCGCCTGCGTTCATTGCCATGTTCATTCCCATGAATCCGTTCATTGCACCGCCTGAGTTCTTTGCAGCTGCCTGCATTGCTTCAGCCTGTGCATTTACCATTGTAGCTGCAGCGTAGTTGGCATTCTGCATCATGCCTGTTCTCTGAGCCTGCTTGATCATGTCTTCGTCTTCCTTAGGAAGAGTTACTGAGTTGATCGAGATCCTTTCGAGTGAGATGCCGCGTCTTTCAGCCCATTCTGCTGCAAGAGCTTCGTTCATGGCATCCTTGAGTACCTGTGTCTTGCCCGGTACTTCGCTGTATCTGATGCCCATTGCTGAGATCTGTGCGAATCCAGGCTGGAGAGCATCGAGGAACTCAGACTTGAGCTGTGCGTCGATCTGTGAACGGTCGAACTGCTGCTGAATGTTGCCGCATACATTTGTAAAGAAGAGAAGAGGATCAGTGATCTTGTATGTGTATGTACCGTTGCAGCGGATAGCTGTGTCGATATCAAGACCGATCTTGTTGTCAACTACTCTGAACGGAACAGGATTCTGTGTACCGAATCTGTTGTCCATGATCTCCTTCATGTTAATATAGTAAACGCGCTGTTCCTTGCCTGAGTCGCCGCCCATTGAAATAGCACTTCCGATCTGTGCAAGTGTGGCCTTGAGCTTTGCGCCTAACTTTTCATCGCTTGCAAAAATGCTTGGTGATGAGGACTGAGTGAATTCATATTCACCCGGTGTTGCTACAACGTCAACGATGTGGCCCTGGTCTGTGATGATCATGCACTGACCGTCGTTTACGGCGATCTTGCTGCCTCTTGAAATAACGTTGTCATTGCCGTTGTTGTGTGCACCCTTGTCGCTGTGCTTTCTTCCTCTTACAACGAGAACATCATTCGGTAATGAGTCACAGTAGAAAAACTCCTTGTAGGCATCGCCTAATGTGCTCATTGTTGCTCCGATTGCTACCTGTAAAAGTCCCATAAAACTTAAATCTCCCTTCAAATTTAAATCCGTCATAAAATGATGAATCTGGTTTTCTCATGTCCCTTAAAAGAACATATATTAATAATAACCCAAAATTGCGGCCGCGTCAATAGATTTTTTTATTATTATGGAAAGGCTGATTTATTCATAAATCAGCGTGGGGTCCGGGGAGAAGCCCCGCAAATCCCGCCTTCGCAAATCCGGTAAAGCCGGATTTCCGATTTAATCAGTGTTTCCTTATAAATAAGGAAAAGGCTGTTTGTGCTGAAGCGGGCGGAACGCGGGGTACGTATAAAAAATACTTGTAAAAGCACAATAAATGAGGTATAATTAATTTATATGTGTTCATTCATATCAAGTTGATAATCAGGAGGTTACAGATGGAAAAGACAGCTAAGCCTGCGCCGCAGGCAAAGTCCGGTGTCTGGGATAAAGTGACGAAATGGCTGTATAACAACAGATACTATATATACGCTTTTTTCATACCTTTTATCATCATGGCACTTGCATACGGACTGTTTGACGTGTACCCGATCGGAAAATGGATGGGTACCAACTTTGAAAACGTTCCGAGACGAAAGATCGCGCACGACGGTGCGGTTCTTGTACTCGACTTAAACGGTCAGTACGTTTACTATTTTGAAGCCCTGAGGGACGCTCTCTGGGGCAAGGGCAGCATTTTCTACAACTGGTCAAGAAACCTGTCCGGTGAATTCATGGGCATCATCGGCTATTATCTTGCCAGTCCTTATACACTTATAGTAATGCTGCTGCCGAGAACAATGATTCTCGAAAGTCTGCTTCTCATGCAGCTCTGCAAGCTGGGTTCAATAGGCGTTACATTCAGCTATTACCTGCAGCATTCCAAAAAGATGAAGCCTCTCAATTCGCTCATCTTCTCAACTGCCTTTGCACTCTGCGCATATGCAGTTATCCAGCTCATGGATCCGATGTGGCTTGACGGACTTATTCTTCTTCCGATGATAGCTCTCGGCATCGAATATCTTGTTGACAGAAAAGCAAGAGCAAACTACATCATTCCGCTTGCGCTTATGTTTGTCGCAAACTTCTACATCGGATTTATGCTTGCAATATTCAGCGTTATCTATTTCCTTTACTACAATTTCCTCGGTACCGAAAAGGAAAACATCACTGTAAAGGAACACGTAAACACAGCAGTAAGATTCGGTTACTGTTCAGCTGTTGCCGGAATGTGTGCCGCTTTCATGATCCTTCCGGTCTACAAGGCTCTCAGCCTCGGAAAGTTTGAGTTCTCAACTCCTGACTATTCCGTTCGCCTTCAGTTCGATTCCATCGACATTCTTTCAAAGCTTCTGCCTTCAAGCTACGATACAGTAAGAAACGAAGGCCTGCCTGAAATATACTGCGGTACGATCGCTATCCTTCTTCTTCCGCTTTTCTTTATGAACCAGAATATAAGCAAAAGACGCAAGACAGGTTATGCACTTCTTCTTGCAGTTCTTTTCTTCAGCATGTATGTAAAGCCGATCGATATGATGTGGCACGGCGGTCAGGTACCTAACTGGCTCCCTTACCGTTACTCGTTCATCATGTCATGGGTGATCCTCTGCATGGGTGCCGAATGCTTTGAAAAGCTCGACGGCTTAAAGAATGAAACCGTTGGCGGTACATTCTTCGGAATTCTTCTCTATCTGCTTGTTGCGGAAAAAGTGTTCAAGTACGAAAACATCGAAGTTCTCAACGGCCTCTGGTTCACAGCAGGATGCGTTCTCTGCTTCTCGATCCTCATTTCAGCGTACAGGGAAAGCCAAAATTCAAAAGCTATCCCGATCGCCATATGCGTTATGCTTTCAGGTGAACTTCTCATGAGTACGTTCGATACTCTCAAGGATATCGACAAGGATGTTCTCTACAGTATGCGTTCCTCATACTACAATTACATTGAAGCAGGACGTGCAGCCGTGGAAGACATGGAAGCAAAGGATCCGGGACTTTACCGTTCTGAAAAGGTGGCAAAGTCAGCACCTCTTCAGAGAACCGTAAACGATGATATTGCATTCGGACTTAAGGGTATCACTCACTCAAGCTCGGTAATGAATGCGAAAATGATCAAGACGATCGGAAATCTCGGCTATGTAAGCCGCGGACACTATACAAGATATGAGGGTAATACACCTCTTACAGACTCGCTTCTCGGTATCAAGTATGTTCTCGATACAAACAACACTGCCGTATCGGATCTTTACCAGTACCAGGAATCAACTGTGACCACCCATCCTGACGGAAAGACAACACAGATCGACCGTTACATAAACCCTTATGCACTCCCGATCGGATACATGGTAAGCTCTGATATTCTTAATGCTTCCATCGACAGCAACAACCCGTTCGAGAACCAGAACAGACTTCTCAGCGCAATGACCGGTCAGGACAAACAGTATTTCAAGCGCCTTGACTTCACAAAGGAGCCGCGCTACACAGGCATAAACCTTGAAAGTGCCGGTGACCAGACAAAGTACGTTGCCGACAAGACAACAAATGACTGGACTATTGACTACTTTGTCCGTGCAAAGACAGGTGACACGGTTTACGTGTACTTCCCGGCAACATACGAAAAGAAGGTAAATCTCTGGAACGGTAAATGGGATGAAAGCATCTCGGATTACGATTACCGCGGTAACTTCATCAACTATTTCTTCGAAAATGAATACTACTGCATCACAAAACTCGGCAGATACGAAGCCGGCAAGGAATTCAGCATACGTGTGACAGTAGCCAACGATTATACCTACATGGCAGACCAGTTCTTCTACTACTTCGATGAGGAGGAATTCAAGAAGGATATCGAACTTCTCCATCAGAATACATGGAACATAAACGATAACTGGTCCGATACAAAGATCGAAGGTACAGTTACTGCTTCTGCAAATCAGGTCTTCTTTACATCTATCCCGTATGAACCGGGCTGGACACTGAAAGTTGACGGAAAGAAGACAGATATAAGAAGCGTTGCAGGAGGATTTATCGGCGCTGAACTTATGCCGGGCGAACACACGGTAAGCCTTTCGTTCTTCCCTGCAGGACTTGCACCGGGAATACTTCTTGCTGTTGCCGGTATAGGCATTGTGATAGTATTTATTCTCATGGATAAGAAAAAAAACATTCAGAACTGCCGGCAGGGCACAGAAAAAGGAACCTGCACCTGCTGCGGGCTGATACATAACATGAAAACTTCACGGGCTGCAGCGGGTATGGATCCCGTCAGCCGGGTATCAGGTTTTCAGTAAGAAACGAACTCAGACTGCTGCTTCGGAACACGGAGCAGCAGTTTCAGTATATATACGAAAAGACGGACAGTGTCCGGGAAAGGCAGAATGATGGAAAGACTGGATAAATTCATTGCCGGCAGAACAGAGTTTTCAAGGAACGATGTAAAAATGCTTCTTAAAAGGGGAAGAGTAACTGTGAACGGAAATACAGTATCCGATGCAGGTCTGAAAATAGACCCAGGAAAGGACAGCGTTACGGCAGACGGCCATGAGCTTGTCTGGAGGAAGAACACGTATATCTGTCTCAACAAGCCGGACGGGTACGTGTGCTCCACAAGAGACGGCCGTTCTGAAACCGTGCTTTCGCTTGTGCCTGAAGATCTCATGAACAAGGACATTTTCCCTGCCGGAAGACTTGACAAGGATTCGAAGGGTTTCGTGTTCCTTACCGACGACGGAGGACTGGCTCACCGTATGCTTTCGCCGAAGAAACATCTTACAAAGTGCTATCTTGTAAGGCTTGCAGAAAAATACTCTGAGGAATATGAAAAGGCGTTTGAATCGGGACTTGCCATAGATTGCGGTGACGTGTGCATGCCTGCCAGAGTTTGCGGAGTTTCTCATGATGATCATTTTGCGCTGGTAGGACTTGATGAAGGAAAATTTCACCAGGTGAAGCGGATGTTTCATGCTCTTGGCAATGAAGTAGTGTCACTTTTCAGGGTGAGCATCGGCGGACTCGTGATAAAACCTGATCTGGCGCCGGGAGAGTGTTTGGAAATCTTGGACAATGAAATTGAAAAAATGTTGTCTGAATTTGACTTTTCCGATGTGTTGAAATTCGTTGAAACAAGCTTTTATTTATTATTAACAAACAACGATTTATAAATTTATCTATTTATAGGCTTGCATTTAAGGTATGAAATTTGGTATTATAGTATTGTGCCAATTTGACCGGCACAAAAAAACTGTTTAGGGAGGACCCATCTAACATGGCAAGTTTATCGTTACGTGGAATCTATAAGAAATATCCGAACGGTCAGGTAGCCGTTTCAAATGTAAATGTAGAGATCAAAGACAAAGAGTTTATCATCCTCGTTGGTCCGTCAGGCTGTGGTAAGTCAACAACCTTAAGAATGATCGCAGGTCTTGAAGAAATCTCTGAAGGTGAACTCTATATCGGTGACCGTCTGGTCAATGATATAGCACCAAAGGACAGAGATATCGCAATGGTATTCCAGAACTATGCTCTTTATCCGCACATGACTGTTTTTGAGAACATGGCATTCGGCCTTAAGCTCAGAAAAGTACCTAAGGAAGAAATCACACGCAAGGTTGAAGAAGCAGCTAAGATCCTCGACCTTTCACACCTTCTCGAAAGAAAGCCAAAGGCTATGTCAGGCGGTCAGCGTCAGAGAGTTGCTCTCGGCCGTTGTATCGTTCGTCAGCCACAGGTATTCCTTCTCGACGAACCACTTTCAAACCTCGATGCAAAGCTCCGTGCTCAGATGAGAACAGAGATCTCAAAGCTCCACAAGAAGCTCGGTACAACATTCATTTATGTTACACATGACCAGACAGAAGCTATGACAATGGGTGACAGAATCGTTGTAATGAAGGACGGTTTCGTTCAGCAGATCGATACACCTCAGAACCTTTACCTCTATCCTACAAACAAGTTCGTTGCAGGATTCCTTGGTTCACCTCAGATGAATATGATCGATGCTGTACTCAGACAGGATCCTACAAACCTTCTTTACTATGTTGAATTCGGTTCAGCTGATTCAAAGATGTCAAAGGGTGTTAAGTACACAATCGTAGTACCACCGGAAAAGGCTCAGAACGCTCCTCAGCTTGCAAGCTATGTAAATAAGGAAATCACACTTGGTATCCGTCCTGAAAGCATTCACGACGAACCAATGTATCTCCAGAACGCTACAACAGGTGTTGTTGACTGTGAAGTTGAACTTACAGAAATGATGGGTGCTGAGACATACCTCTACCTCAACTGTGAAGGCGTTTCACTCACTTCAAGAGTTGCTCCTACAACAACAGCAAGATCAGGCGATACTATCAAGGTAGTTATGGACCCATACAAGATCCACCTCTTTGATAAGGAAACTGAAGCTACAATCATGAACTAATCTGCGTTTATCGCTGAAAAATAACCTCTTCTCCTTTGTCGGGAAGAGGTTTATTTTTTGTATTATCAGGGAAACACTGGTTAAATCAGAAATCCGGCTTCGCCGGATTTCCGGAGGGAGGATTTGCGGAACTTCGCCCCGGCCCCCCGCTGATTTATGAATAAATCAGCGTTTCCTTAAAGAAATAAGAAAAAACCTCAGAAACTTTGAGAATTATCATAGTTTCTGAGGTTGTATTTTTTATCAGACAGGTTTTAAAACCGGTGATCAGCCTTCGAGCTTGTGGATCCAGCCGAACTTGTCTTCGAGCTTGCCGTACTGCATGCCTGTCATTGTATCGTAGATCTTCTGTGATACTTCACCGATCTTGTTGTCGTTGATGATCATTACCTTGTCGCCCCACTTGAGCTTGCCTACAGGTGAGATAACAGCTGCTGTACCTGTACCGAATACTTCGTTGAGCTTGCCTGCGTCATAAGCGTCTGCAACTTCCTGGATAGAGATCCTCTTTTCGGAAACCTTCATGCCCCAGCTCTTGCAGAGTTCAAGAACAGACTTACGTGTGATACCTGAAAGGATAGAACCCTGAAGTTCAGGTGTAACGATCTCGCCGTCGATGATGAAGAAGATGTTCATTGCACCAACTTCTTCGATGTACTTTCTTTCAACACCGTCGAGCCAGAGAACCTGTGAGTAATCCTGCTTGTGAGCTTCATCCTGTCCGATGAGAGAAGCAGCGTAGTTACCGCCTGTCTTTGTAAAGCCCATACCGCCGCGTACTGCACGAACGTAGTTTGATTCTACGTAGATGCCTACAGGGTTGAGACCTGTTGAGTAGTATGCACCTGATGGTGAGAGGATGATGATGAACATGTAGCTGTCAGCCGGACGAACACCGAGGAACGGGTCAACTGCGATGATGAACGGTCTGATGTAGAGTGAAGCACCGTCTGTGTGAGGAACCCAGTCCTTGTCGATGCTTACGAGCTTATCGAGTGCCTTGATGCAGAAGTCAACATCAACTTCCGGAATAACGAGTCTCTGGTTTGAAATGTTGAGTCTCTTGAAGTTTTCTTCCGGTCTGAACATCTGTACGCTGCCGTCAGCTGTTCTGTATGCCTTGAGGCCTTCAAAAACTTCCTGAGCATAGTGGAGACACATAGCAGCCGGGCTGAGTTCGAGCGGTGCATAAGGTACTATACGTGCATCATGCCAGCCCTGACCCTTGTCATAGTTCATGATGAACATATGGTCAGTAAATACATGACCAAATCCGAGGTTGCTTTCGTCAGTTGGTTTTGCCTTTGGGTTTTTGGTTAATTCTACGCGAATATCCATAGTTTTAATCAGCCTTTCATTTTAGATTTTTAATTTATAAAAAATCAGAATGCGTTAAAGAAGAGAACGGACGGAAACGGGACGTGCCCTTTCCGATGACATTCAGAATACTTTAAAAAGAGGCATCCTGGTAATTTTGTCATTCCCAGATACTTATATATTTTTTTCTGTATCTTCTGCAGATGTAATCTGCAGCTGTTTTAATGCCGATAACGGTAGCAAGAACAGCAACGGTTATAATGAATGCTTTTAAGAAATTTTTCATTTACGTCTGCCTCCTTAAAAAAAACATTGTGACCATGTTTGCATAACATCAGAGAATAATGCTCTGAATATACAGTAAACGCATTTTTTCAGCGTTCACTATTAATTATAGCACATTAATCGTAATAATACCATAGCGCGAATAAAAAAATATTGATTTTATATTCTTATATGCGATATAATTTGTTAAGCTGCTTAATATACAGCAAACATTATTTTTCGTAAATGATAAGATCTTTAAGAGCGACAAAGTCGGCTATGTTTATGGTTTTATCATTTGTCACCATTGCACCGGAACGGTTTATCATTCTTGTTTCACTGTCGCCGAGCATCCATTTGCTGAAGAGCAGGAGGTCAGACGCATCTACGCTGTTATTTCCGTTGATGTCGCCTTTTACAGCAGGCATGTGCCAGAGACGGGCTAATTGTTCACTCTCTTCAGAAATAATATTTTCACTTTTGTAAAATTCTATTTTCTCAAGTGAGGTGCATCCGTCAAAGGAGCCGTCTTCAATTCCTTCTGTTGAATCAGGAAGAAGGACTGATTTCAGAGCTTTACAGTCCTTAAATGAATCAGATTTGATTTTTTTAAGAGTTTCCGGAAGCTTTACTGATTCCAGCGTACTGTTGGCAAAAGATACAGATGTCGTATCAAGTTCTTCAATCGGTGATTCTATCTCTATACTTTTGATCCTGTGCATAAGATCAAGTTCAGGGTAGCGCGTAAGGAAGCTGAAATCAACAGAAGCAGCATCTCTGATCGGAGTGGAAGAGTAAAGATCTAACATCGCTGAAACCATGCCACCTGTAATTGCTCCTTCTCCGGTTATAGTTAGAGTACCGTCGTCGTCAAGTTTCCAGCATTCGTCACCAGGACCGCAGTAACCGGAAGTATATTCGCTTTCACCTTCTGAAATGAATTCAGATTTTTTTAGTATGGCCATTTCGTGGGCTGCCGAATATTTCATTCCTTTTATGGTGATTTTCTGATCTTCATCGATGAAGTTATCTGCTATTTTTTCTACAGAAGAAGGAATACGGATGAATGTCAGTTCCGGGCAGTTTTTGAAAATTTCCGGGTTGATCTGAGTCAGACTGTCCGGAAGAATGACTGAACTGATGGCTGTATCACTGAAAGCACCGTATCCAATATAGTTTACAGATGACGGTATTTCGACCTCTTTGAGCGAACTGCATTCTGAAAAAGCATGTGCACCTACTTCCTGTAAATTTTCGGGAAGGATCACACTGCTAAGTGAAGTACATTTCAGGAAAGCATTATCAGGAAGTGCTTTTAACGATCCGGATATTTTAGCTGATTTAAGATTAGTGCAGTCTGAAAATACATAATCGCCCAATGCGGCGTCTTTGACTGATAAGCTGATATCAGTAAGTGATGTGCATGATCTGAATGCGTAGTTTCCAATCGCTTCCGGACTGCCTTCGAATTTTATGCTTTCAATGCCGGAACAATCTGAAAAAACGTGATTGCTTATAGATTTTACGTTTTCCGGAATATTTACCTCTTTTATATTTTCACATCCTGCGAAAGCGTATGCAGCGATATATTCAAGAGATGAAGGAAGAGTTACTTCAGAAAGTGATTTGCATTTTCTGAAAGCAGAATCACCTATATATTCAACGGATTCCGGTATTACAAGTTCAGCTAACGTGCTCCCTTCAAAGGAAGAATCTGATATGTATTTAAGTGATTCCGGAAGTATGACTGACTTTATTTTTTTATTTTCAAAGCATCCGCCGGCAACAGAAGAAATGTTATCAGGTATTGTGATTTTTTCCGGAAGATCTTCAACGGTATCGGCAGCAATGATATCTATAAGGGTGTTTCCTGCAGTTAAAAAAGTTATTTTATCGTCAGCTTTCTGTTCCTTTAACAGTTTCGTGTAATACGGAGAGCTTTTGAAAGTTTTTCCAAGTTTCCCGATAATGACATCGGGTGAACCTAACTCAAGAACTTCGAGATTCTCCATTTCAAAAGCTTCGTTACCTATTGTTTTTTACCGAATCAGGAATGGTAAGTTCCTTTATCATCGAACATCCGGAAAAAGCCTCTCTTCCTATACTGGTTACAGAATCAGGAATAATGATCTGTTCGGCTTCATCACATCCGTAGAATGCGTAGCTTGAAATACTTGTTATACCTTCTTCAATTACGATTTTTCTGATCAGATGATAATTTCGTTCTCTTAACCACGGACAAACTGAAGGAGACGTAAAATCAAACATATCACCGGAACCATTGATAGTCAGTGTTCCGTCGTCCGTCAGTTCCCATGAAGTTGATCCTCCGCCGTGTCCGAAACCGATGATCCTGGCTTTCTCTTCCGGTATGTCTTTGTCAGCTTCACTGGTTGCAGCGGTTATATTGTTTTTTAATGATATAGTATGAAATGGTGCTGATGAGCATATCAGAGCGGCCGCAGAAATTAATGCGATTGTTTTTTGTATTCAAATTATTAATACCTCCTTCATGCTATATACTGAGTTTCAGTAAAATGACATATATCTATTATACTTGCTATTAAACATAAAATCAATATGTGACGGACTTCTTTTTGATAATGTCGTATGAATTTGTATCGTGCGCAAATTGACGATCCGGACAACATGAATTCAGTAATATATAACCACAATGGCCTTATAATCAGGGATGGATGAGAATTCAGAAAAAATCGCCGGTATTATCAACGATATTATAAACATTGATGAAGATGTTGTTCTTGTAGCTTTGGAATCCGTATGCCTGACCCTGTCCGGAAATATCCGGATGCGATTTTTACATATTGTTTTCAGTGTGGCATTGTGGTATAATTGTTATAATATCATTGGTTTACAAGGATGTGTGAGATAAGGATATATGGGGGTTCAGCGGATTTGCACTGATTTCTCATGTGTTTCATCAGAAAAAAGGAGTAAAGGTTATGAAAAAAAGGATGATCAGGGAATTAAGACGAAAGGCAGTGCTTCTTGCACTCGTTTCCGGACTTTTCTGCGGTAGCAGCGGAATGGTGTATGCTGCGGAAGAATCCACGGAGACGGAAAAGAGTCAGTTTTTAAATTATCTTAGTGAAAGGGGACAGCCGGGCGACTATAACGGCGACGGCGTTATCAATGTTTTCGACCTTATGAAGTACAAAAACAGCTTTATCGAGGAAAAGGAATTTTACAGCACAGGAGAATCAGCAATTGACGTCAACAAGGTACAGCCGTGGTCGGCTGTACTATAGAATACCGGCAGCGAGCTGCCGGTAACATTAACAAACGGGACTGCACGAAATGTGTGCAGTCCCGTTTTCTGGTTGTGCCGCCGCAGAACAGAGCCTGTCGGATATTCGTCCTTAAAAGTGTTGCGAGAGCTATATTTTTCGTCCTTAAAAATGTGAATTTTGCGGAAATGTTCGTCATTAAAAATGCTGATATGTTATAAAAACTGTAGCGCCGGATAGATGCTTTTATTGGTTTTAGGACGAAATTACATGTGTCATATACGTTTTCGAGAAATGAACTTCACCTTTTCAACATGCATTGACTTTTCGCCTTGAAAGTGTTATAATTTAGAAAAATACATCATTAAAAATGTTGAAAAAGAGATTTTTTCGTCCTTAAAATTGTTAGAAAACGAAAAAACGTAAATGTAAGGATGGTCTGTACATGAAAAGAACTGCATATTCCCGGCTGCTGAAATGGAAAGAAAAATCAGGCAGAAAGCCGTTAATAATCAACGGAGCCAGACAGGTTGGCAAGACATGGCTTATGAAGGATTTTGGCAGGAATGAATTTCAGAATGTTGTGTATATCAATTTTGACAACAATACAGTTGCAAAACAAATATTTGAGCCCGATTATAATATTCCGAGAATAATCTCTTCGCTTAAAATACTTTCAGAAACAAACATAGATCCGGAAAATACGCTGATCATATTTGACGAGATACAGGAATGTCCGAAAGCACTTGGAAGTCTTAAGTATTTTTGTGAAGACGCTCCTGAATATTACGTTATGGCTGCAGGTTCGCTTTTAGGAATAGCTTTGCACAAAGGTACGTCATTTCCTGTCGGCAAAACAGAGTTTATGACGCTGTACCCTATGACATTTGCAGAATTTCTCGAAGCTTCAGGAAATTCAGGATTACGTGAACTTATATCCGCTGAAGATTTCAGTACTGTATCACCGTTTTCAGAAAAACTCAAACTGCTTCTTAAAAAGTATTATTATGTCGGCGGAATGCCTGAAGCCGTTAAGACATTTATAGATACAGACGATCTCAGCAAGGTGAGGGAGATCCAGAAGGATCTTTTACTTTACTACGAAAATGATTTTTCAAAACATGCTCCGGAAGATCAGATCCCGAGAATACAAATGGTCTGGAACTCGATTCCGTCACAGCTGGCAAAGGAAAACAGAAAATTCATTTACGGTGTTGTCAGAAAAGGTTCTAGAGCAAAATACTTCGAACTTGCAATACAATGGCTGACTGATTACGGGCTGATAAACAAAAGTATTCGTATCAGCAAACCGTTTATGCCTCTTATTGCATATATGGATCAGTCGGTATTTAAAATTTATATGTCTGACGTCGGATTGTTAGGTGCAAAATCTGATCTTCCTGCAGTTTCAGTTATAGACGGGAACCGTATTTTCACAGAATACAAGGGCGCCCTTACAGAGCAGTTTGTCGCCCAGGAACTGAGAGCAGCAGACTTTATGCTTTACTATTACTCCACGGCAAATTCAGACGGCGAAATAGATTTTGTAATACAGAACGGTGATCAGATAATCCCTCTGGAAGTAAAGGCAGAAGAAAATCTGAAAGCAAAAAGTCTCAGAGCTTACTGCAGTAAATATTCTCCGGAGGAAGCTATACGCACTTCAATGTCTGCTTATAGAAAAGAAGAATGGATGACCAATGTTCCGCTGTATCTTTTAACGGAATATATAAAAAAGCTGTAAAGCCTTCGGCATAATAAGGCGCTCGGAGCAACGGCCTGAAAAAAGGTACAGCCATGCCAGGCTGTACTATAGAATACCGGCAGCCTGCTGCCGGTAACATTACACTTGAATAAACATATATAAAAGGCATCGGAATATGGTTTAAAACTGTCTTCCGATGCCTTTTTGAATTGCTCGTCAGGAATTTGTGCTGCGTACAAATATCAGGGAATATAGCAAGATTTAAAGACTTTCCACAGATTTTTTTGTTTATTTACTTGACTTTGCACAGACTTTGTGGTATAGTTGAATAAACAGCAGTATTCATTTTGCTGTCGAATTTAACGTTTTACCATAGGAAAGCACTGACTGATTCATTGATCAGTGCTTCCGCAAAAAAGAAAGGTGTTTATTATGAACAGAACATGGAAAAAAACAGTGGCAACTATTTTAGCCTTTGCTTTAGCAGCCGGGGGAATGATGGGCGGTGCTTCTTATCTTAACGAAGTATCTGCAGCAGAACAGCCGGTGGCAGCATTACGTGAAGCCGGTGAACCAGCAGAAATGGCTGTTGATGCCGGTGTTTATGAGGCAAATGCAGGAGATACGATCAAAGTTAAGGTAAGAGTGTGTGATATAAAGGATTCGTTCAATTCAGTCGGCGGACGCCTTCTTGTCAATACTGAGGCATTCAGCGTTTTAAGTGTTACTCCGGGAGATACTGACGATCCGGATAACGAAAACACCGAAATATTTCAGAAAACATTAACGGCACAGAGTATGTGCAGTGAGCATACAGAAAAGATCGGCTTCATTTACTGCGGACTTGAAAGTTTAAAGGAAGATGCTGTTTTTCTTACTATTGAGCTCAGGGTAAACGATGATGCTAAAGACGGATGCTATACTGTTCCGTTCTATCTTCGCGACAGCAGCGTTTCAATGGCAACAAAGATCGTCGAAACAGAAGATACCTGGGACGTTTTTGAAGTAAACCCTGACTATCGCGGTGCTCTGATCACAGTTGGTGCCGGTTCTGATGAAATAATAGAGCCGGAAGAACCTGAAGAATACAGTTACGAGTATGATTATGACAATGATCATCATCTCAACAATCCGGATGAAGATGGCGTTATCGATCCGATAATACCTGAAATTACATATTCTGAAACAGGACAGCCGATAACGACAGCTTGTTCTGATGAAAGTCTGACGGGCTTTACTGTAGATGCAGGTGTTTATGAAGCCAAGGCAGGTGATACGATTAAAGTAAAGATCAGAGCAACTGATATAAAGCAGCCTTTCTGCGGAGCTTTAGGTTACTTCATAATTGATGAGGATAAGTTCACGGTATTAAGTGCTGAGCCGGGAGATGCTGACGATCCGGATGATGATTATGCTGATGGCATCACTATAACCAAAGATGTGAGCCTGAATGTTTACAGAAATGCTGAAAACAGTAAAATGGCTGTTTTCATTTACAGCAGTCTTTTGGGGAACGTAGATGAAGATATGGTGTTTGCGACTGTTGAACTTAAGGTTAATGATGATGTGAAAGACGGAAATTATGAGCTTCCATTTGCTGTTCTTGAATACGGCGGAATGGCATGCGCATACGATGATGTAACGAATGAAATTATTTACAATGAACCTGAGTTCCGCGGGGCGCTTATCAAGGTAAGCAGTGCTTCAGAAGAAACTATACCTGAAGAACAGACTGAAGTATCAGAAAATGAGGAAAATGTTCCGAAAGAACAGCCTGAAGTAACAGAAAAAGAAGAAACACCGGCTCCGGCTGAAGAACTTCCGGTTATCGAAGAACCTGAAAAGCCAGTTGGACCAGGACATCACGGCCCTGCAGGTCCGGCAGATCCTAAGCCTGATCACAGACACGACCATAAACACGATCACGCACCAGCTCCTAAGCATGATGACCACAGAAATGATCACAAAAACAGCTACGAAAAGGCAGTTGAGAAGATCGCTGAAGATATCACAAATGTAATTACAGATGTTGCAAAGTTTATCTTTTCTTTATTCTAAAGAATAACAATTGTTACTGCTGTAACTGAAACGATGCCCACTCATTCGTAACGCACGGATGAGCGGGCATTTTGTATTTAATCATCACGATATATTGATTTTATACTCTGCTTTATGATATAATTTACTATGTATAAGAGCGTGCGGGTCATTTGGGGATATAACTGATATTTTCTCTGTTTGCACCTGTACAGATGAAAAATATCAAATAAGGGGGAAGGAATATGAGAAAAAGAGCCCTGAAGAATATAAGGCGTAAAGCCGTGTTGCTGGCGCTTGTTTCAGGAATGGTCTTCGGAAGTACCGGGATAGTATCCGCTGACTGGTCCGAGGAACGTGAGCAGCAGGAGCGGGAAGAACTTATAAAAACTCTTTCTGAAAAGGAACAGCGCGGTGATATTAACGGCGATGGTATCGTCAATGTGTTTGATGTTATGAGATACAAGAACAGCATTGTCGAAGGAAGAAGTTTTGATGAAGCCGAACGCATCGATGTTAACGGTGACGGCGCCGTGAACGGAAAAGACATTGGTGCAGTAAAGAACGATATTTTAAAACAGTCAAAGCTATGGACCTATGATAACGTTCCTAAGATGGACGGATCCACTTCGGCAATAACGCTCGAAGCCGGACTTAAATCGAAGATGCTCGGAGTGTCGTACTCTGATGCCAAACTGCTCGTATCACATCACAAGACCCACGAGTCATTCCAGATGCTTCTTTCCGGTGAGAACGACATGATATTCACAGTACCGATCTCGGAAGATCAGAAGAAAGCTGCTGAAGAAGCGGGAAGAGAACTTACATTTGTACCGGTCGCAAAGGAAGGATTCGTTTTCGTAGTAAACAGGAACAATCCGGTCGAATCCCTTACCGTGGAGCAGATCAGAGATATCTATTCAGGTAAAATAACAAACTGGAAGGAAGTCGGCGGAAACGACGAAAAGATCATTCCTTACCAGAGAAACAAGGATTCGGGAAGCCAGAATTACATGACAGAGTTCATGGAAGGCTATGATCTTATGAATCCGC
The DNA here is from genome assembly GCF_000712055.1 of Ruminococcus sp. HUN007. Classification (NCBI taxonomy): domain Bacteria; kingdom Bacillati; phylum Bacillota; class Clostridia; order Eubacteriales; family Oscillospiraceae; genus Ruminococcus; species Ruminococcus sp. HUN007. The sequence continues at coordinate 1,748,676 of NZ_JOOA01000002.1, read as the reverse complement.
CTAAGGAATATTATCTTGGCTCAATGTCATCTCTGATGGACGGACTTGCGGTTTACGATAATGCCGAAAATGCTATCGGTTATTCAGTTTACTCCTACGCAGCACAGATGTACGAAAACTCATCTGACACTAAATTCATTGCAGTTGACGGTATAAAGCCTACAAGAGAAACTATGGCGGACGGCACCTATCCTCTTCTCAGCAGCACATCGATAGTTTATACTGACAAGGCATCTCAGAATACAAAGGATTTTGCCGCCTGGGCAGTATCTGAAGAAGGGCAGAAAACTGTTCTTTCATGCGGATATGTTCCGTTAAAAGATATGGAGTATCCGGAGAAATTTAAGCCGTATTCCGCCAAGGGTACTGGCAAGGAAAAGCCGGCGGACTACAAGCAGGCAAAGAAATATTCGGAGCTTAGTTACAGACGTAGTTCATATGACGAAAAACCTCTGTCCCGCGAAGAATGTACAATCAACTGGCTTGCAGACAAAGAACTCCAGAACATGATAAACGATGATATCAGTAAAACGGTGTTTAACGGTCAGGATATGCTCGAAGGAATATGGCACATGAGCCTTCATGCAGTTAACGGATATATAAACATCAGTTTCAGTAATTACTACTTATCAAATAATTTTGAATTTAATTACGACGCGATAAACGGTGTAAGAATAGAGAAGCTTTCAGATTATTTCTATAAAGATGAAGATTTTGTTTCTGCTATTAACCAAAAATTAAACGAGCGTACTATATATGCCAAGGATATTAAAACGGATTTTCTTGGCGTTCTTGGAGAACCAGCCAAATTCAGTTTTGAAGATATAGTTTTTGATGCAGATGGGCCTTATTATGATAAAGAAACGAGACTATCATATCAGGTTGTCTTTGACGAACTGTTCGAAAGTATGATAATAGGTGAATATTACGACTGCAGAAACATTGTCGATGAAGCTAACCGACCCATGGATAATCTTATTTTTTCGCTGGAAGACCGCGAGTTTTCGGAATGGAGAACTATAATTGTTACTGGTGATGACGGTGAACCGCGTGTGAATGTCACCTCCCGTTTCCATACTGATGAGGAAATCAAGGCAGAAAACAAGCTCTATGATACAGTTTACGAAAAAGCAAAAGCTCTGCGCCCGGAAGGAAATACATCGTATATCATAGTTGACAGACATTATGAAATGAATTATTTCCGTGTGAATTACGGGAAGGTGGACGGACTGCCCAATACTCCGTATATGTTCTCCGGCGATACAGGCGAGCAGATAAAACCTTCAGATATTTTCGGAAAATCATTTGAAAAGTATGATGACTGTTTAATATACGAAATTGATCTTGGTGCCGGTACAGTTACTCTGCTCGGACTGTCTGATCCTTTCACGGAATATGAACAAACGTTTTATCATTACACGGAACATGAGGAAACGTTTGATACTGATAATTTCGACAGAAGTATACTGTACAGTGATCAGATAAAGGCGAAAACGGAGAAGCAGGATAAAATTCCGTACGGAATTCTGATGGACGACAAAACGGTAGATGTTTATCCTGAGTCCTATGTTGTTGATTACGGCGAGAAGAAAGTCTTATCTCAGATAAAGAAGAATCTTTACGTCAGTATAAAGACTCTGTGCCAGTCACACGGCAGTTTGTGGTATGAATGCTGGGATGGAAACACTGATGAATATATCGGCTGGATCAGCGAAGAAGACTGTACCATGCACAACCGCTTTTTCCGTTATGAAGAATACGAGACTCCTTTATCCGGTATAGTTACCGGCAGTAAAACAGGTGATGTATTCGGATACACGAATGATTACATTCTGAAGAAAGGTGCTGAAGAAGCACTGCGGAAGGTCGAAGTAAAAAGAAATGTTTTGATCAAACGGGCATGTTACAAATCAAGCTGGTTATATGACTGCTTTGATGCAGACAATGGAGATTATTACGGCTGGATTAAAAAATCAGATCTCACTCTTGAATAAATGAGTGATAATGAAAAGAGGAACAATATGAAAAAACATTCACTGAGAAAAAAGATAACAATCTTAATGGTTTTTACATTGATCGCATGCGGAGGAGCGGTTACGGTTTCAGCTGAGCCGGATACTTCCACTGAAGAGGGACAGAGAGCTGTTTCTATTATGGAAAAACTGTCTGAAAGAGGGCAGCCCGGCGATATAAACGGCGACGGTGTTATAAATGTTTTTGATCTTATGAGATATAAAAACAGCCTTATTGAGGAAAAGGGCTTTTACAGTACCGGAGAATCCGCCATCGATGTCAACGGTGACGGTTTGGTTGACGGAGTGGATATTACCGCTGTAAAGAGCGATATTTTAAAACAGTCAAAGATCTGGGCGTACAAAAGTGTGCCTAAAATGGACGGTTCCACTTCAGCTATCCCTCTCGAAGCAGGATTCAAATCAAAGATGCTCGGTGTTCCATACAGTGACGCTAAGCTTCTCGTCGAACATCATAAGACCCACGAATCATTTTCAATGCTGCTTTCCGGTGAAAACGACATGATATTTACAGTGCCGATCTCGGAAGACCAGCAGAAAATGGCGGATGAAGCAGGAGTAAAGCTGAATTTCGTACCGGTCGCAAAGGAAGGTTTCGTTTTCGTTGTAAACAAGAACAATCCGGTCGATTCACTTACAAGTGAGCAGATAAGAGATATTTATTCCGGAAAGATCACCAACTGGAAGGAAGTCGGCGGAAATGATGCGAAGATAATTCCTTACCAGAGAAACAAGGATTCAGGAAGCCAGAATTACATGACCGAATTCATGAAGGGCTATGACCTTATGGATCCGCCGAAAACACTGGTTCTGGGAATGATGTCATCTCTTATGGACGGAATTGCGGTCTACGACAACGCTGCTGATGCCATCGGCTATTCAGTTTATTCCTATGCAGCACAGATGTACGAAAATTCATCAGATACAAAGTTTATAGCAGTTGACGGTGTAAAGCCTTCAAGGGAGACTATGGCTGACGGAAGCTATCCTCTTCTCAGCAGTACATCGATAGTCTATACAGACAAGGCTTCACAGAATACGAAGGAGTTTGCAGAATGGGCTGTTTCTGAGGAAGGTCAGAAGACAGTGCTTGCGAGCGGCTATGTCCCGGTATGTGATATGGAATATCCGGAAGAGTTCATTCCTTATTATGCGAAGGGAACCGGTAAGAAAAAGCCGGCAGACTACAAACCAGCTGAAAAGTTTTCCAGACTGGCGTGGAGTGTGTCATGGAACAATGGTATGCCTGACGGAGAGTCTCAGATATTCTGGCTTAAAAACAAGGAACTGCAGAAACAGATAAACAGTGACATTCATAAAACTGTATTCGGTGATAAAGCCTGTGTAATTCCGGGAAGCTGGCGTATGGATGTTACGATTTTCAACGGTATAATGAATATATGTTTCAGAAAAGGCGGAGAATATAATTATCGTACTGTTAAACTGGAAGGCGTATATAATTTAAATTACGATCTGAAAAGCGGTAAAAAGCTGGAAAACTTCTCGGATTTGTTCTATAAAGATACTGATTTCGTACCTGCGGTAAGCGGCAGGACAGCTGATATACTGGCCACAGAATGCAGCGATGTGATAAAAACAGATTATATAGGCCTTATGGGAAAGATGGATAACTTCTCTTTTGATAATTTCATCGTGGAAAAGGACGGTCCGTATTTTGAATATGATCTGAGCGTCCCTTTCATTTCGTACTATGATGATATGGAACTGATCGACAGTATGATCACAGGCGAATATTTCGACTGCAGGGAACTGCTTGAATATAATACTGAAAACCGGTATGATGTTTATATTGACGAAGGTACTTATCCTGAATGGGAAAGACAATATAAATATGATGAGAACGGCGAACTCCGTTTTGACTATACTTCACGTTTCCATACAGCAGAGGAAATAAAGGAACGAAATGCGGTAATGGAACAGATCTATGAGAAGTATGTTGCAGAGACGAAATACCCGGTCGGACGTAATGCTGTTACCATTCATAAACCTGAAGAAACTAAGTCAGAGTTCAGCCTGAATGTTTACGAGCTGCATCTCAATGTGGCATCGATAGATAAAGCTCACCAGTACTGGTACGATCCTGAAACGCTGGACAGACTGCAGTTATCCGATATTTTCGGAGAAGACTTTGAAGAGTATAATGAATCCGGCGTTCTGATGAATGTCGATTATAAAAAAGGTTACGTGAAAATATTTGATAAAAACAGCGGCAGGGATTTACTTATTAGTGAAATGCCTGAAACAATGAATACAAAGTACTTTGATAAGAATACTCAGGAAGAAATCAGTACGATAAAACAGCTTAAGGAAAAAGCTCTGGAAAAAACGAAGGTGCTTTATGCGAAGGATTATCCGGAAATCGGAAAACTGGATGAAAATCATGTGCATGTAACTGTCGGAGAGGAACGGCTTGTATTCCGCAAAGCAGTAATAGATACAGATATAAATGCGGTTACAGTATTCATCTTTGATACGGCGGATTTTGATAATATACTGACTACCTATATGTTTGATCCTGAAACGCTTGAGCCAATAGAGAAATCAGATGTGTTCGGAGAGAAATTTAAAAAATATGACGGACACGATTACAGTATCGCTTATATAAATCTTGACGGTGGAACAGTGTTCCTGTATGATGACGATGCGAAATTCTATACGGAGGATATAGATTTTGAAAAGCTGAATATGAAGTATATTATTCCGAATAAGGCAGAAGTAATGGATCGCAAATGGCAGAAAAATGCTGTAGTCAGCGCCGGAAATGATGATGCTGTAAACAGTTACAAGGCAAACTATGTGACAGACTACGGTCCTGAGGAGGTTTATCTGCAGGTAAGTGCTGACACACCGGTAGAGATCACACACATCTGCAGTTCCCACGGAATACTATGGTTTGAATGCCGCGATGAGGATCATTATTATGGCTGGATACCATCCGGAAATGTAAAGCCGGATTTTAATGAAGAAGAGTATGCGTTTTATGAAAAGCATCAATTCCTTTTCCTTGACGAACGTCCGGTGGAATTGTATGCGTATGGTTATAACAGAGATGATATATTTGTGTATTCAGATGAATATATTTCAGAAACATCAGAAAATCCGGAAACTGAAATAACTGATCATATAACAGAATACCGCAGACTTATTGCAAGAACAAAGTGTCAGTCACACGGAGAATGGTGGTACGAGTGCTGGGACGCAGACGGCAGGTATTACGGCTGGATAAGAGACAAAGTTTTAAGCCATGCATATCCGTCATATTCATTTAATTCAAAATACATACCGATCACCGATATGCCGGCATCGATGGAACTCACACTTATGGGTAAGTCGTTCGGCGGAGCCGGCTGTTATAACGATTCATTTATTATGGAATTCGATGCAGAGGATCCGTTTAAAATGATCGAGGAGGATATTAAAGTCACTGCAACAGAATTCTGCTATTCACACGGAGAGCAGTGGTATAAAATTACGGATGCTGATTCGCCAGACGGATACTGCTGGGTCAATGCATGCTATTTTGTCGGCTGATTGACAACCTGATCAGTTTTTTCTAAAACAAAAATACAACTTACAAGGGGGATTTTATTATGATAACTCATCCGATCGAACCGGTATACGATAAGGCATCGAGAATACTCATTCTCGGAAGCTTTCCGTCGGTAAAGTCGAGGGAAGCAGGCTTTTTCTACGGGCATCCAAGAAACCGTTTCTGGAAAGTGGTTTCTTCCATATTTGAAGAGGATATTCCGCAGACGCCCGAAGAAAAGAAGGCGTTCCTTTTAAGAAATCACATAGCCTTATGGGATGTTATAGCATCCTGCGAAATAGAAGGCTCAGCTGATGCCAGCATAAAAAATGTCACACCGAATGATATTAACATAATACTTGCACAGTCAGATATACACGCGATCTACGTAAACGGAAAAACGGCTTTCCAGTACTACACTAAGTATACCCGTCCGGTTACGAACCGTCCTGCAGTCTGCCTTCCGTCAACAAGCCCTGCAAACGCTTCCTGGAATCTCGAACTCCTTACAGAAGCCTGGCAGTGCATAAAGGAAGTTGCCCAGTCAGAAGACTAATAAGTCAGAATATAACGATACCCCCGGCATCTGAGTGAATTTCAGATGCCGGGGGTTAGTTTATGTAAATAGTGCCGCAGGCACCACCTGCTTCAGGAAAGGAACGCCTGCGGCGTGCTATCTTTATCACAATACTTCAGACTGAAGTGTTTCCATTATTTTTGAGCTTTTCGGTGCGTTCATTGTATAATCCTGAACAGCCTGAATATCAAGCTGCAGAATCAACTTTCTGTAATTCAGAAGAACTTCCTTGTAATAATCGTAAGGAAGTTTGTTTTTATATCTGAGCAATTCTACAAGCATACGTTCTTTGCTGTAAATACGCACCGGATATCCTTTATATTCAATCTGAACTATTCCCTGATTAAAGAAGTTCACAGGATAAAAATACTGTTTAACATGCTCGTTTTTTATCTTGGCAGCATTTCGATCAGTTGCAAGATCATAATCATCCGGTATCACATCAGTTAAACCATAAATGTAAAACGCATTTCGCATCGTTATAACTGCATTAGGATATAAAAATGACAGTACTGCTATTTCAGGTACATATTTATCTTCGGAATAAACAGCTTTACCAACTTTAAAAAGTTCGCCTGAACTTATTTTCTTTTGAATCATATAATCTGATCCCAATTCTTTAAGGCACTCTGAACGGCTTTTCATTCTGTTCTCCTTTCACTTTAGATAAAATATCCGCAGTTTAATAAGTTTTGCGGATGTTTTTCTAAATTATATATCATATTCACGTAAAAGTCAATAAGTAAGTTTAACAAAATCATCCGCATTATTATATGTTTTGCGGATGATTTTATAAATAGACAGATGCCATTATTCAATTGTGCCGCAGTCACCACATTTTCAGAAAAGGTGGGCAGCCTTTGGCTGCCAATTATAATAGCAGTTGTCGTCCAACGGACGACAACTACCTTGTACGCCTCATGAAAATTCCGAGCTGCCGGCATCACTTTTGCTATATTTTGCGCAAAAGTATTTATTTTTCTGAAAATGTCTGATATAATAGAAGTGTATTTTATTTTTTAAGAAACGGGGGAGAAATTTGGACAGATATAAAAAACTCGTATCTGATACATTTATCTTTTCGCTTGGTTCATTCAGTTCGAAGATACTCAGCGTTCTGATCCTGAAGCTTGTTACGTCGTATATGGCGGAAGATTCTTACTCAGTCGGAGAAAAAATACGGACTCTTATAAACCTGATCGGACCTGTTGCGTCGCTCAGTCTGGCAGACAGTGTGCTTCGCTTTGGTCTTGACAAAACGCTTTCCAGAAAAAAAGTGTATACCACAGCTGTTTCATTTTCACTCATGAGCATGGCTGCCGGAATGATAGTTCTTGCGATAGTTGCGGCGATATCCGGGTTCAGGCAGTATACGGGACTTATGATGGCCTTTATGTTTACTTCGGAATTCAGGTGGATCCAGCAGCAGCATCTTAAAGCCAAGGATTACATCAAGCTTTATACGGTCGACAGTCTGCTTTCGTCAGTGTCGCTTGTACTGTTTACGCTGCTGTTCATTGTGGTGTTCAAACTTGATATTGCCGGATACATACTCAGTATTGTCATGTCAGACCTGCTGTCGATATTATTCCTTACTTATTTCGGAAACATCCGAAAGGATTTCAGATTATCCGAATATGATCATGAACTCAGGGTTAAGATGTGCCGCTACAGTGCACCGCTTATTCCGACTGCAGTACTCTGGTGGGTGGTAAGCTCCTCAGATCTGTTCTTTGTTTCGAAATTTCAGGGAGAAGATATAAACGGTCTTTATGCCTGTGCCTATAAAATACCGGCACTGATATCATTTGTTTCGGTAATATTCTTCAGAGCATGGCAGATGTCGGCCATAACACAGTACGGTACGGATGAATACCGTCAGTACTACAGCAAGGTCATGAGTGCGTACTCAGCGATGATGTTTGTGGGATCGGCCGGAATAATGATGCTCATTCAGTGGCTTACGAAACTGCTTACCGGTGAAAGCTTCTGGGAATCATATAAAATGGCTCCGTTCCTTATCATTGCGTCACTCATGCAGAGCTTCTGCAACTTCTTAAGCGGAATTTACAATGCAACCGGAAGAAATGATAAATCATTTTATACCAGCGGCATAGCTGCGATAACAAATATTCTTCTGAACCTTGTTCTTATTCCGATAGTAGGCGTTCAGGGCGCGGCTTTTGCTACCATGACTGCTTACGTTGTCTGCTTTTTTATCAGACTTAAGGATACCCGCGCTCTGGTGGGCTACAAGGTTGAATGGGAAAAGCTTGTTATCAATTCCGGAATCATTCTTTTCATGGCCGTTATCATACTCATTGATGCGCCGTTCATGAAAGTATGGCTCTTTATCGGGTTCCTTGCAGCGTGCGCAGTAAATGCACCTTCGCTTATCCAGACAGCAAAAAAGCTTCTGCACCGTGACGGCGGTACCGCAGATGCGTAAAACATATTAATCAAAAATAAAGCACCGTAAAGATCATTCTTCATCTTTACGGTGCTTTTTGTGCTGAAAAATATAATTATTTATTAAGTCCCCAGATGTTTCTTGCATATTCATTAACAGCTCTGTCAGCTGAGAATATACCTGCACCTGCAATGTTGCAGAGAGACATCTTAAGCCATGTGTACTTGTCGTTGTAAAGTTCTGTTGAACGCTTCTGAGCTTCACGGTATGATTCGAAGTCAGCAAGTACCATGTACGGATCAGAGTTTACGAGTGAGTTTGCAATCTCGTTGAACGCACAGCCGTTTATGCCCTTGTACAGGCGGTTGACAGCCATCTTGATCGTGTTGTCAGACTCGAAGTAGCTCTTCGGATTGTATCCTTCATGCTTCTTTGCTGCAACTTCAGCTGCGTTCATACCGAAGATGATGATGTTGTCATCGCCTACAGCTTCCTTGATCTCGATGTTTGCACCGTCGAGAGTACCGAGTGTGATCGCACCGTTGAGCATGAGCTTCATGTTACCTGTACCGGATGCCTCAGTACCTGCCAGTGAGATCTGTTCGGAAATATCACTTGCCGGCATAAGTATTTCGGAAAGAGTTACCTTGTAGTCTTCGAGGAAGTATACATTGAGCTTTTCAGATATCTTAGGATCTTTTCTGAGTTCCTGTGAAATGCTCCAGATCATCTTGATGATCTGCTTTGCAAGATAGTAGCCAGGAGCTGCCTTCGCTGCAAAGATGTATGTCTTAGGTGTGAAGTCGGCATCAGGATGTTCGAGGAGATAGTTGTAGTCAGCGATGATGTTGAGTGCATTGAGGTGCTGACGCTTGTATTCGTGGAGTCTCTTTACCTGAACGTCGAAGATGCTGTCAGGATCGATCTTGAAGTCGAGGTTGCAGTAGTTCTTGCAGTACTTAAGGAAGTTTTCCTTGTTTTCACGTTTTACCTTTGCAAGCTCGTCGAGAACGGACTTGTCATCCTTGAAGAGTGTGAACTTGCTGAGCTCGCTGCCGTCCTTAAGGAAGCTTGAACCGATCTTGTCACGGAGAAGCTTTGTAAGACCCGGATTTGACTGGTAGAGCCAGCGTCTGTACGCGATACCGTTTGTAACGTTCTTGAATTTGTACGGATAAAGCTGATGCTCATCGGCAAAAACATCTGTCTTGATGATCTCGGAATGGAGCTTGGAAACACCGTTTACGCTGTGTGCTGTTGCAACGCAGAGAGTAGCAGTGTGGACGGTGTTGTTCTTTATGATGGACATACGGCTTGTCTTGTCGTAGTTGTTTTCTGTAAGGCTTGCGATCTTTGCGCAGTATCTGTTGTTGATCTCAACTATAATGGAGAAGATTCTCGGAACGATGCTCTTGAGGAGGTTTACATCCCACTTTTCAAGGGCTTCAGCCATTACAGTGTGGTTTGTGTATGCAAATGTGTTCTTTGTGATATGCCATGCCTTGTCCCAGGTGTATCCGCAGTCATCGAGGAGAATTCTCATGAGTTCCGGAATTGCGAGGGTAGGATGTGTGTCGTTGATGTGGATGGCTACCTTGTCGTGAAGGTTTTCCAGTGTTCCGTAAACGGACATGTGGTTTGTAACGATGTCGCCGATCGAAGCTGCGCAGAGGAAGTACTGCTGTCTGAGTCGGAGGGACTTGCCTTCGAGGTGGTTGTCGTTAGGATAAAGAACCTTTGAGATAGCGTTTGCGATGCTGTTTTGTCCGAGTGCCTTTGCGTAGTCACCCTGGTTGAACATTGCCATGTCGAAGCTTGGTGACTTTGCGGTCCAGAGTCTCAGAACCGAAACGCCTTCGCTGTCGTAGCCTGAAACGTACATGTCACACGGAACGGCGATAACTGTGCTGTAGTTCTGGTGTGAGATGTGGTGGTACTGGCTGTCCCAGTATTCGTGGAGTTCGCCCTCGAAGTGAACTTCGATAGCCTTTTCCGGTTTAGGGTCGAGCCATACGTCACCGCCCGGCATCCAGTTGTCAGGAAGCTCGGTCTGCCAGCCTTCGTCGATCTTCTGCTTGAAAATACCGTATTCGTAGCAGATCGAGTAGCCCATGGCAGGAATGCACTGTGTAGCCATGGCATCGAGGTAGCAGGCTGCAAGTCTTCCGAGGCCACCGTTTCCGAGGCCGGCATCCGGCTCGTTTTCATATATTTTATCGAGGTTGATCTTGTATTCCTTGAGAATGCTTCTTACATCCTCAACGATCTCGAGATTGTAAAGGCTTGTCTTGAGCGAACGTCCCATAAGGAATTCCATTGAGAGGTAGTATACCTGCTTCTTTCCCTCTGAGTTGATCTTGTTGTTGAAGCTGTTTCTCTTTTCACTCAGATAATGCATTACAATAGTAGAAAGTGCATTGTACACCTGAGCGTCGGAAGCATCATTCGGTGTGATGTTGTAGTCAGTCTTCAGGACTTTTTCAAGTTCCTGTCTGATATAATCCCTGGTCATCTTTTTCATCTTTTTTCTCCGTTCTCCGGCCCTTTATGTCTGTTTCCCCCTGACTAAAATACAGACTGATGTGTTTTAGTCAATCTGATAGATAACATGCGATACCGGTTAATTATAATCTGTGATATGTATAAAATCACTATACATACAATTATACACGAATTAAAGCCTGAATTCAATAGTTTTATGTGCACAAATTAAAGTGAATTAATCTGTTATAATATAAATAGTGTAACGCCGGTTTTACGGGCTCTAATCATATTTTTAATCCAGGTTAAAAATTCAGACGGTATTTTGCATACAGAATTCTCGTCTTAAGTGTGCATATCTACAAATCGGAAGTATGAATACGAAAAATTTATATTAACTATTGACAACGGTATTCCACAGTGCTATACTGTGTACAGAAGATAAATCACGGGCCTCCAAAAAGGCTCACATATTTATTTTCATCTGACCTAAACATCTGCTAACATCTTACTCCTCCGTCGTACTAAAATTTTCGCATATGATTCATAATGATCTGACTTTTCAATTCACTACTCACTGAATATAATAGAAAAATTTAATTATTGGGCAAACCTGCTGAAAGGCAGGGACGCAAAGCTAACGGGTCTAAACCGAATAAAAAGGGTATGACAGCCAGCTGCACAATTTTTAAACGACCTTTAAGAACGGACGTTTATGGTTGGAAAAAAAGGCTGATACCATAAGTATCAGCCTTTTATTAATTTTTGATGTTAATTTAATGAGTAGAATCAGGGAAATGGAGGATTCACTATGAAAAAAGGATTTGCAAAATTTATGAGCGGCCTTTTGTCGGCCGCCGTTGCTGTCAATTTTGCAGCTCCGCCGCTCTTTGTTCTGGCTTCGTCGGATGACACGATCGCGAGCCTGAGCGAAACGCTGAAAACGGGACTGCAGAATTACGAAACGGCCATTGACATAAGTAAGTTTGAAATGGCTCCGGATCAGGACAATCTTTCGAGATTGAGCGAGGTTCTCGGTTATGTAAGAAAGATGCCTGAAATGTTCTGCATAGGCTTTGAAGATCATATTTCGATCCAGCCTGTATACGCAGCAGACGGAAACCTGATCCTCGGACAGGTCAAATTCAGCTATACCAATACACGCGAAGAAGCAGAGGCTCTTATGACAGAGCTGAATGCAAAGATAGACGCTGTAGTCAGTGAAACAGTAACGCCGGGAATGACCGAACTTCAGAAAGCACTTAACCTTCATGATTATCTCGTACTTAATACGGTGTACGATACTGAAGGAACACTGCCTGACAGAGACGGCGGTTCATCTGCATACGATATTCTCATATGCGAAAACGGCGTCTGCGAAGGTTATGCACAGGCATACAACATGCTTCTTGACAAGGTCGGAATTTCATCCATAATGGTAACAAGCTACGACATGAATCATGCGTGGAATCTTGTAAACATTGATAATGAATGGTATCACGTTGATTCTACATGGGATGATCCGGTTCCTGATGCCAAGGGCAGAGTTAATCATAAATACTTCATGCTCTCAGATGATGAGATCAGAAAAGCCAATCCGGAAGCGGGAAGAAATTATATTCATGACAAGTGGGACAGCAAGGGTATTGAAGCCACTTCGAAAAAATACGATCACGCTTTCTGGCAGACAGTAGGCACTGAGATATTCACACGCGGAGACCAGTGGTACTTCGTCGATAACAAAGGTGAATACAGCAGATATACAGAATCCACAGGCGAAGTTGATAAATTCGTAAGCCTCGGTGACGAGCGCTGGTACGTGTGGGGACAGTATTCAGCATACTGGGAAGGCAAATATGTAAGCCTGATCATTTCAGGTGACAAGGTTTACTACAATTCGCCGACAAACATTTACAAGATGAATCTTGACGGTTCCGAAAAGGAAAGTCAGTGCTATGTAAATCCATATGATACAAACGGATATGTTTACGGCCTGAAACTTGACGGAAATACAGTATACGCAGTTATCAAGCAGGAACCTTCAGATGAAGGAACACTGTATGAAGCTCTTGATGTACGCTTTGAGAAGAAAGTAAGCATTATCGATACGATCGTTGATTCCATAAATAAAATGGAAGACGGTTCATCAGCAAACTTTGATTTCAGAGATACAGAAAGCATCCTTCCGGCAGCAGCCATCGATGCAATGAGAAACAGAAACATCAGAATTTCCCTTGACCTCGGCGATTATAGCTGGAACATAAAGGGTAAAGATGTAACTGCTGAAAAGGCAAATGATCTTAATCTTGAAATAAAGAAAGACCAGGGAACTATCCCTGAGGAAATGTTATCGTCAATCGCTGATAAACGCAAATCAGTTATTGAACTGGATCTTCAGCACGAAGGCGACTTTGGTCTGAAGGCCAGCATAAACTACGCACTGGGAGCACAGTACATAAACAATGTCGCTGTTCTCTACAGTTACGACCGGCTTGGATCCAGAATGGACAAGGTCAATACATCGATGGTCGATTCAAACGGCAAACTTCAGATGGACCTTGATCAGTCTGCAAGCTACGCACTGGTATTGTGGGACCTTCAGGCTCCTGAAGACCCTATAATACAGGCTCCGGTTAAGCCGCCTCAGGAAGAGGTACCAGCTGAAACAACAGCTGAGGCTCCGGCCCTGACAGAAGCAATGACTTCTGAAGTTACAGCATCTCCTGCAGAAACAGCAGTTTCCAAAACAGCAGCTTCCGAAACAGCAGTTTCCGAAACAGCAGTTTCCGAAACAAAAGCTTCTGAGACAACAGCTGAGATCACATCAGCAGTTGAAGTTGCAGATCCTGCGGAAACAGCAGCTGAAGTACCTGCAGTTACTGAAACAACAGAGATCACAGCTGCATCTGAACCTGAAGAATTCAATAAAACAGCTACAGGCGACCTCGACGGCAGCGGCAAAGTGGATCTTTCAGATCTTACAACACTTGCACTCTACCTTTTAGGTGAAGGTTCATTCTCAGATGTACAGCTTAAGATCGCGGATGTAACAGGTGACGGCTTAGTGGATCTCGCAGATCTCGCTACAATGAAGCAGTTCCTGGCACACAAGATCGATCGCTTCTGATAAGGAAACTATAAAGACATTTTCAAACAAATAGTGTTTTTCTCATATTTCCTTGGGAAACGTCCCTGCTCCACAAGAGCAGGGGCGTTTTCTCTTTATACGAAAAAAACGGAATGGCTCTGATCCGGCCGTGGTTTCCGAAGCAGGAGAATACGTGGCTCGTGTATGATTTTTATACGTGAAAATGCTTATATGAAGATGGTCTTAAGTATGCATATATACGAAAATGCTTCAAATGGCGGATAATAATATATATAATATTGACAACAAGTGACTGAAGTGCTATACTATATATATGGGAAACACCGGATGTTAACGTTCCGGTGAGAAAACGGGAAATACCGGCAGGAGGCCGGTACACCGAATAATTTGGCAAACCTGCCGAAAGGCAGCGACGCAAAGCTAACGGGTCTAAACCAGACAGAATGGTATGACAGCCAGCTGCACGATCTTTGAACTTACTGAGGGAAGGAAGTTCAGACTGGAAACAGAGGCTGGTACCAGAAGTACCGGCCTTTTCTGATCTGTGACCACAGAGTATGAGAATAAAGACAGTGAACAGGAGGAATTACAATGAAAAAATTTGCAAAATTATTAAGCAGCTTTATTTCTGCTGCTATGGCAATCAATTTTGCAGCTCCTGCAGTGTCGGTCGTTCTGGCAGAATCTGATGATACGATTTCCAGTCTGAGCGAAACGATAGAGCAGGGCCTTCGCGATTACAGCTCAACCATAGACATAAAAAAATTCGGACTTAAGGTCGATACCGAGCAGAACAAGGCCGACAGTATAAAAAGGATAACCGATACGATATCCTATCTGAGAAAAGTACCTGACATGTTCAGCGTTCAGTATGAATCTTCAATGCAGATACAGCTGGCTCCGGGAAATGACGGTGCGTATGTGGTAAGCGGCATTAAGATAAAGTACACAAATACCAAGGAAGAAGCGGATGCTCTCCGTAATGAAGTGTATGATAAAATAGACAGAATAATTGAAGAAAACATCACTCCGGGAATGACAGAGCTTCAGAAGGCGCTTGTGCTTCATGACTATCTTGTGCTGAATACAACATATGACCTCGGAAATACCCTGCCTGACGGATATGAGGGATATACAGCATATGACATACTCGTATTCGGCAACGGCGTGTGCGAGGGTTATTCCCAGGCATACAACATGCTTCTTGAAAGAGTGGGCATATCTTCAATAATGGTAGTCAGCGATGCGATGAACCATGCATGGAACCTTGTAAACATAGACGGCGAATGGTATCATGCCGATGTAACATGGGATGATCCTGTACCTGATTCAATAGGCAGATCCGGTCACGGTTATTTTCTCCTTTCAGACAAGGCTTTTGCAGCGGCAAAACCTGAAGCAGGAAGAAACAGGGCACATACTGACTGGAACAGCAAGGGTATAAAGGCAACTTCAGAAAAGTATGACAACGCATTCTGGCAGACAGTTACTACTGAAATATTCACACGCGGTGATCAGTGGTATTTTGTAAACAAAAACGGTGAATACAGCAGATATACAGAATCCACCGGTGCGGTCGACACATGGATAAGTCTCTGCGAAGAGAAATGGTACGTGTGGGGACAGTATTCGGCTTACTGGGACGGAAAATACATCAGTCTTGTGGTAGCAGGCGACAAGGTCTACTACAACAG
Source organism: Ruminococcus sp. HUN007 (assembly GCF_000712055.1). Lineage (NCBI taxonomy): Bacteria > Bacillati > Bacillota > Clostridia > Eubacteriales > Oscillospiraceae > Ruminococcus > Ruminococcus sp. HUN007. Next base: position 1,732,822 of record NZ_JOOA01000002.1, on the reverse strand, counting down.
CCCGACACAGCTTTATGTGATGAACCTTGACGGTTCGGAAAAAATGGCGGTCGGAAACTACATCAATCCTTACGAGACGAACGGATATGTTTACGGACTTAAGCTGAATGACGGTAAAATATATGCCGTGATCAAGCAGAAACCGGAAGACAGCGGCACATTCTATGAAATTATGAGCATCGCAGATGCAGGGATCGATGAAACTAAAAAGTATTCATTTATCGAAAGTCTCGTCGATATAATAAACTCAATGCCTGACGGCAGTTCAAGAAGCTTTGATTTCAGGGAGGAGACAGTTCTTCCTGCAGAAGCTATAAACGCAATGAGAAACCGCGATATAACACTCACTTTTGATCTTGGCGATTACAGCTGGGATATAAAAGGAAAGAACGTAAAACCGGAAGAGACAGGAGATCTTAATCTTGAGATCAGAAAAGACCAGGGACTGATACCTGAGAATATGATCGCAAAGGTTGCAAGAAAGAACAGCTCAGTGGTTGAACTGGATCTTCAGCACGAAGGACTTTTCGGACTTAAGGCAAATATAAACTACCTTCTCGGTTCGCAGTTCAGCAACAGTATAGCAGAGCTTTACAGCTATGACAGCACCGGTGCAAAGATGGACAAGATGGATACAGCAATGGTCGATTCAAAGGGCGGCCTGCAGATCGAACTTGACAAATCTTCATGCTATGCACTTGTTCTGAACAATGCATATTTACCGATGGACACACAGGCTCCGCAGGAAACAACAGCTTCTGCAGCTGTTACAGAGCCGGCAGCTCCGGTATCCGAAACAGGCATAACAGAAGAAACAAAGGCTCCTGAAGTGACAACAGTTCCGGAAACGACCATAGCACCTCAGACAACGTCAGTTACTGAACAGACGGTACCTTCTGAAACTACTGCACCTGCAGAAACAGCAGCGCCGGTAACAACAGCAGCATCAGTAACTACACCGGTTCCTCAGACAACAACAGCTGCACCTGCATCAGTAACAACGCCTGCAGTTTCTTTAACAACGACAGCAGCGCCTGTAACAACAGCCGTTTCTGAGACTACGGCACCGCCTGTAACAACTGCGGCAGTAACTGCACAGACTCCGCCGCCTGTACCTGTACATGCCATCGGAGACGCTGACGGCAGCGGAACAATAGATATTTCAGATCTTACAACACTTGCACTGTATCTTTTAGGTGAAATAAACCTCACAGATGCACAGATCTCGAGTATAGATGTAACAGGTGACGGTATTGTGGATCTTACAGACCTCGCAACACTCAAACAGTTTATCTCACACAAGATCGATAAATTCAGATAAAGATATGTGATTCCTTTAATGACATTTACCAACACTGTTTTTCTCATATTTATTTCCTTAGGAGGCGCCCCTGCTCTAAACAAGCAGGGGCGCTTTCCTGGTGGACTGCCGGAGGCAGCCAACTCAAAAACCCGCATTCTGCCCGAATGCGGGTTGAAAACGGAGCGGTTATTCAGTTTTTATATGACTATTGCCAAATTCGCCGGAATAAGCTATACTTTAGAGTAGGATTGTTACGTGAAACAAAAGGCCATACTTATTCAGAGTCAGGAGTTTTTATAATGAAAAGAATTTCAGTATTATTATCGTTCTGTGCGGCTGCTGCAGTTATGCTCTGCGGGTGCGGAAACAGCGGAAGTACAACTACTGTAATAAATGACAGTGCAGCTGATAACGGCGCTTCTGAAGTGAAAGTTACGGAAGCGGAAGAGTCTGCAACGGATGACGGAGAAAATGAGGATTCGGCTTTCTACGGCTATAAAAGCTTTGAGTTTGATCTTCATGCGGGAGACAGGACATATAAAACGGACCTCGGTGAGATCGACACGCTTCCGCCTTATTATGATGTCTATAATGATAAGATTTACGTGTTCTGCGAATCCCTTGACGGAAAAGCAAGTGTAGCAGTTATACCGCCGGAAGATCCGGAAAGCCGTGAGATCATTGAGCTTCCGGACTGTCCGGTAAAGTTCAATGACGTTGATCCGCCGTTGATGCAGGCTGAAAATACGATCGTGGGTATGACTCTGGGAATGACACTCTATAAATATAACTGGACCGACAAAACATATTCGGAAACTGAGATCCAGGGCGGCTGGGGCATGGCGACTGACAAAGAAGGAAACATTTATGTTCTCTGCAACGGTCAGGACGGAAAAAAGAACATTCAGAAATTTGATGCGGACCTTAAGCCCGTTTATACTGCCGATGTAACAGCCGAGGAAACGTTTGTTGATTACATAAATGTTGATGAAAATGATGAGCTGGCGGTTTATCATTACAACATTGAAGAGGACAGAATGGACTGCGATGTTATTGACAAAGAAACAGGCAAAACGGCTGAAACACGCGAAAACGTGATCTTTGATCCGGAAGCTCCCCTGAAAACTTCTGACGGTACGGAGATCTGGCTTGAAGCGGATGCAGAGTAAACTCACTGAAAGTAGTATAAGTTGATATTCAAGGATTAGTTGGGAATCAAAAAACGTTTCGCTTGAAATGGTAATGAAATATGATATAAATATTTTCTATAAGCACAGCGTATTGACATCAAAAACGATAAATGATATAATTTTTATAACAAGTGAAAACTGTAAAAGTTTTCATTAGAAATAAAAAATAGGTGAGGTATGCTATGAAAACAAAGATTTTAAAAGGGCTTTTGGGAACATCACTGGTGTTGGTTATGTTGAATGCAGCTGTATTTTTGCCCAAAATCAAAGCTGCGATTCACGGTTATGCTGATGATCAGCATTATGCGTATTTTTTATATGGATTCGACGGTTCAACTCCATATGTCGGATTAAGAAATACAACAAGTTCAAGTAAATATGGACTGGTGAGAATAGAAGGGTACACAGCTTCTGGTCAGTATATTGATTGTACCGGTGCTGATAAGGTGCTTGCCAGCAATGAAATAGTTGAAAAGAGCGGTTCTATAAGCGGAGCGTCGAAATATCGCTTTTTTGGAGTGTTGTATTCGACCAATGTACCATATGGTTCACCACTGGTGGAATTTGATACAGGCTATATGTGGAATTGAATTTGATAAAGAAATACTGATTAAGCCAACGTTTTATTGAAAAGCAGGACTATGTCCTGCTTTTCTTCTAAATGCGATTTGTAAACAACAGGTTTTATTAGTAATAACAAGGTGAAGAAATTGAAGTACGCATTAAAAAATATCAGAACGTTTTGGAAAGAGGATAAGCTCACTTTATTTTTACTGGTTATTTGTGCAGTAGTGTCATCACTGGTTATCAATTATTCTGCAGCAGTATATCAAAATTACAGTAAAATGAAAAATGATATAGAAACAGATGTAAATGAAATAATGATAAGATTGCATAATAATGAAAATTGTTATGCGACAATAGGGAGTATTAAAGAAATGTTTATGTCATTTCCAGATCGTATCAATGATTCAGTTACAATGTATTATGCTCAGTTTGAATGTACAGATATTCCTTATGATAGAGGCGGGGTGTCTGTACGTTTTTGCATTAAAAATGATTGCATTGTTCCATGTCACTTGTTTGAAGAAAACCTTCGTAAGTGGGGCAATTTCACGTCGGGAGTATATTTTTCTGACCAGCAGGAAATCAACGGCGAATGCGTCGCATTAATACATGATGACAGAGGTTTTGGAGAAAACAGTATTTATAATAAGCTTATGATTGATGAAACTCATTTGCAATTTATGGGGAAGAAATACGAATTAATAGGTATGGAAAAATTAGAACCGCTTTTGGTTCCTGTTAATTCTTTAAATGATGATATAATAATTGATGCAATAGCAATGGATTTTTCAAGTGCTTTAACTCGAAGCATGTATGATGATATAAGTGAAATAATCAATAACAGTTTTGAAGAAATTGCAGATATTCCGGACTTGGAATTTCCGGATATAGATGGCATAGCTTATAGTAATACTTTGATAATTGTTGCTGTTATGCTGTGCACTTTTTCTGCAATTAGTTTTTCAGTTATTTACAGTTATTTGTTAAGCAAACGTAAAAAAAGTCTTCTTATATACAGATTGTGCGGTTGTAAAAAAATAATGGCTTTAAAAATTTATCTGGAGGAATGTATGATTGTAATGATACCTAGTTATATCGTTGGCTCTGTTGTTTTTTTATCAATTGTATTGCGTAACAAAAATTTACTCGAATTAGATTACTATAGATTTGAGTTGAAGGATTTTATAATGATGTTTTTTATTTATTTAATTGTATCTATGTGCGGCCTTACGATGATGATATACCACAATTGCCTGAAACATAGTATTAAGCGCTGCGGAGTGTAATTGTATGAGTCTGAAGATTATCGTTCGAAGTTTCAAAATGAATTATAAGCTTAATATTCTTGTTGGATTACAGATCGCAATCGTATTTTTTCTTCTTATTAGTTTGACATCAACTATATGTTCGTTTTATTCTACGTATAATCCACTAAAAAAAGAATTAAACAATAATGGAGCATATGCCTTTATTGATCATGGTCAGAATCCTGAAGATAAAAAAACAATAAGGCAGAAAGAAGAATTTCAGAATTTGGTGAAAGATACTGATAATATTTCTGGTACATATTCTGTATGGCTCTCCTATAATGAGACTGATTTAAATGCGATCAGCTATGATGATGATATTATTAACTGGTACACCCCTGAAATGAAAGATGGTGAATGGTTTGACCTGAATAAAGATCAGGAGAATTTTGTTCAGGTTGTTGTTTCAGATAACAATGCAGGCTTCAGGACAGGAGATGAAGTGACTTTTGACAGCTTTGGCAATGAAATCAAAGCTAAGATAGTTGGTGTCATGAGTCAGAATTCAAAGATAATTGGTGCTTTGACAAGACAAAAAGAAGAAATAAGTTCCCAGGATTTATTTGTTAATTACAATTTTGATATTGAAGAAAAAACATTATTCATATTTAATCAGAAAAGTCTGCTGGATAAACCCGTAATAACGCAAATGAACGGACCAGTGTTTTTAAGATATAAGTCTGATATTCCAACTGAGAGTAAAGAGTATAATGAGAAAACATTGATGAAACTGAATAAATCATTATTGATATCCTATGATACTATAAAGGAGAACAGTATTGAAAATATAAGAAAAAGGCTGGTCGTTTTACTTCCTTTAGTTATATGTATATCTGTTTTGACAATTACTACTATAGTAAGTGCTAATGCGCTAATAATGAAGAATCAGTTAAGAACTTATTCGATTTTCTATATATGTGGTCTTAAGTGGAATAGTTGTATAATATATAGCGTGCTTTCATCGGTGATTACGGCTTTAATATCAATGGGATTTTGTTGTTCGCTTATATGGCTGATTGATTATCTCGAACTTCTGCATTATAGTTATATAACATTAGGTTTTAAGCAATTGACAGTTTGCATGACCAATATGATTCTGTATGCCATATGTTCTTTCCTTGTTTCTCGAAGAATACTAAAAAAGAATTCACCTGTTCAGAATTTGAAATCATACTGAGGTTATTTACATGATTGAATTAAAAAATATAAATAAGACATACTTTTTAGGAAAGTCGAATGAACATAAAGTGCTTAATAATATAGATTTAAAGATTAGCGACGGAGAATTAGTAGCTATTATTGGCAAGTCGGGAGCTGGAAAAACGACGCTGCTAAATATAATAGCCTGTATTGATAATTTTGAATCTGGAATCTATAAACTTGATGAAAAAGAAGTGGAGCATTGTAATGATAGTATAGCATGTGAAATCAGAAATAAAATCGGGGTTGTTATGCAGGATTTTGCGTTGATTGATGAGTTCAGCGGATTTGAAAATGTTATTCTTCCTCTTGATTTTTCCCCAAAAATAGTATCCGGAAAGAAACAAAAAGTGATGAATGCGCTGAAATCAGTTGGTATGGACATGATTGCTGAACAAAAAGTAAGTCAGCTTTCAGGAGGACAAAAGCAACGAATAGCAATTGCGAGGGCTATAGTAAATGAACCTTCAATAATATTGGCTGATGAGCCTACAGGAGCACTGGATACAGTTACATCGTCGGAAATTATAAGCTTGTTATTTGATTTAAATCAAAAAGGGATAACATTAATAATAGTTACTCATGATATGAAAATAGCTGAGCAGTGTAATAGAATAATAGAGATCTCAGATGGCAAAATATTGTCAGACAGGACGAAAGCGTAATGAAATAAGACTGCCTTGAGCATATTAATGAAATATTTTATGAAAAAATTTTATTCTCTATTGACAAGCAAGGACAAAAGAGTTATAATTGTAAAGGCTTAAAACTTTACAAACTAGTTCAGAGGAGGCAAAAAGATGGCAAAAAATCTTGATTATGCGGTTCTTCTGGATTATTATGGTGATCTTCTTACAGAAAAGCAGCGCGATATCATGCAGCTTTACTACTATGAAGATCTGTCACTTTCTGAAATAGCTGAAAACGAGAACATTTCACGTCAGGGCGTACACGACGCAATTAAGCACGCTGAGCAGTATCTCGACGAATTCGAAGAGAAAATGGGGCTTTTCAGAAAGACAAAGGTAATGCACGACATGATAAATGCGATCAGAAGCTGCACTGCCGAATACCGTGAAAAGTACAGCTACCAGAAAAATATTTCTGAGTACACCGGTAAAATACTTAAAATAGTGGACGAAGGCGATGAGCTCTTCGGCTGATCAATATAAAAAGGGAGGCTTCTTCGGAAAATGGCATTTGAAGGTTTATCTGACAAACTGAATAACGTTTTTAAACGTCTGAAGTCACGTGGAAAACTTACAGAGGCTGATGTAAAAGAGGCCATGCGGGAAGTACGTCTTGCTCTCCTTGAAGCGGACGTAAGCTATAAGGTAGTAAAAGACTTTGTGGCAAAGGTTTCGGAAAGAGCTGTCGGCGAGGACGTTCTCAAGAGTCTTACACCTGCACAGATGGTTGTTAAGATCGTAAATGAAGAACTCTGTAACCTCATGGGCAACTCCAATGCGAGAATAAACATGCCTTCGAAACCACCGTGTATCATCATGATGTGCGGCCTTCAGGGTTCAGGTAAGACTACTCATTCAGCAAAGCTCGCAAAATACTTCAAGTCACAGGGACACAGACCAATGCTTGTTGCCTGCGACATTTACAGACCTGCAGCTATCGACCAGCTTAAGATCGTCGGCGAAAAGGCTGAAGTAAAGGTCTTCGAAATGGGTCAGACCGATCCGGTCAAGATAGCAAAAGAAGCTGTAAAATACGCTAAGGACTACGGTCACGACATCGTAATACTCGATACCGCCGGCCGTCTCCATATAGATACTGAGCTTATGGATGAGCTCAGAAACATCAAAAAGGAAACAAATCCGAATGAAATAATGCTTGTAGTCGATGCGATGACAGGTCAGGATGCAGTCAATGTTGCCGGAGCTTTTGATGAAGCAATAGGAATTGACAGCGTGCTCATGTCAAAACTCGATTCAGATACAAGAGGCGGTGCAGCGCTTTCTGTACTGTCAGTAACAGGCAAGCCGATCAAGTTTGTCGGCATGGGTGAAAAGCTTGATGATTTCGAGCAGTTCCATCCTGAAAGAATGGCGTCACGAATCCTCGGTATGGGCGACGTGCTTACACTTATTGAAAAAGCGGAAAGTGCAGTTGACCTTAAGGATTCTGAAAAGCTTGCAAAGAAATTCACTGAAAACACCTTCGACATGGAGGACTTAAGAAATTATCTTCTCCAGATCCAGAAGATGGGTTCGATAAAGAGCCTTCTCGGAATGCTTCCGGGTATGGGCGACAAGGTAAAGGATATTGACGTGGATGAACGTCAGTTCCAGCGTATCGATGCGATAATCACATCGATGACACCTGCAGAACGTGCAAAGCCTTCAATAATCAATCCTTCCAGAAAGAAGAGAATTGCAGCCGGAAGCGGTATGAAGGTCGAAGACGTAAACAGACTGCTCAAGCAGTTTGAACAGATGCAGAAGGTAATGAAGCAGTTCGGCAGCTTCGGCAGAGGAAAAGGACCGTTCTCATCAAAGCGCATGAAAAAGCGCATTGCGGGAATGAACCTCGATAAAATGCCTGACATGCCTGCAGATATGAAAATACCTGGCATGCCGAAAAAATGATATTTTTGCTACACGCATTAATATATAAGTATAATCTTATTCCGGAGGTGAAATCAAAATGGCAGTAAAGATCAGATTAAAGAGAATCGGTGCTAAGAAGGCTCCTTTCTACCGTGTTGTTGTTGCTGATTCAAGATACCCAAGAGACGGCAGATTCATCGAAGAGATCGGATACTATGATCCAACTAAGACACCAAGCGTTATTAAGATTGACACTGAAAAGGCTGACAAGTGGATCAAGAATGGTGCACAGCCAACTGAAACAGTTAAGAAGCTTATCAAGAACGCTCAGGCTTAATCAATTGATTTTATCTTTCTGATACAGACTGACAAGTCTGTATCTTAAAGATCAGATCGTTTACGAGGGACGGTAATTTTTAAGTACCGGTAAATAATAAGGAGAAAAGATATGAAAGAACTGCTTTTAGCAATAGTTGAAGGCCTTGTTGAAAACAAGCAGGAAATAACTATATCAGAAGACGCACCTAATGAAGAGGGTGTTATTGTTTATCATCTTCACGTAGCTCAGGACGACATGGGTCGTGTTATCGGAAAGCAGGGCAGAATAGCAAAGGCTATCAGAACTGTATTACGCGCAGGTGCAGCAAGAAACAATTCAAAGGTTCTTCTTGAAATTGAATAATTTCAGAGAATACAATTAAACATGAAAACAATACTGCCAGATCAATGTTCAGGACATCTGGCAGTTTTTTTGATAGAAACGGGTGGTATATCATGTCAGACAATTTTCTTGAAGCTGGAAAAATAGTTAATGTTCACGGCCTGAGAGGCGATGTGAAAATAATGCCGTGGTGCGACAGTGCCGATTTTCTCTGTGAATTCGATTATCTTTATCTTGACCGCGAGGGCAAAAAGGAACTTGAGGTCGAAAACGCCAGAGTATTCAAAAACATGGTGATTGCAAAGTTTGCCGGTATAAATACTGTGGAGGAAGCTGAAAAGCTCAGGGAAAAAGTCCTTTATCTTTCACGTGATGACGTTGAACTGGATGAAGACACTTATTTTATAAAGGACCTTATCGGAATTGAGGTCTCGGATGCTGATACAGGCAAGGTTTACGGCACTATAAAAGACGTTTTTCAGACCGGAGCAAATGACGTGTATGCCATCAGGGACGGGGAAAAGGAATATCTCGTTCCTGCAATCGCAGATGTGGTTATTACCACTGATATTGAAAATAAGAAAATGACTATAAGACCGTTAGAGGGGCTTTTTGATAATGAAAATTGAGATAGCTACACTGTTTCCGGAAATGTGTGAGTCAGTTCTTGCTGAAAGTATAATCGGACGTGCCAGAAAAAAAGGTGCGGTGGATATTGCGTGCCGCAACATACGTGACTACACGAAGGATAAGCACCGAAGAGTAGACGATACGCCTTACGGCGGCGGAATGGGCATGGTGATGCAGGCAGATCCTATTTTCAACTGCTATGAGGCAGTGTGTCAGGAAATGGGCGGAAAACCGCATACCATATACATGTCACCGAAGGGAAACGTTTTTACTCAGAAAAGAGCGATAGAGCTTGCAGCTCTTGAGAATATTCTGATAATCTGCGGCCATTACGAAGGTGTTGACCAGCGTGTCCTTGATGAAATAGTTGACGAGGAGATATCCATAGGCGATTATGTCCTCACTGGCGGTGAACTGCCTGCGCTGGTCGTTGCAGATGCTGTATCAAGAATGTGCGAAGGTGTCCTGTCGGATGAGCTGTGCTATCAGGATGAAAGCCATTTTAACGGCCTTCTGGAATACCCTCAGTATACGAGACCGGAGGAGTGGCACGGTGTGAAAGTTCCGGAAGTGCTTTTGTCGGGACATCACAAAAATATCGATGATTACAGACTGAAAATGAGCATCGAAATCACCAAAAACCGCAGACCGGATATGTATGAAAATTACATTAAAAGCCATGAAATAACAGATAAGACGTGAATGTGAATATATTATTGTAACCAATGTTGTTAGTGTTTAATAAATTTTAGTTAAAATCGACAAAAACCGGACTGATAAATAATTTACGCATAATCAATACATAGAAAATTCAGTTCAAAAGCGTTCTTAGGCAGTTTTATGCGTTGACTACTTCGGATTTACACGGTATAATAGGGTTAAAGGTAATTGATATGTTACTGCCATGCATTAAAGCTTGGACAGTTCAGAGAATGCTTTTGCATAATCTTTTATAATAAATGAAACCAAAATATTTATGAGGAGAGTTTATAATGTTTGTAAAAGAAGTAATGGTACAGAACCAGGTAGGACTTCACGCAAGACCAGCAACATTTTTCATCCAGAAGGCTAACGAATTCAAATCTTCAATCTGGATCGAAAAGGAAGAACGCAGAGTTAATGCAAAGAGCCTTTTAGGTATCCTTTCACTCGGTATCGTTGGCGGTACATCTATCAAGATAATTGCTGACGGCGCAGATGAAGTTGTTGCAGTTGAGGCACTTGTTGATCTCGTAACAAACGGATTCAGCGAACAGGGCTGATTTTTCTTTCAGTTTTCAGATAATATTCAGGCGGATCTGCTTCCCGGCAGGACCGCCTTTTTTATTTGACTAAGGTATAAAAATATGATAACATAATTTAAGGAAACACTGATAAAATCGGAAATCCGGCTTCGCCGGATTTCCGGAGGCGGGATTTGCCGGGCTTCACCCCGGAGCTCCCACGCCGATTTATGAATAATCAGCGTTTCTCTGAGAATGCTATCATAAAAACGGAGGATATAAATTATGAGCTTAGTAAAAACATCGATCGAAAGCCTTAAGGTAAACCCTTTTGAACTTATCGGACGTGACTGGTTCCTTATCACATCGGGAACATCAGTTTCTGATTACAATACAATGACTGCTTCATGGGGCAGCATGGGTATTATGTGGGGAAAACCGGTGTTTACATGCGGTATAAGACACAACAGATATACTTTTGAATTCTCTGAAAAGAATGATCTTATCACATTTTCATTCTTTGACAGCGACAAATACAGACCAATGCTGAATTTCTGCGGATCAAAATCAGGACGTGATCATGACAAGGCGAAGGAAACAGGCATTACTCCTGTGGAAATCGACGGTACGGTTTCATTCGGGGAAGCAAGACTTGTACTTGTGTGCCGCAAGCTTTATGCGCAGGACCTTGAAAAGGATAAGTTTACTGACTCTTCACTTCTTAAGTTCTATGAGAATGATCCGGTGCACAGAATGTACACTTCAGAGATCGTTGCTGTGTACGAAAATAAATAAGAGTACCGGAATCAGCCCGCTTCAGTAATGACCGGCAGTTTAATAAAACAACACAGAGAGGGTAAAGAAATTTCTGTTCTTTGCCCTCTTAATATTTTATCAGATTACAGTTCTAACAGACTTGTTTTTTGTCAGGATGGACTTCAAAGTGTCATTAAAACTACGTCGCAATCCACGTATTTTCGGGCTTCTGTTGCAAAATTATCAGTGATGTGTTATAATAGGCTATATATCCGGGAGGACAATATGAAGATTGCAGTATGTGATGATGAAAAATTTTTCAGAGAACAGTTAAAAAAATATATATCAGAAACCAGTGCCGGACTGGAAGTTGATGAGTACACCTGCGGGAATGATCTTGCAGCCAGTGAGCACTGTTACGATATTATTTTTCTTGATATAGAAATGCCGGGGATGAGTGGTATTGAGACCGCGGAGAAACTCAGGGAAAAAGGCTCCGATGCAGATATTATCTTTCTTACGAGCCATATAGAATATGTTTATGACGCATTTAAGGTAAGAGCTTTCAGGTTTCTTCAGAAACCTGTTGACAATGAAAAATTCAACGAGGCGTTCGGCAATTCCATGTCGAACCGCAAGTCAATGGAAAAAGTAGTTGCAGAGTTCCGCGGAGTAGTTTCCGAAATATATACCGATAATATTGTTTACATAGAGTCTTCCGGTGAGGGAACCTATGTTCATGATATAAGGGGGAATTATTATCCGGCTTCAGCAACATTAAAAGACTGGAGCGAGAAGCTGAACAGTGAGGTATTCTTCAGAATACACAAGACTCTTCTTGTTTCGATGAAGCATGTTGCCTCTTTGGGAAAGTCGTCAGTGAAACTGACCGGATACAGCAGTGATTTTCCGGTGGCACGCAGAAGCATACAGCCTTTCAGGACTGCTTATCTGGAATTTATAAAAAATAATGCAAGGATGATGTGAGTATCAATGTACACTACTGTACCGGAATTTTCAGCCGCTTTTGTTATTGAATCTATCAAGCTTATCATAATGATGTGCGGTATTTTCAATTTTGAGATCAGAAAAGGAAAACGAAGTATACTGACATCCGTTGGTGTGGCAGTTCTGCTGACTGCTGCGTTTACAGCGATTCCTGCGTATTTTGAGCTTGATCTTTCAAAGATGAACGATGATGCATATAAAACTGAACTGCTGAGGACAAATCCTTTTAAGCTGATCATTTTTTTGTTTTTCAGTATAAATGCAGTTACACTGCCTGTAACGGTAATATCATCTGTATTACATTTTCTTGAAGGAAAGAAAAAGTTTCTTATCGCACTGATATGCTATATGACGGTGTGCTGCATTGATGAACTGATACATTATTCGGTCTGCAGACTGTTTAACAACGAATACAATGAGTATTACCTGCTTACAACATCTCTTACTATAATTATTCTTGCTTTGCCTGCTTATCTTATTCAGAGCAAAAAGATGAAAGGCCTTGATTATCCTCTCAGGAAAATGAATGCTTTTTATCTGATAGTACTAGTTGCTGCACAGGTTATAGTGTATATATATGCAGTGGATTATCATGCAGAACTTGGTGTAAAAAAATCTCTGCTTACTTTGACTATAGTCCTCATATTTACAGCTGAGTGCATTGTAGTCTATTCGGTAAACCGAAGAGATTATTACTATAATCTTTCACACATAAACCAGAAAATGCTTGATGTTCAGGAAAACTACTATATGAAGCTTCTTGATCATCAGGATGAACTCAGAAAATTTCGTCATGATCTCAACAATCACATAATAAGTGTTGAGGCTCTTCTTAATGAAGAAAAGTACGATGAAGTCAGAAAATATATCGGACAGATAAAGGGCGTGTATTCATCTTCCAATCCTGAAGTGAAAACAGGGAATACTGTAGTGAGCGCGATAGCAAGTGACTATAAGACAAAATTTCCTGAAGTTTCGCTTGAATGGAATGGTCTGTTTCCCGATGAACTTGCTGTTTCGAATACAGATATATGTACTATGTTTTCAAATGTACTTGGAAACGCATTTGAAAACGCAGATAAGTGCCAAAAGGAAAAAACAGTCTCAGCTACGATTGAAACTGTGACAAACAGCATGATAGTTACTGTAAAAAATACTGCAAGCGAAGCTGTGACCATAAAGAACGGTAAATTTGTGACAAGCAAAAATGATAAGCACAATCATGGCATAGGAACTCAGAATATAAAAAGATGCGTAGAGAAGAACAATGGCATGGTTGAATACAGATTTGATGACAATGTTTTTGAAGTTAAGATAATACTTCCGAATGCACTGAAGGTGTTTTGAGGAAACTTACTGCTAAACGGTTAAACTGACTGTGAAACGGTTAATATAATATTTTCCGTAGAAAAAATGAATTTTTGTTTACTGATATTCATGGACTCCCTTTTCCGGCTGCGGGAGATTAATATGATAACGTGCGGGTTTATAAGGCTGCAGCGTATCAGGTTTTATCAGATATCAGTGAATTTTGATGAAAATACAATGCAAATACCGGTAGTGCTGGTTTACTGATCAGAGTTATATGCAGGGATATTTCCCGGCATTCTGGTTTTATCAGTGCTTTTCTCATGTATTCCTTGTAAAAAGGGGTGAAAAGTGAATGTTGGGCATGTTTGATTTTACTATTTTCTATTCTATAGGGTTAGGTGATATTTTCAGCTTTCTTTCGAATGGAATAAGCAATTTTCTGTAAACTTTCATGGGCAGAATATCAGTACGGCAGAAGCCGGTGCCGTGCTGCAGTTCTGTTGATAATATTGGGGGAAATAACTCCGGATTCTGAAAACAGATCCGGATTTTTTTCTGCTGTACAGCGGTTTCATCCCATATTAATCCAAAAAACGACCGTTCACCCGCTATAGCCTACCGTTCACCCAAAAGGTATTGATTTTTAAAATAGCGTGTGATAGAATAAAGCTGTAATCGGAAAGATGCGTCGGGCGGGAAACCGGGCCGGGTTTCCTGCTCGTCCCTAAACAGATATCTACTTTAAGAAAATAAATAAATTAAAATGAAAAAAGGTTCTGAACATAAAAAGTCAGAGCTTTTTTTCATTTATATCATCTGTGTTAAGGAAACACTGATTAAATCGGAAATCCGGCTTCTCCGGATTTCCGGAGGTGGGATATGCGGGGCTTCGCCCCGGATCCCCACGCTGATTTATGAATAAATCAGCGTTTTCTTAACACGGAAAATACCAGATTGATCCAAAAAACGACCGTTTACCCGCTATAGCCTACCGTTCACCCAAAACCTGTTGAAATGAAACAGGCACTGTGATAGAATATAATTAAACGGTTTTACCGAAATGAAGATAAAGGGGTATATCTTCTTATGAGCAGGGACTGTAAATTAAAAAGGGGAGAAAGTGATTTGTATGAAAAAATTGTCGTTTATTCTTCTTTGTCCGGTACTTATGAATATCGTGACATTTGCAAGAACATTTCTTTATGATCCGGTGATTATGTTTGTCATCTCGTTCGTGCTCTTTTTCACTTCGCTTTATGCTGACCTTAACAGCAGCACAAGCAGAAAGTGGAGAATGATCACAATAATTGATTTTGCAGTAACGGGAGGGCTTATGGTTCTTGCCTGGTTCAACGCCAGAGTTCTGATACATATTTCAGTTATTTGTGTAATGGCTGTGTTATGCGTTCTTTTTCTGTATGAACGTAAAAACAATCAGTCGTTCAGAATATAATAAGCCGATGCCGCAGATACGGATCACACTGATTCCGGTCTGCGGCTGTTGTTTTATGCTTTTTCTGCAATGCAGCAGTATAAATTCTTTTCTGATTTCCGGTCCTGCCGCCGCATCGGGAAAAGAACTTTTATTCATTGTTCCAGTGAATATTTAAGGAAAAATGAATAAATATACAGTCTCTATTGACTTTTCCGATCAAAGGGTTATAATTTAAATATATCATAATTATCACGATAAACGGAGGTTCTCATTATGGCAACAAAAGATATCAAAAAAGTCGTTCTTGCATATTCAGGCGGACTTGATACTTCTATCATCATTCCGTGGCTCAAGGAAAACTACAACAACTGCGAAGTAATCGCTGTTTCAGCTGACGTCGGACAGGGAACAGAACTTGACGGTCTTGAGGAAAAGGCTATCAAGACAGGTGCTTCAAAGCTTTATATAGAACACATCACAGAAGAATTCCTTACTGATTACGTATTCCCAACAGTTCAGGCAGGCGCTGTTTATGAAAACAGATACCTCCTCGGTACTTCATTTGCAAGACCTATCATTGCAAAGAGAATTGCTGAAATAGCTGTCAAGGAAGGTGCAGATGCTATCTGCCACGGATGTACAGGTAAGGGTAATGACCAGGTTCGTTTTGAACTTGCTATCAAGGCATTTGCTCCTGACATGAAGATCATTGCTCCTTGGAGAGAATGGACAATCAAGTCAAGAGACGAAGAAATTGACTACGCTGAAGCTCACAACATTCCGCTCAAGATCAATCGTGAAACAAACTACTCAAAGGACAAGAACATCTGGCACCTTTCACACGAAGGTCTCGATCTTGAAAGCCCTGCAAATGAACCACAGTACAACAAGCCAGGTTTCCTTGAACTCGGCGTTTCACCTGAACAGGCTCCTGACAAGCCGACATACATCACTCTTACTTTTGAAAAGGGTATTCCTGTCGCTCTCGACGGCAAGAAGATGGGTGCTACAGAACTCGTTACAGCTCTTAACAAGGTAGGCGGCGAAAACGGTATCGGTATTGCAGACCTCGTTGAAAACAGACTCGTTGGTATGAAGTCAAGAGGCGTTTATGAAACACCAGGCGGTACTATCCTTTACCACGCTCACGAAGTTCTTGAAACTATCACACTCGACAAGGAAACAGCAAGAATCAAGCAGCACCTCGCTGTTAAGTTCGCTGATGTTGTTTACAACGGCCAGTGGTTCACACCTTTAAGAGAAGCTCTTTCAGCTTTCGTAACAGAAACACAGAAGACAGTTACAGGTGAAGTTAAGCTCAAGCTCTACAAGGGCAACATAATCAATGCCGGTGTAACATCACCATATACACTCTATGATGAAGAAGTAGCTACATTCGACGAAGACGAAGTTTACAACCAGAAGGATGCTGAAGGATTCATTAATCTCTTCGGACTCCCTACACTTGTAAAGGCTAAGCTCGACGCTAAGAGAAACAAGTAATTATAAACACTGATGCAGGGAATACGCGGGATTTTGTCCGTTTTCCCTGTACTGATCAGTATTTTTTACACATAGTCATTTATAACAGTTATAATAAAAGGACGGGCGGTTAAGTTCGTCCGCCTTTTATTTTATTTATATTTATATTATCCTGATTTTTAAGAGGGAGGTTTTTTGAAATGGACGAGATCAAAACGTATCAGCATAAAGTCGGGGAAAAGCTCAGACTTTCTGAAGACAGCATACCGGACGCAGAATTTGTCACAGTCAATCTCGAAAGAGCAGAGTTCAACAGTGTTAATCTTTCTACGGTAACTTTTTCAAAGGCTAATATGGAATGTGCCGTATTCAAGGAAGTCGATCTTAACAGCTGTGCGTTCCAGGATGCTTATCTCGACAACAGTACGATCCTTTCATCCAGCTTTGCCAAGGCGGTTATCGAGAACGTAAACATGGAAGCTGCCAAGTTTACAGGACTTAATATGTCCAGAGCGATGTTCAAAGGCGTAAACTTCAAGGAAACCAAATTTACTGAGGTATCGCTTGATGACTCGCAGCTCTTCTATTCAGATATGCAGAATGCGTCATTTGAAAAAATTATCCTCACAGGATCCAGATTTACAGAATGCAGTCTCAAGGATGTTGAAATAACAGAATGTGAAACTGACGGCCTTAAAATAGACGGCATCGATATCGGTGCTTTGCTGAAGGCTGTGAAGGAAAAGAAAATCGATGTAGATAAACTTATCAACGGTTGATCAAGAAAGGTGTGTAGCTACCGATGGCAAAAATGTGGGCCGGAAGATTTTCAAAGGAAGTTGACGAAACAGTAAACGCTTTCAATTCATCTATTTCCTTTGACGGAAGAATGTACAGACATGATATACAGGGAAGCATAGCTCATGCAACTATGCTCGGAAAATGCGGGATCATTCCTGAGGAAGACAGCGTAAAGATCATAAAAGGACTTCGCGAGATCCTCGATGACATCGAATCAGGCAAGCTTGAACTTGATATGACAGCTGAAGACATTCACATGTTCATTGAAGCTGAACTTACAAAGAGATACGGCGACACCGGCAAAAGACTTCATACATCACGTTCAAGAAACGACCAGGTCGCTGTTGACATAAGACTCTACCTCAGAGATGAGATCGAAGAAATAAGAAAGCTCACAGCAGAACTTGTAAAGGAACTCTGCGGAATAGCTGAAAAGAATACAGACACTATCATGCCGGGATACACTCATCTTCAGAGAGCACAGCCGATAACTCTTGCTCATCACATGATGGCGTACGGCCAGATGCTCTTAAGAGATCTTTCAAGACTCGCTGACACAGCTGAGAGAATGAACGTAAATCCTCTCGGAAGCTGCGCTCTTGCAGGCACTACATATCCTATAGACCGTTTCATGACTTCAGAACTCCTTGGCTTCAGAGAGCCGATGGTAAACAGCCTTGACGGTGTATCTGACCGTGACTTCTGCGTTGAACTTGCATGTGCTCTTTCTCTTCTTATGACTCATCTTTCAAGATTTTCAGAAGAGATCATTATGTGGTGTTCATGGGAATTCAAGTTCATCGAGCTCGATGATGCCTATGCTACAGGATCATCCATCATGCCGCAGAAGAAGAATCCGGATATTACAGAACTTATCAGAGGCAAGACAGGTCGTGTAACAGGCGACCTCGTTACACTTCTTTCAATGCTAAAGGGACTTCCGCTTGCGTACAACAAGGATATGCAGGAAGACAAGGAAGCAATTTTCGATGCCATTGACAACGTAAAGCTCTGCCTTAAGACCTTTATTCCTATGATCGGTACAATGAAGATAAACAAAGAAAATATGCGTAATGCAGCTGCAAAGGGATTTATCAATGCTACTGACTGTGCAGATTATCTTGTCAAGAAAGGCATGCCGTTCCGTGATGCATACAAGATAACAGGACAGCTCGTTGCTCTCTGTATCGAAAAGAACGAAACACTCGAAACACTTCCACTTGAGGAATACAGAAACTTTACCGATCTGTTTGATAAGGATGTTTACACTGCCATCAGCCTTGAGACATGCGTAAACCAGAGAAATTCATACGGCGGACCTTCACCTGAAGCCGTAAAGGTACAGATAGAAAAGACAAGGACTTCACTTGCAGAGGCAATGTCATGATGAGCCGCAAAAACATTATCTCGGTTTTTCTGATAAGCCTTGCAGGAGTGGCAGTGTGGTTTGTCGGATTCCTTGTTATCATGATACTTAAGTTTGAAAATTCACCGCAGGTAAACAAAGTATGGCTCATTATCACCTTCGGTGCTACCATGGTCTTCAGCGTTGTTAAGAATATGAAAAACGACGGCGGAAAAGACGAAAAAAAAGATAAATAAGAAGGGTGAAAAACGATGCCAGTTAAAGTATATATCGACGGTCAGGAAGGTACTACCGGACTTCGTATAATAGAAAGATTCAGCGGAAGAAACGATATTGAACTTCTTAAGATAGATGAAGACAAGAGAAAGGATCCTGAAGAAAGAAAGAGACTTATAAACAGTTCTGACTTTACTTTTCTTTGTCTCCCTGATGCAGCTTCCATCGAAGCCGCTTCATTTGTTGAGAATGATCACGTAAGGATCCTTGATGCTTCAACAGCTCACAGAACAAATGACAGCTGGGTCTACGGTTTTCCGGAACTTTCAGCTTCACAGCGTGAAAAAATAAAGACTACAAAAAGCCTTGCAGTTCCGGGCTGCTATGCAAGCGGATTTATTTCACTTGTAGCTCCTCTTGTAAGTGCAGGCATCATGCAGAAGGATTTTCCGGTATTTGCATATGCTACTTCAGGGTACAGCGGAGCCGGCAAAAAGGCTATCGCTGTTTACGAAGGTGCGGACAAGCCGTATGAATTTAACAGCCCGAGACAGTACGCTCTTACACAGAGCCACAAGCATCTTCCGGAAATGCAGAAGATCTCAGGACTTTCAGTGAAGCCGATGTTCAATCCTATTGTATGCGATTACTACAGCGGTATGGTAGTTTCAGTTCCTGTACAGACAAGACTTCTCGAAAAGAAGTGCGGAATAAATGACATTTATGAAGCTCTTGCAAAGCACTATGAAGGACAGAAAATGGTTTCAGTAATGTCCATGGGCGGTACTGCAGAACTTCCTGACGGATTCCTTGCTTCCAATACGCTCAGCAATCATGACAGAATGCAGATATTTGTATTCGGAAACGATGATCAGGTTCTCCTCTGCTCACGTCTTGACAATCTCGGCAAGGGCGCTTCAGGTGCGGCTGTTCAGTGTCTCAACATCATGATGGGCATTGATGAGGCAACTGGTCTTAACTTATAATATGTTCGGCATGACAGGTTTTCTTTTATGAAAACACTATGCACTGTTCATGGTTATTAAAATACAAAGAGGTAATTAAAATGCCAGATAATATAAAAATACTCGAAGGCGGAGTTACTGCTCCGAAGGGGTTTCAGGCAGCATCGGCAGCTGCAGGGATCAAATACAAGGGCCGTACAGATATGGCTCTCATATACAGTGATGAACCGTGCGTAACAGCCGGTGTCTATACAACAAACGTAGTCAAGGCTGCTCCTGTACTCTGGGACAAGGCTGTAACTGACTCGGACAAAAAGGTAAGAGCGGTCGTAGTAAATTCCGGTATTGCAAATGCGTGTACCGGCAAACAGGGACTTGATATCTGCCGTATTACGGAACAGGCAGTTACAGACATCACCGGTGATTCCTCAGAGAGCGTTCTCGTTGGCTCTACAGGTGTTATCGGTATGAAGATCGATCCTGAAAAGATCACAGCCGGTGTAAAGGATCTCATGTCAAAGAAGGCTTACGGTAAGGAATCCGGAACAGAAGCTTCAAAAGCTATCATGACAACAGATACCGTCAACAAGGAAATCGCTGTTTCTTTTGAGATCGGCGGAAAAACAGTAACAGTCGGTGCGATGAGCAAGGGCTCCGGTATGATCCACCCTAACATGTGTACAATGCTCGGATACGTTACAACAGACGCTGCTATCGAAAAGAAGCTCCTTCAGGAAGCTCTGTCGGATGTTGTAAAAGATACATTCAACATGATCACAGTTGACGGCGACACATCAACAAACGATACTCTTCTCGTCCTTGCAAACGGTCTTGCCGGAAATCCGGAAATAAATTCAAAGGACGAAAACTATAAACTTTTCCGTGATGCACTTTACTGTGTCTGCGAATATCTCGCAAAGAGAATGGCGGGCGACGGCGAAGGCGCTACAGCGCTCTTCGAAGCAAAGATAATCAACGCAAAGAGTAAGGAAGATGCGAAGATAATGGCCCGTTCCGTTGTCGGATCAAATCTTTCCAAGGCTGCTATATACGGACACGATGCAAACTTCGGGCGTTTTCTCTGCGCAATGGGATATTCCGGTGCACAGTTTGACCAGAATGACGTTCAGCTCTGGTTTGAAAGTGCCGCAGGAAAAATGCTTGTGTTCGACAAGGGTGATCCTGTTCCGTTTGAAGAAGATGAAGCTACAAAGATCCTTTCAGAAAAGGCTGTAACGATCCTCATCAATATGAATGAGGGTACAGAAAGCGCGACTGCCTGGGGCTGCGATCTTACATACGACTACGTAAAGATCAACGCAGATTACAGAAGCTGATATAAACTACGGCAGCAAACAGATTTTTTTAAAGTGCAGACGTGGCTTCTGCGCTCCCGATAATAATTTTTACGAAAGATGGTTACGAAATTGGAAACTATAGAAAACAGCGTTCGTTCACAGATACTTATAGATGCTCTTCCGTACATTCAGAAGTACAACAACAAGATCGTTGTCGTTAAGTACGGCGGAAATGCAATGACAAACGATGACCTCAAGCAGGCCGTTATGAGTGACATAGTTCTTCTTTCGCTCGTAGGTGTAAAGGTAGTTCTCGTTCACGGCGGCGGCCCTGAAATAAGCGACATGCTGAAGAGACTTAATATTGAGAGCCGTTTCATCGGCGGTCTCAGATATACCGACAGGGAAACCGTTGATGTTGTAAAAATGGTCCTTGCCGGCAAGGTAAACAAGGAACTTGTTGCTCTTCTAACAGCGAACAAGGGTTCGGCTGTCGGACTCTGCGGTATTGACGGTCAGATGCTTGTTGCCGAAAAGGTGAAGTCTGAAGAAGACCTCGGATTTGTAGGCGATATTACAAAGGTCAACACTAAGGTCATCACAGATGCTCTTGACAACGGATATATTCCGGTCATTGCAACAGTTGCAAGTACACCGGACGGTCAGACAATGAATGTGAATGCGGATACAGCGGCTTCAAGGATCGCTTCAGAACTCGGAGCTGAAAACCTTATTCTCATGACAGATATTGCCGGACTTCTTAAGGACAAGGACGATCCTTCAACTCTTATTCCGTCAGTAAATGTAAGTGATGTTCCTTACCTGAAGAGACAGGGCATCATCTCAGGCGGTATGATCCCTAAGATCGAATGCTGTGTTGAAGCAGTAAGAAGAGGTGTGAACAAGACCGTTATTATCGACGGCAGAGTTCCTCACTCGATACTTATTGAACTTCTTACAAACGAAGGTATCGGTACACAGTTTACCTGATATGTGTTTCCTTTGCTTTCAGATAAAATGAAAGGAATAGAAAGATGACTACAATAGAAAAATTCAACGACAACGTCATGCATACATACGGCCGTTACGATCTAGTAATGGGATCAGGCAGCGGACGTGAAGCAACCGATGAAAACAATAAAAAATATATCGACTTCGGCAGCGGTATCGGAACGAACTCTCTTGGCTACTGCGATGAAGAATGGGCTGACGCTGTATGCAAACAGGTACGCAGCATTCAGCACACATCAAACTACTACTACACGGCGGTTCAGGCTGAATTTGCTGAAAAGCTTTGCAAAGTTACCGGATATGACAAGGTGTTCTTCGGAAACAGCGGCGCCGAAGCAAATGAATGTGCCATCAAGATAGCACGTAAATACAGCTTCGACAAGTACGGCAAAGGCCGCCATACAATAATCACTCTTGTGAATTCATTCCACGGCCGTACAATGGCTACTCTTTCAGCTACAGGACAGGATGTTTTCCATAACTACTTCTTCCCGTTCCTCGAAGGATTCGTTCACACACCTGCAAATGACATTGAAGCACTTAAGAAATGCGCCGATGATACAGTATGTGCCATCATGATCGAAATGGTACAGGGCGAAGGCGGCGTTGTAAAGCTTGATGAAGACTTCGTAAAGGCAGTACGTGCCATCTGTGATGAAAAGGATATCCTCATGATAGCCGATGAAGTTCAGACAGGTGCAGGACGTACAGGAAAGTTCCTTGCTTCCGAACATTTCGGAGTAAAGCCTGACATAACAACTATGGCAAAGGGCATTGCCGGCGGAATCCCGGTAGGTGCGTGTCTCGCTTCTGAAAAATGTTCATCCGTACTTACTCCGGGGACACATGGCTCCACATTCGGCGGCAATCCGCTGGCATGTGCAGGCGGAAACGTAGTTGTTTCACGTGTATCTTCTCCTGAATTCCTCGCTGAAGTACAGAAGAAGAGTGAATACATTTTTGATAAGGTGTCAAAAATGAAAGGCGTTGCATCAGTTACAGGCCTTGGTCTTATGATCGGCATCGAGCTTACGGAAAAGAAAGCGGCGGATGTTGTGAAGGCCGCTCTTGACAAGGGCCTTCTTCTCCTTACAGCCAAGACAAAGGTTCGTCTTCTCCCTCCTCTCAATATCACATTTGAGGAGATAGATGCAGGACTTAAAATACTTGAAGAAATACTCGCAGAATAAACACAGAAAGGAAGAATTAAAAGATGAAACATTTACTCACCATGATGCAGTTAAGCAAGGAAGAAATAATCGACCTTCTTAACCTCGCAGATCAGCTCAAATACGAACTCAAGCACGAAATTCCGCATCCGCACCTCAAGGGAAAGACTCTGGGTATGATATTCCAGAAGGCTTCAACACGTACACGCGTTTCATTTGAAACAGGTATGTACCAGCTCGGCGGTTATCCGCTTTTCCTTTCATCAAACGACCTTCAGATAGGCCGCGGCGAACCTGTACAGGATACAGCACGAGTACTCTCACGTTATCTTGACGGTATCATGATCAGAACTTTCGAACAGAAGGAAGTTGAAGATCTTGCAAAGTACGGTTCCGTCCCGATAATCAATGGTCTTACAGATTACTGTCACCCATGCCAGGTGCTCGCAGACCTTATGACAGTACGTGAATTCAAGGGCAGTTTTGACGGCCTAAAAATGTGCTACATCGGTGACGGCAACAACATGGCCAACTCACTTATCACAGGTTTCCTTAAGGTAGGTATGAGCGTTTCGATCGCATGCCCGAACGATTATCAGCCGGCTGAGACAGTTCTTGAATATGCACGTTCAACAGGACGTTTCACAATGACTGACAAGCCTATTGAAGCAGCAAAGGGTGCTGACGTACTTCTCACAGACGTATGGGCATCAATGGGTCAGGAAGGCGAAGCTGAAAAGAGAAAGAAAGCATTTGCCGGATACCAGATCAATGACGAGATCATGGCTGCAGCAAACGAAAAAGCTATGGTTCTCCACTGTCTCCCTGCACACCGTGAAGAAGAGATCACTGAGAAGGTATTCGAAGCTCATGCAGATGAGATCTTCGAAGAAGCAGAAAACCGTCTCCACGCACAGAAGGCAGTTATGGTCAAACTCATGGCTGACTAAGTATATTCACTCCTTCGGGATAAATATGCTGCCGATAATCGTGCTGAAGACAGCACGATACATTAAGATCCGTAAGTTTCGGATTTGCTTTTTAAGATAAATATAAATGCCCTGCATGATTGCGTATTTCATGCAGGGCGTTTTTTTACAGAAGTGAGCGGCAGATGAGGTTTGACGACATATACAGGTCAGAAGAGTACTTGTCTACATAAATTACGTCATGTCTTTTTATAAACTGTGGAAGATTAACAAAGCGAAAAAAATCGAAAAAAACTGTTGACAGAGGCTTGATTACGTGGTATAATAATAAAGCTGTCGGACGAGGGAACACTCCGAAAGACAGAATAATAAGTATCTTGAAAATTGAACAATGCACTAAACAATACCCTTGAAGATTCTTTGAGATTTAATTCTCTTGAATTATTTAAGAAGTCAAGCAGAAGACGAAAAAATCTGCAGCTAAGTATTCTGAACAGAGTACAGGAAAGATAATAAACCGAAAGGTTATTATAGAACTTTTATAAAGAGTTTGATCCTGGCTCAGGATGAACGCTGGCGGCACGCCTAACACATGCAAGTCGAACGGAGTTTAAGAGAGCTTGCTCTTTTAAACTTAGTGGCGGACGGGTGAGTAACACGTGAGCAACCTGCCTTTCAGAGAGGGATAGCTTCTGGAAACGGATGGTAATACCTCATAACATATTGATACGGCATCGTATTGATATCAAAGATTTATCGCTGAAAGATGGGCTCGCGTCTGATTAGCTGGTTGGTGAGGTAACGGCCCACCAAGGCAACGATCAGTAGCCGGACTGAGAGGTTGAACGGCCACATTGGGACTGAGACACGGCCCAGACTCCTACGGGAGGCAGCAGTGGGGAATATTGCACAATGGGCGCAAGCCTGATGCAGCGATGCCGCGTGAGGGAAGAAGGTTTTCGGATTGTAAACCTCTGTCATCGGGGACGAAAATGACGGTACCCGAGAAGGAAGCTCCGGCTAACTACGTGCCAGCAGCCGCGGTAATACGTAGGGAGCAAGCGTTATCCGGAATTACTGGGTGTAAAGGGAGTGTAGGCGGGACTGCAAGTCAGATGTGAAATATGCCGGCTCAACTGGCAGACTGCATTTGAAACTGTGGTTCTTGAGTGAAGTAGAGGTAAGCGGAATTCCTAGTGTAGCGGTGAAATGCGTAGATATTAGGAGGAACATCAGTGGCGAAGGCGGCTTACTGGGCTTTAACTGACGCTGAGGCTCGAAAGCGTGGGGAGCAAACAGGATTAGATACCCTGGTAGTCCACGCTGTAAACGATGATTACTAGGTGTGGGGGGACTGACCCCTTCCGTGCCGCAGTTAACACAATAAGTAATCCACCTGGGGAGTACGGCCGCAAGGCTGAAACTCAAAGGAATTGACGGGGGCCCGCACAAGCAGTGGAGTATGTGGTTTAATTCGAAGCAACGCGAAGAACCTTACCAGGTCTTGACATCGAGTGAAGATCATAGAGATATGATCGTCTTCGGACACAAAGACAGGTGGTGCATGGTTGTCGTCAGCTCGTGTCGTGAGATGTTGGGTTAAGTCCCGCAACGAGCGCAACCCTTACCATTAGTTGCTACGCAAGAGCACTCTAATGGGACTGCCGTTGACAAAACGGAGGAAGGTGGGGATGACGTCAAATCATCATGCCCCTTATGACCTGGGCTACACACGTACTACAATGGCAATCGAACAGAGGGAAGCAATACAGCGATGTAAAGCAAAACCCGAAAAATTGTCTCAGTTCGGATTGCAGGCTGCAACCCGCCTGCATGAAGTCGGAATTGCTAGTAATCGCAGATCAGCATGCTGCGGTGAATACGTTCCCGGGCCTTGTACACACCGCCCGTCACACCATGGGAGTCGGTAACACCCGAAGCCAGTAGTCCAACCGCAAGGAGGACGCTGTCGAAGGTGGGATTGATGACTGGGGTGAAGTCGTAACAAGGTAGCCGTATCGGAAGGTGCGGCTGGATCACCTCCTTTCTAAGGAGAACCGTTCTTCATGAAGAAGAACAAAATTCCTAAGGTTAGTTCATGGGTAAGACATTGTTCAATTTTGAGGATACTTAAAAAGTATTCCTTACATAGCATCTTGAAAACTGAATATTAAGATATTAAAACTACGAGAAGAAGAACGACAATTTAAAAAACAAGTTTTTTTAATAGTCAGGTAACAAATTCTACAGACATAATTTCGAACTGATACAAAAGGTAAAGCTAATAAGAGCGTATGGAGAATGCCTTGGCATTGGGAGCCGATGAAGGACGTGGTCAGCTGCGATAAGCTGCGCGGAGCTGTAAGCAAGCATTGATGCGCAGATTTCCGAATGGAGCAATCCGCATGATTAACAGTCATGCATCATACAGTGAATCAATAGCTGTATGAGGGGAACCCCCTGAACTGAAACATCTAAGTAGGGGGAGGAAGAGAAATCAAACGAGATTTTGTGAGTAGTGGCGAGCGAAAGCGAAAGAGGCCAAACCAGAGACAGCAATGCCTTTGGGGTTGTGGACTGCATTTAGCATTTTAAGTTTTAGCTGAAGTGCATGGGAAGGCACACCAGAGAATGTGACAGTCATGTAAGCGAAAAGACGAGAAAGCGAGCAGGATCCAGAGTACCGCCGGACACGTGAAATCCGGTGGGAAGCCGGGGGGACCACCCTCCAAGCCTGAATACTACCCAATGACCGATAGCGAAGAGTACTGTGAAGGAAAGGTGAAAAGAACCCCGGGAGGGGAGTGAAAAAGAACCTGAAACCATATGCTTACAAGCACATAGAGCACGTCAAGGTGTGATATGGTACCTATTGTAGAATGGTCCGGCGAGTTATCTTACTCAGCAAGGTTAAGTACTTAAGGTACGGAGCCGAAGCGAGAGCGAGTCTTAACAGGGCGTTAAGTTGAGTGAGATAGACCCGAAACCGAGTGACCTAGCCATGTCCAGGCTGAAGTGGAGGTAAAGCTCCATGGAGGGCCGAACCGACCCCCGTTGAAAAGGTGGCGGATGAGGTGTGGCTAGCGGAGAAATTCCAATCGAACTCGGATATAGCTGGTTCTCCTCGAAATAGCTTTAGGGCTAGCGTTGTGAATGATTACCGGAGGTAAAGCACTGAATGGGCTAGGGGTCGAGAGATTACTGAACCCTATCAAACTAAGAATGCCGGATAATAAGATCACAGCAGTCAGACCGTGTGAGATAAGTCTCACGGTCAAAAGGGAAAGAGCCCAGACCCACAGCTAAGGTCCCCAAACAGGTTTAAGTGGAAAAGGATGTGGGGTTGCCCAGACAACCAGGATGTTGGCTTAGAAGCAGCCACTCATTAAAAGAGTGCGTAATAGCTCACTGGTCGAGTGACCCTGCGCCGAAAATTCAACGGGGCTAAAATCTGTACCGAAGCTTGGGATTGATACGCAAGTATCAGTGGTAGAGGAGCGTCGTATCGAGGGTGAAGTCATAGCGGAAGCGATGGTGGACGAGATACGAGTGAGAATGCCGGAATGAGTAGCGAGAATTATGTGAGAATCATAATGGCCGAAAGTCTAAGGTTTTAGGAGGAAGGTTCGTCCGCTCCTAGTAAGCCGGGAGCTAAGGTGAGGCGGAAACGCGTAGCCGATGCACATACGGTGGAAATTCCGTAGCCTCCGAAGTATTTAAGCATGAGGACACTTTTGAAGCGAATAGCCGGGCGCTGGTTGCCCCGGTCGTAAGGGACTGCAATAGCGGGAAGTATTAGTGGAGAGAGGCGAGAAAAGTCATGTGTATATACAAGGAGCCCGTACCGCAAACCGACACAGGTAGACAGGAAGAGAATTCTAAGGCCAACGGGAGAAAGGTTGTTAAGGAACTCGGCAAGTTGACCCCGTAACTTCGGGAGAAGGGGTACTCAGAAATGAGTCGCAGAGAATAGGCCCAAGCGACTGTTTAGCAAAAACACAGCTCTATGCTAAATCGAAAGATGACGTATATGGGGTGACACCTGCCCGGTGCCGGAAGGTTAAGAGGAGGAGTGAGAGCTCTGAATTGAAGCCCCGGTAAACGGCGGCCGTAACTATAACGGTCCTAAGGTAGCGAAATTCCTTGTCAGGTAAGTTCTGACCCGCACGAATGGTGTAACGATTTGGGCACTGTCTCAACAACCTACCCGGCGAAATTGTAGTACCGGTGAAGATGCCGGTTACCTGCGACTAGACGGAAAGACCCCATGGAGCTTCACTGTAGCTTAATATTGGATTTCGGTATTTCATGTACAGGATAGGTGGGAGACTGGGAAACACGGACGTCAGTTTGTGTGGAGTCGCTGTTGGGATACCACTCTTGAAGTGCTGGAATTCTAACCTGTGACCATGAATCTGGTCAGGGGACAATGTTAGGTGGGCAGTTTGACTGGGGCGGTCGCCTCCTAAAAGGTAACGGAGGCGCTCAAAGGTTGGCTCAGTATGGATGGAAACCATACCAGAGAGTGTAAACGCAAAAGCCAGCCTGACTGCGAGACTGACGGGTCGAGCAGGAACGAAAGTTGGAGTTAGTGATCCGGCGGTATGTGAGTGGAAATGCCGTCGCTCAACGGATAAAAGCTACCCTGGGGATAACAGGCTGATCTCCCCCAAGAGTCCACATCGACGGGGAGGTTTGGCACCTCGATGTCGGCTCATCGCATCCTGGGGCTGAATTCGGTCCCAAGGGTTTGGCTGTTCGCCAATTAAAGCGGTACGCGAGCTGGGTTCAGAACGTCGTGAGACAGTTCGGTCCCTATCTGTCGTGGGCGAAGGATATTTGAAAGGAGCTGTCCCTAGTACGAGAGGACCGGGATGGACGCACCTCTGGTGCACCAGTTGTCACGCCAGTGGCACAGCTGGGCAGCTAAGTGCGGATCGGATAAACGCTGAAGGCATCTAAGCGTGAAGCCGGCCTTAAGATAAGATATCCCATCGAAAGAGTAAGACCCCTCAAAGACTAAGAGGTTGATAGGCTTAACGTGTAAGCATCGTGAGGTGTTAAGCGAGTGAGTACTAATCGGTCGAGGGCTTTTCCTAGAGTATCAGGAGAGTCTGTAGAGAAATCGTAGAAAGAAATCGGAATATTCAGTTTAAAGATAGTCGGTGTTAATGGCAAAGAGGTCCCACCTGTTCCCATTCCGAACACAGAAGTTAAGCTCTTTTACGTCGAAAATACTCGGTTGGCGACGACCCGGGAAGATAGATAGACGCCGGCACTTATATGCACCATTAGCTCAGTTGGTAGAGCAACTGACTCTTAATCAGTGGGTCCTGGGTTCGAGCCCCCGATGGTGCATTTTTTTATTTTTACAGAGAAAATTACCGGCCCGTTGGTCAAGTGGTTAAGACTCCGCCCTCTCACGGCGGCATCACGAGTTCGAATCTCGTACGGGTCATTTGTTTTTTAAACAAAACAAAAGGGCCAATAGCTCAGTTGGTTAGAGCAACCGGCTCATAACCGGTAGGTCCCGGGTTCGAGTCCCTGCTGGCCCATTCAAAGCTTTATGAGTAATTCATAAAGCTTTTTTGTTTGCTTAATTTAGAATGTAGTATGCAGAACGGAAGAAACAGACACCTCTGGTTCTTAAAGTGAACATAAAAAACACCGCCGTTCATTATAATTGTTTGGATTTAAGGATTGATAAACTATGGATAACAGAAAGATCGTATTTCTTGATATTGACGGAACACTTGTAAACTCAGAAAAGAAGATCACTCATGCCACAAAAGCGGCCTTGATGAGAATACAGAAGGAAGGCGTTAAAGTAGCTATCGCTTCCGGCAGACCGTCAAAGGGAGTTGTTCCGTTTGCCGATGAACTGGAACTTGATAAGTTCGGCGGTTTTATCATGCCTTTCAACGGATGCAATATTATTAACTATCAGACAAAGGAAGTTGTTTTTGCAAATACTCTTTCAATGGATACGGTAAAGCGCGCTTACGAAACAGCGAAGGAATACGGCCTTGAAATGATCACTTACAAGGGCGATGTTATTCTTTCTGAAACAGACGACAATCCGTATCTTCTTATAGAAGCAAGAATAAATAAGATGGACGTTGAAAAGGTAAAAAAACGTTTATGAAGCCATTGAAGAGCCGCCTGTAAAGTGCCTCATTCTGGGAGACGGTGAGTATCTCGGTAAAATTGAAGCCGAGATAAAGGAGAAGATAGGTGCCGGCGCAAATGTATTCCGTTCCGAGCCGTTCTTCATCGAAGTCGTGCCTGAGGGCCTTGACAAGGCCGCTGCAATAGCTGAGCTTATAAAGAAGACAGATATAAAGAGAGAGGACACTATCGCCTTCGGAGACGGTTTCAATGATGTATCTATGGTAGACTACGCCGGAATCGGTGTGGCTATGAGTAATGGGTGCGACAAAATCAAGGAAGTTGCCGACAGAATAGCTCCTGACAACAATTCAGACGGTGTTGCAGCAGTTATCAATGATATTTTCCCGGAGGCTCGCTGATGTCAGAGGAACAGTATCAGAAGAACAGACGTCATTTCAGAATATATACTGCTTCTGCTTTTCTGATCTATCTGCTTATAGTTCTTCACATAACTATTTTCAGCAGAGAGCCGGAGGAAAGGCGCATTGACACGGAACTTTTTCGTTCCTACAGGCTGCTTTTCGTAGAAAAGAATGATTTCTATTACGGTCAGATAGTATGTAATATTCTTATGACGGTACCGTTTGGTATCCTGATTCCTCTTCTGAATCCGAAGATTCGTTCTTTTATGAAAATTTTATTGTCCGGCCTGCTTTTTTCCCTGATCATAGAACTGGTTCAGTACTTTACCGGACGCGGACTCTTTGAGTTTGATGATCTTTTCAATAATACTGTCGGAGCGATTATCGGTTATCTTTTGTTTTTATACTTTTACTGGCGCTATCGGGTGAATATGAAAAAGTTAAGACGCTCATAGGAACTTTACGGGTATCAGTTAAGAACAGTATACCGGAGATTAATAACAGAAACAAAAAAGCATATCGTACTTTGAAAATATGTACGATATGCTTTTATTATTGCTTATTAATAATTTTTACAGGTGATCAGATAGCACCGTGCATTTTATTCTTGAAGTCATCCTTAAGCGCTTCGAGCTTCTTTGCATCTTCCTGACGCTTGATTCTTGCCTGTTCCTGGATCTGCTTTGTTTCGTCGATACCTCTTACGATAGTATTCCATGTCTTTTCGAGTGTTTCTACCTGAATTGAGCTGCCTGAAGCAAGCTGTGCTGTCATCTTGGACTGAGCAACTGTGTTTTCAGCGTTCTTGATAAGGAGTTCGTTTGTTTTCTCATCAAGAGCGCTCATAGCTTCAGCCTGTACACGCTGTCTCTTGAGCATGATAGCCTGTGCGAGTGACTGCTTGAATACAGGCATTGTGATAATGAATGCAGAGTTGATCTTTCTGATGAGGTTGAGGTTTGAATATTCCATTGTCTTGAGCATAGGAATAGTCTGAAGAGCAACGTTTTCAGCTACCTTGAGGTCCATAACTCTCTGGTCAAGGATATCACGTGTCTGTATGAGGTTGTTAAGATCCATACGGATAGTACCGTCTTCAGGATTTGCATTTACCTTTGCCTGGTATTCCTCGATATATGCGTCAAGTTCCTTTACGCCCTGTTCACCGGCCATGATATACTTAAGGAGTTCCTCGTAGTATGCAAGGTTAGCTTCGAACATTTTATCAAGCTTAACGTTGGTTTCACCGATCTCTTTTTCGTATCCCTTGAGCTGAATGTAGATCTTGTCTACTGCTTCGCCCATTGTGTGATACTTGCCGAGGATCTTGTCAAGTTCCTTTTTAGCATTTGAAAAGAGCTTTTTCAGGCCCTTTTCTTCCATTGCAAGTTCCTTGCTGTCAAACTGATTCATAACTTCTGCAAGGTTCTGGAGAAGCTTGCCTGAGTCGTTTATCTGGTTGATATCCATTGAATTGAGCACCTGGTCAGATGCCTTTGATATTTCTTCAGCTACAGGACCGCCGAATTTTACTATTGAATTAGGATTGCTTACATCGATCTGAGCTGTGAGTCTGTCAATCTCATCTGAATTAATGATTTTCTCCTGGAGTTCAGTCTTAGCTACTGTGATGTTGAATTCCTGTTCAACTTCAGGTACGACTTCAGGTACCGGAGTTGCTTCAGCTGTTGGTATGATCTCTGTTGCAGCGTCCTTTGCTGCTTCTGCACTTGGTTTAAAATTTAATGCCATTTTTTTATATCTCCGTTTCTCAGCCGTGAATAGTGAGAAGCTGTATCCGGCTGGTGAGTACAGCTTTGTATATGTTACAGTAAACTTAATTAGTTTACTGTAATTGGTTTGCCTGGTGCCCTGCTTACTGAATAGATCAGGAATCAGTTTACAGAGCGACTGTTGAAAATGATCATGTTACGCCGAATGTGCCGGATCATTTCTTACCCTTGAATATTCTTCCGAAGAATGATGTCTTTTCCTGCGGTATTTCTTTCGGTATAGCAAGATTCTGAGGTCTGAAATCATATTTGAATTCGCCGTGGATAAATTCCTGGAACGCTTCCGGACGTATAAATGATTCGAGATTCTTGTAACCTGTCGGTGTGTATACGATTATGTCAAATCCGATGAGGTTGAAAAGAACAAGAAGTATACATTCAGGAGCTTCAAATGTTTTCTGCCCTGCTGATACGATAACTATCTTCGGTATATCCTTTGTGAAATCGAATTTCTGGATTATCTGCAGCAGATTGTTCGGGATATTCAGACCGACAGTCAGCACGAGAGGTACGATATCTGTATCGGGAACAGTGATAAATCCGCTGTCGATTACTTCCTGCATCTTGCTGAAAATAAGATACTGTATGTTGTCTGTAAGATAGTTGTATTTGTTCAGCGGCGAATTTTTGAGGGCTTCTATGTCGATTTTTCTGCCGTTGCTGATTTTCTGTGCCTGGTCACGTCTTACACCTGAAGAAGGTTTGAAAAACGGTACCTTATTAAAGTAAACTGACATAGGAGCCAGCTTGAAGGCTATGTCTTTGTAGTATTCCTGTACGTCACCCTTCGGAATTCCGCTGACCTTTGCGAAAAGGTTAGGAACAATGACATATTCAGTTCTGCTGTCGAATCCTGTTCGGTACATTGCCTGCTGATGCCACATGAGCCCGAGTTCCTCGAAGGTAGTGGTAAGAGTCTGGTTACGTGAGAAGCTGAACTGATGTGTACGGAACATCGTGTTGTCGTTGTACAGGATAGTGTCAAGTGATTTTTCAGCATCGTAGGCCATTGTTGCAAGCTTGGTTTTGATCATTCTGTCAGGAAACGGCATATCGCTTCTTGAGTCTTTTCCTTCAAGAACTGTAAGATCAGCAAAACCTGCTGAAGTTACAAGCTTTAATATTGACTTGTCAGGATTGAAGTAGAAAACATCCATACCTGATCTTGCAAGCACGTTGAGAAAATGCAGTTCAGGAAGTGTTATTTTTCCGTAGTACATTACTGCCGGGATATCATTCCTGAAGAAGTCAAACTGAGATGTGATCTGATCAAACCAGCATGAAAGCATAACGCAGGTGTTGAACAGATTGTTTGTCTGTATGCTGTTTACTGCATCGATAAAGGCTTTCTGTGCAAGGACAGTTCTGCCGAGGTTATCATTAATTTTAAATTTTTCAGCAAACTTTGCGACCATTGCAGAGTCGTTGGTTTTCTGTATGGTATAGTATTTTTCAGCATCACTGTATCCCGGCTTCCTGAGTTCAGTAAGAAGAGTAAACTGTCTTCCGCTTGATGCCATTTCTTCTTTTGCGGTGTACAGTGAATTGTTGTAGGTGGTTTCTTCATTAAGACCGATACATGCAGTAAAGTAAACCGGTATTGTTGTATCGGTACACAGAAGCTTTGCCTGACGCAGTTCCAGTGTTGTGAGCATTTCCTTGAAAATGAATTCCCAGTCTGTCTGCAGATATTTTATCATCAGCGGATCAGACGCGTTCACTATGGCGTTTATTTTTTCATTTGCATGCTGCTTGTCAGCATACTGTTCGACGTTTACCTTACCGAGATTAAGGGAAAGCGGTGCTTTCAGAGAACCTTCGTGAAGGACTGAGTACTCGCTTTCGGTATCGCATTCACGGTAAGAATTTTCGTCTGTATAGTTTACGTAATTAACCTTGCATCCTAATTTGCTTACGTACCAGAGCCAGTAAACTTCATGTCTGGTGATGCTGCCGATGTAGAGAATGCTTTTTACCGGATATGTGTTGTAGCGGACTAACCAGCAGAAGAATTTCACCATTGCATTTTTCTGTGCAGACGGTGAAGGCGAATCATTTTTTACTTCTTTAAGAACCTCCATCATTTTTGCCGCAGCATCGTCAGTTGTTTTTACTGTGCCGAAACGGGTGATATCAAGAACGGAAGATGCTCTGAGTTTTTCGAGGAAACCTTTTATTGTTTCTTTGTCAGGTTCATCTGGTATAGTTATTAAAGAACTGATTTTGTTTACTTCCGGGTTTGCCGGATTTGCTATTGGCTTATCGAAGAAAAGACCGTTTGTTTTTGTTCCGACATAGAAAGATATGAGAAGTTCTGTGAAATCTTTTTCGTTGTCGTACCCGATATATCTGTTGAAAGTGTCTGATGCAGTACCTGTGGCTGCAGCAGCAGGTGCATTTGTCTGCGGAGCAGATGGTTTATCCTGCTTCGGGGAGCGGTCATATCTGGTGCCGGAGAAATTGATAGCCAATTGTTGTCACCTCTTGTTATAGTATTGGATAAATTTTATTATTGCATAGCCTGGCGGAAACGCAGATCATATGGGATTTAAACGTGGTGATAGTTCTGGTTTCCTGTGCTGATCTGGTAGCAGATCATACTTTATCAAGTAGTAATAATCACAGATTTATTATATCAAAAACAGCTAAATATGTCAAATTTCAAAGTCGATGCAGGCACGGTTTTTTCTTACTGCACAGATAAATTTTCCGAATTCCTTGTGGTCCGGATGGTTCTGGTATTCTGAAAGTCCTTCCATGTCATCAAAGTCGCAGACAAGGGCGATGTCATAGTTGGTGGCATCTGCTTCAGGTGAATTTGTTACTACGCTGTATTTACGGAGTGAAGGTACTTTTGTTCTTAAAGCTTCAGCTCGCTTTACTGCTTCGGTAAGGTTTTCAGCCTTTGTTTTTCCTTCTGCTTCGTCGAGAAGTGAGAACATTACGATATGTCTTATCATTTTTAATATCTGCCTTTCGTATATAATTATAATGTTTGTCGAAACGCCTGATGTCGTTGACAAAAGAATTCTTATGAAGTATAATTTTATTTGCACCGTAAGATCCGGATGCTGTAAAATCAGCGCAGGATACCGGCGTGAAGCACTTTGATGTCATATTCTGAGATCCGGTGCGGCGGGAATTCAGTCTGATCACTGTTACCCGAGGTTTATATCATGATTATAATTATACTATATTATGCATTTCAAGTCAATTAATAATGTGTTGCGGAGGACGGTTTCAATGAAGTATTTTTGCAGACCTGATGACAGAAAAGGTACGTGCTACTATGAGTTTCAGAAAGGTGAATTTGACGAAACATTCTGGAAGGATGACTCGCTTCTTATACATGATGATGACTGGTATGACAGCGGACTTGAAGATTTTTTCTTTGCCGAAATACCTGATCTTGATGAATACGGCACTACCACAGTAAAGCGTGAGCAGTGGGAAAATGTAAAAGAACATGCAGCACAATACGATGAGACCGTGAACGAGGCTGTTGCCGAACTGGATGAATGGGTGAAGGAAACATTTGAAGAATATGATGAATTTTCGATCCTCGGACTCTGAGAGCGCGGTGAACATCAATGTACGATTACAAAGGGAAAATTCAGAATTATTTTAAAGACACATGGTCATCGCTCGGCACGCTTGTCTTCTGGCTTATCGCCGGCTCAGTGACGGGTGCAGTTGTCGGACTCGTGGGTGTTGGATTCCATTATGCAATTGCTTCACTGACAGGGATAAGAAATGAGTATAACGGTATTATTTTCCTTTTGCCTGTTGGAGGACTTTTGATAGTCTGGCTTTACAAAGCCGCGGGTCTCGAAAAGGACAAGGGAACAAATGCAGTTATTCTTGCGGTCCGTGAGAATGAGGAACTTCCTTTCCGGCGGGCAGTGCTTATTTTTGTAAGTACGGTCATCACTCACTTTCTTGGCGGTTCAGCCGGACGAGAAGGAGCGGCTCTCCAGATCGGCGGAAGTCTTGCGGCATCCGGCAGCAGGTTTATAAAGCAGGATAAAAAGCAGAGCAAGATGTTTGTCATGTGCGGTATGAGCGCCTGTTTCTCTGCTCTTTTTGGTACACCGGTCACAGCAGCTATCTTTTCAATAGAAGTGATCAGTGTTGGTATTATGCACTACAGTGCGATAATACCGTGCGTAATATCTGCAATAACAGCGTATGAGATCTCAGTCGGACTCGGCGTTGTTCCGACTTCGTTCAGTATAAGAATGGTTCCGGAACTCCATGAAATTACGATCCTTAAGATAATACCGTTTGCAGTAGCCTGTGCGCTTGCCAGCAGATTTTTCTGTTTTATTATCCACCGCATAAAGCATATTATGCAGGGATATATTCCGAATCCGTATATACGTGTTCTTACCGGATCGGCTGTCATAATTGCACTTACACTTGCGGTAGGTGACCAGCGTTTTAACGGTGCAGGCGGCGAAATAATCACGGAGAGCTTTTCAGTCAGAATGGCTTTTTATTACTGGATACTGAAGCTGCTGTTTACTGCGGTCACTCTGGGATGCGGCTTCAAGGGCGGCGAAATCGTACCGGCCTTTTATGTAGGAGCGACTTTCGGAAGTTTTGCTTCGGAATTTTTCGGAATAAACTATTCGTTCGGAGCGGGACTCGGTCTTATAGCACTTTTCTGCGGAGCAACGAACTGTCCGGTGGCGTCGCTGCTTATGAGTATTGAACTTTTCGGAGTAGATGCAATTCCTTATTTCGCACTGATATGCGGTATTTCATATCTTGTATCGGGTGATACCGGTCTTTATGGTGAACAGAAGATAATGTACTCGCGAAAAATGCCTGTATTTATAAACAGGACACTCAGAAACAAAAAAACTGAACCGATTTCAGATGAAGTTCAGTCAGATAAAAACAAAACCAGTGAAAGTTAAAAGACCTTCGCTGGTTTATTTTTGTGCCGGCAGCTGTATTATTGATGATCAAGCTGAAGTTTTCTGAAATCTTCAGTTAGTTTTACTGCGTCTTCATAGCTTGAAAGACTGTAGCATCGTGCACGGAATGAGGCTGCACCGTACATTCCGGTAAGATACCATGCAAAGTGCTTTCTTGCCTCCTGAATAGCGATATGTTCAGGTTTGTCAGACATGGCAAGCCGCAGGTGATAAAGCATTGTTTCAAGCCTTGCTTCAAGATCAGGAGGGGTGAAAGGCTTTCCTTCAAAGTATGAGTCGATCTCCTTAAAGATCCATGGATTTCCGTAGGTTGCACGACCTATCATAACAAGATCACAGCCGGTGAAGTCATACATACGGAGGGCGTCGTCAAGGGAAGCGATGTCGCCGTTGCCGATCACAGGGATGGATACTGCCTTTTTCACTTCTTTTATGATGTTCATATCTGATTTACCTGAGTACATCTGATTTTTTGTTCTTCCGTGGACTGTAACAGCGTCAGCACCGGCTTTTTCCATGGCAGCGGCAAATTCCACAGCGTTCACGTGATCTTCATCCCAGCCTTTTCTGATTTTTACTGTAACAGGAAACTTTGATTCTGCTTTTACAGCCCGTACTATTTCTGCAGAAAGAGCAGTATCCTTCATAAGTGCGGCTCCGGAACCGTTTCCGGCCACCTTCGGAACAGGACAGCCCATGTTTATATCTATTATATCCGGCTCGTATTTTTCTATTATTTTTACGGCCTTTGCCATGAATTCAGGTTCGTTTCCGAAAAGCTGAAGGGCACATGGCCTTTCTTTTTCTGTTATTTTACAAAGTTCCTCGGTTTTTCTGTCACTGTAGCACAGTCCTTTTGAGGAAATAAGCTCGCTTACTGTATACGAGGCTCCGAACTCCCGGTTCAGTATCCTGTAAGCTCTGTCCGCTACGCTTGCCATCGGTGCAAGTACAGCGGTCTTTTTTATTTCTACACTGCCTATTTTAATGTATTCCATTCTTTTCACCTTTTTATCTGTATTTTTTTATTCAGTTTTTATGCTGGTTCTTCTTGCTTACTTGTTTTGGAGTAATACTTATACCGCTGTTTCGTTATAAGTTTTCTCCGTTTTTGCTTTATTCTGAATTTTTCTTCGTTTTTGTTTTAATTTTCTCTGTGTATTTCCTCGCTTTTGTTTTTATTTTTTTCTGTGTATTTCTTCGTTTTTGCTTTTACTTTTTTCTGTGCTTTCTTCGTTTTTTGTTTATACTTTTTTCTGTGTTTTCTTCGTTTTTTGTTTATACTTTTTTCTGTGTTTTTCTCCGTTTTTTCTTTTTACTTTTTTTCTGTGTTTTTCTTCGTTTTTTGTTTTTATTTTTTTCTGTGTATTTCTTCGTTTTTGCTTTTGCTTTTTTCTGCGTTTTCTACGTTTTTGTTTTTACCTTTTTTTGAGTTTTTCTTCGTTTTTTCTTTTGCTTTTTTCTGCGTTTTCTACGTTTTTGTTTTTACCTTTTTTGAGTTTTTCTTTGCTTTATACTTTTTTTATTCGGATTTTTTCCTTTCCGGAAATTCATTTTTTCTCAGTTTTTTGCCTCAATTATTTTATCATAATTTTTCTGATTTTCAAAGTGTTTTTTTATTTTTTAAAATTCTGATAGTCTTTTTCATGAAAATCTGCTATAATAGTAATAGATTTCTTAAAGAGGTCAGGTTGAAAATGGTTGCAAGCAAGCGATTACGAATCAGATTTGATTACCAACCGGTTTAAAGGAGGAAGATTTTTGAAAATACTTGCCATAGACGGTAACAGCATATTAAACCGTGCTTTCTACGGTATTAAGCTTCTGTCAAACAAGAAAGGTATCTTTACGAATGCTATTACAGGTTTCATGAACATCTATCTGAAAGAAAAAGAGGTTGTGAAACCTGATTGCACGATGGTTGCATTTGATCTCAAGGCACCGACCTTCAGACATAAGAAGGTGGATACCTATAAAGCCAACAGAAAAGGAATGCCTGCCGAGTTAGCTTCCCAGCTTCCTCTTGTGAAGGAACTGCTTAAGGGGCTGGGCATAAAGATTGTTGAATGTGAAGGCTTTGAAGCCGATGATATCCTTGGAACAGTGTCTGAGATCTTTTCATCCTCAGGCAATGAATGCGTCATACTTACCGGCGACCGTGACAGTCTGCAGCTTATAAATGACAAGGTTCACGTAAGACTTGTGACCAATAAGGAAACGATTGAATTTGATGAGGCTCTGTTTATTGAAAAGTACGGATTTGAGCCGATACATCTTATTGATCTGAAGGCACTTATGGGTGACAGTTCCGATAACATTTCCGGTGTTCCGGGTATAGGCGAAAAAACTGCAACTTCGCTTATAACTCAGTATAAAACAGTTGAAGCGTTGTACAACTCGATTGACGAGGCGGAATTGACAAAATCGGTCAGAAACAAGCTGATTACTGGCCGTGAAGCTGCTGATACCAGTAAATGGCTTGCAACTATAGTTAAAAACGCCCCGGTTGACAACTCGACGGACAGCTACAGAACGGGTGAAACAGATGAAAAAGCCGTCAGCAGACTGCTTACAGATCTTGAAATGTTCAAACTTCTGGAAAGGCTTCATATATCTCCTTCAGCGGTAGATAACAGTGATGCCGCCGAAACGGAAACGACTGAACTGCCTGCTGTAAAGAGTATTTCAGAACTTGATGACAAGATCCTTAAATCAGTTTCAGCATCTGAAACAGCTGATTTTCTTTTTGACAAGGATTCCGGAAAACTGAAAATAGTATGCGGTGACATGGCATATGTATGTGAAAACGAAAAACTCATACTTGAGTTTTTAGCTTCGGACGTAAAGAAAAGGACGTTTTCGGCAAAATCTGTTTACTGTCATGCATTTGCCGCAGGCTCATCACTGAAGAATATTGTATTTGACGCCGAGATAGCGGCTTACCTGCTTGATTCCATAGCTTCTGACTATGACCTCGGCAATCTGTGTGCGTCCTACGGAGTGCCTGATGTACCGGAGAATCTGCTGGAGTGTGCAGATGTGATCAGGCTTTCATCTCTCTGCGGCGTACTGGAAAAACTAATAAAAGAGAATAAGATGGATGATCTTCTCTGCAATATTGAACAGCCCCTTACTGAAGTCCTTGCATCCATGGAAACAGTGGGCGTAAGAACGGATACTGAAGGTGTTAGGGAATTCGGTGTGATGCTTTCAAAGGAAATCGACGATTACCGTGATCAGATCTGGAAAATGTGCGGCAGAGAGTTCAACATTTCTTCACCCAAGCAGCTTGGTGAGATCCTTTTTGAAGATCTCGGGCTGCCGGCTAAGAAAAAGACAAAAAGCGGATACTCGACCAATGCAGAGGTGCTTGAGGAGCTTCGCGACAAACATCCGGTGATCGAACTGATCCTGAAATACAGACAGCTTACCAAGCTCAATTCGACATATGTCGAGGGCCTTCTTAAGACTGTAGGGAAAGACGGCAGGATCCACAGTGTATTTAAACAGACTGAAACCAGAACAGGACGTATTTCTTCCACAGAACCGAACATGCAGAACATTCCTGTAAGAACGGAACTTGGGAGTCAGATGAGAAAATTTTTCACTTCCGGTGAGGGCAGAGTTCTGCTCGATGCCGACTACAGTCAGATCGAACTCCGTATTCTCGCCCATATGTGCGGCGACGAAAACATGCAGCAGGCTTTCAGGGACGGTACGGATATACATACCATGACCGCATCCCAGGTGTTTGACATGCCGCCTGTCATGGTCACCAGCGCGATGAGAAGCGCTGCCAAGGCGGTTAACTTCGGCATAATATACGGAATAGGAGCGTTCTCTCTTTCAAAGGATATCGGCGTTACAGTTGCTGAAGCGGACCGGTATATCAGGAACTATCTCAAAAAATATGCTGCTGTAGGAACATTTATGGATCAGACAGTGGAAACTGCGCAGGAAACAGGATATGTCTATACAATGTTCGGCAGAAGAAGAGCTGTTCCTGAACTTCGTGCTTCAAATAAAATGGTACAGGCTGCCGGTAAGCGCATCGCAATGAACACCCCGGTACAGGGCTCTGCGGCTGACATAATCAAGATCGCAATGGTAAGAGTTTATAAAAGGCTTCGTGAAGAAGGCCTTGACGCTGACCTTATACTTCAGGTACATGATGAACTTATAGTTGAAGTATCAGAGGCAGATGCTGAACGTGCGGCAAAGATCCTTTCCGAGGAAATGACAGGTGCAGCGGATCTTAAGGTACCGCTTATCGCAGATGTAAACAAAGGCAGGACGTGGTATGATGCAAAGGGATGATGTTACGGTAAGAATGGCTGTTCTGAAAGACGTTATCAGACTTGCTGAACTTGACCGGAGTATCTTTTCTGATTACTGGAGTGAAAAAGCATTCATTTCAAGTGTGGACAGCAAAATGGAGATCGTCACGGTGGCTGTTCTCAGGGATACTGAAGAAATTGCAGCCTATGCCGCTGTTTCATACGTACTTGATGAGTGCAATATAAACAGAATAGCAGTTGCGCCGGAATTCCGCGGAAGAGGGCTCGGTACATATCTTCTTGGCTGCATAGAGGAACTTCTATCGCCTGATGTAACCATATTCAATCTCGAAGTGCGTGAAAGTAATAAATACGCTATTGAAATGTATGAAAAATTCGGGTATACTGTATTAGGCAGAAGAAAAAATTTCTACAGGTGTCCGACAGAGGATGCACTGCTTATGACTAAACGAAAGGTTTGATTACAGATGTTTATATTGGGTATTGAAAGCTCATGCGATGAAACTGCGGCCAGTGTTTCGGAAAACGGAACGTCCATCCTTTCATCCGTGGTATCGACCCAGATCGAGGAACATAAGAAATACGGCGGTGTAGTGCCTGAAATAGCTTCAAGAAGACACAGCGAAAATATACTTGGCGTAGTACGCGAAGCGCTGGACAGAGCGGGAAAGACTCTTGATGACATGGACGGAATTGCGGTAACATATGCTCCTGGTCTTATAGGAGCGCTTCTGGTAGGTGTAAGCTTTGCCAAGGGCCTTGCAATGGCATCGGGAAAGCCTCTTATACCGGTCCACCACATTGCCGGACACATAGCGTCCAACTATATAGCTCATCCTGAACTGGAACCGCCTTACCTTTGCCTTGTAGCGAGCGGTGGACACAGCCACATTATTGAAGTTCTTGACCGCACGGTTTTCCGTGTCGTAGGAAAAACAAGAGATGACGCGGCCGGAGAATGTTTTGACAAATGTGCAAGAGCACTCGGCTTCCCGTATCCGGGAGGCGTTCACATCGACAAGGCATCGGCACTTGGTGACCCTGAAGCATATAAGCTTCCGGTTCCGAGAGTTGCAGGAAGCGAATATGACTTCAGTTTTTCAGGTCTTAAAACAGCTGTTATCAATATGTTCCACAATGCTTCACAGAAGGGTACGGAAATAAACAGAAACGACATGGCAGCATCTGTTCAGAAGACTATTTCTGAAATACTGGTTACTAAAACTATTTTAGCAGCAAAGGATCTTGGCTATAAAAAGATAGTTCTTGCGGGTGGTGTTTCTGCAAACTCAGGTGTCAGAAGCACGCTTTCAGCTGCATGTGAAAAGAACGGGTTTGAACTTTTCATGCCTCCTCTGTCACTTTGCGGCGATAACGGTGCCATGATAGCCTGTCAGGGCTACTACAATTATCTAGCAGGCATCACAGCAGATGTAAGCCTTAATGCAGTGGCGACAATGTCTATTGAAAAAATTTAAAAACAAAGTGAAAGTCAGGACTTCCGGTTTGCTTTGTTTCATATAAAAAAATACAGCGAACGTATGAGATTTTTACGTTCGCTGTATTTTATTCTTCAGGTGTTTCTTCCTCCGTTATTTCCGGTTTTACGATCTTTAACTGAAGCTTGACAATTTTGTTTTCGTTCA
Organism: Ruminococcus sp. HUN007; assembly: GCF_000712055.1. Classification (NCBI taxonomy): domain Bacteria; kingdom Bacillati; phylum Bacillota; class Clostridia; order Eubacteriales; family Oscillospiraceae; genus Ruminococcus; species Ruminococcus sp. HUN007. The sequence continues at coordinate 1,689,220 of NZ_JOOA01000002.1, read as the reverse complement.
TTTCCATGATTTTTATCTCAAAGCAGTCGCTCTGTATGAGCTCGCCTTCCTTCGGGATATGACCGGTAAGTTCCATTATCCATCCGCTGACTGTAGTAGCATTGGTGCGGATGTAATCTTCCGGATATTCCAGTGTTTCGAGCATTTCGCTGACGGGGAGTTCACCGGATATATCAAACGTGTTTTCGTCTGTTCTGGTCATCGGCGAGATAACTTCGTCGTTTTCATCGTAGATTTCACCTACAAGTTCCTCAATAATGTCCTCCATGGTAACAATACCCTTTGTTCCGCCGTACTGGTCAATTATTACGGACATGTGAGTCTTGGACCGCTGCATTTCATGTAGCGCATCGTTTATCGGTTTGAATTCGGAAATAAATACTACATCCTGAATGATACGCTGAATATCATTTTTTCCCTCAAATATCATTTTGAAAAAATCTTTCTGAGTAATGATACCTGTTATGTTATCCATCGTCTTTTCATAAACAGGAAGTCTTGAATACATTTCAGTAAGAAATACCTGTTTGATCTCATCCACAGGAGTATTGATCTCAACGCCCACAACTTTAACTCGTGGTGTGAGTATCTCACTTACTACCTTTTCGTCAAAGTCCAGAGCACTTTTTACAAGTTCGCTTTCAGATTCCTCAAGAACCCCTTCTTCTTCAATTTCATCTATAATAATGTGTAATTCATCCTCAGTAACTGAAGGAGATTTGTCCGGGTTTGAATAGAGCTTTGAAACAAAACTATTTATTGTAGTGAATATCCATACGACTGGTTTCAGGATAATGATGAGGGCTGAAAGAAACCCTGCAAAGAAAAGTGAACATTTTTCTGAATTCTCCTTGGCGTATGTCTTGGGAAGGATCTCACCGAAAATGAGGACAACGACTGTCATGACTACAGTAGCAATACCGACGCCTTTGGTTCCGAAGAGATCAGTAAAAAGTACTGTACTGATCGAAGCTGAAGCGATGTTCACAATGTTGTTGCCTATAAGAATGGCGGTAAGCGAGTCGTCAAATGATTCTGCTATAGCAAGCGCCTTTTTTGCCCTTGCATTTCCCTGAGATGCCTTGTTGCGCAGACGCATCCGGTTAACGGTCGAAAAAGCAGTCTCACAGCCGGAAAATGTGGCCGAAAAGGCAACAAGAACGATTATTAGAATGATGTTTATCATATTTACCTCTCTGAAAAGAATATACATTACAATAATATCATAATAAATTAATATGTTCAATAGTTTCGCAGTAAAAATGCAGGGATAAATAGACGAAGTAAAAATGAAAAGCTGCACTATAAATATGTATAATGACGAAATTTCTGATAAACGATTGAAAAATACGACGAATGTGATATTATTTATAGAGTGAAAACGGAAAGGAAAAGAGCGATGATAAAAAAAATTTACAGAAAATATGAGGATATTATACTTTATATTATATTTGGTGTGCTGACTACAGCCGTGTCATTTGTAACACAGTTTCTGGCATCCCGCTTCCTTGGAACAAGCGTCATAGCAAGTACGAGCATATCATGGATATGCGCAGTGACATTTGCATATGTTACAAACAGAAAATTCGTTTTCAGAAGTGAGGAACACAGTAAGTCAGGTATAGCTGCTGAAGCTGCAAGGTTCTACGGAGCCAGAATAGCGACCTACTTCATGGAGGTAGCTATAATGTATCTCTGTGCTGACCGTTTCAGCGGAACATTTATAAAGCTCATGAATCTCGGATCACTTGACTACAGTAAAACCCCGTTTTCAGCTTTCGGCGATGCCCGCGGCCTCAACGAGATGATATTCAAACTGATCGCCAACGTTATTATACTTATCAGCAATTATGTACTCAGCAAACTGCTGGTATTCAAAAAAAAATCATAGAGTTGTTGAATACGTACAAAACGATCTTTAAAAACGCGGGTAAATACGTTACTAACTACCGCTAAATATTCAGTAAACGTATTGACTTTTGAGGGCAATTGAAATATAATTGAATTGTATAGTGAACAGGAGTAAAATTAGTCTTTGATTTATGGGTTTCATTATTATAAACAATTTTGATAAAAATGATTTATAATAATTTACAAAAAGTTTTTGATAGTCTTGACTTCTAACCCAACATAAAATATAATAAATCTATATGAAAATAGAATATTTATGTTATTTGTTTGCCGTATTACGAGCTTTTTCTGTAATACAAAATTTACCGTGAATCGTATTCACGAATGGTTGAATTATATTTATGTTTTTTGTATGCGAAAGTTTGAAAGTTTGAAAAGAAGATTAAATTTTACTTAGGAGGAATTTTATTATGAAATTCAATAAAGCAGCAGCTTGCTTAATCGCAACAGCATGTACAGCATCATTATTCAGCACAGTAGCTTCAGTTTCTGCAGCAGACGCGATCACAATCGGCGCAGAATCAAAGGCTGTTGAATCAGGCAAGGAATTTACAGTAGATATCTCACTCGCTGGTGTACCTTCATCAGGTATCGCTGGTCTTGATTTCGCTATCAAGTACGATACATCACTCATGGAAGTAACAGGCGTTACAGAAGGTGCTGTTTCAAAGACAAACGACAAGCAGGTTGAAGGCTTCTCTTCAAACCTTGCTACTAATATCAACAACGGTGCTGTTTCAGTTCTCTGGGCTACAGGTTCTGTATCAGACAGCTCAAAGTGGATCAAGAGCGACGGTGTTCTCCTTACACTTAACTGCAAGGCTTTAAAGGACGGCGAAGCTAAGGTTGATATCACAAAGGGTGTAAGAAAGGATGCTGAAGGCATCGACATCGCAGTTGAAGGTCTTGCAGTAGTAAACGGTACAGCTAAGGCTGGTACAGTTTCAATCGGTCCTAAGACTACTACAGAACCATCACCTACAACAAAGCCAACTGAGACAACAGCTCCTGGCGCTAAGCTCCTCGGTGACGTTGACTGCGACGGTAAGGTAGATATCACAGATATCACAACACTTGCTATCTCACTCGTTGACAAGAAGCCGCTTACAGGCGACAGCAAAATCAACGCAGACGTTGACGGCGACGGCGATGTAGCTCTTACAGACCTTGCAAGAATCAAGCAGTTCGTTTCTAAGGTAATCGACAAGCTCTGATCCTCATAAAAGGGATATGATATTACTAAGGTAATATTAAAATATATTATATATTGAGGGAACGGACGTTCTTTTGATTATATAAAAATTTAAATGGAGGGAAAAAATGAAGGCTAAAAGATTTATTTCAGCTGTATGTGCTCTTGCAATGACAGCTGCATCAGCAGCAACATTCGTTAACGCTGCTGGAGAACAGGTGATTATCAAGGGAGATCAGATCGAAAAAGCCGCTGGTGCTTCTTTCGAACTCAACTTTAACCTCGACAAGTTTGACGGAACAGGTTTCTCAGGATGTGAATTTGCTATCAAGTACGATCCTAAGCAGATCACTGACGTTAAGGTTGCAGAGGGTGCTGTTCTCAAGAACACAGGCGCTACAGCAGCTGAATTAGAAAAAGCTCCGAAGATCGGAGAAGAAGTTACAATGGTAAACAAGGGCAAGTACGACTGCTTCGACTACAACACAGCTGAAGTTGACGGCAAGAACGTAATTGCAGTTCTCTGGTGCACAGGACTTGATTCTGACAAATACTGGGCAAAAGATACTGGTTCTATTGTTACTGTAACAGGTACTGTTTCCAAGGATGCTAAGGAAGGCGACAAGATTCCAGTAGAAATGGTTGCTATTCCTCGTGAAGGAATCAAGACAATGACATTTGGCTACGCTGATGGTACTAAGGATGTTACATATACATCTGCAGTTGAACAGCAGGGTCAGATCACTGTTGTTACAGATACAGATCCAAATAATACTGAACTTAAGCCACTCTGGGGCGACGTAAATGACGACGGAGCAGTTTCAGCTAAGGACCTCGTTGCTATGATGCAGTTCTTAGTAAGCCCTAAGGATGCTAAGCTCACAGCGCAGGGCATTGTAAATGGTAACATGGATCAGAAGGACGGCAATACAGATCTTAAGTCTGATGACATCCTTGATGTAAGCGACTTCGACGCACTCAAGAAGTATATCCTCGGTTACAAGGATTATACAGATGATAAGTTACCGATCAAGAAGTAATTAAATCATAATTATAAGGCATTCCAAGTACCGGATATTCTCCGGCACTTGGATTGCATTTCTTATCAGTGACTGCCCCCTTTAGCGGACTGCAGTGCTGATGTATGTACAGTGATCGGGTCCTGATCAGAGGATCCGCTACAGAAAGGATATTTTCATGAAAAGAGGTTTATCTTTAGTAACTTCTTTAATGATGACTGCTTCTGTATTTGGTGGAGCTGCTTCACAGGCTATAGGATATAATACTGTAGCAATAGTATCAGCAGCTGAAGCAAAACCGGTAATGAATGTCGGTGATGCGGTTTATGCCGGAACAACTAAGGTGCCGGTAGGAACTAAAAAGGTAAGCATTCCTGTAAAAGTAACTTCAACGGATCTTCTTGCAATGACAGTTAAGGTTGAAGTAAAGGCTGATAAAGCAGGTGCTGCTGATCCGGTTATCACAGGTTTCAGTGAAGAATTAGCTTCAGTTACACCAAACGAAGTTGCGTCAAGCGCAAGAAGTTTTATATGGGCAAACAACGGTGGAATCAAAGCTCCAGAGCTTAAGGACACTGTAATTACAAATGTTGAGATCGCTATTCCTGACGATGCAAAGGAAGACTCAACTTATACACTCACAGTTAAATCTATCGATCCTTCAGATGCTGCACAGACAGACGGTTATTCATTTGATGACAAGTCTGATCTTACAGAGAAGATCGCATTTGGATCAGTGGCTGCTGATGACTACACACTTAAGTTTGCTGAAAATGCGGACGGAAAGTGGAAAGAAGCCGAAGCCATTTATGTTAAGGCCGGCGATGATGTTAAAGTAGGACTTGAAATCAAGTCACCATCATATTCAATAGGTGCTATAGTATTCAACTACGATCTTACAGAAAAGGCTGAGATCAAGAGTTTTGAAGATGGCAAGTTCGGTGAAGTTGATGGCGGCGAAAATACAAATCTGATAGCAACCTGGACAGCCAAGGGTCAGTTCAATGGTATCGATTTTAAAGAAGAGACACATCTCTATACTATTAATGTAGCGATTCCGGCTGATGCCAAGGATGGCGATAAGTTCACTCTCAAAATGAAGAGCGAAGATACATCAACAGGTGACAAGATTGCGATCAGTCCTGTAAAGCTTCCAGCGGTTGACCTCATTGTAGGAAATGCCCCGGAAAAAAATGATAAGGATCTTGAATTCACAATTGATACAGTAAAGGTTGACGCTGATGTCAAGACAGTTGATGTTCCTGTATATGCTAAGAACGGAAGCGCAGCTGCTCTCGTTGCAAATTTCGAAGCACAGAAGGGTGCAAAGATAACAGGAATAAAGGCTGCAGCAGTTCCGGGTGACTTTATGCCGAGTGAAACTGGCAGCATGGCAATTTGGAATGGTGAATACAAGGGCGGGGTAACTGACTATAAGTTTGGTGAAGAAGGCATAAAGCTCTTTATTCTTACTGTAGAACTTCCTGAAGTAAAAACAGAAACTGAATATCCTGTAGTATTCAAAGGTGATGTCGATGTAGTAAATGCTGCAAATGAGGATGTAAAGCATACTCTTACAAACGGTGCAGTAATACTTAATTCATTACCAACACCGGCAGATACAACAGTATCAGAAACAACACCAGTTGTTACATCACCAGTAGTATCAGAAACAACACCGGTTGCTACATCACCAGTAGTATCAGAAACAACACCGGTTGCTACATCACCAGTAGTATCAGAAACAACACCGGTTGCTACATCACCAGTAGTATCAGAAACAACACCGGTTGTTACATCACCAGTAGTGTCAGAAACAACACCGGTTGTTACAACAGCTGAACATGCAATTGAAGTAAATATCAACAATGATGTCAGAAAAGCTGTTCTTGGAGATATCGCTGTACAGATCTTCCCTGAAGATTACAAGCCTGAATTCTACTATGAACATGAAAAGCAGTTTGACAAGTTAGCTGAAGATTTCGGCGCTACAGTAAAACTCAGCGTAGATGTTACTGGTAAGGACGGCAAGACAGCTAAGGAAGAATTTGATTTCAAAGTTGACAAGAACAACGTTATTTTACCAACAGCTGAAGAAACAAATCCTGGTAAAGTATATGACGGAACTAAGTTCAAATATAATGTTCCTGTTAAGTTCACAATTGATAACCTCAAGCCTGAAGATATAAAGGGTGCTGACGGAAAGGCAAAGGATGCCGAATTAGCTCAGGCATTCATCAATGCGTTAAAGTCAGAAAGCAATGTTATCGATATGCCGGTTATGATCGGTCTTCTCGGTGACTTTGACCTGAGCCACAGTGTAGTTCAGACTGATGCTACATTTATCCTCAGAGAACAGCTTTCAACTCAGGTTGAAAAGAAATCAATTATTGAAGACACAGTTCTCGCTGACAGAGCTGCTGCCAAGGAAGAGCTTGGTAAATATACAGTTGAGTTTGCTAAGTTCCTTGGAGATACAGATATGGACGGCGAAGGCAAGCAGGTTGACGCTACATTCATTCTCCGTGCTATCCTCGAAAGAGACTTCTCAAATACAACTGACAAGAAGAGAATTTCAGAGGAAATCTGGAAGAGCGTTGGCGTAATCAAGTAATCTTTTATGATAGTTAAACATTCATCACAGATCTCAGTTTACTGGGGTCTGTGTGAGTGTCAGCTATATAGCGTGTGACATACGCGGGTGAGCATATAGTTCATCAAGCTCCGTATTCCAGGAGTTAAAATGTCAAAATGAATTTTTAGGAATATATTGAAAGGAATTAAATTGTTATGAAGAATGTTTTTAAGAAAACAGTAGCTCTCGTATCAGCAATGTCATTAATGGCTGTTGGTACAGCAGTAAGCGTTTCAGCATCTGCTGAAAAGCCGGAACTCGAACTCGAAGCTGCAGGTCTTACAAAGACAGCTGCAACTGACTACAACACATATGAAGCTAAGCCGGGTGATGAAGTAGCAGTTCAGGTTGCTATTTTAAACTCAAAGGGTGCTAAGTACGATACAATTCAGTTCAGACACACTCTTGGCGGCGTTACACTCTCTAAAGTTTCAAGAGAAGTAAACAAGGCTAACAATGATGAATTCGTACAGATCAACCAGTCATATGCTGAAGAACAGGAAGTTGATGAAGACGATTTTGTAATCGCTACATACACAATCAAGCTCCCTGATACTCCAGGTGAATACATCATGGACTGGGCTGATACAAAGGATTATGAATTTAACCTTATCAACACACACGTTGACAGTGCAAACAGCATGCCTTACACAACAAAGGGTATCAAGTTTGTAACAGGCGTAGAAACAACAGCTCCTGTAACAACAATAGTAACAACAGAAGCTACAACAACAGAAGCAACAACTGAAGCTACTACAATTGTTACAACAGCAGAAACAACAACAGAAACAACAACAGAAGCTACAACAACAACACCTGCAGCAACTGAAGGCACAACAGTTTCAGTTTCTAAGGCTCCAAGCTCACCTGCAACAGGCAGCAGCAGCAATGGTGTAGCAGCACTTGCAGTTACAATGGTAGCAGCAGCTGGTGCAGCAATCGCTCTCAAGAAGAAGAAGAACGACTAATTTAAGTTTAGTTTTTCTATAAACTTACTTTTGAATATTAAATCCTCCTGGTGACAGGAGGATTTAATTATAATTTATTTAAGCGAAGAAAACGCGATGAAAAATTTTGTTAGAAAAGAGGATTAATATGAAAAAAGTAATTTCAGTAGCTACAACTGCAGCTATGACTTTATCTATGCTCTCTGTTCCTGCTATGATCTGCTCTGCAGCAGAAGATACAGCAGCTGCTTCAGCAGCAAGCTTTGTTGTAAAGGATCAGTCAATTATCAAGGGAATTACAACATTTACAGTTCCTGTATCATTATCAAAGAGCACTACTCTTACATCTGCTGAATTAAAGCTCAGCCCTGAGATGCAGTTCGGCGGTACATATAAGGCAGTAGTAGACAGCGTTGAGGCTAAGGTTGATGGCCTTACAGCTTCTGTTAAGGACAACACAGTTACAGTTACTGGTTCAGCTGACGTTAAGAAGGGACAGACTTTACTTAACGTAACAGTTAAAATTTTCGACAAGAGTGGTAACGCTGCTTCAGCAATACCTGAAAATACATCTTTCCTTCTGAAAGTTAACAGTGCTAAGATCAATGATGTTGCTGCAACAGACGCAGAAAATGCTGATGCTACAGCAGTACTCTTTATCTCTGCTCAGAATGCAACAGAAGGCTCTTCATTCACACTTGGTTCAGTTAACACAACAACAAAGAGTGAGATCAAGGTTCCTGTTACACTCAATGGTTCTTACGCAGCAGTTAACACAAGATTCCGTGTTACAAACGGCGCTAAGATCAAGAGCATTGAATTAAAGAATGACAAGTTTGTTATCTCAGATGACAAAAACGGTATCTTATACGCTCCTGTACCGCAGGGCGACAAGCTCGTTGATACTAAGTTTGACAACGAAGTAGTTGCAGAACTTACAATTGAACTTCCTGAAGACGCTGTTTCAGGTCAGTCTTTCCAGGTTGTACCTAAGTTCTTCGAAGGCGTAAATTCAACATATACAGCAATCGCACCTGCAAAAATCGAATCTTCAGATATCATCTATGTTCTTAAGGGTGATACAAACCTCAGCAACAAGATCGAACAGGTTGACGCTACATATATCCTCAGAGAAGCTCTTGAACTTGACATGAACAAGAAGACACTCTTACCTTCTCTCTGGGAACAGGACAAGACTTTAACAAACAATGATGAAGTAGCAGCTACAGTTGATACAGTAGGTATCGAAAAGCTTACAGCAGCTGTACAGTATGCAGTTGACTCAAATGAAGATACAAAGGTAAATCCAGCTGATGCTACATTCATCCTCAGATATCTCCTTGACAAGAGCGTTAAGAAGGCTGAAGCAGCCGGTTCATTTGACGCTTACGTTGAATCACTCAAGAAGTAATCTGAATTTTCAGAAAGCATATTCTGAAGCTCTGCAAATTTTTGCAGAGCTTCTTTTTTGTCTTGACGTAACTGGAATAATACTGTATAATATACAATGCCTGATAAAAATCTGAAGAGGTAATGTATGAACATAGTTTTATTTATTATTAGTGCAGTACTGTCTGCCGCAGTTTATTATCTTTCTCTTAAAAACGCAGATTCTGACAGTACGAGCCGTTTAAAAAAATATCTTCCGCTTTTGCTTTCACTCGGACTTATTGTTTTTTCCGTTCTGGGATTTATGAAAATATTTGATCCGGGTCAGTTTGCAGATGCATGGTTTTTCATGGCTTTTTTCGTGCGCTCTGACTTGCTTTGTTTCATATCTGGACATGAGCAGATACGCTAAGGAAAAGCGTTTCCTTTTAAAAGTGATCGCAGTTGCGTCAGTTCTCGAGATAACACTTTTTAATATTCCGTCATACCGAACATGGGTGGGTTATCATCCTGTTAAGGAGGTGCTCTGTTCTGATTTTGAACTGCGCGAAAACGGTACACTTGAAGACGGAGCTGTTTTTATTGAAAAAGATGAAGAGTTTTCCGGAATCATCTCGGATATAAACATACCGGTCTGTACGGTCTTTGCAGATCTGAGTTTTTATGATGATAAAATACAGCATGTTGAACTTTCTCTCGATACAAAAGACGAGACACAGTCCATGGAATTTCGTGATGAAATCGTCAAAAGCTCGATAATACGTGACAGAGCAGGATCTCATTATCTTCAGTGTGATCTTTCCGGTAAAGTAAGTCAGATCAGGGTGCATCTGAAGTTTAACGAGGGCAAACATGTTTCGCTCAGCAGAATCGTTTTCAACAAACCTATCCCGTTTAATATACAGTATCTTCGTTTTATTATAATTGTGCTGGTTTCACTGTTTATCTACAGTCTTACCTGCGGAGGAGTTCTGTCGGAAAAGTATTCTGAAAGAAAATATCTCTGCCATACTGCTGCACTTTTTATTACAGCCGGATTTATAGCTGCTTCTTTTATAATGGTCGATTATCATATGACAGACAGCACCTGGGAAAAGCAGTTTCATCTGGAATCCGGTAATCAGGTCACCGAGGAACTTGTAGAAGCCTTTAAGAAGGGGCAGGTTTATCTTGACCGTGATGTAGAAGAGTTTCTGACTGAAATAGACAACCCTTACGATGAAAACCAGAGAAGTGAAGCCGGCGGATCCTATGCGTGGGATCACGTTCTTTACAAGGGACATTATTATTCATATTACGGTATTGCCCCTGTAATTCTTCTCTTCCTGCCCTATAATCTTATAACCGGATACTACTGTCCGGATGAGCTCGGAATTCTCGTATTTGCTTTTATTGCATTCGCAGGAATAACAATGCTTTATATTTCTCTTGTGAGAAAGCGTTTTTCAGACCTTCCTGCCGGAGTTGTTATCGGTTGCCTTTTTATTCTTCAGCTTTCAAGCGGTATCTGGTACAGCATCGGACGTCCTGATTTCTATGAAATAGCTATAGCCGCCGGACTTGCATTTATTTCCTGGGGCATATATTTTCTCTTTGAATCCGGGCTACTTTTCCGTGAAAAGATATCATACAGAAAAACTGCTCTTGCATCTCTTTTCTTTGCCATTGCAGTACTGTGCCGTCCGACGCTTGCTGTTTACTGTATATGCGCAGCCTTGCTTATGGTTCTTGCAGTTCCTTTTGCAGCCGGAAAAAAATCAAAGTCAGACAGGCTTTTCAATGCTTCATCAGTAAAATATATACTGTGCGCTTTTGTTCCTATGATAGTGCTCGGTATCGCCCAGATGGCATATAACTACGCAAGATTTGAATCGCCTTTTGATTTTGGTATTCAGTATTCGCTTACGATAAATGACTTTACACGGTCAGAGTTCCATACAAAGTTTTCATTCGTGGCGATTTATAACTATCTTCTGAATCCGCCTGCTTTCCTTACGGAATATCCGTTCGTAAAGACAAGTTTTCAGCACCTGCACAAAACAGGTTATTTTTATGTGGATGTGCTCAACACGCTTAATACATCGGGACTTTTCGTGCTTGTTCCGCTTACATGGTTCTACATATTTTCAAGAAGGGCGATGAGATGCTATCCGACCCGAAGTGAAAAAATATTAACACTCGCGAAGATCGTTATACCTTGTCTTGCTGCTCCGGTCATTATCATTGCTTCAGTGTGGGAAAGCGGATATGCGGTTAGATATATGGGCGACTTTTCACTTGAAGTTATTCTGGGTGCGTATATACTCATGTTCCTTATTTTATGCACAACAAAGAACCAGACAATTAAAAAGCTTGTTTCATGTTTTGTGTGTGTTTCGCTTGTGTGGACCATATATGTTGAAGGGATCCAGATTATCAACCAGGCTTTCAGATATCAGGAGTACTATTATGTTTTCCCTGAAGTAGCCTATGACCTAGAAAGTCTTATCGCGTTCTGGAAGTAACAGAATTTTTGAAGATAATCATAAAGACGGTGCAGTTTCAGCGCCGTCTTTTCGTGTTCCTGAGGATATTCCGGCAGTCTCCTGAAAATATGAGAGTGCCTTACGGTTCAGCCTGTTCACAGCTGCTTTTAAATAGATTTGACTAATTGCACGAATTGTGATATGATATTAACATTAAATTATTATTTTTTTATGGTCAAGGAGGATTATAAATGAAATTATTCAGAAAAACAGCAGCTGCCATAACAGCTTTTACTATGATCGCTTCTGCATCAGCAGTATTTTTACCTGCTGCAGATGTTTTCACATCTTCTGAAGTTTATGCCGATGATGCTGCATCATACGGTTATTCAGCATCTGTTTCAGATGAAAGCTATGACATTGCATCACTTAAGACACTTGCTTACTACCAGAAGAATGAATTATACAGGGACGATGTGCCGGTAGAAAAGGCTGCGTCACTTGAGGGTAACTATATTGCTGAAGTCAAGGTAAACATCGATAAGAACAGCGGCTTTTATCTTGGCCAGATCAGACTTGAATTTGATGAAGCTCTTACATTTATAGGATGCAAGAATTATCAGAAGGACGGCAAGCCTACAGTTTCAAATTTTGAAACTATCGAAGACAATCCTGTAGCTGTCAGCGGAGATTATAAAAGAATAATTATAACGCTTAAGGATAAGTCCAATGTAACTGAAACAGGTGAACTTTTTACACTTCTTTTTGCACTGCCTGAAAAGCCGGAAACAGGAAAGTCCTATAAGGTTTCACTTTCTGAAAAGACCAAGTTTATACCATGGGATAAGACAGATATCAATCAGAACGTATCCTTAAAGAGCGGTTCTATTACATTAAAAGGAACTGATCCGACAGTGACACCAACTGATAAGCCGACAGTAACACCAACTGATACACCAACTGACAAGCCGACAGTAACACCGACTGATACACCAACTGACAAGCCGACAGTAACACCGACTGATACACCAACTGACAAGCCGACAGTGACACCTACTGATAAACCGACGGTAAACCCGACGGTGACACCTACAGACAAGCCTACAGAAACGCCGGCATCATCAACTCCGTCACCGGAAATTGATTATTCAAGCCTGACAAACCCTCTGAAGCTTCCTGAGGGCGCTTCAATAGATATCGATGCTCCTGCTGTAACTGCAGCAAAGGGAACAAAGCAGGTTGAGTTAAAAGTTAATCTGAAGGATTTTGATTCAAAGACAGAGGCTTTTGATTATGCGATTTTAGGAATTGATCTTCCGGACGGATTCACTGTAGCAGAGTTAAGAAAAAATGACAATACTCCTGGAGTCCACAAGATGGATGCTTTAAAAGCAGCTGCAATAGAAACTAAAACTGATTTCAAATCAAAGACCGGTGACTATTATGCAATAGAAGGAATCGATTCTTCAAAGTTCGGAAAAAATGACGGATTCATTACCGTTACTGTAAATGTACCTGAAAATGCTGAAGGTGCATACGACGTTTCGATAGCATCTATCTACGGCAGGAAGGTCGATAACAAGATACTTCTTATTGACAACGGCGAAGGTGAAAAGATCTACTCGTCAGCAAAAGCCACTGTTACAGTTGGTGAAGCTGCCAAGTCAGATATTCTGAAGGGTGACTTCAATCTTGACGGCAAGGTATCACAGATCGATGCGACATTCATGCTGAGATATCTGCTTGAAAGCTCACTTTCAAATGACAAAGCCGGAGTTCTTTATGATCTGATAAAGGGCAGCATCCGTGAAGATCTTAAGAACGAATCAAAGGATAAGATCTTCGAACTTGCAAATGCGTCAGCAGACGTTGACGGTTCCGAAAGCGGCAAGTCATTCAAGCAGACAGACGCTACATATATTCTCAGAGCTCTTCTGACAGGAAGCAAGATAGAAAATAATTCTTTCTGGGAAACATTCTTCAAATAATAAAAGTAAGACTGACTCCGCCTGCTGATCACAGCAGGGGTACCGGATCAGGGCTGAAGCTTCATTTATGAAGTCAGGCGGATTCCATGGTCGGTATTACGAAAAAACAGCAGCATAGCAGAATACGCTATTTTAGCGCAGTTTCTGATATGCTGCTTTTGTGTTATGCGGAAGACCGGATAAATACTGACAGAGACTGATTACCATCTGCTGATCCCTGCACGTCTGAGGGCGCCGGTTATCTTATCCTGAAATCTGCGGTCTTCGCGTTCCTTTTCAAGAATGAACTGTCTGACCGTTTCGCGGTTTGTGTGACCGTCCTCAGGACAAGCTGACTTTAAAACGGGAAGTTCAAGTTTTCGGGCGGTTCCGGCTACTTCGCGCTCCGGAGCATTTATAAGCGGCCTGATCACGGTAACGTCGTGATGAGACATATAGGAAACGGGGGAGAAGCAGTCTATGCGTCCTTCGTTGAAAAGATTCATGAAGAAGGTCTCAACAGCGTCGTCCCTGTTGTGGCCAAGAGCAAGCTTGCTGCATCCGATCTCTCTTGTGGCTTCAAGCAGCGCTCCGCGCCTCATGCGGGAACACAGACTGCACGGATTAGGTTCACGGCGTATATCGAATACTATTTCAGCTATGTGAGTCGGAATCACGGTAAATGGAATTTCATATTCGTCACACAGCGAGCGGATGGCGGTGTAGTCAGTTTCTTTTCCGCCGAATACAGGATCGATTGCGAGAGCATGTACGCTGTAATCGATGCCTATGAAGCGTGTGAGCAGCTTAAGACCCAGGAGCATAACAAGACTGTCCTTGCCTCCCGATATGCCTGCAGCCACGCTGTCGCCGTCTGAGAGCATGCGGTATTCCTGTATAGCCTTTCTCATATATCCGAGCATTTTCTGCATGGTTAAATCCTCCGAACGTAAAAAAATATTCTGGCATTCATTATAATTATAGCGTAAAACCGGTGCGATTTCAATTTTGACTTGCAAAAAAGTCATAAAAATAATATACTATAAAGTGTGTGCGTTTCAGCACTTTCTTAAATCACTTAAATTAAATCTTAAATATTAAGGAAATTACATTAAATTATATTGACATGTAAGTTAATTATATGGTACAATTAATTCAGAAGGAAGAGGAATGTTTTGAGTAAAAAAAAGACAGAAGGAAAAATAAAAACGATCTTTGCAAGCGTTACGGCTGAAAAAAAGGTCACCGGAAAAGTACTTGTGCTGTTTCTTGCTCTGTTTGTGGCTTTCATAGCTGCTGCTGTACTTATTCTTAATTTCCTGCAGGACTTTTCAGTTAACAAAAAAACTGTTGACGGTGACACAAATCCGGACGAGATCGTTACCGGGCCTGCGGAAACCGAAATAACCGAAGAACCCCGTGAAACTGTGTCAGAGTATGTTCTCAATGCTGAGACCATTGACCCGACAGCTTATGATCAGACCATTGAAGCTGAGGAAACAGAGGGGAACTGGTGTCTTACCGAGGCCGACTACAGACCCGGATATTCAGGCAGCGGCTATCTTACAGACTTTGACGTGGATGCGGGAAACTCCCTGTTTTTCAGGTTTGACATTCCGGCAGCCCAGCACTACGATATTTCTGTGTGCTTTGCATCAGATGACATCGTAAGAAATGAGGTATGCTTAAACGGAGAGCAGCTATTTGATTTTGAGTGTACTGAAGAAACGGTCGGACGTTTCGTTGTAAAGACCTATTACGGCGTCTTTTTCGAACCGGGAGAGACCACCCTTACCGTTCACGAGATAGAGGGCGGTATCGATCTTGACTATCTGAGAATAAGGAATAACCAGTCAATCTACTCTTCAAGGACGGACATTTCTCCATCGCTTATCAATCCGAATGCATCTGCAGAAGCAAAGGAACTGATGAAGTATCTGACGTCCAATTTCGGTAAAAGAATACTTACAGGCCAGTATGTTTCTGACTGGCGTGATATTGAACTTGAAAAAATATATGAAAACACTTTAAATTACCCTGCAATCAGATTCGGCGACATGAGCCCGTATTCAGTAAATGCTGCAAAGCCGGTGCCGCCTGAGGAGGATGACGTTCAGTCTGCTGTAAAGTGGGCTGAAAAGGGCGGTATTGTCGGATATATCTGGCACTGGAAGGCTCCTCTTTACGAGAATGAATTCTATTCCGAAAAGACTGACTTTGATCTGGCACTTGCGGTCACTGACATTGATGTGGCACTGCTTTCACCTGAAAAGATAGACGAGCTTTATCAGGAAGGCTCACTGACAGCCGAAACTGTTCTGCTGATACACGATATTGACAATGTATCGGCACAGCTTGCACGTCTTAAGGACAAGCATATTCCGGTGCTCTGGAGACCTCTTCACGAAGCAAGCGGAGACTGGTTCTGGTGGGGAAGTGCCGGTGCGGATTCCTACAAGTGGCTCTGGAATCTTCTTTACAGAAGACAGACGGAATACCACAGACTCGATAACCTCATCTGGATATGGAGTGCCCAGGGAACGGACTATTTCGTCGGAAATGCCGCTTTTGACATTGCTTCTGTCGATCTTTACAGCGACAATACAGACAATACAAGCTACTACAAGCAGTATCAGTGGATCTATTCGCTCACAGGCGGTCAGAAACTTATAGCGCTCAGTGAATGCGGTACACTGCCGGATATGGAGCTTACCTTCCGTGACCGTGCAGTATGGTCTTTCTTCGGCCTCTGGTACGGCGACTATCTTCTTGACAAGAACGGTGATCTTTCGGAAAAGTACAATACGCGGGAAGATCTTGTGAAAATGTACAATTCAAACAGGACGATCACCCTCGACAAATACAAAAACAAGTCAGTTTTCAAAGAGGAAACTCCTGTAACATCTGTTCCTGTGACAACAGCTCCGGCGGCGGTTACTGTGACAGTGACCGAGGCAGTAACGACGGTACCTGAGGAAGATGACGGCGATTACGACGATGATGAGGACGATGATGAAGAGTACTACGACGATTATGACGACGATGACGGGTACTACGAAGACGAATGGGAGTGATCTTCAGTAACTGACAGCTATGAAAGGCGGTACGGGGAATGAAGTATCAGATATTCGGCGAAAAGGAAGTAAAAAACATACCGTGGCAGGACAGACCGGCCGGATGCATTGACACCGTCTGGAGGTTTGATGCCAATCCGATAATCGAAAGGGATATCATTCCCTGCTCAAACAGTGTGTTCAACAGTGCGGCTGTGCCGTTTGAGGGCGGATTTGCAGGGGTGTTCCGTGTTGATAACAGGGCGAGGGACATGGAGCTTCATGCCGGTTTTTCAGAGGACGGAATACACTGGGACATCTGCAGTGAAAGGATCGTGTTTGAATCGGATGATCCTGAAATAGCTGAGTTCTGTTACGGATATGATCCGAGAGTTGTATTTATTGAAGACCGCTGGTATCTTACATGGTGCAACGGATATAAATTCAAGCCGACTATCGGTATTGCCTGGACAAAGGACTTTAAGACATTTCATCAGATGGAAAACGCATTCCTGCCGTTCAACAGGAACGGAGTGCTTTTTCCGAGAAAAATTAGCGGAAACTATGCAATGCTTTCACGTCCGTCAGACGACGGGCATACGCCTTTCGGAGACATATTCTACAGCGAAAGTCCGGACATGACCTTCTGGGGACGCCACAGGCACGTTATGGCGCCGGTAAAAGGATGGCAGAGTACCAAGACGGGTGCAGGTCCTGTGCCTGTAGAGACTTCAGAGGGCTGGCTCGTGTTCTACCACGGAGTGCTTACTTCGTGCAACGGATTTGTCTACAGCTTTTCAGCAGCTCTTCTTGACAGGGATGAGCCGTGGAAGGTCATTAAGCGTCCGCGGCAGTATCTCATAAGTCCTCAGAAGCTTTATGAGTGCGTCGGCGACGTGCCTAATGTTACTTTCCCGTGTGCTAACATCGTAGACGCAGCCACAGGCCGTATAGCCATCTACTACGGATGTGCCGATACTTGTACTGGCCTCTGCTTCACGACCGTTGACGACGTTATAGACTTTATTAAAAATGATCCAGGCGCTCCGGCTGCCGGATAAGTAAAAATCCGTTACGTATGAGCTGAATCATGCGTAACGGATTTTTGTTTAAAAAAATAAAACATGGCGTGAAACCATGTTTTATATCAGTTCTGAATATATGATCTTACGAGTATCTGAAGCAGTTCATCACGGTCTATATGTCTTATGATGTTCCTTGCATTCTGATATGTTGTGATGTATGTAGGATCTTCGGAAAGAATATAACCTACGATCTGGTTTACCGGATTATATCCCTTTTCCTTGAGCGCATCATAGATGATAGTGAGGTCTTTCTTCAGAGCTTTTTCTTTGTCTTCATTTACTGAGAACCTCATTGTAGCATCGCTTGGTCCATTCATGTTATCATCTCCTTGTTACTATTATACTCTAAAAATAGATAATAGACAAGTGCTGTATTGAAAAATTTACGTTTTGACGTGTTTTAACACTGGATTTTTGTTTATCTTGTTAGTCGGATTTTTGTATAAAATGAAAAAACGCAGCCGCGGTGATCAGGGTGAACGGACCGGTGCGGCCTGTCTGCCTGGCTTTAAACCGTAACTGCGTTTTTCCGGTACAGAATATGTATCAGTTAAGTACCGTATAGTTTTCTGCGGCACTGTCCTTGGTAACGTGTTCAGTGACGTTCGTCACTTTTACACTTAACGGTTTCTGTCCAAGGGTGATGGTTATCACGTCGCCTACCTTGACGTCGTAGGAGGCTCTGGCTATCTTGTCGTTTACCATTACCTTGCCTGCGTCACAGGCTTCATTCGCCACTGTACGGCGTTTTATGAGACGTGTTACTTTCAGATATTTGTCGAGTCGCATAGTTTCCTCCGAAAATACGGTAATCACAGATAACGGTTCTGCGTTTACCAACAAAAAAAGCACAGGTATCAGGTCATTGATCTGATGCCTTGTGCTTTTAAAGTCTGTTATGTGTAAATCTTACTTCTTCTTAGCAGGTGTATTTACAGCATCCTTGAGAGCCTTACCAGCCTTGAATGCAGGAGCCTTCTTTGCTGGGCAGTGGATTGTTTCGCCTGTTCTTGGGTTCTTTGAATCCTTAGCTGCTCTTTCACGAACTTCAAAAGTACCAAAGCCGATGAGCTGGATCTTTTCGCCCTTTGCAAGAGCTTCTGTGATAGCTGATGTTACAGTAGCAAGAGCCTTGTCAGCGTCCTTCTTTGAGTATTCGCCTTTTTCTGCTATAGCATTGATTAAATCTGCCTTTGTCATTTTTATTTACCTCCGTTTTATGGTTTAATTCTGAGCTTTAGCCTGTTTCCAGTATTCATCAAGCTCATCTATGCTAAGAGATGTCATATCTATCTCCTTTAGCCTTATTAATTCCTCAGTTTTTGCAAATCTCTTCATGAACTTTTCAGTTGCTTCGGAAAGTGCGGTTTCTGAATCGACACCGGCTTTTCTTGCAACGTTGGTGCATGAGAAAAGTACATCACCGAATTCTTCTTTTATCTTTTCCTGGTCATTTTCAGCGACAGCCGCTTCAAGTTCGGCTATTTCGCTCTTCAGACCTTCAAGAGCGGAAGTGAGATCAGCGAAATCCATTCCGGATTTTGCAGCTCTTTTTCCTACCTTCTGGGCTCTCATAAGAGCAGGGAAGGTTTTCGGAACGCTTTCAAGAGTTTCAGTGAATGTGGTCTGTCCCTTGGTCTGCTGCTTTATTTTTTCCCAGTTGTTCAGTACCTGTTCGCATCCGTCTACCTTTACCTCTCCGAAAACGTGAGGATGACGGATTATAAGCTTCTGGCAGACATCGTTGCAGACATCTTCGAAGCTGAAGACATTTTCCTCGGTTTTTATCTGGGAATGAAAAACGACCTGAAGAAGTACATCGCCGAGTTCCTCGCGGAGCATTTCAGCGCTGTTCATGTCAATGGCTTCAACGACTTCGTAAACTTCTTCTATGAAGTCTGCACGAATCGAGCTGTGGGTCTGAACTTTGTCCCACGGACAGCCGTTTTCACTTCTGAGTATTTTTACGATCCCGATAAGATCGTTTATGTCATAGTGATCTTTAAATTCAAACATGTAAAAACCTCTTGGAACGTCATTACTTCGGGCTTTGTGAAGCCTTTAATTATAGTACCTCAAACTATCTGAAAAAGCAAGCATTTTCAGCAATTTTGTAATATTTATAGAATAAATCATTAAGTATTAAGTGATTATGGTTAAAAAACACATGATAAAAACGTGCTTTCACTTATCTTGCATCGACAAAACCGACTTTTCTGTAAACCTTTGAAAGAGTTTTTCTTGTTATTCTGCCCGCAGCTTCAGCACCGGCAGTGTAACATTCCTTAAGATAATCCTTGTCCTTTACAAGTTTTGAAAATTCAGTACGTACAGGTTCAAGGTGGTCAGCTACTGCTTCACCGACTGCAAGTTTGAAATCGCCGTAGCCTTTTCCGGAGAACTCAGAAGTGATCTCATCAAGCGACTTTCCTGTCATAACCGAATAAATGGTCATGAGGTTGTTGATGCCGTCCTTGCCTTCCCTGTAGCATACTTCTGCATCTGAGTCAGTAACGGCACGCTTGAATTTTCTGATGATCGTATCCTTGTCATCAAGTATGAATATGCATGCATTCGGGTTTTCATCCGACTTGGACATCTTTTTAGCAGGATCCTGAAGTGACATTACACGTGCACCTGCCTTAGGAATAAACGGCTCTGGTACAGTGAAGAAGTCACCGTATTTCTGATTGAATCTTCCTGCAATGTTTCTTGCAAGTTCAAGATGCTGCTTCTGGTCAGCTCCTATAGGAACGAGATCAGCGTTATATGCAAGAATGTCAGCAGCCATGAGTACCGGGTATGTGAAAAGACCTGCATTGATGTCGTCAGCGTGCTGCTGGCTCTTCGCCTTGAACTGTGTCATTCGTGAAAGCTCACCGAACTGTGTCGAGCAGGAAAGTATCCAGCTCAGTTCCGCATGGTTCGGGTTGTGGCTCTGTATGAAAGCTATTGATCTCTTCGGGTCGATACCGCACGCAAGAAGAAGTGCATAGGCCTGAAGCGTGTTCTGACGCAGCTTTGCCGGTTCCTGCCTTACTGTGATAGCGTGCATGTCAACTATGGAATAAATGCAGTTGTATTCGTCCTGCAGAGGTCCCCAGTTTCTGATAGCACCGATATAGTTTCCGAGTGTGAAAACACCTGTCGGCTGTATTCCGCTGAAAATGGTCTTCTTTTCGCTTGTTTCTGGCATTATTAACGTCCTTTCAGGTATCACTTTTTAGCAGAAGCGTCCTTTGTCTGAGCGTTCTGCACTTCATTCATTACCTTCTGGTAAAGGTGGAGAAGGAATGCTCTCATCTTGCCCTCTTCAGAGCCTGCTGTCATTGGGTTTACGATCGTCTTGTAAACACCCTTTCTTGTCATAAGGTGAACGAAATGTACGGCAGGATCTGTAGGAAGATCGAATACAGATGTTCTTTCGCATACAGGGAGTGACTGTCCTGCACTTGCGAGGAATGAGCGGCATGCCTGCGCGAGTGCAGGATGGTTTGCTGCAAGACCTGTTATCTGAGCTCCGTTGTTGAAGTAGATGTTTACTGCGCCGTTTGCAAGGCATACGAGTGTACCGAGAAGGCCTCTGCCCATCGGGATGTCAACTACTGCACTGTATACCTGCTTGTCGTCTGTGAGCTTGATGCCGATAACTGCAGGAGGCATTCTGAGTGCCTTGATTCTTGCAAGAAGATATGGTTCACAAACATTGTAACGTTCAAAATTTGCCATGATGGATCTCCGTTTCTCTGCCGCTTTTACGGCAGTATGTTAAAATTTTTCTTTGGTAAGCTTTCCGAGTATCTCGCATCCGCGGACGATCTGCTCGTCAGAAGGTGTTGAGAAATTAAGACGGAAAGAGTTGGTTTTGTCATTTTCATTTATCATGAAAGCAGTGCCCGGAACAACAGCTACCTTGTACTTCTCAACAGCGACTTTGCAGAATTCAAGCATGTCGATGCTTTCAGGGAGAGTAGCCCATATGAACAGTCCGCCTTCAGGTTCGGTTACCTTTACTGAAGGGTCGAAGTGTTCCTTTATTCCGTTTTCCATAAGTGTAAACTTGCGTCTGTATACTTTTCTGAGTGAAGCCAGATGCTCATTCATATCTGTCGTTTCCATGAATCGGTCGCACAGCTGCTGAGCCCATATGTTGGTGTGTACGTCAGCTACCTGCTTGCATACTACCATTTTTGCGATTATTTCAGCAGGGGCGCTTACATAGCCTACACGGAGGCCCGGTGCAAGTACTTTGGAAAATGTTCTGCTGTAGATAACGCGGCCTTCAGTGTCCATCGACTTGATCGAAGGAATGTCCTCGCCTGCAAAGCGAAGGTCACCGTAAGGGTTGTCTTCGAGAATGATAAAGTCGTATTTCTTTGCAAGTTCGTAGACTGCTTTTCTCTTTTCCAGAGACAGAGTGTTTCCTGTCGGGTTCTGGAAGTTGGTTATAAGATAAAGAAGTTTTACCTTTTTGTTTGCCTTAAGTGCTTCCTCAAGCTTTTCAATATTTATGCCGTCGTGTTCCATTTCAACGCCTACGATGTTTACGTTGTAGGATTTGAATGCGTTGAGTGAACCGATGAAGCTCGGAGCTTCGCAGATAAGTGTGTCACCATCGCTGCACAGCACCTTGCACGCAAGTTCGTTTGCCTGCTGCGCACCGGATGTGATGATGAGATCGTCACGTCCCTCGGTGAAACAGTTTTTTCTTCGCCAGTTCATTTTTAAGACGGTCTCTCAGCGGGGTATAGCCCTCGGTAATGCTGTACTGCAGTGCACCGATAGGATCTGATGCAAGTATGCTGTCTGAAATGGCCTTTATGCTTTCTGTCGGAAAGGCTTCAGCAGCAGGACTTCCGGCTGCAAAAGGGATAACGCCCGGTTCGGAAGTGTGCTTGAGTATTTCGCGTATAGCGGAAGGTTTGAGTTTTGAGACTCTGTCAGAAAAATGATAGTCCATATATTACACCTCTCTTGTTATAAGAATAATTTGAATTTATGAAATTTTACCCGTTAAGGCAGTAAGATCAGTTCTGTGTCAGAATAACGTGCCTTCAAAAAACCACATTATTCATCTATTATATCACAGAATAAATAAAACATCAATATTAAATCCACAGTTTCATCGTTTTTTCAGCGTTTCGATCCTGTTCATGACACATTTGGCTATAAGCGCGGTCCGTTCCGGCTTCTGCGATGAGAGAATGCGTAAAATGTCAGCTCCTATGCCGTCGAGTGCGGAAAGATCCGGCTTTGATATGTCCGAAATGAGTTTTGCCTGCTCGCTGTGCGTTTTTCTGAAGGGCTTGCAGATGATGTTCGCTGTGGTTATCTGGTCGTCGGAGCGGTTGTACCATAAGGATGTGCCGCTGTCGAAAACCGGAGCGGCTCCTATCCATTCCAGCGTGTCCGGATTGCGGAGAAGGCCGAAGTTGCCGAAGTGCCTGTCCTCATTTGCGATAATGTAGTCGAGGGTTATCATTCCGTCGAGTGCCGGAACGACATCTACGCCCAGTTCCCTGCATATGTTTACGTAGTGCATGTATTCGCTTTCGTGGTTTTTACGCTCGCGTATCTGCATTATCCTGTATGCGCTGACCAGTTCAGTGTGTGTGGTCACAAAGTCCTCGCAAATGCTGAAAGGTTCGCCGGTTATGGTTATCATGTCGTAGTGTACATGTGCTATGCCGAGCTTTTCCGCGATCAGTGAGGCTATGACTTCGTTATACGGCTGCTGGCGGTACGGGTATGATCCGCCTTTTATCAGACAGCGCTTTCCGTCGATGATCTTCCATCGTTTTTTTCAGGTCGCCGTCAGATGTGTTGTCCGGCGAAAGAAACTCAATGTCCGACGGGCTTATCTTTTTACCGAACAGTACGTCGCCCATGTCATCGGAAAAATCGTTCTCGAAGAAGTTTATGTTTTCCCATTTCAGATCCGAGTCCGCAGGCCTTATCCAGTAATGATCCGAAAGACTGAGTCCCAGACAGCGTGTGAGAAGCAGAGAGGTGTCGTCAGCTCCGATCGTTTCCAGTGCTTCATTTATGCCGGCTCTGCTCGCCGGAATACATCTGCCGCGCCACCATCTGTTAAGTGAGCTACGGACAGCTTTTTCATTTGACCCTTTCGAAGTTATCACACCCACCGGAAGATGCTTCTCCGAGTAAATATCTTCAATTACACTAATTCCTCCGAGTACATCGTCGATATCTATAAGAGCAGTTTCGATGTTCTTATGCATAAGAATGTATTTCATGGCGCACCTCTTTTCAAGTTGTTCATTTGTAATTGTAGCATTTATACGCTTCCAAATCAAGTGTTTGCGTGAATAATGCTAACATCCCCCTTACACGCTTAGTAATAATGCGTATAAGGGGGATGAGTTTTATATTTAAGTTTTATCTGCCGTCTGACATGATAGCGTTTTTCAACAGTATGAAATCGACAATGTTGATTTTCCGGTCTTTGTTCAGATCGAACGGAGTGATGTCATGTTTGCTGTCCGAATAAAGAAGTTCCTTTTTCATAGCGATAAGATCGGCACAGTTAATTGAACCGTTTCCGTCAGCGTCACCAGGTATGATCTCAGGTTCAGCTGATGGAGGATCCGGTTTGTCCGGATCGGTGATTTCCGGTTCTTCAGATGCCACTGGATCTGTAACTGCAGGTTTTTCCTCCGGAACAGTCGGATCTGTGACTGCAGGATTTTCTTCCGGAGCGGCCAGATCAGTTACCGCAGGTTCGGTTTCAGGGACATCTGTGATCTCCGGTGTGACCGTATCTTCAGACGCTGTTATTTCCGGTTTCGGATCGGTGACAACCGTTTCAGCCGGTCCGGTTTTCGCTAACTGTTCATTCGTATATTCAGTCAGAACTTCGCAGCCTTTATTCATGGTGATCTGTCCGCCGCATCTGTATACTTCAGCGCTGACTGTGGTGTCGTAGAGATCAGAGTCAGGATCGAATCCGTACTTTTCCCATACTTTGAAGTGCTCGGAAAGTGTGACTGTACCGCTGATATTGGCTGAAGTGTCCGTAATTTCGCTGTCTCTTCTTATGCTCCAGAACTGCTGCCAGCCGTTATCAGTGCCCATTATACCGCCCATTGTAATTGTGCGTGTAGCATAGATATCATATAGTTTTCCGTCTATTTCCACAGTTTCAAGCAGTGTACCTGATCCCGGCGGTCTCCATTTATACCAGCCTTCCACAACATAATACTCAGCTCTGGTGTTTTCCGGAGCATAATCTGTCTTTGTTTTGACTCTGGAATTTTCTGTCCAGCCGTATATGCCGAAAAGTGCAGTGCTGGCCGTGAATTCTGTTTCAGGTTTGACTTCAGTTATAGAATAATCAATGTCATAGTTTGCTGTTATCTTTCCGTAACTGCTCCATTTGTATTCTGATCCGAATCTGGTGCCTTTGGTAAGCATAATGTCTTCTATGCCGGAATATTTCAGATCCAGTTTTCCGTCAGCGTCAGGTGTGAACTCCACATCTCCGGTTTCGTTCTGGTTCCATAAATTATAAGTGTATCCGCCTGCCGTTCCGGTTTCGTTCAGATCTACTGCCCTTACCAGTGCTGCCGGCGGGCAGGAAGCCGCAGTTACGGCAGCGCTCATTAAAAGAGCGGATATCTGTGTAGTGTATTTTCTGTTCATTGTAACTCCTCCCTGTAGTTTGTTCATGAATGTTTTTTGAAAATGCCGGAATTCAGGACGTTCAAGCCCGCAGTTCCGTGTGCTGTAACGGCCGTAAGTATTGTTGTTTGCTTTAAATATATACAAATTTTTTCTGTTTGTCTATACAAATATTGCTGTATTTACAGATGCTCCAGCATCGCCGCCAAATGGTAATCGCCGCCTCTGCGATGCGCCGATTGCTATAATACTATCCGGCTAATATATTATCCAAAACCTTCAAAAACACTTGATTTTGGCTAATATATTAGCTATAATTATATTAGAGTAAAAATGCGGGAAGGTGGTTGTATGCAGAAAAAATATGTCTGGGAAACGGCGGATGAAATTGATCTTGCGGTTGCTGAGAGGGCGAGGAAAATAAGGCGCAGGCTTAAGATGTCGCAGCAGGAGCTTAGCAAACGTTCCGGTGTGAGCCTCGGCTCGTTAAAAAGGTTTGAGCAGACCGGAAATATCAGTTTTCTTTCACTGACGAAGATAGCTGTCGCCCTGGATGCTGTTGATGGGATAAAAGCGCTGTTTGAGGACGTTCCGTACAAGTCTATCGAGGAGGTACTCAATGAGTGGAAATGATATAAAATTCGGACTTAAGGCGGTCAGGGTGAAATATGCGGGACGGTATGTCGGTACTGTCGCTCTTTCAAACAATGGAAAAACGGCATTTTCATATGACGATGAATGGATAGAGTCCGGATTTTCCATAAGCCCTTTTTCGCTTCCTCTGGAGAAAAAGGTCTTCATCCCGAAAAAGAAACATTTTGAAGGTCTGTTCGGTATTTTTGCAGACAGTCTTCCGGATGCATGGGGACGTCTGCTCGTTGACAGAATTCTGAAAAAGCATGATCCGGACGGAAAGGCTACGGTTATCGACAGACTTGCACTTGTAGGAAGATCGGGTATGGGGGCACTTGAATATGAGCCGGATTATGATCTTTCCGGCGGCGAAGAACTGAAGGATTTTGATTATCTTTCTGAGGAGTGCCGCAAGATACTGAAAACAGAATATTCAGAAGAGCTCGATGGTCTGTACAGACTTGGCGGAAGCAGCGGCGGTGCGAGACCTAAGATCATGACGAAGCTTGAAAACAAGGACTGGATAATCAAATTTCCGGCTCATTCTGACTCACCTGATATCGGAATCAAAGAGTATAAATATTCTGAATGCGCGAAGAAATGCGGGATTAAAATGACGGAAACCCGACTGTTCCCGTCTGAAAAATGTGAAGGCTATTTCGGTACAGTCCGCTTTGACCGCGAAAACGGACGAAAGATACATATGGCAACGGCAGCTGCATTGCTGGAAGCAGACTTTAACAGTCCGTGTCTTGATTACAATTCTCTTATGAAACTTACGAGAATAATAACAGACGAGAATAGGGAAGATATCGAAAACATGTTCCGCAGAGCGTGTTTTAATGTGTTTGCACATAACAGGGATGATCATGCGAAGAATTTTACTTTTCTTTACAATGAAGACGAAAACACATGGCGCCTCAGCCCTGCATATGACCTGACGTACAGTGATACGTGGTTTGGTGAGCATACAACATCAGTGGATGGCAACGGTAAAAATCCCGGAGAGAAAGAACTGCTGAATGTTGCAGTTAAAGCCGGAATAAGCCGCATAAGGGCGATGGATATGATAAGCTTTATAAAGGAAACTGTGATCAGAGAACTGCTTTAAACAGCTAACAGAAATGAATATTCCTTTTACTTCATATACAATATGAAACATTAAACGCTTAGAGAAACTGTTTAATTTTTTTCGACAATCGCTGTACTTTTTGGGAATTATAATTGACATTTCCCTTTTGCTATGATATAATCTTTGTATAATTACGTTGATTTATTAATTATTGGTACAAGTATATTTGATAAAGTGTGCTAATCAGGAGGGTAGGGGAAATGATAGAAAGGATAATGGAATATATTGCTGAAAGTCAGCCGTATAGAGAAATTCCTTTTTTGGCAGCTTATTTGATTCCGTATTATCTGATTCACCTTACAGTGAAAAAGATAGCTGCAAAAAAAAGCAACTGTAAATAAAGAAGGTGACGGCAATGGACATTAAACTTCTGAGTGAACATGATGCTTATATGATTTTACTCAACATTTATATCCTGCTGAGGTACGGCATTATAAGTCTTATGATATATGGCGTAATATTTATCTTCAGGTTCTTATGCAGAAAAAATAAATTGACTTACGTTCAAAGAAAAACATGGATCATATCATCCGTCATTATTGTTATTTTAACATTACTCGTCCCTTATTGCTTTGCTATAATATATATGATCGCTGAACATAAATAATAATGATAATATTGTGGAGGCAGAGCCCTGTCGGTGAGTTTACCGACGGGGCTTTTCCGGTTTATGTTAAGGCGGATAAACAAAAAACGCAGGTCTCCTACGGGGGAGAGACCTGCATTTTCTTTATATTGAATGGGGAATTAAATTGTCTTATTAAACGTTGAAGCGGAAGAGAACGATGTCGCCGTCGTTCATAACGTATTCCTTGCCTTCAAGTCTTACGAGGCCCTTTTCCTTGGCTGCTGCCATTGAGCCGCATGCCATGAGGTCGTCGAATGCAACGACTTCAGCACGGATAAAGCCTTTTTCGAAGTCTGTGTGGATCTTGCCGGCTGCCTGAGGAGCCTTTGTACCCTTTTTGATAGTCCATGCACGAACTTCCGGCTGGCCTGCTGTCAGGAATGAGATGAGGCCGAGAAGTGAGTAGCCTTCCTTGATTATACGGTTGAGACCGGATGTTTCAAGGCCGAGGTCACTGAGGAACATTGCCTTGTCTTCGTCGTCCATATCTGAAATCTCTGCTTCTATCTGAGCGCAGATCGGGAAAATAGCTGCTTTTTCTTCTTCAGCTATTCTGCATACTGCTTTGTAGTGTTCGTTTGTGTCGATGTTGTTTCTGAAGTCATCTTCACTTAAGTTTGCAGCGTAGATGACCGGCTTGAGTGAGAGGAGAGGGCATGTCTTAAGCATTTCTTCCTCGTCTTCAGTTGCTTCGTAGGAACGTGCCGGCTTGCCGTCTTCGAGATGCTTTTTGAGACCTTCGAAGAAATCAACTTCTGCCTGGTACTTCTTGTCTGCCTTTACCATTTTCTTTGCCTTGTCAATTCTTCTGTCTACCATTTCGACGTCAGAGAAGATAAGTTCAAGGTTGATGGTCTCTATGTCACGGGCCGGATCTATTGAGCCGTCAACGTGGATGATGTCCATGCTTTCAAAGCATCTTACAACGTGTACGATAGCATCAACTTCACGGATGTCTGCGAGGAACTTGTTTCCGAGACCTTCACCCTTTGAAGCGCCCTTTACGAGACCGGCGATGTCAACGAATTCGAGAGTTGCCGGTGTGAACTTGTCAGGATTGTACATTTTTGCGAGAGCATCGAGACGCTCGTCAGGAACGGAAACGATGCCTATATTTTTATCGATAGTGCAGAACGGATAGTTTGCAGATTCTGCACCGGCATTTGTAAGTGCATTGAACAGTGTACTTTTTCCTACGTTAGGAAGTCCGACCATGCCTAATTTCATATTATGTCAAAGTCCTTTCATGATCATCCCCTGCCGTTACGGGAATGATTTTTCTTTTTGATTTCATTCTTATTAATAATAACATAAAAATCCTGTTTTTACAAGTAGATTTTTATATGCTGTTATAGTGGAATATGCATAAAATCATTAGGCGGCAATATTTTTTCTGAAAAAAGTGTAATTAAAATTTCTGAACGTTGTCTCTATAGGCAGAAGGCATAAACGAGGTATTCTGTTTTCATATAACGTGAAATGCCGGCACGGTACGGCTCGCGTACAGTTTTAAGATAGAGAGATAAATATCATATCCGTTCGTTTATACCTTTATATATGTATTGCTTTTTCAGAAGCTGCATTGTATAATGAAAGTGGATATGAGAAAAATGTAAACAAAAGGGGGCGGTAAGTCTGGAATACACTATCAGCATAACGAACCGGTGCAATCTGCACTGCAGTTACTGCTATGAAAGGCACCTGAACACGGAGTTCGGCTGTATAAGTGATGAAACTGCTGAAAAGATCATTGATTTTATCAACAGGCGTCACGATGCCGGAACGGTCTATCTTTTCGGCGGCGAACCTCTTCTTTACAGTGACAGGGTGAAACAGTTCATTGAAAGAATAGATGACGGCAGGGAATACGTCATCACGACGAACGGCACTCTTCTCGATGAAGATTTCGTTAAATGGTGCTTTGAAGAGAGCGGGAAAAATGTCCGTATAAATATGTCCCATGACGGAAAAACCTGTGCTGACCGCGGTGCCGATCCTGATCTGCTTGATGAGAAAGTGAAGATGCTGCTTAAGTATCAGGAGGACACGCTCATTCAGCTCGTCTACACCGAACAGACGCTGCCGGATCTTTATGACAACGTTCTGCATCTGCAGGGGCTTGGCGTAAAGAACGTGTCTGCAGCGCTTGACGGGTTTGCTTCACCGGCCGATCCTGACAGTTTCGGTGATCTCATGCGTGAACAGTGGGATAAACTCGCACATCTGCGTGGTGTATCAATGCACGAACTCACCGCCAAACGCAAGTTTATCAAGGAGAACATCAGACCGAAGTGTGAAATATGTAAAAAGAAGGTCTACATCAACTGGGATGGGAACTTTTATCCGTGCATACAGTTCCAGAACCTGAGCGGATTCCGCTGCGGTGACGTGAACACCGGCATACTGACAAAGGAAGCTGAAAAGGCGCATCCGGATTATTCGGTGATGTCGGCGAGATGTGAAGGCTGCGAGATACGTGAATACTGCCGCAATTCATGCGCATGCAGGAAGATGGGCACTACCGGAACGCTGACCGATATTTCTGAGGCGGCGTGCATGGAGGAACAGGTGCACATTCTTACTGCGCTCGAGCAGATAGCGGAATCGCAGCGGCGAAAGAAGAAAACTGAAGAAAAGCCGGTAAAGCAGTCCGGCAAATCTGTAACTTAAAAAGAAAACATGATTTTAAAGGGAGGGCAATCAAATGAGAAAGTTTACTAAAGAAATATCGATGCTCATAGCCTCAGTAACAGCGGGAACGATGGCGTGTGCATCAGTAAATGCAGTTACGCAGGCAGATCCCGGAAACTGCGGCGGAGATACTATATGTGAGAACCAGCCGATACAGTTGTCCGGACAGGTGACTATGCCGGATGTTACGAAAACTGAACCGGAGGTACTGCAGAGAACCGCAGGTGTGGCTGTAATGCACCCTGAGGAAACGGAGGCGGTTACAAAAATGCCTGCAAGTCCGGGCTTTATGATGCCGGATGATACTGAAACTCCTGAGATCACAGATGATCCGGTGCCGGTTACAACAAGCGAAGAAATGTTCAGAACGGCCGGTGACATGATGCCGCCTGACTATACTGAGACAGAGGAGACATATCCGGTGGCAGGAGGATTCCCGGTTCCTGATTTCAGCGACACCGAAGAAGAACTCATTCCTGAAGCCGGAGAAGCAATGCCGCCTGAATTTACCACACCGGCAGTGACAACGGTACCGGAAGAGCTGCTCCCTGAAGCAGGAGTAGCGATGCCGCCTGATATCACAACTCCGGCAGTGACGACCGTGCAGGAAAATCTGATCCCGACCGCAGGCGTTGCAATGAGACCTGACGGTGACCTTGACGGAAACGGCAAAGTGGATGTAACAGATCTTACTGAACTTTCGCTTTATCTTGTGGGTGACAGGGAACTTGATCGGTATCAGCTTGATATGGCGGATATGAACTATGACGGAAAAACGGATATCGTCGATCTTGCAACACTTAAACAGAAAATTGCGAAAAAGGACACGAACAGCAAGTGACCGTGATCTGAGAAAATACTGAATAAGACGCAGTCACGGTTTGACCGGAACTGCGAAGACAGTAATACGTTGTCTTGTACTGTACACCCTTCCTGTCTGAAATACTTTTCTGAAGATTTTTATACGGATTTTAATTGAATTTTAATCTTTATCGTGTATAATATATAGTGAACGGAGAAATTTGTCCGTTCACTGTAAATGAAAAACAACAGCTGGTAACGGCAGGAAAGGAACAGAAAAATGGAAGACACAAAATACACAGAAAACAAGATCTATTTTAACGCAAGAGAATGGAGCATCTGCTCTGATGCATCCTCCTCAAAGGGCGAAAGAACGTTTGTAACGGACTTTGAAGGCGGACTTTCTGAGGCGTACTGCATCGGTGACAGAAGCCAGAACGTTACCGAGATCGGTACAAAGCAGCTCATTCTTGACAAGAACACGAAGTATACTTTTTACTTCTGGGTGAAGATCGAACGCAGCCCTAAAAACGAGGCTGTGTGCCAGCTCCAGATCGTGTACAACGGCGACTTTGAAAACAAGAGAGTGTACGTTTTAAGCAACGGAAATATAAGACCTTCCAAGATTGTTGACGGATGGCAGCTTTTCGAGATACCGTTCGTTACAGAGGACAACGAATATACACAGCTTCGCTTCTTTGCAAAGAATGCACAGTGCAGCATAATTCCGGGACGTGAGGCAGCAAACTACGCTTCACTGAAGGATGATAAGAACGTTTACGGAAACACTTCGCAGGCACAGGATACAGCAGATGAATCTGAAACATCTGATGAGCAGAATCCGTTCAAGAATATTTCAGACGGCTTTAAGGATTTCTTCAGCCAGTTTGACAGCACAAAGACTGAGAACAAGGCAAATGAAAACAGTGCAAACGATCCTTTTGCAGCTTTCAACGAATTTGCCAGACAGGTAAAGCGTGATGTTCAGCGTGAAGTTAACAAGAGTGTAAGAAAAGACATTTACAATGACATCAAATCCATGAAGGACGAGATCGTAAACGAGCTTAAGAATACATTCGGAAACGACAGCGAAAAGAAATAAAAATACTTAAGGGAACACTGATTAAATCTGAAATCCGGCTTCGCCGGATTTCCGAAGGTGGGATTTACGGGGCTTCGCCCCGAACCCCCACGCTGATTTATGAATAAATCAGCGTTTCCTTAAAATTTCAGCCTCCCCGGAACATACAAGTTCTGGGGATTTTTGTGTACAAATTTCATTGCCGGTGAAAGCAGGTCTTGTCTGCGGTCAATATAATTTTATTAAAAAGTTATATGTTAACGCCGGTCTATTGTGTACATTTAACAGAATTATCTCAAACTGCTTAAACGGTACAAAATTTAATTGAAATACGCCGCACTTTGTGGTATGATATAAAATACAATTATTATCGAAAGTGATGCAAAAATATGTAAAAAGCATGCGTTTTCACCGAGATAATCATTCAAAATATCTAACAGTAATACTCTACTGAGACAAGATGTGTAAAGTGCAGATGCTAACTGTTCTGCACTTCGGCAGAAACAGGAAACAGACAAAATTGATGAATGCTATGTATCAGGTGGGTGGTTACGATAAGATATTTATGGGTCAAAGCCCAAATAATCAGAGATGGAGGAGTTTGATTGTGTTTAATGTGATTGAAGAGATCCGAAACGCAGACAAGAAGAAAAAGCGTTTTCTGAGTGCGCTGACCGCGGCGTTCATGTCTTTCACAACACTTGGCAGTTCATTAAGCGTTTACGCAGACAGAGCTGACTCGATCAGTGAGATCGAAAATGTGACAGGCAATGCACAGAAAAAAGCCGAACTTCTTGACGTGCCGGATGCCGAAGACAAGTTCCTTGGCATGGCCGGAGACTTTACGATCTTCGTAAAGGACAAGTTCACGATACCTCAGCAGTCAGCTGATATCGAAGGACGAGTTGCCGCAGGCGGCGGTATTGAAAATGAAAGAGGTACTTACGATATCGGAAGCAAGTACACCGGCAAGGGTGCTACCGTTATCACCGGCGGAGGAAATATCGAGCAGATACTTCCGACTGCTGCCAACGGTGCGGAAAATAGAATATTTGCCGTTACTTCCGATACAAATATCAATAAAGATGACTATTCGCAGTATCTGAAGAATTTCTACATTGTCGATGACCTTATTGATTTTGATGCTGAGTTTGCAAAGGTAGAGCAGCTCTCAAGCGAGATCAAGGGCTATGAGCCTACAGGTGAACTTAAGGAACAGTGGGGTGCCTACAGTCTTATCGGTAAGGAAGACGGAGTAAATGTCTTCAACATTCCTGAAGGTGACTGGGAAGCATTCTCGAAGTCCAACTTCATTCAGATCTATGTTCCGGGCAAGATCATGGATCAGTATGTGTTCATCAATGTTCCGGGCTCAGGCGATCTTGACATGCCGCATTACTCACTTGAATTCGTTCAGTATGAAGCTGATTCCGACGGAAATCCGGTACTTGACGAAGGCGGTCAGATAAAAGTTCTTGACAAGCTCAACGTTCAGCAGGATTCAAGAAAAGAAGACGGTTCATTCACAGACAACATGCTGCTCTGCGGACACATCCTCTACAATGTTCCGGATGCTGAAAACATAAAGTACACCGGATCAATGCAGGGAAGTGTTCTTGCACCGAACGCCAATGTATCAGGTGAACTCGGCGGACACGTTTCAGGTTCAACAATATCAAAGTCAGCAGAAAGTTTTGGTATTCAGGCCGGCAGTATAACATTCAATCCGCCTAAGAAGGTAGTTAAGCCGGTTCCTGAAAAGCCGGTTTCAGAGATAACAGTAAGCAAGAAGGAGATCACAGGCGGTCCTGAGATCCCGGGCGCAGTTCTTGTTATCACACCTAAGGACAAGGATGCAGATCTTTCTGAAGTTACTTCTCCGAACAACAGTACTGAAAAGGCTGAAAAGGACAAGGTAACATTTACTTCAGGTGAAAAATCAACAACTATTAAAAATCTTCCTGACGGTGACTACGAACTCACAGAGCTCACTTCACCTGACGGATATACAGTAAATGCAGAAACAGTTCCGTTCACAGTAAAGGACGGCAAGGTTGAAACACCGGTCGAAATGATCGACGCTCCTTCAGAGGTTACTATCAGCAAGGTCGATGTAACAAATGAGAAGGAACTTCCTGGTGCGGAACTCACACTCACACTTGAAAAGTCATCAAAGACTCCGAACATCAAGCTCACTGATGTAAAAAAATCAGGCGATGCAAAGTTCGAACTTGAGGACAATGATACTACTATAAAGTGGGTATCAACAAATACTCCTGCAGTTTTCGGAAAACTCCCTGACGGTGAATACCGACTCAAGGAAGTTTCAGCACCTGCCGGATATCAGGTAACAGCAGACGTTAAGTTTAAGATCGTTGACGGTGTTGTCGAATCATCAGTGGCAACAGTAACAAGTCCTGAAGACAGCGTGGTTGATTCAAAGACAAACTTTGTTGTTATGAAGGACAAGGTGGAAGAAGTTCCTCCTAAGCCTGAATCAAAGATCAGCGTAAGCAAGAAGGCGATCAACGGCACTGAAGAGCTTCCTGGTGCAGGCCTTACAATTGAACTTGTCAAGCCGGCCGATGAAGCAGATTCATCACTTACAGAAGTTACAGTAAGCGGCGGTGCAAACGACGCAGTTTCAGGTGCAAAGACAGTTAAGTTCACATCAGGCAAGACACCTGCTGAAATTACAGGACTTCCTGACGGTGACTACACACTTACTGAAACAACTTCACCTGACGGCTACACAGTAAACAACGAAACAATAAAGTTCAGCATCAAGGACGGCAAGCTTACTTCAGGCGATGAAGTAACAATGCTTGACAAGCCTTCCGAGATCAGCATAAGCAAAATGGAAGTAAACGGTTCGGCCGAGATCCCAGGCGCAGAACTTACACTTACACTTGTTGAAGCTGCACACCAGCCTGCTTCACTCAAGGCTCAGGTAAATGACACTGTAAAGGCAGCAGCTGCTGACAATACAGCAGTAAAGTGGACATCAGGAACAAAGCCTGTAGTTCTTACAGGACTTCCTGACGGTAAGTACACACTCACAGAAACATCAGCTCCTGACGGCTATCTCGTAACAGAGAGCATTGACTTTGAGATCGAAAACGGACTTCTCAAGTCAGACGACAAGAACGTTGACGCTGAAGGCGGCAAAGTCGTTATGAGAGATGAAGTTTCAAAGATAAAGATCAGCAAGAGAGACATCAACGATACAGAGGAACTTCCGGGTGCAACTCTTAAGATCACGCAGGATGAAGGAAAGACAGATCTTCTCGGCGTTAAGGTCGAAGCTGCTTCCGGAAATCCAACTGTTTCAGCAAAGGAGATCACATTCGTTTCCGGAGAAACAGAAACAGTTTTAACAAAGCTTCCTGACGGTAAGTACACTCTTACTGAGATCACTTCACCTGACGGATATACTGTTAATGAAGAATCAGTAAAATTTGAAGTAGTAAACGGAAATGCAGTCGGCGGCAACATCGTAAAGATGCTTGACAAACCTTCTTCCGTTACAATAAGCAAGTCTGACGTAACTGGCGATGAGATCCCA
Source organism: Ruminococcus sp. HUN007 (assembly GCF_000712055.1). Classification (NCBI taxonomy): domain Bacteria; kingdom Bacillati; phylum Bacillota; class Clostridia; order Eubacteriales; family Oscillospiraceae; genus Ruminococcus; species Ruminococcus sp. HUN007. The sequence continues at coordinate 1,653,385 of NZ_JOOA01000002.1, read as the reverse complement.
GGCGCAGAACTTACACTTGAACTTATAAAGCCTGCAAAGAATGAAAAGGCAACTCTTGAAGATCAGATAAACGATACTGTAAAGGCTGCAAATGATGCCAAGACAGCAGTAAAGTGGACATCAGGTACAAAGCCGACAATTCTTTCAGAACTTCCGGACGGCGATTATAAGCTTTCCGAAACAGTTGTTCCTGACAGATATCAGGTAACTGACAGCATTCAGTTCACTATTGAAAACGGTAATGTAAAGAACCTGGCAGGAAACAAGATCGTAATGATCGACGAGCTTTCTGAAGTAACAGTAAGCAAGAAGGCTATCAACGGAACTGAAGAACTTCCGGGTGCTAAGCTCACGATTGAACTTAAGGAAGCTGCTGAAAAAGGCGCAGGTCTTAAGGATATCAAAGTCGGCGGCGGTGCTGTAGATGCTGTTTCTTCTGAAACAAAGGTAGTATTTACTTCAGGCAAGACAGCAGCAGTTCTTACAGGACTTCCTGACGGTAAGTACACACTTACTGAAACAACTTCACCTGACGGATATACATTAAGTGATGAGACCATCAGCTTTGAAGTTGAAAACGGTGTTCTCGTTTCAGGTAAAGAGGTCGAAATGCTCGACAAGCCGTCTGAGATCGAGATCAGCAAGAAGGCAATAAGCGGTGCTGATGAAGTTCCGGGTGCAAAGCTCATGCTTACACTTGTAAAGGCTTCAAAGACAACTGACACAACACTTGAAGATGCGATAAAGAAGACTGGTAACAGTGCTATCACACTTTCAGAAGATTCAAAGCGTGCAACAGTATGGACAACAGCTGATGCCCCTGTAAAATTCAAGGGACTTCCTGACGGTGAGTACAGACTTGAAGAAAGCGTAGCACCGGACGGTTACACAATTACCGATTCAATAAGCTTCGTTGTTGAAAACGGTGTAGTTAAGGAAAATGCTGAAAACCTCGTTGAAATGCGTGATGCGCTTTCAGAAGTTGAGATCAGCAAGCAGTCAGTAGCAGGCAAGGAGATTGCCGGAGCAAAGCTGGAACTTACTTCACTTGACAAAAAGGACCTTAGTAAAGTAAAGGCTAACGTATCACCTTTCAAATACGTAAACACAATAGTTGAAGGATTCGATGGTTCTGATGGTGAAACATATGTTGCAGGAGTATCCTGGACATCAGAAGCAGATAAAACGGCAGTTCTTACAGGACTTCCTGACGGTAAGTACAAACTCACTGAAACACAGGCTCCTGAAGGATACACTATTGCAGAATCCATCACATTCACAGTTGAAAACGGCGTAGTTACAGGTTATCCTGACGGTAAGATCGTTATGATCGATGCTGAGGAAGTACCGAGCGAAGTTGTAATCAGCAAAACAGATATCACAGGCAAGGATGAGATCCCGGGCGCACACCTCAGACTCATTCCTTCAGATAAAAAGAATGACTTAAGCAAGGTAACTGCTTCTGCGGAAGCTGAGATCCTTAGCAGTGCAGTTTCATGGGTATCAGGCAAATCACCTTTCGTACTCAAGGGACTTCCTGACGGTGATTACACTCTTGAAGAGAGCATCGCACCTGACGGATTCAAGGTAACAGACAGCATTAAGTTCACTCTTAAGGATGGCGTAACAGTTGGTATCGACAAGAACCTTATCGTTATGAAGGATGCTCCTTCAGAAGTGAAGATCAGCAAGAGAGATATCAACGGAACAGAAGAGATCCCGGGAGCTGTTCTTACAGTTAAGCTCGTAACTCCGGAATCAAACAGCGCAACACTTGAAAATGTACAGGCTGACGGTGACGTTAAGCTTACAAAAACAGAAAATTCAGTATCATTTACTTCAGGCAAGGCACCTGTACTTCTTACAGGACTTCCGGATGGTAAGTATGAACTTACTGAGACACGTTCACCTGACGGTTATACGCTCAGCACAGAATCTGTTTCGTTTACAGTAAAGGATGCTGAACTCGTCGGAGACGCAGATACAGTTGTAATGACTGACACTGAGTCAAAGATCATGATAAGCAAGATGGACATGGCAATGAGCGAAGAGATCCCGGGTGCGACACTTACTCTTACACTTAAGCAGGGCTCCAAGAATGAAGCTGCTGATCTTAAGAAGGCAGCTGCTGGCAACACAGGTCTTAAGCTTGTTGAAGGTTCAGAAAACAAAGCAGTAACATGGACTTCAGGAAACAAGGCGTTAATGATCGAAGGACTTCCTGACGGTGACTACGAACTTGCTGAAAATGTTGCTCCGGACCGTTTCACACAGTTCACAGGCAAGATCAGATTCAGCATCACAGACGGTGTTATCACAGCCGATACAGCAACAGCTCCTAAGCCGAACGAGGGAAGAGTTGATACTGACAACAACAGAGTTATCATGCTCGACGAGTTCTCAGAGATCGCTGTAAGCAAGACTGATATCACAGGCAAGGAAATACCAGGCGCAGAACTTAAGATCACATCTGCAGACAAGAAGGATCTTACATCAGTAACATCTGAAACAACTAAGATAAAGACTGAAGGTTCATCAGTTTCATGGACTTCCGAAGCTGGTAAGACTGCAGTTATAAAGGGACTTCCGGACGGTAAGTACATTATCGAGGAAACACAGGCTCCTGACGGCTACAAGCTTACGGAATCAGCAGAATTTACCGTAACAAACGGTATTCCTTCTGCAGCATCAGTTGTTATGAAGGATGAATATTCTGAAGTGGTTATAAAGAAGACTGATGTTGCCGGCACAGAGATAAAGGGTGCAAAGCTTACACTTACAGTTAAGGGCAATAAGACACCTCTTACAGGAGTTAAGGTAAGCGGCGGCGCTACTGACACTGTCAAGAGCGCAGACAGCATCTCATTCATTTCAGGTGCTAAGGAAACAACTATTACAGGTATCCCGGACGGTGATTATGTTCTTACAGAAACACAGGCACCGGAAGGATATGAGATCTCAGAATCGATCTCATTCACTGTTGAAAACGGCGTTGTAAAGGGAAGAACAGACAGCGTTATCACAATGATAGATGCTCTTGCTCCTGTAGTTACAACAACAGTTACTACAACTGTAACAACAACAGAGGCTACAACAGTAACGACACCTGAGGAAACAACAGTAGCTACAACAGTTACTACACCTGAAGCAACAACAGTTGCCACAACAGTAACAACACCTGAAGAAACAACAACAGTTACTACGACTGTAACAACAGAAGCTACAACAGTTACTACTACTGAGGCGACTACTACAGCTGCCACAACAACAGTAACTACAACTGAAGCAACAACTCCGGCAGTAACAGCCCCTGATCTTATCTTCACAATGGGTCCGGCTAATACAGGTATTCCTGTAACAGATGTTACTCTGACTGAAACAACAGTTACAACAACAGAGGAAACTACTGAAGCCACAACAGAGGCTACTACTGAAGAAACTACAGAAGAAACAACAGAGGAAACCACTGAAGCCACAACAGAAGCTACTACTGAAGCGACAACAGAGGAAACAACAGAAGAGACAACAACTCTTCCTGAAACAACACCTGCTGAAACAACATCAGTAACAAAGCTTACTGCAAAGAGCGTTTCTTCAACACCAAGCACAGGCGACGGCAGAAGCACAGCAATCGCTATGATATTCATGGCAGGCTCTGCACTTTCAATGGCCTTTGCTTTAAAGAGAAAGAATAAGTGATCACTGATCAGGGTTTTCCGGTTCAGTGAAAAGAATTCCGGTGTTTTTTACCGGAATCCACAGTAAAAAATCCCGTCGGTCTTCCTGAGACTGACGGGAATTTTTTGCATAAAACCTATTGACAAGCTGTGACTTTGGTGATATAATGAACACATTGAAAACCGTTGACGCGGAGATAAAGCTAGTTATGCTTCTACAGAGAGTCCGGGTAAGCTGAGAGCCGGATGAAAAACAGGTTAGCAAATGGACCGCTGAGGGCGCAGTCAAATGGATCATCTGATCCAGAGTATTCGGCGACGTTACGATGTGCGTTAAGCATCAGGGATATGATAGTATCCTGTTAAGTGCGCAGCATAAGGCTGTGAATCAAGGTGGTACCGCGGATAATTTATTCGTCCTTGACAGATTTTTAACGAGTCTGTCAAGGACGTTTTTGTTTTTGCAGACAAAAGATTTTCGGAGGTGCTTTTCAATGAATTTTTTACCTGATTTTGAAACTGTGAAAGGCTATGCTCAGAGCGGAGAGTACGACATTGTTCCGGTAAGCCTTGAGATCCTTTCAGACATTTGCACGCCTATCGAGGCGATAAAAAAGCTCAAGAGTATTTCCACTCACTGCTACATGCTCGAATCAGTAGCGGAAAAGGAAAAGTGGGGACGCTACACATTTTTAGGATTTGATCCGAAGCTTACGATCACAGCATCCGGCGAAGATCTTACCATCGGAGATGTGAAGATGAAGACCGATGATCCGGCTGTTCAGATAAGACAGGTGCTTTCAAACTACAGAAGCCCGAAACTCGACTATCTGCCTTCATTCACAGGCGGTCTTACCGGTTATTTCTCATACGATTTTCTTTCCTACAGGGAAAAGTCGCTGAGAATAGATACCGAAGATACTGAAAACTTCAAGGACGTTGACCTTATGCTCTTTGACAAGGTCATCGCATTTGACAACTTCCGTCAGAAGATAATCCTCATCGCAAACATGCGTCTTGAGGAAGGCGAGGCCGGATACAACAAGGCAAAGCTTGAGATTCGTCAGATGGCTGATATCCTTAAAAACGGCACACCGAAAAATGAGCCGGCAGGTCATCTTAAGAGCGAAGTTACACCGCTTTTCAATGAGGAGCAGTACTGTGAAATGGTAGAAAAGGCAAAGCGCCACATTTTTGAGGGCGACATTTTCCAGATAGTTCTTTCCAACCGCTTAAGTGCTGAATATGAAGGAAGCCTTTTAAATGCCTACCGCGTATTAAGAACAATAAATCCTTCACCGTACATGTTTTACTTCTCAGGAACAGACGTTGAAATAGCAGGTGCTTCACCTGAAACTCTTGTAAAGCTTGAAAATGGTGTGCTCCACACATTCCCGCTTGCAGGCACACGCCCGAGAGGAAAGACCGATGCCGAAGACAAGGCTCTTGAAGCTGATCTTCTTGCCGATGAAAAGGAACTCGCAGAACACAACATGCTCGTTGATCTCGGAAGAAACGACCTCGGCAGAATAAGCAGGTTCGGCACAGTCGAAGTTGAAAAGCTTCACAGCATTGAACGCTACTCACACGTAATGCACATCGGTTCAACAGTACGCGGCGAGATACGTGATGAATTTGACGGACTCGATGCGGTAAGCTCAGTTTTACCGGCCGGAACTCTTTCAGGTGCTCCGAAGATCCGTGCCTGCGAACTTATAGCAGAACTTGAAAACAACAAGCGCGGCATCTACGGCGGCGCCATCGGATATATCGACTTCACCGGAAATCTTGATACGTGCATTGCAATACGTATCGCGTACAAGAAAAACGGCAAGGTGTTTGTAAGAAGCGGTGCCGGCATCGTAGCCGACTCTGTACCGGAAAAGGAATATCAGGAGAGCATAAACAAGGCAGCAGCCGTTGTAAATGCACTTAAGCTTGCAGAGGAGGCAGACTTATGATACTTCTCATTGACAACTACGACAGCTTTTCATACAATCTTTATCAGCTCATCGGCGAGATCGAGCCGGATATTAAGGTCATCAGAAACGATGAAATGACAGTGGAGCAGATCGAAAAACTCGCTCCTGACCACATCATCCTTTCACCTGGTCCGGGACGTCCGGAAGATGCCGGCGTTATAATCGAAGCGGCAAAGACGGTCTGCAGAAAAATACCGACACTCGGTGTGTGCCTCGGCCATCAGGCGATATGTGCAGCCTACGGTGCGACGGTAACTTACGCAAAGGAACTCATGCACGGCAAGCAGAGCGTAATAAATTTCATGAACGACTGCCCGCTTTTTAAAGGAATAGATGAAGGTGCTCCGGTAGCCCGCTATCATTCACTCGCAGCCGATCCTGCCACAATGCCTGACTGCCTCGAAGTTACAGCTCTTGCAGACGACGGCGAAGTAATGGCAGTAAGACATAAGAAATACCCGATATTCGGCGTTCAGTTCCACCCGGAATCCATAATGACTCCGGACGGAAAGATAATGTTAAAGAATTTTATTGATATGTGATAGAGGTGTAAAAAATGATCAAAGAAGCAATCGTAAAGATAGTAAATAAAGAAGACCTCACCTACGATGAGGCATATACAGTAATTTCCGAGATAATGTCCGGCCAGACTACTCCTACACAGAACGCGGCATTTCTCTCAGCTCTTTCAACCAAGAGCACAAAGGCTGAAACCATCGACGAGATCACAGGCTGTGCAGCAGCAATGCGTGATGCTGCAACAAAGTTCGAAAACGACGACGATCTTTTCGAGATCGTAGGTACCGGCGGCGACAACTCAAACAGCTTCAACATTTCCACTACTTCAGCAATGGTCATCGCTGCTTCAGGAGTACTCGTTTCCAAGCACGGCAACCGTGCGGCTTCATCAAAGTCCGGTACTGCGGACTGCCTCGAAGCGCTCGGAGTAAACATTGCTCTTGATACTGACAAGTGCCGTGAACTTCTCGACAAAGCCGGTTTCTGCTTCTTCTTTGCCCAGAAGTACCACACATCAATGAAGTACGTTGCACCTATAAGAAAGGAACTCGGTTTCCGTACAGTGTTCAACATCCTCGGACCTCTTACCAATCCTGCCTGCCCGAAGCATCATCTTCTCGGCGTTTACGACAGCATTCTTCTCGAACCTGTTGCCGAAGTTCTCATGAAGCTCGGTTCAAAGAGCGGTATGGTAGTTTACGGAACTGAAAAACTTGATGAAATATCACTCAGTGCACCTACTAAGGTCTGCGAATACAAGGACGGCTGGATGAAGAACTACGTTATCACACCGGAACAGTTCGGCTTCGAACGCTGCAGCAAGGAAGATCTTCTCGGCGGCGATCCTGCGGAAAATGCGGCTATAACACGCGGTATCCTTTCAGGCGAGATAAAGGGACACAAGAGAAATGCAGTTTTACTCAATGCCGGTGCTGGTATCTACATCGGCGGAAAGGCCGCTTCTATGGAAGAAGGCGTAAAGAAGGCTGCCGAACTTATCGATTCCGGCAAGGCTCTTGCAGTTCTCGAAAAGGTAAAGGAAATTTCAAACAGCTAAGGAGCGGGACATGACTATTCTCGACGAACTTGCTTACCATGCGGAAGAACGTGTGGCTGAAGCAAAGAAAATACATCCTTTCGAAGAAGTGAAGGAAAAAGCTCTTTCGCTTCCGAAGGGAAACTTTGAATTTGAAAAGGCGCTTAAGAAGGATGATATAGCATTCATCTGCGAATGCAAGAAGGCATCTCCTTCAAAGGGCGTAATTGCGGAGGATTTTCCGTATCTTAAAATAGCGAAGGAATACGAGGCTGCCGGTGCCGACTGCATTTCAGTTCTCACCGAACCGAAGTGGTTCCTCGGCAGTGACGATTATCTCCGCGAGATAACGGCAAACGTGAATATTCCGTGTATCCGCAAGGATTTTACAGTGGATCCGTACATGATCTACGAAGCAAAGCTCCTCGGTGCGAAGGCAGTGCTCCTTATCTGTTCCATTCTTTCCGAAGAACGGATACGTGAATACATGGGCATATGCGATGAGCTCGGAATTTCCGCACTTGTTGAGACTCACGATGAAAACGAGATCGCCATGGCGGTCCGCTGCGGTGCAAGACTTATCGGTGTAAACAACCGCAACCTGAAGGATTTTTCAGTCGATACAGGCAACAGCCGCAGAATGCGTGAGCTTGTTCCCGAAAACATCATCTTTGTTTCCGAGAGCGGGGTAAAATCAGCTGAAGATATATCAGAACTCAGAAAATCCGGCGTAAATGCCGTTCTCATCGGTGAAACACTTATGAAGGCAGAAGACAAGAAGGCGAAGCTTGCGGAATTAAAGGGTGGAAAATGAGTACGAAAATAAAAATGTGCGGACTTTCAAAACCTGAAGATATCGCATTTGCCAATGAAGTAAGACCGGATTACATCGGTTTTGTTTTTGCGAAAAAAAGCAGCCGTTATGTCACACCGGAAAAGGCGGCAGAGCTTGCAGCAAAGCTTGATAAAAGTATTGTACCGGTTGGAGTTTTCGTTGACTCGGACTTTGAAGAGATCATGCATACCGTAAATCTCGGATCGATCCGAATAGCTCAGCTTCATGGAAATGAGCCTGTGGAACTGGTAAAACGCCTGCAGGAAAACGGCGTTCCGGTCATCCGCGCTTTTCAGATAAAATCAGAGGATGATGTAAAAAAGGCCGAAACCTCATGCGCCGATCATATCCTCCTCGACTCCGGAAAGGGAAGCGGACTTACCTTCGACTGGTCCGTTCTTAAAAATGCGAAAAGGCCGTATTTCCTCGCCGGAGGTCTTGATCCGAAAAACGTATCCCGGGCAGTAAACGACCTTCACCCGTACGCAGTAGATGTAAGTTCGGGGCTTGAAACGGATGGGGTAAAGGATAAAAACAAGATGATAAAATTTGCAGAAGCAGTAAGAAAGGAAAGATTTTAATGTCACAGTCAAAAGGACGTTTCGGCGTTCACGGCGGTCAGTACATACCTGAAACACTGATGAATGCCGTTATCGAACTCGAAAGTGCATATAACAAATACAAGGATGATCCGGAATTCAACAAAGAACTCACGGAACTGTTAAATAACTATGCAGGAAGGCCGTCACTTCTCTACTATGCGGAAAAGATGACAAAGGATCTCGGCGGAGCTAAGATCTATCTTAAGAGGGAAGACCTCAACCACACAGGATCACACAAGATCAACAACGTTCTCGGTCAGGCACTTCTCGCCAAGAAAATGGGCAAGACACGTCTTATAGCTGAAACAGGTGCAGGTCAGCACGGTGTTGCAACTGCAACTGCTGCCGCACTTCTCGGAATGGAATGCGTTGTTTTCATGGGCGAGGAGGACACAAAGCGTCAGGCACTCAACGTTTACCGTATGAGACTTCTCGGCGCTGAAGTTATCCCTGTAACAGCCGGAACAGCAACACTCAAGGATGCAGTTTCCGAGGCAATGCGTGAATGGACAAAGCGTATTTCCGATACGCATTACTGCTTAGGTTCCGTAATGGGACCGCATCCTTTCCCGACTATCGTCCGTGATTTTCAGGCTGTTATTTCAAAGGAAGCACGCGCTCAGATACTTGAAGCTGAAGGCAGACTACCTGATGCTGTCATCGCCTGCGTAGGCGGCGGCTCAAATGCCATCGGAAGCTTCTATAACTTCATTCCAGATGAAGGTGTTCGCCTTATCGGATGCGAGGCTGCCGGAAGAGGCATCGATACATTTGAGACGGCAGCTACAGTAAACACCGGACGCATCGGTATTTTCCACGGCATGAAGTCATACTTCTGTCAGGATGAATACGGTCAGATAGCTCCTGTTTACTCCATCTCAGCCGGACTTGACTATCCGGGCGTAGGTCCTGAACATGCACATTTACACGACATCGGCCGTGCAGAATATGTTCCGGTAACAGATGACGAAGCAGTAAATGCATTTGAATATCTTTCAAGAACAGAGGGAATCATCCCTGCAATAGAATCATCCCACGCCGTTGCATACGCAATGAAGCTTGCTCCGACGATGGATAAGGACAAGATCATCATCATCACTATTTCAGGCAGAGGCGACAAGGACTGTGCTGCCATTGCACGTTACAGAGGGGAGGATATCCATGAGTAAGATAAGAAATGCGTTTGCAGACGGAAAGGCATTCATTCCGTTCATCACATGCGGTGATCCTGACCTTGAAACAACTGAAAAGGTAGTACGTGCAGCAGTTGAAAATGGCGCTGACCTCATCGAACTCGGTATACCGTTCTCCGATCCGACAGCTGAAGGTCCGGTAATCCAGGGTGCGAATATACGTGCGCTTGCAGGCGGTATCACAACTGATAAGATCTTTGATTTTGTAACTAAGCTCCGTAAGGATATCACTATCCCGCTGGTGTTCATGACATATGCAAATGTCGTATTCTCATACGGTGCTGAACGTTTCATGAAGCGCAGCAATGAAACCGGTATCGACGGCATCATCCTTCCTGATCTTCCGTTCGAGGAAAAGGAGGAGTTTGCTGACGTTGCGGCAAAATACGATGTTGACCTCATCTCTCTCATCGCTCCGACATCCGCCGACCGCGTTGCCATGATTGCAAAGGATGCGACAGGATTTATTTACGTAGTTTCAAGCCTTGGTGTTACCGGTATGAGAAGCGAGATCACAACTGATCTCAGTGGCATAATAAAGGTCATCCGCGAAAACACCGACGTTCCGTGTGCCGTAGGTTTCGGTATTTCAAGACCGGAGCAGGCCGAAAAAATGGCCGCCCTTTCAGACGGCGCCATCGTTGGTTCAGCAATAATCAAGCTCCTCGAAAAGCACGGAAAAGACGCAGCTCCGTATGTTGGCGAATATGTAAAGTCAATGAAGGACGCTGTAAGGAAAGCATGAGCAGAAAAATTTAATAAATAATCAGAAACAGCACGCCGCCGGCGTGCTGTTTCCGTATATGGTCGTTAATGAATTTTTACTCGTTCCGAAACTATGTGTCAAATATGCACTGCCTTTAATAACTGAAACTGAAGTTCCATCAATTTACCGTGTTTATAGGTATTACAGCAGCATGAGATATGATATTGAATAAAATTCGGTTTGTGGGTTGGTGAACGGAGCAAGGTTATCAGTAAATTTTTTGAGAGTTTTAAAAGCTTTGTCGTTATTGTTTTCGTAATCGTCATGTGTTTGACTGCATAGTAGATCTGCACCTTTTCTTGCTCTGTCAATTAATTTTTGAATTAACATTGCTGTATCCGGGTCATCGTTAATGCTCTTATGCTTATTCGATTCATTAAGTCGCATTATAATGAGTATAATGTAGATTGTACATTGAAGTAACGGTGAGAAACTGTTCAATTCTATGTTTTGCCAACTGCAAGGTTTGTTCTCTTTTTCCAGTGTTTTTAGCTTTTTAAGAAAGTCACGACAGTAAGGTTTAAGTTCTTTTCCAAGTTCAGAAAGGGCAGAATCAGCTGCAGCTTCTGCTTCGTGTTTTTTTGTTGGTTTTGTATTCATAAACTGTTTGATTTTTATTTCTGTAATCAGAAGCTGAATGTTAATTTTGTATTCGATAAACGGTATATTGAATATCTCGCCTGAGTTATCTGTAAAGAGTTTTTTATTGAATTGTGCAGCCGCCTCCAGGTAACTGATGCCGTTATCCGGTTCGCTTTTTGAATCAATCATGTTTTCAATATTTTTTATAACTCCTATAAGTATAAGTGTCTTGATATATGACTTATTGCACAGCAATCTATCAGCTTTTGGAGTTTTATCATAAAGTTTTAAAGCTAAATCGAGTTTTTGCTTTGCTGTTTTCAAATCTTCGTTTCTTGTGTCTATCTTTTGGACAGCACGTCGTATATAAATGTGTGCATAGGTGGTTAATGAGAGAACAGGAGAGCTTGCCCCAAGTTTTTCGTCATCATATAATTTCATTCGTGTGTCGTATGCTTTTTCTATATATTCCAGAGCTTCATCAAAATCATTGATGATGTTTTTTATCTGAGCAAGATTTGTGTAAACTAAGGATAGTTTGCGCTCTTTGTTTTCAATAATAAGCGATTTTCTGTTCTTTAATGTATGCTCAAAAAATTTTTCAGCATATGAAAGATCATAGGCTTTCATCATTACAAAAGCAAGGTCATTCTCTGCAGAATTTATCAGCCATTTTATATGCTCTCTATAGTCACCTGAATAATTTTTTTCTCTGGTTTTCAGTTCGTTGATATATTTGTAATATACATTGATGGAAGCTTTGTATTGGTGGGTGAAAGAATAATATATGCCTTCCTGATGCAAGAAATTAATGGTTTCAGGTATTTCCTGTTCTATTTGCATTTTCAGCAAATTCCTGTTATTTATCGCGTCTTTTGACATATCATTTGAATCCAGAACGGAAACCAAAGGAAGTATTTTTCCCAGATATTTTTTTCCTTCATCGAAATAATAGCTAAAGTTCATTTGATCTTTCTTTTTCCAATAGTCTATAGCGATTGCATTATAGAGACGCAGAATATAAAGACATACAGATATATCTTCTAACCGATTTTCATATTTAGCAGCATTTATTGAAGCAGTACATATCTCTATAGCCTCATGGCTGTTATTATTTATATTGAATAATTTTTGCTTTTCCTTATGTACTGCCAAAGCATATTTCAATATTTTTTCAAGACGTATTTTAGATAGTGTTCCGGTTCGTTTGCCTCGGGATTCAATAAAATTCTCCCATTCATAGTTAAAAAGAACTTCAGCACCTTTGTAATCTGAAATGATGTTTGTGCGTAAAAGTTCTGCATCGGTTTTAACCTCTTCAGAGAGCAGTGTTACGAGTTTGTCAAATTCTTTTGCGGCATCAGAAGGATCAATGGCCTTTTCTGATTTGTTCTTATGCGGTTTAACCTCATCCCCGCGTAATTCTCCGAATAGAGAGACTATAGTAAGTAATGTATAGGCGTAGTAAGGATCTTTGCTGTTAATGGTTTGTATCCTGTTTTTCAGGTTGTTTTGCCGAGGCAAGATCATAACTGCACAGTTTTTCTACAATGTCATGAATCACTTTGTCAGGATTATTGTCAGTTGAACATAGTTTATTTGTTTTACAGGCTTCATTTATTTTGATTTTCAACTGATCTGTGATTTGGTTACGAATACGCATCAGATAGCATTGGTTAAGAGAATTTTCGTCATCGGACATCAGAAATTTTGCAAGTCTGTAACGAAATTCAGGGTAGACTGTTGATGTTCTCAGAATAAAAAATCGCTGATTTTTATCTGTTCCATTGTCTGGAATGCCAAAGGAATTTAAATCGTTTATAAGGTCTGTTATATTTTCTTTTGCCTGGTCTGTTGTGAGTTCAGTTTTGATTGCTTCTAAAGGGGCGTTAAAACATAGTCCAAGCCATTCAACCAATTCCTTGTTAATTTGACGTCTGTTAAAAAGCTTATTGACAAGAAACCAATAGGTAGCCGAAAATGAAAATCTTTTTGGTTCTTTATTTTCATTTTTAATCTGTTCTTTTTTCTCCATATAAGCCTCCAAAAATACTATCCTATATTCTAATATTCTTATTTAATTTTATCACATTGATTTTGTGAATTCAATGATTTAGCTATATCGTACCTCAATGCTACATACTGATTACTGATTTTCCTCCTTTTTTTACCTGTCCATTATTTTTTAGAAATTTGTCTTGTAACCCTATTGAGGGTCCATTTTTTTATCTATATAATAGGAGTCAGTTAAGAAATACAATATTATGGATGATAGATACCGGCTAATAGTTTATGTTGTGATGACATGGTAAATATTAATCTGTATTTTATTTTTCATAATATATCTGAAAGGGAACGGTGATTATTATGTTAGTAAAAAAAATTATTAAGTGTACTGGTAATGTTGTGTATTCTTTTTAACACGGCAAATTTAAGCAGTCTGGAAGCGGCTACATTTGAAGATATTAATCAGTCTTCTGTTTTTATAACGCAGAACACTAATTATACCTGTACTCTTGCTGCTGCAACTATTCTTCTCAGAAGAACCGCGATGATGCGTGGCGACAGCGACTGGGGTACCATTACGGAAAATGCAGTCAGGAGTACAGCATGGCTTGAAGGCGCTGGTTTATTTAACAGTTTTGAATATAAAGGTATTGTAATTAAGAATCGTAGATTCAATTCAGGAAGAGCTGGATTAATCAGTCTTTTAGAAGAACATCCTGAAGGAATTGTGATTTACAGATCAGGCATCCATGCTATGGTATTGACCGACTATACTGATGGTATTTTTTATCTTGCTGACACAGGTGGTTTTGGTCCTGCTTATACAAGGTTTCCTGAAACTCAAATGGCTCAAAATGCAAATTCAGGTCTTACAATAGATAATGTTGATCAGATTTGGTACGTGGAATCGCCTGATGTAAGTATTGTATCTAATGATTTAACTGTATCTGCGGGATATTCAACTTCAAACACTGAATTCTCATGGAATCAGGTTGAAAACGCTGATTATTATAACTTAAGAATATGGAAAGACAAGCTTTGGGAAGGAGATGATTTTAAAACAGAATGGGATTGTAAAGATACTAAATGTGATTTAAAGCTTCCTTCCGGGACCTATTTCGCATACGTAGATGTAGTTTACCCTGATGATTCGTATAAAATGACTAATGTAGTTGAATTTAAGGTTGAAGATGGAACATTATTATATTTTGAACAAGGTAACTCCTCTGCGGAGACTGTGTTCTCATGGAATTCTGTCGATGGGGCATCATCGTATGATTTGAAAATCTGGAAAGATCATAAAGTATGGGATGGAGAAGCATATCATATAGAATGGGGGATTACCGGTACCGAATTCAGCACAGTTCTCCCTGCTGGTAAATATGAAGCATATTTAGATACAACCAAAAACGAAGAATATGTAAAGATGAGTAATATTATTTCATTTGAAATAAAAAACGGTTCGAAACTGAGCGTTGAAACTGGCACGGAGAATCAAGCAACATCATTTGAGTGGAATAGTATTCCAAATGCGAAATCATTCAATTTGAAAATCTGGAAAGATAAATTATGGGATGGTGATTCTTACTTTGAAAAAAGTAATTTAACTGAACTGTCTTATGATGTTTTGCTTCCTAAAGGATATTATGAAGCTTATGTTGATTCTATTTTTGATGATGATACCTATAATATGAGTAATGTGATTAAATTTACAATAGAAAAGAACTCTTTAAAAGGTGACTGTAACAACGACGGAACAATATCTGCAGCTGACATAGTTGCACTAAAAAAATGGTTACTGAACATAGAAGGTGCAGAAATTAATATTGATACAGCTGACTTCAATCAGAATGGCTCTGTTGACATACTTGACTTTATTATGTTAAAAGCTCATTTTTTATAATGATATCTATCGACTAATAGTTTATGTTGTGATGGCGTGGTAAATATTAATCTGTGTCTTATTTTCCATAATATATCTGAAAGGGAACGGTGATTATTATGTTAGTAAAAAAATTATTAAGTGTACTGGTAATGTTGTGTATTCTTTTTAACACGGCAAATTTAAGCAGTCTGGAAGCGGCTACATTTGAAGATATTAATCAGTCTTCTGTTTTTATAACGCAGAACACTAATTATACCTGTACTCTTGCTGCTGCAACTATTCTTCTCAGAAGAACCGCGATGATGCGTGGCGACAGCGACTGGGATACCATTACAGAAAGTGCGGTCAGGAGTACAGCATGGCTCGAAGGCGCTGGTTTACTTAACAGTTTTGAATATAAAGGTATTGTAATTAAGAATCGAAGATTCAATTCAGGAAGAGCCGGATTAATCAGTCTTTTAGAAGAACATCCTGAAGGAATTGTGATTTACAGATCAGGCATCCATGCTATGGTACTGACCGACTATACTGATGGTGTATTTTACCTTGCTGACACAGGTGGTTTTGGTCCTGCTTATACAAGGTTTCCTGAAACTCAAATGGCTCAAAATGCAAATTCAGGTCTTACAATAGATAATGTTGATCAGATTTGGTACGCGGAATCGCCTGATGTTAATTTGGATTCTCCTTTTAATAACTACACAAAAGCTGATCTTGGATCTGAATTTTATGCTTCCATTTATAATTCATCATTAGATGTTGCATTATCATTTGATGAGAGTAATGTATATGGAGCCAAATCCAATGATGGTGATGAACATCTCTGGAAATTTGTAAAGCAGTCAGATGGCGGATATACAATCACAAATAGAAAAAGCGGATTAAGTCTGGATGTGTCTAATTACGGAACATCAGGAGGAACCAACATTCAACTTTGTGAATTTTCCGGCAATTCAGCTCAGCAATTTTATATTTATAACGCAGGAGACGGATATCTCATTAAACCTAAGTGTTCGAATTTAGTGTTTGATCTTGAAACGTTTAATAACTTTAATCTGGCGACATATCCTTTGGATGAAAATCTCGAAAACAAAAAATTTCTGATAAAGAAATACTATTGTGATAATAAATTATCAGACTTCGGTGATGAGTTTGATGCGTATATTTACAATCGCAAATTAAAGCGTTATTTGACTGAAAATGGGTTCAATGTTTCAGGTGAAGAAAAATCAAATCTGGAAAACCAAATATGGCACTTTACGAAAAACTCTGATGGTGGATATTTTATTAAAAATAAATCATCATCATTAAATATGGATGTGTTAAACTTTGGTTCTGAAAACGGAACGAATATACAGCTCATAGATCCTGTTAATAATCTGGCACAGTTATTCTACATATACGAATCCCATGATGGTTTCATATTCCGACCTGCTTGTTCAGATCTTGTATTTGATCTTGAAAAATTTAACTCATACAATCTGGCAACATATGAACTTGATGATTATTATGACAATAAAGAGTTCAGTATTATTAAGCTGACAGATGAAGATATAGTGTTAGGTGACTGTAACAACGACGGAACAATATCTGCAGCTGACATAGTTGCACTAAAAAAATGGTTACTGAACATAGAAGGTGCGGAAATTAATATTAATGCTGCTGACTTCAATCAGAATGGCTCTGTTGACATACTTGATTTCATTATGCTAAAAACTCAGTTTTTAGCATGATATCAAAAATTATAATTTGATTACTATTGTTTAATTATTCACAAATCATTTTTTATATAACAAACGGCAGCACACCGATCGGTAAGATCGGCGTGCTGCCGTTTTTCGATTGCACCGAAGGTGCTACCATTTTTAATTGCAGAATTTACTTACTGCATAAACTGGATAAACTCTTATATTATCGTAATTATTGAAGTTTTCAAGTGAAACTCTTATTCCGTATTTACTTGACGGATGAGTTTCAAGAAAACTGTGCATGCTTTGCATACTGCCTTTTCCGGCTGCTTTTACTTCGACAGGTATGACAGTGTTTTCTTTTATGATGGCATAATCTATTTCAGCATTTGCACCACTTCTGTACCAGTAGTGAAGGGAAGATTCAGTGTACGGATTTGTGTATTTTATTATTTCAAGTCCGGTCTGCATTTCTACAACGTTTCCCTTGTTCATCTCATCAAAGATATCGCTGCTGAGGAGTTCATATGTATTAAGACCGCATACGGTAAGATAGATACCAGTATCAAATAACAGCAGTTTTTTATTGGTTTCCTTTTCACAGCTGCCAAGCGGGATAGTGTCGCACGATGATGCCTTTACCGGATAAACAAGTCCGGCTCTTCGGAGAAGATCTATTCCGGTATCAAAATAGTATGCACTTATTCCTTTTATTGCCGATGATGATTTTGTCTGTCCGCATACATTGTGAACAGCATAGTCAAATACTTTTCTGATAATATCGGCAGGCACATCTGAACGGTATTTATTAAAATCGTCGATGAAGTTTGTTATGATATCTCTGTGTATCTGCTGGCAGTTAAACAGACTTCCGGAATCAATATATTCTGCTATCGCCTCCGGCATGCCACCTACAACAAGAAAAGTTTTATATTCACTTATAAGCTGTTCATGAGCCGGATTGTCAGTGTTACCATCATGTTGTTTCAGATAGTCTGCAAGAATTTCCTTTTTGGTACCACGAAGATATTCCGTGAAAGAAAAAGGATACATGAAAATACTTCTCACACGTCCGACAGGGAAATCTATTGTTTCTTTTTTTACGCCTTTTCCGTTTAAGACAAATTCAAGAAGGGATCCGGCGGCGATAACATGCAGTTCCGGCATATCTTCGTAAAAGTATCTCAGAGCAGTAACAGCTCGTGGACATTCCTGTATTTCATCAATAAACAAAAGAGTTTTCCCAGTGGTGATTTTCGATGAGAAAAAAAGTTCAAGTTTGATTATGATCGCCTTTATATCAAAGTTACCTTCAAACAGGCTGCAAAGTTCACTGTGTTTTTCAAAGTTGATTTCAATATAGTTTTCGAACTGTTCTGATAGATGTCTTATCGCAGACGTTTTTCCGCACTGTCTTACTCCACGGAGAATCAAAGGTTTATGCTTTTTTTCTTCTTTCCATTGCTGCAGTGTTTTGTCTATATCACGTTGTATATACATGGCGAAACTCTCCTTAAAATCAGTAGTTACCTATATTATATCACATCATTTCGAAATTGCCAAGCGGAAAACAGCACTTTACTTCAAAATTGCCAACCGAAAAACAGTGTTCTATTTTGAAATTGCCAATCGAAAATCAGCAGTTCATTTCTAATTTGCCAATCCAAAACATGGAGATGGTTTCGTATATGGTCGTTAATGCAGTTATTATTCGTTCCGAAAGGAGTTTCAGGTATAATGTCTTATTAGACTTTTCATTTAGAATTCTGAAAGAATTATTTTTCTTTCACTACTTAGACAAGCTAATGCCTGATTTATCTCACCTGTTAAAGAAATTTGACAAAATGCTCTGATTATAATATAATGAGTATCAGATGTATTATCACTATCAACAACTTAAGAATCCAATATAAAGCCATGGTATAATGCACAAAATCATTTTTTAAAGTTTGTACACAATACCACTTGGCAAATGTAAATACCATCATTGGCTCTTTACGTGAAGAATTTGCAGAAGCTGTCTTCTCATCTCCGATCAAAAGAACGTTAAAAATAAATAGGATTATGAACGAAATCAAACGTTCCGTTGTTCCTGTACGTCCTGATGACGGGAAGACGCCAAGAAATAATAATTCAAGAAAGGTTAAATATCATCACAACAAAAGATCCAATCTATAGGGTTCTTAAGTTGTTGATAGTGATGAAAATTCGATATAAATTGTATATAGTATAACAACAAAACGGCAGAATACTGATCGTTATGATCAGTGTTCTGCCGTTTTTTGATTGCACCGCAGGTGCCACTTTTACTTTAGAAAACAGTTCCTGTAAGTACTCCCCAGTATGCACCTAAGGCTGCTGCATTTTCCAGACGCTGATTATGCTGTTCTGTTTCAAAGAGATTGATCGCTTCTTTCAGTGTATCGGCGCGTCCGTTCTGCACATAAGTTGCGATTTCACTGATACAGAAGGAAGAACGGTAATCCATAGGAAGCCATGAAAGATTTGAATCATTCTGCATGCCCTGATACTTTTCTTTGAGTTCTTCTATTTTGATCAGGCATTCCTTTGCACGCTGAAGACGCTTATATACAGCAACGAACGGAATTACTCCGAGCACAACATTAAAAAGTCCATCAAGGTGTTTATCCGCCACAATAACAGCGAATCCGTATAAAACACAGAGAACTGCTATTATCAGAAGTATGATCAGTCCAACTCCGATCTTCTTTTTCTTTTCTCTTTCTTCGTGCAGTTTACCGACTTCTTCTTCAATCAGGCTCATCTGCTGTGCAATTGGTAATGCTGCGGATATATTCTGTATTAATGTTTCTCTTTCATTCATGATTAAATCACCTTTTTCCTTCTTTTTAAGCTCAGATTATTCTTTTTCAAGTACTCTTTATCTGCTGATCTGCAGTCCGGAGACCGGGGATAGTTTTATTTTATTACGGCAGCATGCTGATCGTTTTGATCAGCGTGCTGCCGTTTGAATTTACTGTTTAGTGCATTGAACTGATAAATCTCTGATTTATCAGAACTCTGTGATCTTCTTTGCAATAAACTGTCTGATAGCAGCAAGGTCAGTAAGAGTTATCTTGCCGTCCTTGTCAACGTCTGCACGCTTTACGAACTCCTCAGGAAGTTCCTCTTTGTCAACAAGTGCGATAGCAAGTTTTGAAAGATCGGAAATGTCGATCTTTCCGTCGCAGTTTACGTCGCCCAAAGTCAGATCTGGCTCTGTTACAACAGCAGAAGGTGCTGCTGTTGGTGTGACTGACGGAATAACGGAAGGCTCTGATGACGGTGCGACCGATGGTTCTGCTGAAGGATTGGCGGATGGCTCAGTAGATGGTTTTGGTTCAGTTACTGTGCCCTTCGTTTTGCCGGCTTTAAGGTCTTTGAACATCTGATCAAGGTCAGCGTAATCAAGTTCCGAATCCTGTACCAGATCGGCGTTCTTAATGCCTTGTTCGGTAGGATCATATTCTACACGTGATACGTCTTTTGCGATGTATTCCCAGAGCTGGATCGCATCGCCGATATCAAACTGGTTGTTGCAGTTGAAATCCCCTGTGACAGGCGTGAATCTTACATAATCTTTTTCGGTAACCGGAAGAAGGTTCTTACCGTTGATATAATTCATGATTGTATCTACATCTTCCTGTGTAATCCCTGTACCCGGATTGAAAACATCAGCGTTTCTTAAACCCTGGGCAGTAACATAATTGGTTATTCTCACTGCATTAGGATTATCGGCTTTTCTTATTCTAAAATCTTCGACCTGATTGATAAGATTCTGCATTTCAGATACATCGAAAATGTCAACCACACCGTCACAGTTATAGTCACCGTATTCCGGCTCTGTTGTGATCTCAAACTTCATGTGGTCAGTGTAGACGTTGAGCAGAGGATTTTTACAGTCATATACTTTCCCATGGAATCCTGAAAGATAATCAAGCATATACGGTAAAGGATATTCGCCCATACCATTGCCGACCGGGCTGGTATGTTCTACGTTAATGTAGTATTGCCACCATGTCAGGGAACTCGTATCAGGAATAATATCCGGATTTTCAGCATATTCCAGCATAAGATTGAAATCATCGAAGTCAACATCGCCGTCACGGTCTGCATCTCCTTTTACTCCACGTTCGCCGTCTTCTGTTTCTTCTGGGTCTCTTTCAAAACGTATCACTTTATAATCATCAGTCGGGAGTTCACTGACTGTACCGGCAAGGTATTTTATCAGTGCGGTTATATCGCCCGTGGAAAGCCCCGGCCATGTGTCCGTGTGTGCGTTTATTTCACTCTGAGAAGTTATCGGATTAGCTTCCGGATCCCTGAAATAATCTGTGATGCACTTCAGATCATTTATATTAACGATGCCGTCGCAGTTGACGTCTCCGTAAAGCGACGCTGTTTCTTCCGCCTTTACTGTGTGGTTAGTAGTCTCATATCTGCCGAAAGATGCAGGTACACCTGCTGTTAATGAAAGCGCTAATACTCCTGCTAAAACTCTGTTAGTTTTCATAATTGAAACCTCCGTAATAAATCGTTATAATTTTTCTAACTCTTTTTTGTTTTTCTCAGATGCGCATCCGGAATTTTGAAAGAATTATTTATCTTTCATTACTTAGACAATCTTCCGGTGAATTTGTCTCACCCTTTTTTAAATTTTTTTGAAAGATTGTTTTCTGTGTTCTGAAAGCTTTATTGTTCTTTCATTACTTAGACAACCTTCCGGCTGATTTGTCTCACCTGTTTTGAAAATATTTTTTTGACAATGATACCAGGATACTATATAATAGGTAAGAGACGTATTATAATGAGTAAATGCGGGATTATAATACATTTGAAAGGAGATTTGAGATTATTATGGACAACGGGGCAGTGTATTACCGCCGTTTCCTTGAAGGTGACAGAGATGCCATTATCGATATAATAGCTGATTACAGAGAAGGCCTTGTTCTCTTTATTAACAGCATTGTTGATGATTTCTGCGCTGCCGAGGAACTTGCCGAGGACACTTTCGTAAAACTATGTGCTGACAGGCCGAAGTTTTCGGAGAAGTGTTCTTTTAAAACATGGATCTATACGATAGGGAAGAATATTGCATTCAATAGTCTGAAGAAAAAGTCAAGACATCCTGAAGAATCTATAGATGACTTTTACAGCATAGCTGATAAAGAAAATATTGAACGAAACTATATCAAAGATGAAGAAAAAAGACATCTTCTAAGAGCAATGGAAAAACTGAAGGATGATTATAAACAGGTCTTGTATCTTGTGTTTTTTGAAGGATTCAGTAATCCGGAAGCGGCTGCGATCATGAAAAAAACAGAACGGCAGATAAGAAATCTGCTGTATCGCGCAAAAGAATCGCTGCGAAATATTTTAGAAAAGGAGGGGTTCAGTTATGAGGGAATATGATGAAACTACATTGAAAATAGCCGAAAGAGTACTTAAAAGAAGTGACGAAATAATCAGACAGCGTCAGGAACAGGCTAATAAGTCAGATAAAACTGATAATAAGCAGAATATTACCTACGATACATCAGTAGTTGAACAGGGTCAGTCAAAATCACCTAAGATCCGTCATATTTACACTGCACTAGCTTTTTGTGCCGGTATTGTATTATGCCTTGGGCTCATGAAATTTATCGAATACACAAATGAACTCATTTCTGGTGATAATGATCAGAATAAAGTTTCAGAGACCACTTCTGAAACTGAAGATACCACAACTAGTGCAACAATTGTGAATGAAGCCGTAATTGTAAATGACACTTCAGCAGTTTCATCAGAAGTTTCTGTGACTGAACCTGTAAGTGATACACTGACTGCTTTGCCTTCATCTGAATCGGCATCCGAAGCTAAAACCGTTAATGCTGATACAGATAAACCGTCAGTTACACAAAAGTCTGTTGCTGATGTACATGTAAATGATAATAAAGAAAAGCCTGAAAATACAGTAGCAGAAGCTAAAGTTGTTACCTCAAAACCTGAAGTTACTACCCAGGAACCTGAAACAGAAGCTGTAACAATTCCTGTTACTACTGTAAAACCAGTTCTGCAGCCGACTATGTGCGGAGATGTCAACGGCGATAATATTATTGATATTGAAGATGCTGTTCTGGTACGTAACTATGTTAATTATTTTGAAGGAACATCATGGGTGGAATTTTATAAAAAACAAAAAGACGTTGATCCTAAATTTGCTGAACAGGCGCTTGCAAATGCAGATGCTTACAGACCGTCTGATAATAGAGAAATAACATCTGAAGACGCAGAAGCAATCATGGGTTATATTAATGGTGAATATTTAATTCCGACAAATGATCTTTAACGCTGATTTATAAAAACAGCACCTTATCGGATGGCATGATCAAGGGAAAACGGAGGATAAGAAAATGGCGATGTTAGTCAATTTAACAGCAGTAAAGTACTGCGCTTTCTGTAAATACTGGTGGGATCCGGCATGTCAGTATATTAAGCCGAATATAAACACGCAGTGGTATCTCGAACCATCCGGCCGCTGCAGATGTATCAAAAGGGGCACTGATACATCCGCAAATCAGACTTGTCAGAATTTCAAATGTAAAATTGATTTGAAATAAAGATAAAAAAACCAACGGCAGCACATCGATCGTCATGATCAGTGTGCTGCCGTTTTCGATTTTAATAATTATTTTTTGACAAAATCACTTGAATACTATATAATATGTTTGAGACATATCGTAATAAGTAAACTCAGGAAACCGGATAACTCATCAGTCATAAACTTATCGTGTACAATCATTCACACGTACACTTCGATCCGTCGTTCATTCCGCCGGAGCTGATAAGGTGATATATCTAAAAAAGCAGCATGCTTGCGTGCTGTTTCCGTAAATGGTCGTTATAAATCACATACCATTATGTACTCCTCGTCATTTTCATCCACGGTTTTAAAGCCAACATTTCGGTACATTCTCACCGCATAGTTGGCTTTCTGCACTGCCAGTGATGCGCGTTTATATCCCTGTGCTTTCAGCACATCAAGCATTTCCTTCATAAGTTCCGTTCCGATGCCCTGTCCGCGGTATTCCTTGTACAGAGAAATCGCAAAAGATGGAGTTTCGTCATCCACATGGCCGTAATCATCCATGATACGTGTCCAGACTGCACCGACAACTTTGCCGTTAAATTCGGCCACAAGACAGTTGTCACCCCTGCGGGATCCGAAATCATCTGTATAGACTCTCAGTTCGGGATTTTCAATAATATCTCTTTCCGGAGGTTTCACGCCTTCCGGAATAAATATGGCTTCATAGAGAAAATCTTTCAGCAGTTCAGTTTCATTAGTTCTGAGTTTCCTTATAATATACGCTTTGTCCTTGGTCATATCTTTTCTCCTGTTCGTGTTTTTCATAAATGTGATGTATCGTTTGAATTACAGTGAACGCATGCAGATTTTTATGTTTACTATACAAGAACAGTCCGGCTTACAGTGAAACCGGACTGTTCTCTTTTTTCAGACAGATAACACGTAATCTGGTATTACCACGTTATCGCCGAATGACTGTGAATATAGAATTCTTCCTGACTTGGCTGCCAGCCGGCTTCCTTTGGCGGGAAAAGCTTGTCGAATTCCGTAACTGCGGCTTCGTCATCGCATGGAGTATCTACATCACTTGGACGATAGAACCACTTTCTGCCGTCGAGGGCACCTTCTTTAAGTTCCTTTACAAGAAGAGCGGCAGGGAAAAATCCTTCACCTTCGCCGAAGCATACATTGTACTTTCTGCAGCTTCTGTAGCCGCGGGAAACGTAGTTATCAGGATTTCCAAAGTTTATAACAACGTCAAATCCCATTGACTCTGCGATTTTAAAAGTATGTTCAAGAAGGGCTTTTCCGAATCCTTTACGCTGATACTCAGGGAGTACACACAGCGGCCCCATAGTAATGATATTTTTCTCATTACCCTGTTCATCGACGAGCTTTGATCTGCAGTACATAACATTGGCGATCACTTTGCCGTCAAGCTCGATGACATAATCAAGTTCCGGTATGAAATCCCTGTGACTTCTCATGATGTGTACGAAGTAATGCTCAAAACAGCCGGGTGTGTTAAGATTCCAGAAAGCCTCACGGGTAAGGTTTTCCGTTTCGCGGTAGTCGTTTTCTGTTTCTCTGCGGATAATATAGTCATATTTATTCATTGTTTTTTCCTCCTGAAATAGTTTGACCGGACTACGGAGGCTTACTGTTAGATAGTTTCGCAAACCTCCGTTTACGCTGCTATCTCAGGTCTGTTATTATTGTTCAAACAACAATCTCCTTTTAAAATATGTTTGTCACATTCAGATATTCCGTACCTGATGTGCACACTACTATTATATCACTAATTTTGCCTGAATACAAATAAAAAAAGTATCATGCATCGCGATGCATGATACTATCGAACAGCTGCCGAAGGCAGCGTTACTATTCACGGCCAAATAATGTAAAATAGAAAAATGATAATGGTGCTGAAAACATTGAAAATGCGATGTTTTCAGCACTGTTTTTTTACGTAAAAAAAGTACAAAAAAGCATAGTGGTATTTGTTTAAATAGATACCAATAAAACTATTGACATTTTCGTTGGTATGTGATATAATAATAAGTACCAAGTGTAGAAAGGAAGCTGAAATCATGTCGATTGTACGCTACACAGATAAGAAAACCGGAAGAGTGGTTCTTTATGAATCAACATCACACTACGACCCTGTAACCAAACAATCAAGACCAATACGCAAGTATCTTGGAGTGGAAGATCCGGTAACGGGAGAACTGATACCGTCTACAGGAAAGCCGGGACGAAAGGCTAAATCAGAATCAAATAGCAATACTGTTGAAACGAAGGTAACAGCAGAACCGGATTACAAGGAAATCATAAAAAAACTAAAAGAAGAAAGTATACAGAAAGATAAAAGAATCAGCGAACTTGAAAAACAAAATGCTATTCTTAAAAATCACTTACTGAACATAAAGGAATCAGCAGAAAGAGCGCTGGAACAGAAATAAAACAGAACAGGAAGCAAGCTATGAACAGGCAGTTTTTTATCAATACATCATTACAATATGAAAATAAAAGACTTAAACGTCTGGTAAAAGAATTTGAAAATGGTGAGAGATATAAAAAACTGCAGCATAATCATCATCTCATATATCTTGGATATCAGAGGCGGATAAAACAGCTTTGCAGACAAGTTCGGTCATCAAAAAATGCAGTGAAGAAAGTACGCGATATCTGGTATGAACAGCTTGTAATTGAATGCGAAAATCACACCAAAGAGCTTGATGAAAAGATAGATACAATCTGTAAATTAAGACAGGAAAACTATGATTTGTTCTGTGAGTATCAAAAAAAGCTTGCTAAGAAGGACGAAGAATATCAAAAAGCACTTGACGAGAAAGACACCATAATAGAAACACTTAAAGCCGAGATCCGGCATATGAAAGCGGTACAGGACAGAGATGGAACCAATACATCTCTGCCTACATCGCAGACACCAATCGGGAAATCAAAAGCAAGACCAAACAGCAGAGAAGAAACCGATAATTCCAAAGGAGGCCAAACAGGGCATAAAAGATCAGAGCTTGAACCACCTGCAGAAGAAGCAATAACTGATATAACGGAACATTGTTTAACTGAAGATGACTGTTGTCCGAAATGCAAAAAAGATGAGTTTGAATATACCGGAAAAACAGAAAATCGCTATGAAATAGAAGTAGAAGTTAAAGTAAAGAGGGTGAAGCATAAGTATTACGTCTACAAATGTAAGAATTGCGGGACCCTGGTGATCAGCAGAACGGCACCTGAAAAAAGAACGAAAGTAAGATATGGAGCAAACGTACAGGCAATGATACTTGTTTTGCTGAATATTATGAATTCGTCAATAAATAAGGTTCCTGTATTCTTTCAGGGCATAACAAACGGAGAGATCAGTCCGAGTGAAGGGTATGTAGCTAAAGTACAGGCCAGAGCCGCCAAAGCACTGGCAGTTTTTCATAATGATTTGCGAAGGGAGTTACTTAAAAGACTGCTCATTTACTGGGATGATACCGTGGTTTACGCCGATACCAAAAGAATCTGCCTGAGATTTTACGGAGACGAAAGAATCGCGTTCTTTGCAGCCCATGAAAACAAAGATATGAACGGAATTCTTCTGGATGGAATACTTGAAAATCTTTCTGCTGAAACATCTGTTATGCATGATCATAACAGCATCAATTACAATGAACGTTTTGTGTTCATAAATATTGAGTGTAATGCACATTTGCAGCGCGATCTTCAGAAACTTGCAGATGAAACCAATCATGAAGTACTGCTTGAAATAAAAGCATTGATATCAGCAACGATAAAAGACCGAAAGAATCTGATACAAGCAGGAACAACACGATTTGATGATGGATATCTTGAAAATTTTGAAAGCAAGCTTACAGAACTTCTGCAAAGAGCAGAAACGCTGGCAGAAGCGAATACATCAAAATATTCAGGCGGTCCGGAACGCGCTCTGATACGCAGAATCATAAAATATCGCAGCAATTACTTCGCCTGGGTATATGATTTCAGTCTGCCTACAACAAATAATCTCTCAGAACGAGCACTACGTGGGACGAAAACAAAAATGAAGGTGTCAGGTCAGTTCGCATCTTCAAAAACAGCAAATAACTATGCAATGATTCGTACATACATTGAAACATGCCGAAGAAATGGAATCAACGAATATGATGCATTAACAAGATTATGTGATGGTAACCCATATACTGTCGAAGAAATATTTGCTGAATGTGAATAATAAAAAATACAGCACCACCAGGCCGGTAATAAAACCGGTCCAGTGGTGTTGTTTTCTTTTGTACTGGGAAAATTAGGTCGTGAATAGTAACAAGGCAGCTCACCTTTTCATTTTCATCACTTAAGCACCTTGACAAATGCTTTTGGAGAATGTTATAATCAATATATTTTTAAAAGACAAACGAATAAAAATTCTTGCAAGTTCTGATATGAGCTTATCGATTTGTACTGCCAATATGTTTTCGGAAAGGAGATGCCACAGTGGGAAATTTCTACACATCCACACAAATATTAAACGACGAACTGTTAAGTAAAGAAGATTTTCTTAAGAAATTCCGCGATATGATGAAACGCGAGGGTTATGAAACCTGCGAAGATGAAGATGAAGGTGAAATCAGATATTCTTTTTCGTTTTCAGATGAAAAAGGATGCAGATGGGCGACGTTATACTCAGAAAGTTACGAAGAAGGAAATCAGACTGCGAAGCGTGACACCGCACGAATCTCAAATATGCTCGGAACATTCTGCATAAATACAACAGTTATAGACAGTGACTGTGCGATACTTGAACTTTATGACAGGAACGGAAGCAGGGCGGATACTCTTGTTATGGGCAGAGCTGATGATTATTTCGGTGACAATATACCGGAACCGGAAAAATCATTGTGGGAGCCTCTTTTGAATAAAGGTGTTAGCTGGGAACAGTTCTTTGAGATTGTTCATGGAGATTATGTGTTTGTTGAGGACGGACTTGCAAGGCTGTCAACTGCTTTAAATAGTGGCTCGATGTTTAATGAAGTAATTGAATCTGATTGCAGCATAGCTTTTGAGAAAGCAAGACCGAAGATCACTGTTACAAACAGCAAGCTGGAAAAGAAATTATCGATCAATTCAGCGTTTAAGCAAGTTTTTTGGAAAAATTTAAAGTCGAGAGGCTTTGTTCAGCTGAAAAACAGTAAATTTGTATTTGGCAGAGTAATTGGCGGAGAAATATTGCAGGTAGTTACTATCAGAACTAAAAAAGAAATAGGTCGTACTGTTTACTCTGTGTGCGGCGGTATTTCTACAGTTTATCGTAAAGCTATAGATTTAAATGAAACAGTAGAGCAGGCACTTCAGTCGTGGCTTCATATGACATCAACATTCTATTTAAATAATCTTCCGGATGATTATTGTTTGCAAAATGACTGGAAAATCGGTGAGCAATATGTAGAACAAGATGCTTCAAATGAGGATATCATTAATACAATGCAAATGTCATATGATTATTTTGAGAAATGGATGCTTCCAGAATTTGATCGTATTAAAACACTTGCAGATGCTGCTTTGTATATGCTGATATATAATCTCGGATTTGTCAGGTTTAATAAAGAAAGATTTGATAAGGGATTAATTTTCAACTCAGATGAAACTTTGATTTTGCTAAAAATTGAAAATCTTGATATGCTATTGAAAGAGTATGAAAAATATCTAATCAGAAGAAATGAATTTTATTTGGAAATAATGAACAACCTGACAGAGTGTTTTAATGTTCCGGAACGACTGGCTGAATTATCGGATAAGATTGATCAGCTTGTTCAGGATGATAGCTATGCATTAAAATGCGAGGCGTATAAAAATAAAAACAAACAGATACTACGATTTCGAATGATTGTAACAATTGTGAATTACTATTCCGATTTGAAAAATCGTTTGAATATGCAAATAAATGGATGTTGCCAGTACTGAATGAAGTGACAGATACTTTTTCGGCTGTTGAATACTTTTTAAAATATTCCGGATCGTGTTTGTATTTTAAAGAAGATGCATTTCAAAAAGGCAATTATCTTCCTTCAAATGAATCTTTGATGCTTGCGAGGATAAAACAAGTTGATTCATTAATTCAAAACTATGAGGATTATTTAGTGAGATATAATAAATTCATGGATAGAATAAATCAGCCATTAAGAAAATATGATGTTTATAAAGCGGTAAGTGAACTGAGAGACAGAATTAATATAATAAACAGTGATGAAAAGTATATTCGCTTATTGGAAAAATGGGAATCTGATAATATTAAAATTCTGTGTGAATTATAATAGATCGTTTAGGGAAACGCTGATTTATTCATAAATCAGCGTGGGGGTCCGGGGCGAAGCAACGCAAATCCCACCTCCGGAAATCATCCGGCAAAGCCGGATTTTCGATTTAATCAGTGTTTCCTTAGAAAAACGGAACGTTAAGGAACTCCCCATGAGTGCAAAAAAAGCATCTGCAGAGTATGAGTATATGTGCGCATACTCTGCAGATGCTTTCTGTTTTCGCTGCCTTAAAAAATGTATCAGGCATTCATTCCGAAATTGCCAACCGAAAGATCAGACAAGCTTGAAATCAGCCTCGCGGAGGGAACGTGTGATAAGTTCAACGTGGTCGAAATCCCTTGTTTCCATGTTGATACGCAGGTAGCATCCGTTGACGCTTTCAGTTGCACCTTTTTCGTAGTGAACGCCGGTAACGTTGCCGCCGCAGTCGGCGATTATACGTGAGATCTCCTTAAGCTGGCCCGGTTTGTCGATAAGCTCGATAAGCAGACTTGTTGAACGTCCCGAGTTGAGAAGGCCGCGGTCGATAACTCTTGAAAGACTCGTAACGTCGATGTTTCCGCCGGATACTACTGCCACAACACGCTTGCCGTCAACGTCGAGTTTTCCGGACATTACTGCTGCAACTGCGGCAGCACCGGCGCCTTCTGCCACCATTTTCTGCTTTTCGATGAGTGCGAGGATGGCACTGGCGACTTCGTCGTCGCTTACGAGAACCAGTTCGTCAACATATTCGCTTACGAGGGAATACGTGTTTTCACCCGGCTGCTTTACAGCAATGCCGTCGGCGATAGTTGAAACGGATGACAGGCATTCGATCTGACCGTTTTTTACGGAATTGAACATGCTCGGGGCACCGGTCACCTGTACGCCGTACACCTTAACAGATGGTCTTATCTGTTTGACTGTGTAGGCTATACCGGAAATAAGTCCGCCGCCTCCGACCGGAACGACGATGGCATCGATATTGTCGATATCATTAAGTATCTCCAGAGCGATAGTTCCCTGTCCGGCGATAACATTTTCATCGTCAAAAGGATGGACGAATGTATATCCCTTTTCGTCACGGAGTTCAAGTGCTCTGCGGTATGCGTCGTCGTAGCATCCCTCCACAAGGCACACTTCCGCACCGAATCCTTTTGTCGCTTCTATTTTAGATATAGGTGCAGTGTCCGGCAGGCAGATGAGTGACTTTATTCCGTTTTTAGTTGCCGCAAGAGCAACGCCCTGCGCATGGTTTCCGGCCGAGCACGCGATTACGCCGTTCTTTTTTTCTTCAGGTGAGAGCATCGCGATCTTGTATGCAGCTCCGCGGATCTTGAACGATCCTGTGAACTGAAGGTTTTCCGGTTTAAGATAAAGCTCGCATTTCGGTGCAATACCGTGAGCTCTTACCAGATTTGTTTCCCTGATGATGTTTTTGAGCACTGTCTGTGCGTCGAATACCTTGTCGAGTGTAAGCATGATTATTCCGCCTTTCATTACTTCCAGATGTTTGCGGCACGGCATGTCTGTTCTGTATGTCAGTACAGTACAGACCGCATGCAGCAGTTGTGTGAAGCTCTGAGGCAAAAATAAAACCGCCTCAAAGCACGTATTAGCTTTGAGACGGGTATTTGTTCTTAATACTCGCGGTACCACTCAAATTGCGGATTCGATGATCCGCCACCTCTTCGAAGTCTGACAACTTCTATGCACTGACGCAGCATACACGTGAAACGCCTACTGGGTGTGAACCTTTGGGGTTTCCGGCTCGGAAGGGATGAGAAGCTCTGCAGTCCTTTACCGGTATCGCACCACCACCGGCTCTCTGAAAAATTCATCGCAGGTTCCGTCTTCGTCACAGCTTTTATTTGAAAATATTATAACACAGTAATATAATGCTGTCAAGCCAAATTTTCTGAGAAAATTATGCAATCCATCAAAAAATGTATCATGCATCGAGATGCATGATACTATCGAACAGCTGCCGAAGGCAGCTTTTTTCATCCGTATAAATTATTGACTTGCACTGTGAATTTGAATACAATATAATTGAATAAAGCTGAATGCGTATTTCGAACGAAAAAAGAAAAATAAAAAAAATTCAGAAAATCCTGTAACAATATTCGTTTTTTTCTGTCATTGAAGATGAAAGGATATTTCACCGGTAAAATATTTTGATCTGGA
Source organism: Ruminococcus sp. HUN007 (assembly GCF_000712055.1). Lineage (NCBI taxonomy): Bacteria > Bacillati > Bacillota > Clostridia > Eubacteriales > Oscillospiraceae > Ruminococcus > Ruminococcus sp. HUN007. The sequence continues at coordinate 1,621,535 of NZ_JOOA01000002.1, read as the reverse complement.
GAGCATTATGGAAGACAAAGAGATAATATCCCTGTATAATGAAAGATCTGAGAATGCGATCAGAGAGACTGATAACAAGTACGGTACGTATTTAAGAAAGATATCGGACAACATTCTCGGAGACAGGGGAGATACTGAGGAATGTATGAATGACAGTTATCTCAAAGTGTGGAATTCAATACCGCCGCAGGTTCCGAAGATACTGAAGGCGTTTGTTGCGAGGATCACCAGAAATACTGCACTCAATATCTATGAAAAAAGAAAAGCTTCCAAAAGATGCGCCTCTGAGGTCGCCCTTTCACTTGAAGAACTTGAAGAATGTCTTGAAGGCAGGGACAACGTGGTGTCGGAGATAGAGCGAAAGGAAATTATGAAAGCTCTCGATGATTTTCTCGGAACCCTTGATAAGAAAAAAAGGATCTGTTTCGTGCAGAGATATTTCTATCTCGAATCGCTGGATGATATTGCGGGGCGGAACGATATTTCCGGGGCAGCTCTCAGGACCATGCTTTGCAGGACCAGAACAGAACTGAAAGAATTCTTGAAAAAACGCGGACTATTCTGACAGGAGTAAGAAGATGAGTGATAATACAAAACAAAGCGATGTGATCCTGAAAAGTTTCGGAGACATATCTGAAAAGTACATAGCTGAAGCTGATCCGGAAAAGAAAAGCGGAGGGAAAAATAAAAACAGAATATTTTTTATCTGTGCCGGATATGCCGCTGCGGTCCTGTTACTCATTACAGCCAATCTTCCTGAAAGAAGCGAAGACGGCAATTTCACACCGGTGATAACAAGCATTACAGTTGCTGACAGTTTGATGGCGGAAGAAACTTCAGGTACTTCTGTTACTCCGGTCAGAGTTTCTGAAACGACAGTGATCACGGAAAATACGGTCTGTATTCCAGTCGAAGGAACGCCAGGAACCAGTATCAGTACAGATGTTACTGAGTCTCGTGACGAGGGAATCAGGAAAAACGAAGAGAATAATGGAATATCAGCCGACGAACGTCAGAATACTGAGCCGATGACTGAAAAACCGGATGAACCAAAAGAAACATATATCGTAACAGAATCACATGAAAGCAGATCAGAAAACAGTGATCAGTATTCCGGAGCATACGGAAAAAATATGAACTGGAATTACGATTCCGGAAACAGGACTCTTACCATAAGCGGATCCGGTTTTATGGAACCGGAAGATGATGAGATATTCACTGACGGGAAACGGTTTAGCTGGGTCAGTGATGCGGAACATGTGGTGGTCTCTGAAGGAGTGGAATCCATAGGTGCAGATACATTCTGTAAATTTGTTTCTTTAAAGACAGTCTCGCTTCCGGACAGTCTGAAAAAGATCGGAAGTGATTCATTCAGAAACTGTGTTTCTCTTGAAAATGTCATCATTCCGTCAGGTGTAACTGAGATAGAAACGGGTGCATTCATGAACTGTAACTCTCTTAAGTCGGTAAATATACCTGAGGGTATTGATGCAATCAGGAGCGAAACGTTTAAGGGATGCTGCTCACTGAAAACTGTAGTTATACCGGAAAGTACCGCAAAGATAGAAGACAATGCTTTTCAGAACTGCCTGATGCTCAGAGAAGCGGTTATTTACGGACATTCGGTAAGTTTCGGAAGTCTTGTTTTTGACCCTCAGGAGGACAACAGTATGCTGGTTATAAAAGGCTATGAAGACACACGTGAATATGCTTTGCAGAATGGTCTTGAATACGAACAGATCGAAGACTGAACTTAAGGATACACTGATTAAATCGGAAATCCGGCTTCGCCGGATTTCCGGAGGTGGTATTTGCGGGGCTTCGCCCCGGACCCCGCGCTGATTTATGAATAAATCAGCGTTTCCTTAAGCGGACGTGGCCGTGAAGATCATATGTTCAGTGTTCCACGGGAAGATGAAATATATATGGTAAAATGAAAAGAGGTACAAAGATGAAAAACGCAGAATTAAGAAGAATTTTCGCGACAGCGGCTGCACTTGTAATGGCCGCCGGAACAACTGTTACTGCATTTGCTGAAGAAACTGCCGATCTTACCGCAGCTTCTCAGAGCAGTGCGGAAGAGGCAGAAAAATCAGATTATACAGGCAGTTTCGGAAAAGATGTAAAATGGGAGTATGACCCGGAAAGCAAAACTCTCACTGTAAGCGGAAACGGTAAGATGATGAGTGAGAACGGAGACGAAAATGCAAAGCCGTTTTACAAAGCACATAAATGGGCTGCAGAAGTCGAAAAAATTGTGATCGGAGACGGTGTTGAATCCATAGCAGACGGTGCATTTGAAAAATTCACATCACTTAAGTCTGTGGTGATTCCGGAAAGTGTGAAGGAGCTTGGACGCGGTTCGTTCCGTAACTGTATTTCACTTGAAGAGATAGATCTGCCGTCAAAAATTACCGTGATCCAGAACGGAGCATTCAGAAACTGTAACGAACTGCGTAATGTGACTTTTCCTGATGATCTTAAGGTTATTGAAAGTGAAGCTTTCAAGGGCTGCTGTTCACTTGAATCGATAGCTATTCCGTATGGTACGGTCATTATCGGGAAGCAGGCTTTCAGAAACTGTCTTAAACTCAGAAAGATCAGCCTTCCGGAAACCATCGACACATACGGTGAAGATGTATTTGACTGGACGGAGGATAATGAATATCTGAAGATAATTGCTGACGGGGCTAACGGACGCAGCTATGCTTACAGAAATGCCTGCCTCAGATTTGTAGTGGATGGCGTGGAATGTACTGAAACTTCGGGTATATGCGGTGATTCAGCATACTGGTCGTATGACGAGGATACAGGCACTTATACTATAACTGGTACTGGTGATGTTTATGATGTGATTTTTAACAGCGAATGGGTGGCAGATGTAAAGAATGTTGTTATAGAAGAAGGCATTACAACGGTCGGACATGGTTTTGGATGTAATTTTGAGTCACTGGAGTCTATTTCGTTTCCGGAAAGCTTTGAAGGTTTTGAAGGCTTTAATAATATGCGCCCTAACGCTGAACTGAGCAGTACAGCACTTACATCTGTTGATCTGCCGGATAAAATGACTGTTATTCATTGCGGCATGCTGGAGCACTGTGAAAAACTTAAAGAAGTAAAGCTTCCGGCAGAGCTGAAGACCATTGAAGAATTTGCGTTTTTAGGCTGTTTATCACTCGAAAGCATTGTTATACCTGAAAAAACTGAGAAAATAGGTGAATTTGCTTTTGACAGCTGTGGACTTAAGACTGTTACAATATTAAGCGACAACGTCGATATAGTGGATTCAGCGTTTTATTTATGCCCTCGGTCAATGGTTATCCGTGCTCACAGGGGATCGACTGCGGAAAAATATGCTTTGGATCGTGATATTAAGTTTGAAGCGCTCGAAGAAGAGAAAACTTCAGAAGTGACAGTGGAAAAGGCGCTTGCAGCGGAAGCAGATACGACAGTGCAGGAAGATAATGCAGCAGCGCCGGCTGATAATGCGGAAGAATTTGTAATCGGCGACGGAAACGGAAGCGGAACTGTTGATATTTCAGATATTTCCGTACTTGCAATTGCACTCGTTGACGGCAGGAAACTTACCGATATACAGGAAAAGGCGCTTGATGTTGACGGCGACGCAGATGTTGATCTCGCTGACCTTGCAAAACTCAGACAGTACCTTTCAAAGAAAATCGAAAAGCTCTGATCATCTAAGGAAACACTGATTTCCGGAGGTGGGATTTGCGGAGCTTCGTCCCGGATCCACGCACTGATTTATGAATGAATCAGCATTTTCCTGATAAAACAAACAAAGGCATCACGCTGACCACAAAGATCAGCGTGATGCCTTTCTGTTTTTGTATTACTGTACCGCTTCGGTAACTTCAGGTTCTGCTGTTACTTCCGGTTTTAAGCTGTGTCCCGGGTCGATCACTGACCAGAAAAGTTTTGAAACATCATTGTATCGTACTTCAGCTGACGGAGCTTTCATTATTACGGATATAAGATCATGGTCGTTCTCAGATGCTGTGGCAACCATGCAGTAGCCGGCTTCGTCAAAAAATCCTGTTTTCAGTCCGTTTACAAACGGAAGGAAAAACTCGTCTTCAGGGTTTACAAGCGCATTTCCGTTTTCCCAGCTGTAGCTCTGACCTGTGGAGGTGGCAGCTTCATATTCCGCATGTGCACCTATCTCAGCGATGAGCGGATATTTTGCTGATCTTATTGCGATCTTCAGCATATCTTCCGGAGTTGTGTAGTGGTCCGGATCGTAGTATCCGTCCGGAACAACAAAATGCGAATTTTCCGCTCCGGCATCGAGTGCCTCATCGTTCATAAGAGCGGCGAAATATTTTACCGCATCTATGTTCGGCATGTTCGGATTGTTTGAGACTTTTCTTGCCGTGTTTACAGCTATTGTGTAGGCTGCGTCATTTCCCGAAGGAAGAAGCAGTCCGTAAAGTGCATCTTCAAGTGTTATCTTTGTGTCCTTTACAAGATATGCAAGACTGGATTCAGGCTGCAGCATATCAAGTTCAGATCCGACTGTAAGTTCATCTGAAGGTTCAAGATATCTGAGTGCTACACAGGCGGTGAGCACCTTGGTCATACTTGCCGGATAAAGATGCTTCTGCGGATTCTTGCTGAAAAGAACTTCGCCGGATGTCATGTCGTAAAGCACAGCTGCGTCTGAACGTATTACAGTGTAATCGATGCCCTGAAGCGGTGTGCGGGAATAGCGGAGACGTATTCCCGGTTTGTCGGCAACTGTGAAAGGTGCATCGGTCTGTACTGCTGCCGGATCGGCCTTTTCAGTTTCGTTTAATGCCGGTTTTTTCTTCAGTGCGAAAGGAAGAAAACAGACCATGAATATAATAAGGAAACCAACGAAAAATATTCTGTCAGTCCTTACTCTTCTTTTGACATTTGAATTTCTTTTTCTTTTCAATTAGTGACCTCTTTTTCCTGCGGCCGCTTACATGTACATAAAGTACAGAAGCTTAGCCAGTGATGTAAGTGCGTAAAGCGGGAACAGCAGAATGACAAATACGGATGTCAGAAGTATCGGAAGTGAACGTCTGCGCTGTTCCGGTTTGTTTTTCGGAAGCGGTTCCTTTATCATTCTGATAAAAGTGAATATGCCACCGAGTACCAGAGTTATTATCGTCCATACCCTGACAAGAAGCTCTCCCTGATCCCAGGCGAAAACACTGTAGACTGAAATGAGCATGCTGCTTATATTTACAGCCATGTGTATGAGTACTGACGGTATTACCGAGTTGTATTTTACTGTAGTGCTGCACAGAAGCAGTGACATGAGAAATGCAGGCAGCATTGCAGGAAGACTGCATGTGGCAAATGCACAAAGCATTGACGATGTTATTATTCCGAAACGCTGCGATGCCCTTGACAGATTTTTGAGTGCGATACCGCGGAAAATCAGTCCGTCAGCCAGAGGCACAACAACGCAGTTACACAGTGCAGCTGCTGCAACCAGTATCGGATCGCGATCAATATACAGCGCTGAAGGCATATATGTACCTGACTGGAACGGGTACGATAAGGTGATTATATTCGAAAGGGCAGCGACAAACATTCCCGTCATGAAGCAGAGAATTATGTCACTTGTTCGTACTGTCCGGCAGCCTTTCAGAAGATGTGCGGGTTTAAGTTCAGAAAAACGGCATCCCGCCAGGAACACTGACCCGGATGAAATTATCACTACAATGATCCTGAATGCATATTTTATAGTTTCATCTGAAAGCGCTGAATAGAAAAAATTAAGTCCCGGTGAAAGAAAATAGGCCAGAAGAGCCATAATAATGCTGAAGAGAAGAAGTGACGCTATTTCGATGAAAAGCTTTGAAATCAAAAGTATGCCGGTTATGTTGTAAAAATACCTGAGCTTTCTTTTTTCGTATGAGGAAGGCTTTTTTCTGCACTTTTCGTTTCTGAAGAAAAATGACGGTATGACGTGTGAATAGGATTCGCTGAAATCTCTGTTTTCTGTCTGGTTGCAGAAAGGATCCTTTTCGTCCGGTACTTCGCCTGTCTCAAATCTCTCAAAAAGATCGCTGTCATTTGATTCGGTGTAGATCATTGTTCACCTCCGTCGTCTGTGTCTGTTTCAGCCGGTGCTTCTGTTACATCCGGCCTTTCGGCAGGAGCGTAGCTTCCGGCATTTTCCGGATCATATCCGTCAGGCGGATAGTTGTCCAGATATCTGCACGGTATGTACAGGTCCTCATCTGTACGGTAGTAACCGGTGCTTGTCCTTGCTATAATATGAAATTCATATCCCGGATCATAGATCATTGCTTTTCCGGCATCTTCAAGTGCAGCGGAATATCCGGTACATACTGAAACAGCGTACATATATTTATCAAGGTTGATCTCAGTCCACGCTACGTAGGGGATAGCAGCATCTGCGCTGTAGTCGGGATCTCCGGCGTTTTCGAGCATACTGAGTTCGGCGGATTCGTCATCTTCATCATCCGGTTTTACCATGTTTTCCTTTGTAGGTTCAAAAACAAAGGTCACGGAAGAAGCAGTTCCTGTACCGGCCGCGGCGGTAAACACCGGACTTGTCACCGGCAGCGTCAGACTTTCATAAGCTTCAGTCTGGTTTTCAGTGACCTGCTCAGCTGATGTTACTGTTTCAGTGACCGTCGAATTGTCAGTTCTGCCGGTATTCTGCGTACTGCAGGCAGTTGTCAGACTGATCAGTGAAAATGCTGTCATTGCAGCAAGTGTTCTGTTCATTTTCAGATGCCTTTCGTCAGTCTATCGACCAGTTGACTGGTTCCATTCCGTTTGCTTCAAGAAATCTGTTCGTTTCCGCAAAGTGGCCGCAGCCAAAAAAACCGTGGTATGCGGAGAGCGGACTCGGATGAGCCGAGGCAAGTACAAGATGCTGTCTGCCTGTAATAAGTTTTCTCTTCGCTTTTGCGTTGTTTCCCCAGAGAAGGAAAACGACCGGCTTTTCACGTTCGTTGAGAAGCGAGATAACCCTGTCGGTGAAATGCTCCCAGCCCTTGTCCTTGTGACTGTTAGCCATTCCGCGGCGTACCGTGAGCACGGTGTTCAGCAGAAGCACGCCCGACTTTGCCCAGTTTGTCAGCTCGCCGTGTTTTCCGCTGTTGTCGATGCCGAGTTCGTCGTTTATTTCCTTAAAGATGTTTTTCAGTGACGGAGGCGGCTCAACGCCTTTTTTTACGGAAAATGAAAGTCCGTGTGCCTGGTTCGGCTCATGATACGGATCCTGTCCGAGTATCACAACTTTTACGTCTTCGTACGATGTGTATTTCATCGCATTGAAAATGTCGTACATATTCGGATAGATGGTCTGTGTCTTGTATTCATTTATTAAGAATTTTCTGAGATCCTGATAGTATTCTTTCTGAAACTCGTCCTTCAGGAGTTCGTCCCATTCATTTTCAAAGTTTACCATTTCTGCTCCTATATATTTCTGTATTTTTCTTATTCTTCTGAAAAAACTGCTTAAAAGCTCTCCGCATTCTTCTGCCAGTACTCCGCGTATTATCTCCGGTTTGTGATTGTACGGCATTTCAAACATCTGCTGTACCGAGAAGACCGAACCCGCTTTGCTGTCATCCGCACCGTAGATAACACGTTCAACACGGGAGTTTATTATTGCTCCGCAGCACATCGGACATGGTTCAAGTGTCACGTAAAGATCGCATCCGATAAGCCGCCAGCCACCGAGTTTTTTACAGGCTTCGTTTATTGCAATGAGCTCTGCGTGGGCAAGAGCGTTTTTATCTGACTCGCGGCGGTTGTATCCTTCTGCTATGATCTCGCCGGTATCACGCTTTACGACTACCGCACCGACTGGTATCTCACCCGTGGAACCTGCAAGTTCTGCAAGTTTCACGGCTCTTTTCATGTATCTTTCCATCAGCTTTTCTTTACCGGAATTTTCTGTAATATGAGATCGATGCCTGCGGCAGAGAAACCTGTGAGTATTATGTAATAAGGCATGATGTACTGTGACTTGCCTTCAAATATCATGTGGTAGAGAAATGCTCCCAGGACAATAAGGATCAGTGCTGAACACAGAAGGTCCTTTTTCCTGAAGCATACGAACACACCGGCAAAAGCTCCGGCGAAAACGAAAAGATGGCATACGTTCATGTATTCCAGAAGGCCCGAATGACTGTCGCCGCCGTTTGTGTTAAGTACCTTGTCACAGAGCTTTCCGGCTTCTTTTCCGCCGTATCTGCCTACAACCAGATTGATCCACAGCGAAGCAAAGCTTGGCTCATTCCACTGCGATGTGTTTTTCTCGTAGAAGAAATCATTGGCGTAGCTGTAGTCGGTCATAAATTTGTGCACGGAATCCTTTATTCCTTCCATTGCGAATTCCTTTGTGGCTTCAATGTCGTAATCATGGGAGGCGTAGTTCGATGTTGTGTAGTGGCTGCTGTACCATCCCTTAGCGTTGCATCCGAGAACACCCTTCGGATCATCGAGTCCCATTGCAACGTATCCGATCATCGGTACGGAAGGTTCAAGCTTTTTTCCGCTTCTGTTTTCATAATATGAAGAAGCGCAGGAAACTATGCTGAGCGAGAATACGACCATGATGATGATATAAACCAGATCGGTCCATTTGCGTCTTGTGATGAATTTCACAAGGGCAGTGCCGGCCAGTGCTATGAGAGCAATGTAGTTGTTTGTTTTGATCATGACAGCAAAAACCATGAAAAACACAGACAGTGCCGCATAGATGTATTTCTTTTTGCTTTTGGTTTCAAAGTATTTTATTTCAAAAAGGAGAGAAAAAAGAACATTTGCAATGCCAGGAATTACAGCGTATACGAATGTGGTGTAAAGAAGAGGCTGTACCGAGAACATCATAGTAACTGCTGCAGTTATCTGAATCCTTTTGCTCCCGAAAAGCTTTCCCATGATCAGAATGAGTGCGAGATATGCAGCAGCGAGATAAATGACGTTGATTATCTGTATACATATCAAGGTGTCACTGTTGGCCGCAAAAAGTCTGAGCTGTATCTCGTAGAAGAGTACCATGCCCAGCTGAAACGAATAGTTGCTGAAGTACCGGTCTTCCATGAATGAAAGATCGTCGTGCGCTGCCTGCCATGCTGCGTGGGATACCATGTACTGGTCCGCCTGCTGCCCGGCCTGTGACGATATTACCCAGGCTGTTCCGGCGATGAGAGTTGTGATCATCAGCAGTGCTGTGTACAGATGTACCGGCGCCTTTTCCATCTTCGGAAGCAGCAGATGTAATATGAGAAGCGCAGCTGCCATGTAAACGGCGTTGAAAATAAAATTGTCGTGGTGATAGCTTATCCCTTCAAACATTTCCTGAGTGTTTGTCAGCACCATTGTATGCATAAAGCTTTCGACAAACAGAAAACCGAGTATTACTGCCATCAGTCCGCAGATGATATTGCGTATATATTCTTCTGACTTCATTATGTCAAATTTAAACTTCATTATAACTCTCCTGTACTGTTTTTTTACGTACATTATCTATTTTATCATAAAAATCAGCCGCATACAAGTTATGATTACGATTTTTTTATTACAGGGAAGTTCCGGTCAGTTACTCGTTTGTTTTAAGCATTGTTTCGGTACTGTTTCTCACAGCAGCAAGACTGCCCTATGCGGTCACGGTGATGTTTCTGCTTTTTATAGTAAAAGGCGTTCTGGTGAATATGATGCCGAAAAAGTAGTCTTCACCCGTTCCGGCCGAAGACTGCTATAGAAAAAACAAGCTGCCTCGAAAAGGCAGCTTGTTTTACAAGGTCGTTAAATCTTCAACTGTCAGACATGGAAGTTCTTTGAATTGTTTAAGCTGTTTATCGTTTGTAAGGAATAAATCGCATTCAGTTATACATGCTGAAGCAATCTGAAGACAGTCAATTGTTTTAAAGTGTTTGTATTCTGCACGTATTCTGGCAGCTTTTTGAGCTGTAATGATATCAATTTTATGAACAGGTATTTCACAGTCATTAATGAATTCCAGAAAGGCATCTATTTTATCAGTATTATTTGTTCTGTATGGATATGTGAGATATTCAGTGAATGTTATTGATGATGTTACGAAATCAGAACCGCCGTCAAGAAAATCAGATAAAAGATTCTGCGTAATCATTCCAAAGTTCGGATCCTGATCAAGGTAATAGATTATTGGAGTAGTGTCGAGAAATATCTTTTTATAACCGGTCACTGTCTCTGAGCTCCTTTATAAATTCGTCAGCATTGCCGTCAAACATTTTTCTGCCACGACCGGCATATTTGTTCAGGTCTATATTTTTCTTTCTGCTTTTTTTCGTATCAAGAATGGTTATAATCACTTCCTGACCAACAGAAAGATCCATGGCTTCGTTCATTACTATATGGTTACCGTCGTAATATCCAGATACTGCTGCATACATATGGCTCACGTCCTTTCAGATTTGATTTTTTCTTGTTAATATTATACCATATCTGTAATCGTAAATCTACTGAATCCGCAAAATCATTTTGAAAATTGTCAGCGTATGTGTAGTATACGGTATGAGCTGTGAATAAAGAAACGCTCAAAAGTGTTATAAGACTTATATATTGAATTGCGCCTTTGGCGCAACCTTTTATATAGCACGCCTGCGGCATTTATCTGTTATTGAAAAATCGAAATCTGATTTAAATGCTGCAACTGAAATTATAGCAGATCAGCAATAACGATCGATAATTCACCTTTATAGATATTTACCGGAACCGGTGTTTCAAACGGATAGAAAGAAATATTCACAGTATCTTCAAATGTGAATACGGTTGTTTTACGTTCAATCGGATCGATGACCCAGTATTCGCGTACGCCGGACAGTTTGTAAAGTTCAAGTTTTCTGTTGTAGTCATCAAACCGGTTTGATGAAACGATCTCGGCGATGAAATCCGGCGCGCCGTAGCAGCGTTTATCGTCAAGGCGGGAAGTATCGCAGACAACCAGAACATCTGGCTGGACAACTGTATCATCGGTAAGTTTAACGTCAAACGGAGCGATGAACGGTTTGCAGTTTCCTTTTTTATTTCTGATAAACTGTCTTATTTCAGCGTAAATACCGCCGGCTATATCCTGGTGGATAACTCCGGAAGCTGTCTGTGTTACTATTTTTCCGCCGATGAGTTCTGTGCGTTCAGAAGACTGAGGAGTCAGGGCAAAGTATTTGTCGGCAGTAAATCTGTTTTCCTGATGTAGTGGCATAGTAACACCTCCGATGATTGTTTGTATTATTGTACCATAAAATCGGATGCCTTTCAACCATTTTGCATTGACAGGAATGTGATTTCGCATTATAATCAGTTTTATAAAAAATGCGATTTTGCGGTAAAACCGGTTTTTTAAATTTTGCGATTTTGCGGTGACAAAGCAATGCTGAGACTGAAAAAAATCAGTATAGATTTTCATTGTAAATTATAGTATAATAATTATAGAAACACATTAGCAGAATGAATATGGAAAGGAGCTGGTTCTATGAGCACAAGAGAAATGGCATTTACATTGATAGAACATATGACAGAAAGTGATTTGCAGCTGTTTTTATCATTATTCGGAAGACTGTATCCGAAGCAGGATGATGAATCAGAAACCGATACGGAAAATCGCAGTTCAATTGAAGCGTTTAACAGACTTGATAAACTTATAGAAAATATTCCTCCATTTGAAGTCGATGAGGAAGAAGCTCTTGATGATTATTTTAGGGAGAAATATGATCTATGAGAGTACTTGGCTGTGAAAAATGAGAAATTCATTGATTTTGAAGACTGTCTCCAGATGGAGTGCGCTTTCTCATTTGATGCTGATTACATTATTACTCGAAATATTGAGGATTTTTCTAACAGCAGAGTCAAGGCAATATTACCGCAGGAGTATCTGGATAATTATTTGAATTAAATGCAGTCTTCACCCGTGCCGGCTGAAGACTGCTATGGAAAAAAACAAGCTGCCTTTTTCGAGGCAGCTTGTTTTATAACTGCGCCGCAGGCGCATCCTTTTAAAGGGCGCAAACGCCGTATTTACGCGGTGACACGCTTCGTGTCACCGATGTGACGAAGCAATTCTTTACTGTTTATCAGTTCTGTATTATTCTTAAATCAGCCGGAAGGCAATAACAGAAAGGATACAGAATGAATTATGAAAAAGGACGGAAGGAAATTACTTATCGCAGGACTTATTATGATGGCGGCATTTGTCATCTGGACTATGCTTATACAGACCGTGGATGTCCGGCCTGCGGGTCAGAACGGAACAGATATCGGATTTGCTGCGATGAATCTTGCATTTCACAGGTTGACGGGAGTGCATATGAGCATCTATACTATAACAGACTGGCTTGGACTGGTTCCAATCGCAGTGTGTATGGTGTTCGGTGTGATGGGACTTATCCAGCTTGTAAAAAGGAAAAATCTCTTTAAAGTAGACGGCGACATCCTTCTTCTTGGCGTATACTATATACTTGTGATTGCAGGATATCTTATATTTGAGATGATACCGTTAAATTACCGGCCGGTGCTGATCGAAGGACGTATGGAAGCCTCTTATCCGTCATCCACCACGCTTCTTGTGGTCAGTGTGATGCCGACACTTGCATTTGAAGTTCGCCGCAGGATGAAAAATACCGCTTTGAGATGCGCTCTGTACGTATTTACAGTCGTTTTTACAGCTTTTATGGTAATCGGACGAACAGTATCCGGAGTGCACTGGCTGACAGATATTATTGGTGCGCTGCTGCTCAGTGCCGGGTTATATCTGATCTATCACGGTACTGTGAACATGATGGAGGAAAAATAAATGGATTTCAGCGAAAAACTACAGAACTTAAGGAAACAGCATGGCCTTACGCAGGAGGAACTTGCCGCGAAGCTGTTTGTATCCAGGACGGCTGTTTCCAAATGGGAATCCGGCAGGGGATATCCGAACATTGATTCCTTAAAGGAGATCTCAAAATTCTTTTCGGTTTCGGTAGATGAACTGCTGTCATCTGATGAGCTTATAAATGCTGCACAGGATGAGAACCGTAAAAATATCAGTGATCTGCTTGACATGCTTGCAGGATTTGCTGATATAATGTGTGTACTGCCGCTGCTTCTGCCTCTTTATCCTGAAAAAGTGAGCGGCAGCTTTTCAGCGGTCAGTCTGTTTGAATTTGCACAGAAATCATTTGCTCCGGCGTGTATCTGCTTTGCTTTATTCGTTCTGCTGATGGTCACCGGTACGGCAAAACTGGTCATGAACCGAAGGTATATCGAAAATGGAAGGAATACACTGACGGTAATCTCGTTTGTTTTAAGCATTGTTTCGGTACTGTTTCTCACAGCTGCAAGACTGCCCTATGCGGTCACGGTGATGTTTCTGCTGTTTATAGTAAAAGGAGTTCTGGTGTATATGATGCCGAAAAAGTAGTCTTCACCCGTTCCGGCCGAAGACTGCTATAGAAAAACGAGCTGCCTTTTTGAGGCAGCTTGTTTTATAACTGCGCCGCAGGCGCAGCCGTTATGATCCTGAGATATAAGAAAAGTATTGAAATAAAACAGTTAAACCTTTATAATAAAAATAACGAAAACAATTGCAGAGGGAGAAGACAGATGGAGATACTTGTGGTGAAAGCGGATCCGGAGGCGGATTTTGATTCGTACTGCGGAAGATTCGTAAAATATATTTCGCCGGAACGGCGTGAAAGAGTGGAAAGAATGCGTTCGGAGCGGGACAGGATAACATCCGTTCTGGCGGAACTTACCGTAAGGATTCAGATCATCCTTCATACCGGAATGAAAAATGAAGATATCCGTTTCGACTACGGCGAACACGGAAAGCCGTTTCTTCACGGAAGGGATGACTTCCAGTTTTCCTTCTCTCATGCCGGAGGATATGTAGCATTTGTCTGCGGTAAACGTTCAGTCGGAGTGGATATCGAACGCACCGACCGTGAAAAAGAAAACATTGCCCGCAGGCATTTTACGGAAAATGAATATGAGGCTATCTATACACGTAAAGAAAAAACGTTTGCAGAGATATGGACAGCCAAGGAAGCCTACGTGAAATATCTCGGCACCGGACTTTCAAAAGGCCTTAACACCTTCGACGTTCTCGATGATTCTACCGGATGCCGGTTTGTTTCCTTTGACGTTGATAGCGGCATGACGGTTACATCCTGTCAGGACACTGACGAAGAGACTGTTCTTAAGATGATAACAGCTGATGAACTTTTTGAAAGCTTAAAGGGAATGCTTCTGAAATAACAAAACACAGTTTAATAAGCAGAGAGGTTTGAATGAAAAAATCAAAAAAGAAGGCAGTTGCCATAACAGCTGGTGTACTGGCATTAGCGGCGGTAGGCGCAGTTGCTTTTATGAAGTCGAAACTTGATAAAATACCTGAAATGACCGCACTTGATACCATAAAATACACGACGAAGGACAGGGCGGATGCGGTCGTTACCGTGGGATTGATACAGGGATCGCAGATGACAGTCAAAGTGTACGGACAGAACGGCGAGGAACTGGTAACTGACACAAATCACATCTATGAGGTAGGGTCGCTAACCAAGACCATGACCGCGGCTCTTGTGAACAGGGCATGTTCAGAGGGGCTTATTGATCTTAACGATACGGTCGATAAATATCTGAAACTTACACCTTCGAACAGCTATCCGACCATTGAGAAACTGCTTACCCATACTTCCGGGTTCAGGGGATATTATTTTGAAAAGCCGATGATTTCAAATCATCTTAACGGTCGCAATGATTTTTACGGTGTCAGCAAGGATATGCTGTTAAACAGGTTAAATAAACTGAACACCGGAAACGGAGAATACGGTTTTAAATATTCAAATTTCGGCTATGCAACACTCGGCCTTGTGCTTGAAAGTGTTTACGGAAAGGACTACACCACACTCCTTAACGATTTTATAAGTGGTGATCTCGGCTTGGGTCATACCGGCATCTCGAAAACGAAGGGTGATCTCGATAATTACTGGGACTGGGCTGACGGTGATGCATATATCCCGGCAGGTGCGGTCACATCTGATATCGAAGACATGATGCGCTATGCACAGCTGCTTATGAATGATGACGAGCATTTCGGCAGATGCCGTGAGAAGCTTAAAATGATAAATGCATCTTCGGGTATGTACAAGTCGATGGATATAAACATGGACAGCATCGGTATGGGATGGATGATTGACGAAAAGAATGGCTACTGCTGGCACAATGGCGGCACCGGTGACTACAACTGTTATCTTGCTTTTGATGCTGAAAATCAGCTGGCTGTGGTGGTGCTTTCTAACCTTCCGCCTGCCTACCGCATACCTGCGACAGTTACAGGAGCGAAATACATGCAGGAGATTAGTCGACATGGTGGTTGACAATATAGAAAAAACGAGCTGTCTTTCGAGACAGCTCGTTTCACAATTGCGCCGCAGGCGCCACCATTACTGAGGTGTTTTGATTTACGTTTGGCGTTTAAGGATTAATCCATAGCCTTCTTTATAGCATTCATGAGTTCATCATATGTTTCGTAAGCCGGAAGATCAGGGTTTTCTGCCTTGATGCTGTCAGGGCTCTTGAAGAGGAAACCTGCCTTGCTTGCTCTGATCATACCGAGGTCGTTGTGGCTGTCGCCGCTTGCGATAGTTTCAAAGCCGATGGACTGTAAAGCCTTTACAGTTGTGAACTTTGAATTTTCAACTCTCATCTTGAAACCTGTGATCTCGCCGCTTTCTGCTACTTCAAGAGTGTTGCAGAAAATAGTAGGGTAGCCGAGCTTCTTCATGAGCGGGCCTGCAAACTGTGAGAATGTGTCGCTGATGATGATGACCTGTGTGAATGAACGGAGTTCGTCGAGGAATTCCTTTGCGCCCGGCATCGGATCGATCTTTGCGATAGTTTCCTGGATCTCCTTAAGGCCGAGACCGTGTTCCTTCAGAATACCGATCCTGTATTTCATAAGCTTGTCGTAGTCAGGCTCCTCGCGGGTTGTGATCTTAAGCTCCGGAATACCTGATGCTTCAGCAAAAGCGATCCAGATCTCAGGAACGAGTACGCCTTCAAGGTCGAGACAAGTAATGTACATAGACATGATAAAAACTCCTTTGAAATGTTGTTTGTTATTTCCGCTGCCGGCCTGCTGCCGTAAGCGTGCACTGTCTATGTAATTATAGCACATGACGGCGGAATAATCAATTTTTTCTGAAAAAAATCCGCAGTGTCAGCCGGCCGCGTTCTCAAAAGTGATCCGGAAACGGTTATTTCCGGTATTATCTGCTTTTCTGCAATTGCGTACAAATTATAAACGGATATTTTTGTGTTATGCATATTGATATTAAAATTTTGCTATGATATAATATATATGTAGAATTATGCAAGATATTAGCTGAGAAAATGTGCAATTAGCTGATAACATTAAAATTTTCAGGGAATATCAGAAAAATTTTTTCCGGAGAGGATGAAGTGCGTACAATGAACTACAGATTTATGATCGACACAGCAATAGACGTAATAAGAAAACGATACGACAAAAGGCATAATCCTCTTGCCGGAGATACGGTCTGTGTTATATGTGCAGGAAACGGAAATGTATATACGGCATATAACGAATATGTTGTAAAGGACGATTCTTCCGAAAACGTTCATGCAGAAATAAACGCACTGAAAAAAATGCAGGCTGACGGGATCACAAAAATAAAGGCGGTTACAGTTTTCAATTCATGTACGGTCATACCTATTCTGCCGTGCAACGGATGTATTTCA
This sequence comes from Ruminococcus sp. HUN007, assembly GCF_000712055.1. Classification (NCBI taxonomy): domain Bacteria; kingdom Bacillati; phylum Bacillota; class Clostridia; order Eubacteriales; family Oscillospiraceae; genus Ruminococcus; species Ruminococcus sp. HUN007. The sequence goes on along the minus strand of NZ_JOOA01000002.1, from coordinate 1,604,768 downwards.
TATATTATGGGTATTAATCCGGAAAACTCCCGTGCTCTTATAGTTACACCAAACGGCAACATTCCGATAACCGATGTAGGCCGTTATGCAGCAGTTCCGGACCGTATGATGCCGGGAATGTCAAAAGGGTACAGCGTTTATACCACTGTGCCTGAATCAAACAGGGGAGCATCTCTTTACATGGCCCCTCAGGGTATGCCGAATACAGGCATGAGTTCGCCTGTGTCACGTAACAACCCAGTATATCTCAGATCGAATGCCATGCAGTCAAATATGTCCTATGTATCAGGCCAGTATGGTATGATGTCGGGAAACATGCGTTCCAATGCTCCTGTTTCAATGAGAGCTGCTGTTCGCCCGAACCAGAGCGGAGTAAATAATCTGCTTAAGAATAAGCTTAACACACTATTCGAAGATACCGATGCAGAGGAGTCTAAACAGATATGAGCAGATCAGGTCCGAAGTCCGGCGGCAGAAAAAAAGGCCGGGCGTTCAGTTTCAGCGCTCAATTTTTTTCTGCTGCTTCAGCTGGTCCTTATGTTTATTCTTTCGATGGGGATAACCCAGATCATAAGTTCGAGTGCAGCCCGCAGTTCTGACGGCTACATGATCACGATAGCTGATGAACGCAGCAGGATCATCAGAAATTATGTAAAAAGTGCGGAGAATATTCTGAGTGCATACAGTCACGCAGGTGAAATACGCCGTGTAACTGAAAATCCAGACGATAAAGCAGCTGCTGAAGCTGCCATGAATTATACTGAGGAATTTTCCGCTGATGTGGAAAACCTTGAAGGGTTATATGTAAGTGACTGGAACACCAGAGTCCTTGCACATACAGACCGGTCGAAAGCGGGCGTTACCACAAGAACCGGCGACTATCTTAAGGAGCTTCAGCAGATCCTCACTGAAAAAGGCGACGGGGTTTACAACACCGGCATCATTACCTCTCCTGCTTCACAGAAACAGATAGTATCAATGTACAAAGCTGTTTACACAGGAGAAAACAAGCCGTCAGGCCTTGTCGGTCTCGGAATTTACACTGACGGTCTTGCGTCACAGCTCGAGTCCGTAAGCAGCCGCGATATGAACGATGCGTTCTATACTATGCTCGATCTTTCGGACATGAAATACATTTTCCACGAAGACACATCAAAGGTAAACACAGAGGCAGATTCGGCGGAACTTGATTCACTGTGTTCAAAGCTCAAGTCTTCCGGAAAAGATCACAGCGGCAAATTCAGCTATACTAAAAACGGAAAAAAGTACGTGTCATTTTACTCGTACATGAGTGAATTCAACTGGCTGTTTATGGTCGATGCGACGGAATCCGGCGTGTACAGACTTTCCGGCAGCATGCGCGGTTACATGATAGTTTTCAGCATCTTCTGTTTCATTCTCATTGTTCTGTTCAACGTTCTGAACAAGAAACGTGAAGATACTGCCATAAGCCTTGATAACGCCGTGGAAAAGCACGAGAAAACAAGAGAATCACTTGCAAATGCGGTTTATAATGATTTTCTTACAGAATTACGCAACCGTATTTCTTTTTCCAGCGATTTTGAAGAGGGTAAGGTTAAACTTGCAGAAGATGAGGCCTATTACTTTGCGCTTTTCAATATAAAGGATTTCAGCAGTGTGAACATTGCCTACGGTGAGGAAGCGGGCGACATGATCCTTATCACTACAGCCAAGCTCATACACAGTTTCTTCCCGGACGCAGATGTTTACCGTACAGGATCAGATGAGTTTCTGGTAGCAAGAAAGCAGAAAAAGGACCTTGCAGGTCAGACTGAATTTCTCAATAATATAAACATCGCACTTTTAAGCCTTTCAAAGCCTTTTGAAATAGGGGACGAAAAGATAACTGTTCCTTTTGAAGCGGCAGTGGCTTCAAAGAGCAGAAATGTAAACATATCGGTTCTTCCGACACTCAAGAATATTATGCGGAGCAGCACGAAGGGTGCAGTTTCAGTAACTGACCTTGATGTTGAAATACATGACGTTTCACAGTGAGCATACGGAAACAAATAAGCGGCGGATATTTCGTTTTAAGAAATATCCGCCGCTTTTATTAAATGGAGGGGTTTAGCCGTTTTTGCTTTTGTTTTTCTGCCGCTTGTTGGCTTTTTTCTTTTCCTTTGCCATGGCAAAACTTTCAGCTTTAGCAGACTCATCGATCTCAGTTTTCCTTTCCGGCTTTGTAACAGCCGTTTCGGACTCTCCGGCTGGTTCAGGTGCCGGTTTTGTCTCAGATTCTGCGATCTCTGAGTAGTCACTGTCATCTGTGTCTTCCGCTTTTCCGACGATAATGGTTTCATCTTTCGGTTTTTCCACGAGGTCAACTGTTTCCCAGCGTTCTTCGTATTCCGGTTTTTCCACCGTGATGTTTCCGTTTTCATCCACATTGTATTGCGGAGATCTCAGACGAAGTTCAAATTCATCATGTGTCAGAGGTTTGTCGAACAGGAATCCCTGAACAACTGAACACGAAGCCTTTTTAAGAAAATCAAGCTGTACCGTGTTTTTCAATTCCTTCGCAGATGACCGTTCTGTCCAGATCGTTAATCATCTGAATGACGTTTTCAAGCATTTTTTCCTGATGAATATCGTCGGAGTTGGTCTTTGCAAGGAAGGACTTGTCGATCTTGACAACGTCCACGTTGATATTCTTGAGCATCGAAAGTGATGAATATCCGGTTCCGAAGTCATCTATTGAAGTACGTATTTTTGCGTGATTCATCTTTTCAACGAAGACGATAAGCGCTTCGTAGTCGGTGTATCCTGATGATTCTGTGAGTTCAACCTCGAGGAGATCAGGATCAACACCGTATTTTCTCATAATTGCAAGAACTGAATCGGCAAAGTTAGGATTTGCAAGATTTATTTTTGAGAAATTGGATGAGATCGTTACAGGTTTTATACCCTTGATCTCCCATTCGCATATGTTCTGGCACACGGTCTCAAACACGAAGAAGTCGATCTCTGTGATAAGTCCTTCGTTTTCAAGGACAGGAACAAATTCAGCAGGTGAGATCACCCTTCCGTCCTTTATCCAGCGGATAAGTGCTTCCGCACCGCAGAGTTCGTTGGTCGAAATGTTTACTTTCGGCTGGTAGTACACCTGGAATTCGCCTTCGCTCATTGCGCGGCGGAAGTCGGTGATTATACGGTTGTTTTCCACCATTGAATCCAGCATTGATTTTTCAAACCGGATTATGAAGTTGTTGTTTGAAAGACGTGCGTTCTTGAGTGCGACTGATGTGTAGTTTATTGAGTCCTGAACGCTGTCGTTACTGTCGATTTCATAAATACCGCTTCGTATCGATATCTGTATAAGGTCGCTTACACCGTAAGCTTTAAGATTGATCCATGTCTCGGAAAGCTTTTCTATGAGATCGTCCTCGTGGCCTTTCTTTACAAGAAGGATGAAGTTGTCGCTTCCGGTACGTGCGCAGTATTCACCCGGTTCAAGATGTCCGGAGATTATTCCGGCGTACTGGATAAGAAGAATGTCGCCGAGGCTTGTGCCTATTTTTGAATTTATAAATTTGAAGTTTCTAATGTTGAGCTGAACTACTGAATAATCTGAAAGAACGCCTTTGCGTCTGAGGCTTTCGCCTTTTTCGACCAGACTGTCGTAGTTCATTATCCCGGTGAGCAGATCCTTTTTGGCGAATGAAGACCAGAAGGTAAAAAGGAATGCTGCACATATGCCGAAAAATGCAGCTACCAGAAGGATTATCTGGATCCTCAGAATACCGAATTCACGGTATATCTTATCTGTCTTGGTGTCGACACCGACTATGCCGACTATTTTACCCTGTGAATTCATTACAGGAGCATAGGCGCTGATGTAAGATCCCCATTTGTCTGAAGATATTTTTTTGTCGCAGCAGATCTCACCGCGGAACGCCGGCTCGATGTATTCGGTCATAGGATATTTTTCACCGAAGAGAGCGCGGTTCTCTTCGGACGGGTCTGCGTCAACGACGAATACCAGTTCATCGCCCTGCATTTTCATAGTATAAATGTAGTCTACCGAACTTGATTTTTCATATTTCGAAAGGACGTCCATTATCTCGCTGTATTCAGGATCGCCTGCCGATGTTATCTTTTCAAATTTGTCGCCGTACTCCCGGTTAAGCTCGTCGGAAACAACTGCGATAACGTCCATGGCCGAGGCTTTCCTTTTGTCAAGAATACCTCCGCTGATAGTTTTGTATATAAAGAAGCCGAGTACACTGAAGCACAGTGCGGCTGCTATGAGTATTATAACTGTAGATTTGCTCGTAAGATAAGTGCGCTTATCTTTGCGCCTGACAGATGCCATATTTTTCACATCCCCGTTTGTAAACTTTACGGAAACAACGATCCGTAATTTTCTGACCCTTGATCTGAAAGCTGTTACCCCAGCCTTGTATATTAATTATATCACGGTTTAGTGAAAAAGTAAATAACCGATTAATATAATTCATAAAATATGTGGAAATTTCAGATGCGGACCTTTGCAATATTTAACAAAAAAGCCGCTCTGTCAGTTATTTATCTGAAAGAGCGGCTTTTTTGAATCTGCACTAAAAAAATAACTACGCAGTTATCAGACTACGTAGTTATTTGTGTTTATGGAGCTGGTGACGGGATTCGAACCTGCGACCTGCTCATTACGAATGAGCTGCACTACCGACTGTGCTACACCAGCATTTATTAAATTGTAAGTTGAATCGTGCGACCTGCTCATATACGATCAGAAATATAGTCGTACTGCTGCGGCGTTCGCCTTGCATTACTCGTTATTTCTGCCCTTCACAGACTCGCTTCATCTGCCACTGGCAGCGCTCGTCTGTTCAGCAAATGAGCTGCACTACCGACTGTGCTACACCAGCATTTATTAAATTGTAAGTTGAATCGTGCGACCTGCTCATATACGATCAGAAATATAGTCGTACTGCTGCGGCGTTCGCCTTGCATTACTCGTTATTTCTGCCCTTCACAGACTCGCTTCATCTGCCGCAGGCAGCGCTCGTCTGTTCAGCAAATGAGCTGCACTACCGACTGTGCTACACCAGCAATAAAAAATCACAATTGATATTGTACCATAAACAGCTTTAATCGTCAAGCGGTTTTGACACAATTAATAAATTTGCAGAAAAAAATTTATTTTTTTGTTTTAGAAATTGTTTTTTAAAAAGATGTATGATATAATTATGAATATACGTTTTTATGACGGGGTTTCTGTGCCCTGACGTGAATGAGAAGTATGAGAGACAATACTCTTGTTATAGTAAATTAATAAGCAAAATGAAAGGAAGAAAATCATGGCTAGAAGAAGAAGTTTCGGCTCTGTTTTTTTAGGTTTTATCAGGGGACTGATCTCATTTATTCTGTTCCTTGTTCTCGTCGTTTCTGTAGGAGCTAACCTTGTTTTCCGTAATAAGGACAGTGCACCGAGGATCGATTTTCTTGATTATCACATGACTTTTTTTATAAACCGTTCAACTGATGCGAAGAACATCGCGGAGAATTCACTCTGTTTTATCGATCACACTGACAAGCCGAAGGAAGCGACATACGTTCTCTGTTCCACAGGCGAAGAAGGCAAGAGGATCCTTTGCCTTGAATCAATAACACAGAATGACAACGGTTCACTTTCATATAACCTCAGATCAGACCTTATGGCTTCACTTGATACTGTTTACTCCGTACCGGCTTCAAAAATATACGGAACAGTATACAACAAGGACGACCTTATGGGTGAGATCCTCGCTTATTCAACAGAATTCAGGGGCATTATCGCACTTATGGTGCTTCCGGCACTTCTTCTTATAATTCTGTCAATCGCAACTATCCGTGCAAAGAAACTCAGATATGACGACGATCTTCTTGAAGCTGAACTTTTCATCGAAGAAAAGAGAAAGCAGAAGAGAAACGAAGAAAAGAGAGCTGAAGAACACAGAAAACTCATGGCTGAAAAAGCAGCTGCCGAAGCTGAAAGCGCAATGGCTGCAAGAGCAAGAGTTGAAGCTGCCGTACGCGAAGCTGAAGCGGCTCAGAACGCTGTACCTGAAGCACCTGTTTCGGATCCTGATCCGGCACCGTTCAGTTTTGAAGAATACAAAAAGAAGGCTGACGCAGAATTTAACGAAGCTGTACAGAAGCAGGCTCCTTTACCTGCAGCAGAACCGGTAATAAATCCAGCACCTGCACCAGCTCCGGTTCCTGCAGCTCCGGCTCCTGTACCGGCAGAAACTCCGGCACCGGCACCTGTAAAAGAGGAACCACATGCACCGGCTGCTGAAACGGTCAATAAATACGAATTCACTGAATTTACAGCAGAACCTGAGGAGAAAAAAGCTCCGGAGACTGTCAAAGCACCTGAAAAAGAAGAGAAAAACGAAGATGTTCCTGCATTCCAGGAAGTACCTCTCAGCGTAAGACCTTCCTACAGATACGAACAGATGATTCAGGATCTTACTTCAGCTGCTGAAGTAAGACACACGACAGAACCTGAAGCTGCACCTGCACCTGCTCCTGCAGGAAAACCGGCACCGGCTAAGGCTCCTGCTAAAAAGAAACCGTCAAAGCCTGCAAAGAAACTCAATGCAGACTCGATCGATGATCTTATCAGGATCCTTGAAGAAGAAAAGAAGAAACTTGATTAAAAGCAGAAATGATGCTGTGAAGCTATAGGGTATGTATGACTTCACAGCAATTTTTGTAGTATGATATCCCGGAAAGGACTTTATTTATGGATTTAAAAGAGCTCAGAGACCAGATCGACAGTGTGGACAGTGAACTGCTTGAGCTGTTCCAGAAAAGAATGGATCTTTGCCTTCAGGTCGCTGATTACAAGAAGAAGAACAGCGTTTCTGTTCTTCAGACCGGAAGAGAACAGCAGATCATCGACCGTATAAAGGAAATGTCGGAAGACAGGTTTGAGGACAGTGCGGCTGTGCTTTTCTCCAACATTATGGATATAAGCAAGAGCTATCAGCAGTGCGAGATAAACAAGGGGGTTACATTCGTCGATCATATCGATTTCAGCGCGCCGCTTGACTGCAAAGTCGGATGCTACGGTACTAAAGGCTCAAATTCAGAGGAAGCGACCAAGTGGATATTCGGCAACCGTAAAAAGATCGAATTCTACCGCGAGTTTGAAGATCTTTTCCGCGCAGTTCAGGAAGGAACGGTGGATTTCGGTATTGTACCGGTCCAGAATTCAAGTACGGGATCCATCACGGCAGTATATGACCTTATGAGAAAATATAAGGTATATATAAACAGAATGGTAAGAATAAATATCAGACACTGTCTTGCTTCGGCAAATGCAGATTCTGTAAGTGATGTTGAAGCAGTATATTCGCATTCACAGGCTATCATGCAGTGTTCTGAGTTCCTGCGTAAGAACGATTTAAAAACGATCCACTATGCAAGTACGGCTACTGCCGCTAAGTATGTTTCGAAGAGCGACAGGAAACTTGCTGCGATATGTTCAGAAAAATGCGCAAGGATCTACGGCCTTAAAGTACTTCAGAGCAATATTTCCGACGAGGAATCGAACTTTACGAGATTTGTCTGCATTGCCCGCGATCCTATGGTCGAGAAAGATGCCAACAGAGTCTCAGTTATAATGTCACTTTCCGATGACGAGGGCTCTCTGTACAGAATGCTTACCAAATTCCGTGTTGCCGGACTGAACCTTCTGAGAATCGAAAGCCGTCCGCGTCATCAGGGAAATTTTGACGTTGTTTTTTATCTTGATTTTGAAGGAAGCGTTGATGACGAACGTGTAAACGCTCTTCTTGTTTCGCTTCAGAACGAACTTAAGGATTTCAGATTCCTTGGAAACTACAGCGAAGATATAGAATAACAGATCTTTTTGACTGAGCGTCTGCAGGAGCTTTGCTTCCGTCAGACAGAAAAGGAGAAAAACCCATGTTTTATTGCTGCGCAGTAACAGAGCAGGGCGTTAAGGAGAGAAACGAGGATGCAGTCCTCATAGATAACACAGTCCTGACCGAAGGAACAATGGAGATCGAAGTCAACAAACCTTTTATAGCCGCGGTGTGTGACGGTGTTTCCGGTGAAAAATCCGGCGACATTGCCTCAAAGATGTGTCTTGCGGAGCTTGCAAAGCAGGAGTACAGCAGTCAGGTCAATCTGACAAACGAGATAAGCAGGATCCACAAGCTGCTTCAGCGCTACGGGACTTTTCACAAGAACTCATCAAACATGCAGACTACCATATGCGGTATAGCAGTTGACGAAAACAATAATATGAACTGTATGAACGTCGGTGATTCAAGACTTTACCGGTTCAGGGACACCAAGCTGAAACAGCTCACCAAGGATCAGTCCCTGGTTGAGATGCTTTATGAGCAGGGAAAGATCGGCTACGAGGAAAAACGTAATCATGTTCACAGAAACATAATCATGCCGGTTCTCGGAAACACAACGGCTCAGCCGAACATTGACGTGAATCTGATCAGGGAGCCTGCACAGCACGGTGATGTTTTCCTCATATGTTCAGACGGCCTCTCAGATTATATAGTAAAATCTGAGATAGAAGAAATACTTTCAATGCCGATGCCGATGATGAAACGACTTGAAGAAATGGTGAAACGTTCACTGAACAAGGGATGCAGAGACAATATTTCCGTTGTTGCAGTAACATATATGCCGTAAGAATACTGAAGATGTCCGGAGACCCGAAAGAGTCTCCGGTTTCTTTTTGCAGTAAAAAATAGATTGAAACTTCTCTTTGTATATGCTATAATTAATTTGGTTGTGTATACACTTTTGAAAAATGATCACTGACAGAGAGGTAACAGGTTTTGAGAATACTCGGGATTGATCCGGGCTACGCAATAGTCGGATTCGGAGTTCTTGATTATGATAAATTCAGGTTTACGCCTGTGGAATACGGTGCTATTTTTACTGAGGCACACACAGATTTCAACGGAAGACTGAAAAATATTTTTACCGACATGCAGTACATTATTGAAAGATACAAACCGGACTGCATGGCAGTCGAAAAGCTTTACTTTACAACTAATCAGAAAACAGCTATCGATGTTGCACAGGCAAGAGGAGTCATTAATCTTGCAGCGGCACTTGCGGATCTGCCTGTTTACGAATACACGCCGCTTCAGGTGAAACAGTCGGTTGTCGGTTACGGTAAAGCTGAAAAGAAACAGGTCATGGACATGGTAAAGCGGATACTGAAACTTGCGGAAGTACCAAAGCCGGATGATACCGCCGATGCCATTGCTATAGCGATTTGTCACGGACACTGTTCAAACGGAGCGGAAATGAGGAAAAAATATGATATATAGCGTAAGAGGAAAACTTATACTCAGAGAAACGGAACTTGCGGTGATAGAATGCGGCGGTGTGGGATATGCCTGCAGGACTACGCTTCAGACGCTTGCGTCTCTGGGGGAAAAAGGTTCCGAGGTCACTCTTTATACCCATCTTCATGTCAGGGAAGACTGCATGGAACTGTTCGGATTTGCCACAAAACAGGAACTGAACTGTTTTAAGATGCTGATCTCTGTTTCCGGCGTGGGACCAAAGGCTGCCCTTTCCATTCTTTCTGATGTTAATTCCGAGCAGTTTGCTCTTCTGGTCGCTTCAGAGGACAGCAAAACTCTTACGAAGACCAAGGGCATCGGAGCAAAGACAGCTCAGAGGATCGTCCTGGAACTGAAAGACAAGATAGTAAAGGAAAACAATATAGATTTTTCTGCAGCGGCAGGCGGACCGGCGATACCGGCATCCGACGGATCATCAGTTTCCGAGGCTTTCTCAGCCCTGCTCGTACTCGGCTATACACAGTCCGAGGTGGCTCCTGTTCTTGCGGGACTTGACCAGCGGCTGCCTTCTGCTGAACTCATAAGGCAGTCACTGAAGATAATGGCTCAGAAAATGAACTGATGAGGTGGTAACGCTTTGATCGAAACAAGTGAAAAGATTTTTGAAAATGACGACCGTGTGGTGACACCGGAAGTCACGGGTGATGACAGCGACATTGAAGTTTCCCTCAGACCGAAATGCCTTGCCGAATACATCGGGCAGGACAAGGCGAAGGAAAACCTTGCCGTTTATATAGAAGCAGCAAAAAGGAGAAACGAGCCTCTTGACCACGTCCTTCTTTACGGCCCTCCGGGACTCGGAAAGACCACACTTTCAGGTATCATTGCTCATGAAATGGGTTCGAACCTCAGAATAACATCCGGTCCGGCGATCGAAAAGCCGGGTGATCTGGCAGCGCTTCTTACCAACCTTTCAGAAAACGATGTACTTTTCATAGACGAGATACACCGTCTTTCAAGATCAATAGAAGAAATACTCTATCCCGCACTTGAGGACAACGTGCTGGATATTATGATAGGAAAGGGACCGTCTGCACGCTCAATTCGTATAGACCTTCCTAAATTCACCCTTGTTGGTGCCACAACAAGAGCGGGACAGCTCACTCCGCCGCTTCGTGACAGATTCGGTGTCGTGCTCAGGCTTGAACTTTACAGCAGCGAACAGCTCTGCGACATTATCAGACGAAGCAGCATGATCCTCGGTATACCGTGTGATCCGGACGGAGCAGCAGAGATCGCCGGACGTGCGCGCGGAACGCCGCGTATTGCCAACCGCCTTCTCAAACGTGTGCGTGATTTTGCCGATGTCATCGGAAACGGAGTCATCACAAAAGACATTGCATCCATTGCGCTTGACCGTCTTGAGATCGATCCTCTCGGACTCGACAGCATCGACAAGAGAATGCTTACAATGATAATAAAAGGCTACAACGGAGGACCTGTCGGTCTCGATACGCTTGCATCCGCGATCGGCGAGGAAGCGGTCACTCTTGAGGACATGTGCGAACCGTTCCTCATGCAGCTCGGATTCCTCGCAAGGACACCGAGGGGAAGATGTGCTACGAAGCTTGCCTATGAACATCTCGGATTTTCACGTCCGGACGAGCAGGAAAACGGTAAACAGCTATCATTCTGATGAAAGGATGAGTTCCTTACTATGGACAGATTATTTACACCTGACGGAATAGTCGGCACAGCCATAACCGACATAACATGTGAAATGGTCATGAACACCGGAAGAGCACTTGTGCTCGCGCTTTCGAGAAAGCTTCAGCACAGGGTAACGGTTTTTGTGGGCATGGATACACGTCTGTCATCAGGCATACTTGAAAGTGCTCTTGTTGCCGGTATCTGTTCAGCAGGGGCTGACGTTGTAAGACTTGGCGAAATACCGTCGGCGGCAGTGGCGTATCTTACACGGTCAAGCAAAGCTGATGCCGGTGTAATGGTCACGGCCTCACACAGGAGTTACGAGATAAACGGACTTAAGATCTTCTCCGGAGCGGGATACAAAATATCCGAGGACGTTGAGGATGAACTTGAGAACACGGTATGCCGTCATCCTGAGATTATTCCTCTCGTGTCACACGAGAGAGTCGGAAAAGCCATAGCCTACAAGAATGCAGAGTGGGACTATATCAGGCACCTTCTGAAAACAGGACGGTATGATTTTACAGGCATAAGGGCCGTGATCGACTGTGCCAACGGATGCGCTTCATCCACGGCGGAAAAGCTGTTTTCGGCACTGGGTGTCAAATGCATCATGATAAATGACAAGCCGGACGGCATCAACATAAACAGCCGCTGCGGAGTTCTCAACACGACTTCGATGGCCAAGCTGATAACTGAAAGACGCGCTGACATAGGTCTGGTGTTTGACGGTGATGTCGGAAAATGCCTGGCACTTGATGAAAAAGGCGATGTTATCGACGGCGATCAGATAATGGCGGTTCTGTCGCTGCACTACAAGAACGAAGGCAAGCTGAAGGATGACACGGTGGTCATTACCGACACTTCGAACTTCGGATTCAGGCACTTTGCCGAGGCTAATGAAATAGAAGTCATAACTTCAAGACCCGGTGAAAGATGCATAAACGAGAAACTCCTTGACGGAGGTTACTCTCTCGGCGGAGAGCAGAACGGAAAGGTGATCATTCCTGAGCTGTCCACCACAGCTGACGGCCTGCTCACAGCAATGGAACTCCTTGATGCACTGAAAAAATCCGGAAAGAAACTGTCCGAACTTACAGTGGTAATGGAGAAATATCCGCAGGTGCTTATAAATGTCGGCATACTTCCGGAGTACAAGGAACTCTGGAAAAACAATCACAATATTACCGATCTCATTGAAAGAAGGCAGTACGGCCTCGGAGATGACGGACGCATTTTCGTCAGGGAATCCGGCGATGAACCTGTTATCAGGGTAATGGTCGAGGGAAGAAGCTTCGAGAAGATAAACCGCTACGCCAATGAGATCTCAGATATGATAAAGGAAGAGACCGGAATGATGCCGGTGCTCAGAAAATCAACTGACCGGAGGACTGGATTTGAGAATAGCAGACAAATGGAAACAGTATAAAATACTTGATACATCAACGGAAGAAAAGCTTGAGGACTGGAACGGCGTAAGGCTTATAAGACCTGATCCTCAGATAATCTGGAAAACTCCGAAAAATGAACCGCTCTGGAAGAGTGCGGACGGACACTATCATCGTTCCTCCAGCGGCGGCGGAAGCTGGGATTACAGGAACAGCAAACCTAAGGATTCATGGACGATGTCCTACGGGGACCTTAAATTCAGGATAAAGCCTACAGGCTTCAAGCATACCGGACTTTTCCCTGAACAGGCAGTGAACTGGGACTTCATGCGTGAAAAGATACGTGAAAGCGGCAGACAGGTGAATGTTCTCAACCTTTTTGCCTATACAGGCGGAGCAACTCTTGCGTGTGCAGAGGCAGGCGCAGCTGTATGTCATGTGGATGCTTCAAAGGGAATGGTAGCCTGGGCGCGTGAAAACGCGGCTCTTTCAGGACTTGAAGACCGTCCGGTAAGATGGATAGTTGATGACTGTGAAAAATTCGTAAAGCGTGAAATAAGACGCGGAAAAAAATATGACGGTATCGTAATGGACCCTCCGTCCTACGGAAGAGGCTCCGGCGGCGAGATATGGAAACTTGAGGACAGCATCTACGATCTCGTGGAACTCTGTTCGCAGGTGCTTGCCGATGAACCGCTGTTTTTCCTTCTGAACAGTTACACCACAGGACTTTCCCCTGCCGTAATGGCATATATTCTTGACAGTATTCTGGTAAAGAAATTCGGCGGAAAGGTTTCCTCGGATGAGATCGGACTCCCCGTTGAATCAAGCGGGATGCCGCTTCCGTGCGGTTCAACTGCGATCTGGCAGAAGCAGGAGTGAAAGCAGTGCCTACCGAAAAAATGATCGAAGCGGAGAACGTGCATTTCTCATATGATGAAAAAAAACGAGGTGCTTAAAGGTATCACCGCCGGGATAGAAAAAGGAAAGTTCACTGCGGTCCTCGGCCGCAACGGATCAGGAAAATCTACTTTTGCCAGACTCATAAATGCGATACTTCTCCCCACATCCGGGAAAATATACGTTCTCGGCAGTGACACATCCGACGAGAATAATCTGTATGATATAAGACGCAAAGCCGGAATGGTGTTTCAGAATCCTGACAACCAGATAGTAGCTGCGGTCGTTGAGGAAGATGTCGCATTCGGACTTGAAAACATCGGTGTTCCGCCGGAAGAGATAAGACAGAGGGTGGATGACGCCCTCAGGACAGTCGGAATGTATGAATACAGGAAGCATTCACCCGGAATGCTTTCGGGTGGTCAGAAGCAGAGAGTTGCCATTGCCGGTATTATCGCAATGAGGCCTGAATGCATCATTTTTGACGAGTCTACATCGATGCTTGATCCTGCCGGACGCAGAGATGTAATGAAAACCATAAAGAAGCTTTGTACGGAGTACGGTATAACCGTGCTTCTTATAACACATTACATGGATGAAGCCGTACAGGCTGACCGTGTGATAGTAATAGATGAGGGACGCATAATTCTTGACGGCGTTCCGAAAAAAGTATTTTCACAGGTGGAAGTACTGAAAAAAGCCGGACTTGATGTTCCGCAGGTAACTGAGTTTGTCTGTGAGCTTCGGAAGCGCGGGGTCAGCATAGATCCTGATGTGCTTACTGAAGAGGAATGCATCAGTGCGCTGGCAGCTGTATTAAAGGAATGAAAAATTTGAGCATACTGAAGACAGAAAATCTGACCTGTATATACGGAAAGGGCACGCCTTACGAAAGGACTGCAGTCAATAATGTTTCCCTTACGATAGAAAAAGGCGGAATAACCGGCATAATTGGTCATACAGGATCCGGTAAATCCACTCTCATACAGCATTTCAACGGCCTTATGAAACCTTACTCAGGCAGGGTGCTGCTGGATGGTAAGGATATCTGGGAAGGCGGAAAAATAATGCCCGGACTTCGCTTCAGGGTTGGACTTGTGTTTCAGTATCCTGAGTATCAGCTTTTTGAAGAGACCGTGTACAGGGATATAGCCTTTGGTCCCGGAAACATGAAGCTTGACCAGGCTGAAATCGATGCAAGGGTGCATGAAGCTGCAGAGCTTTTCGGAATAGATGAAAAAATGCTTTCTTCGTCGCCTTTTGAACTTTCAGGCGGACAGAAAAGGCGTGTTGCTATTGCCGGAGTTATGGCAATGCGGCCGGAAGTGATCATTTTCGATGAACCGGCAGCCGGGCTTGATCCGAAGGGACGCCGGTCAGTTTTTGAACTTATAGAAAAATACAGCCGTGAAACGGGATGCACTGTCATCATCGTATCACACAGCATGGAGGATATGGCGGGCATTGCCGACAGACTCATTGTCATGAATCAGGGAAGCCTTTTCTGCCACTGTCCTGTTGATGAGGTTTTTTCACGTTCTGATGAGCTGACCGCCATGGGACTTGATGTCCCGCAGATCACCAGAGTGTTTTCAGGACTTAAGAAAATAGGTCTCGCTGAAGATGACAGTATTTATACAGTCGGGCAGGCTGTAAACTGCATAATGGAGCGTCTGGGTAAAAAAGGCGGTGATTCACCGTGCTGAAGGATATTACCATTGGTCAGTATTTTCCCGGCGAAAGTACGGTGCACAGACTTGATGCAAGGGTAAAGCTGATAATAACAATGCTGTTCATTGTTATGCTTTTTTCCGCAGACGGAGTTTTTTCACTGTCCGCCGGAGTCATTTTCCTGATAATGGCCTATACACTGACGGAACTGAGTCCGTCTCTGATCACAAAGAGCCTTAAACCTGTGGTGCCGGTGCTGCTCATTACAGCACTGATAAATATTTTCTTTTTTGAAGGCAATGAGATATTCCGTCTCGGATTTATATCCGTTACTGACGGAGGACTTATAAATTCAGCATTCATGCTTGTACGTGTGACAGCTCTTATCGTGGGTTCTTCGGTGCTCACCTATACTACCTCACCGATAGAACTTACCAACGCGATCGAAAAGCTGCTTGCACCGCTCAGGATCTTTAAATTTCCTGTGCATGAACTTGCAATGATGATGACTATCGCACTCCGTTTTATACCGACATTCATCGAGGAAACGGATAAGATCATTTCAGCACAGAAGGCGCGCGGAGCGGACTTTGAAACGGGTTCGCTGAAGGAACGTGCCGGTGCGGTAGTCCCGGTGCTTGTACCGCTTTTTATTTCGGCATTCAGACGTGCCGAAGAACTTGCACTTGCAATGGAATGCCGCTGTTACCGCGGCGGTGAGGGCAGGACAAGAATGAAACAGATGAAGATCAGAACTGCTGATACTGTCGCACTGGTCATCACTTTTGTGTTTCTTGCCTGTGTGTTTGCTATTGACAGAATGAATTGAGGTGTTTTGGATGAAAGCCCTGGCAACGATTTGTCTGCTGCTGTTCATTGCTGTACCGGTGTTTGCCGTGTTTCAGCTTCTTCACAGACTTGAGACTCACAAAGTGGATGAAGGTGCAAGCAGAAGATTTTACGAGGCACTGCGTGAAGAATACGGTCTTGTTCCGGAAAAACCGAAAAGAGCACTTACCGAGGATGAACGTATTGCACTTGCGAAAAAGATCTCGGAAGACCCATACGGCAATGTGACCGCTGTCGATGTAATGGAGAAAGATGAATCAGACACCTCTGAAAAGCAGGGCAGGGTCTCACTTGCAAAACCGGGAGATGAGCCGGCTGCTGAGACTGAGGAAACAGAAGAGGAAAAGAATAAAAGGCTTTCACGTGAAAAAGCACTTGCGACTGTCAATGCTATGCTCGGCAGTTCGGGTCAGAAAAACAAAAAAGGCGATGCGCTTGCAGAACTGCAGCGTACACTTGAAAAATACAGAAAACAGTAAAGCAGGATATTTATTTTGAGAAATTTAAAAGTTTTAATGGCTTACAGGGGAACGGCTTATCACGGTTATCAGAAGCAGGCCAATGGCGTGACCATACAGGAAACCGTCGAGAAATGCCTTTCCCGGGTCCTTGACACTCCGGTGGATATATGCGGGTGTTCCAGGACTGATGCCGGCGTACATGCAAACGGGTACTGCTTTTCATTCAAAACTGACAGACAGGTACCGGTACGCAATATTGTAAGAGGCACCAACGGATATCTTCCTTCGGATATAACGCTGCTTTCATGCGAGGAAGTCCCGGAGGATTTCCATGCACGTTTTTCCAGCCGCGGCAAGGAGTATGTCTATCTGATACATAACAGCGAATGCCGTGATCCGTTTGCCGAAGATCTGAAATATCATTACCGGAGAAAAATGGATCTGGAGCTTATGAGAAGGGCTTCGGAATATTTTGTCGGCACACATGATTTCAGCAGTTTCTGCTCAGAGGCTTCTGAAAAGGCGAGTACCATACGAACCGTTCACGAGCTCGGTATAACCCGTGAAGGCGATCTTGTGAAAATCAGGATAAGCGGCAACGGATTTCTTTACAATATGGTGCGTATAATCGTAGGAACGCTTCTCTGGGTGAATGAAGGGAAGATCACTCCGGAAGATATACCGGAAATAATGAAGAGATCGGACAGAAAGCTTGCCGGCAAAACGGCACAGGCACACGGACTTTATCTTAACCGTGTTTTCTACTGATCATTCTGGAGGTACAATGGAAGAATACAGCGCAAGGGGACTGGCGGAGATCAGGAGACAGAAGAAGAAAAAGCGGAGCATGCAGAAGTTTCTGGGCTTTGTTGCGATCGTGATCGTTATTCTCGGACTTTACGTTTCCAAGGACCGCTGGATGCCTAATTTTAAAATAGATAATTCAGGTTACACTGACGACGAGATAACGGTGGGTTCATTTCCGCTGAAGATCGCAGTGGGAACAAAATACAAGGCCTGTACTCTCGGTGAAAGGCTGATAGTACTGACTGATACGCGAAGATACACCTACACGGCATCAGGAGATACCGAAAAAGTTGAATCGCACGCTTATTCCAATGCGATACTCAAAAGCAGTGACGAGCGCACACTTATGTATGAGCAGAACGGTACAAGTCTCAGGGTGGACTCAAAGCGTTCCCTGCAGTATGAAAAAAAGATGGATGATCCGATCTATGTTGCCTGCCTTGGCAGCAGAGGCTATACTGCAGTTATAACTCAGTCTGATCAGTACGTATGTGAGCTTCATGTTTATGACAATTCAGGTGACGAGATATATTTCCGCGGATGCAGTCAGCGAGTGACTGACGTTGTCTTTAAGGCCGACTGCAGCGGGTGCTGTATAGTTTCGCTGAATGTTTCCGAAGGAAATCTGGTTTCAGAGATAATGTCGGTGAATTTCAGCAGTCCGGACACAGAGTGGACAGTCAGCAGCATTGAGACCTGTCCGGTAAAGGCTTGTCCGTACGGAGAAAACGGACTTGTGCTTTTCGGCGACACGATGTATGTATGCTTTGCGGGAGACGGAACAAAGGTCATGGAATATCCTTATCCGGGAGCGCTTATTGATGCTTCCTGTTCATCTGCAGGAGCAGTAATGATGTTTGAAAACAAGGAAAGAAGAAGTACAACACTTTCCATAATAACCGATCCTTCGACAGGCGGTGTCACAGAGGCAAAGCTCAACGAGAAGTTCAGACATGTAACTGCGTGGAACGACAGGATCTATATGCTTTCCGAAACGGTACTTGAATCCTACGGGTATGACGGAAAGGCGATAAAGGCGCTGGAACTTGACCAGCCTTTCAGCGGTTTTGAGAAAACCGGAAAATACATTTATCTTGAAGGCCACAGAACAATAGAGAAGAAAGAATTTTAAGAAAATGCCGGCCGGTGTTTTCTCTTATATAACAGGAGTGTGTAAATGATGAGTAATTTTAACTGGTGTTTTGATGCTGCAGCAGGTGTTCTGCTTGTTTTGTTTCTTGTACACGGTATCAGAAAGGGTACTGCGAGAACGCTGATCCCTTTTGTTGTAAATCTTGTGTTCGTTGTTCTGTCTTTTTTCATGTCAGGTATAATTGCGTCAACTCTGTATGAGGCGATGATAAGTGATTCTGTCAGCCTGTCGGTTGAGGAAGCAGTTGATAACTTTGATCTGAACGGTTATTTCAACAAGGAATACAAGGAACTTACTCTTATTGAAGAAGTTTCGGAAGATGAGGCAGAGCGCGTGCTCAGTTCACAGACTGATATGGACAAGAAATTCTGGAAGCTTATCGACAGCACATCCGGCGTGGGCAACCAGGTCAATGAATCTGCCTGCTTTACCGGACTTAACAACATAATAAGGGTGTCGCTTCAGAATGAAATCGCAAAGAAGCTTCCGCCGTGCTCCGGACATTTCTTTGAAAAATTCAACGAAGCAAATGAAGAAGAAACCTATAAGCTCATAAGCATGATATACAGCGACCGCAAGAGCGCTGCCAGGTATATAACTGAAAACTGTGTAAGTGATGTTATGTTCAGCTTTGTAAAGCTCATGTCATTCGTTATAGCTTCAGCAGTTCTTATGATACTTACAAGTATCATATTCTCGATCGCTTTCAGAAACAAGGATCAGGATGCAATGGGTGCAGGTGATTCAGCTGCCGGTGCAGTAGTTGAGATCCTGAACGGACTTATGGTAATTGTTATTCTTGCAGTTCTTGTCAAGATAATTATCTGGTCAGGTATAAGTATTGAAAACATTATGGATGAAAAAAACACTTAATAATTCCTATGTGTTTAAATATCTTTATAATATTGATAAATTTATGCCGGTAAGTAATATGTAAGGGAAACGCTGATCAATTCATAAATCAGCGTGGGGTCCGGGGCGAAGCCCCGCAATCCCGCCTCCGGAAATACGGCGAAGCCGGATTTCCGGTTTAATCAGTGTTTCCTGAGAAAAACGGTATATAAAAATGGTATTCGGAGGCAATTATGATTTTATGCAACAGATGTAAAAAGAGACCGGCTGTTGTTTTTATAACAGCGATGAACGGCGGTACACAGAAAAACGAGGGGCTTTGCATGTACTGTGCAAGGGAACTTCAGATACCGCAGATAAAGGATTACATGGAGCAGCTCGGTATTACCGATGACGAGATCGATCAGCTTTCAGAACAGATGATGGAACTTGTTGACGGTGATTCGTTTGAACCGGGCGGAGCAAGTACAGTTCTTCCTCCTTTTATTCAGGACATGATCAACGGTTCGTCAGATCCGAAGAACGGAAAGGGCGGATTCGGATCGCTTTTCGGAAATGCATTCGAAAAATCAGAATCGAAGAAGAAAAGCGAATCAAAGAAAAAAGATAAGAAACTCAAGTTTCTGGAAAACTACTGTACGAATCTCAGCAGAAGAGCTGAAGAGGGCAAGATAGACAATATCGTCGGACGCGACAGGGAAATAAGCCGTGTCGTACAGATCCTTTCAAGAAGGACCAAGAACAATCCGTGCCTTATCGGTGAACCGGGTGTAGGTAAAACAGCTATCGCCGAAGGTATTGCACAGCGTATAAACAAGGGTGATGTTCCGTTCAGCCTTAAGGATAAGAAAGTATATCTTATGGACCTTACATCACTGGTGGCAGGAACACAGTTCCGCGGACAGTTTGAAAGCCGTATGAAGGGACTTGTTGATGAGGTCAGATCAGAGGGAAATATAATTCTTTTCATCGACGAGGTACACAGTCTCGTAGGTACAGGTGATTCCGAAGGTTCAATGAACGCCGCCAACATTCTTAAACCTGCCCTTTCACGAGGCGAGGTACAGGTCATCGGTGCCACCACATTTGCTGAATACAGAAAATACATCGAAAAGGACAGCGCGCTTGAAAGACGTTTCCAGCCGGTAACTGTAGATGAGCCGACTGTTGATGAGACATTCGAGATACTCAAGGGAATCAGGGGACACTACGAGGAATTCCACCGTGTAAGGATAAACGATGAACTCCTGAAAATGTGTGCAGTTCTTTCAGAACGTTATATAAACGACAGATTCCTTCCGGACAAGGCGATAGACCTTCTCGACGAGGGCTGTGCTCTTGCGGCTATCGAAAGCAGGGAACTTGCCGAATACGACAGCAAGTCAGCCGAACTCGATGATCTTGTCGAAAAAGCCCGTGAAATTGAAGAGGAAGATGAAGTAGACTACGAAAAGCTTGCAAAAATAAAGGCTGATATAATCAGAGTCGGGGAAGAACTTGACGACGCAGCAAAGAAGAAGGATAATGCAAGGGTTTCAGAAGAAAACATTGCAAGAGTCATCGAACTCTGGACAGGCATTCCGGCCAACAAGGTAGTCGGACCGGAACTTCAGAAGATAGCGCATCTTGAAGAAGCTCTTAAGAAGAGAGTCATCGGTCAGGACGAAGCAGTTGAAACACTTGCAAAGGCTATAAGAAGAAAGAGAGTCCAGCTTTCCAAGAGACGCAGACCGGCTTCATTCATCTTTGTCGGACCTACAGGTGTCGGCAAGACTGAGCTTGTAAAGGTACTCGCTTCCGAAATGTTTGACTCGACAGAACCGCTTATCAGATTCGACATGACTGAATTCATGGAGAAGCATGCGGTTTCAAAACTTATCGGTTCTCCTCCGGGATATGTAGGCTACGATGAGGCAGGTCAGCTCACTGAAAAGGTAAGAAGACAGCCATACTCGGTAATTCTGTTCGATGAGATCGAAAAGGCACATCCTGATGTTATGAATATCCTTCTTCAGATACTTGACGAAGGCAAGCTCAACGATTCACAGGGCAGAAACATAAACTTTGAAAACACGATAGTTGTAATGACATCAAATGCAGGATCTGCAGACAAGTCCACAGGTGTCGGCTTCAACAAGACTACCGAGGACATTTCAAAGGAAAGAGCGATGAAGGGCCTCCGTGAATTCCTCCGTCCGGAATTCATGAGCAGAATCGATGAAGTCATCACATTCTCGCCTCTTGAAAAGGATTCCTACGCAAAGATCGCAGGTCTCATGCTCGAAGAGATGAGAGAAGCTCTTGCTGAAAAGGATATCGGACTTAAGTATGACGATACTGTTCTTGAAGTGATAGCAGAAAAGTCCTACGACAGAAAATCCGGAGCCCGCGACATCCGCAGAGTTATCCGTGACAACGTTGAGGACAAGGTGGCAGGTACAATAATCGACAATCCTGAAAGCGTGATCACAGCTCTTATCATAACAGCCGATAAGGAAAAGAACGAGATCACGGTTTCATTCGAATCTGCCGGCGAAAAACTGTCAGACAAAAAGGAAGCTGCGGCTTCAGGGATCGATCTAAGCAAGTAAAAATAAATATGTTTATATTAAACGGGTGTTTCATTATGAGACGCCCGTTTTATGCGTTACAGTACGACGGCGAAATAAATTTTAAAAAAATTAAAAAAAAGTGTTGACAAACGATCTCCGTTGTAGTATAATAATAAAGCCGACTGAGAAAGGCGGCAAAAATTAAATGCGGGTGTAGTTCAATGGTAGAATGTCAGCCTTCCAAGCTGAACACGTGGGTTCGATTCCCATCACCCGCTTAGACTTCTGTTAAGAAGTACTATGCATCTTTAACTCAGTTGGATAGAGTAACTGCCTTCTAAGCAGTAAGCCGCTGGTTCGAATCCAGCAAGATGCATTTAAATGGTGGGTATAGCGTAGTTGGTTAACGCGTCAGATTGTGGTCCTGAAGACCGTGGGTTCGAATCCCACTATCCACCCTTAATAAATAACGATAATGTTCCCTTTGGTTTATACCAAAGGGATTTTTTGTTCCATAAAAACTTCATACGTAATTTAAGCCGGATCGCAGTGAAAAATCAGCGTCGTATTACTGGCGGGGCATCTGAGTGAAAACGCGGAAACTGAAAAATGCAGAAATAAAATTTCGATGCAGGAACGGACCTGTTTACAGTTTGTTAACAAATAGACATTTGCCGATGTGATATAATATAAAGTACTTAGACTATGAAAATACTTGTTTAGCATTATAGCGTTTCTGCTGAAATGCTTTCACCGGATCAGAGAAAGCGCGGAACGTTTGCAGGTGTTTTTATCTCAATTCATTATAAAGGAAGTGGTTCAAATGTCAAACTACAATTTTTCAAAAGTTACTCCGGCTATCGATCAGCTTGCGGAAAAATGTGTAAGCTGCCACAATATTGATCCGGAACTCTATGTTAAGTATGATGTCAAGCGGGGCCTTCGTGATCTGAACGGTAAAGGCGTGCTTGCGGGACTTACAGACATCAGTGAAGTATGCTCAAGTACGATCGTGAACGGTGAGTCAGTTCCGTGTGACGGAAAGCTGTACTACAGGGGCATCGATGTGGAGGATATTGTTGAAGGCTTCATTTCCGAGAACCGCTTCGGGTTTGAGGAAACGACATATCTTCTTCTTTTCGGAAAGCTTCCGTCAGAAAATGAACTTAAGGATTTCAGCGGGCTTATAGGCAGTTTCAGAAAGCTTCCTACCACGTTCGTAAGGGACATTATAATGAAGTCGCCGGGCAACGACATGATGAATATTCTTGCAAGAAGCGTTCTCACACTCTATGCCTATGACGATGCGCCGGATGACACCAGCATTCCGAATGTTTTAAGACAGTGCCTTGAACTGATAGCACTTCTTCCGGTAATGGCTGTCTACGCTTACCACTCATACAATTACTACAAAAAGGGCGGAAGCCTTATAATTCACAGACCGCGTCCGGATCTTTCAACGGCTGAAAACATTCTTTACACTTTAAGAAGTGATTCAAAATACACTGAGCTCGAAGCGAAGATACTCGACCTTGCCCTTGTTCTTCACGCAGAACACGGCGGAGGAAACAATTCGACTTTCACGACACATGTCGTTTCATCATCCGGTACGGACACATATTCTTCTACTGCTGCTTCACTTGCCTCACTCAAGGGACCTAAGCACGGCGGTGCCAACATCAAGGTGGTGCGTATGTTCGATGATCTTATGGAAAAGGTGAAGGACTGGACTGACGAAGAAGAAATAAAGGAATACCTTGTTGCGCTTCTTGAAAAGCGCGGCTTCGACAACTCCGGTCTTATCTACGGCATGGGACACGCAGTTTATTCTATATCAGATCCGCGTGCAAGAGTGCTCAAGAAGTTTGTAAAGGATCTTTCAGTTGAAAAGGGCATGGAGAAGGAATACGAGCTCTACACCCTCGTTGAACGTCTTGCTCCTGTCGTTATCGGCGAAAAGAGAAAGATCTACAAGGGCGTAAGTGCGAACATCGACTTCTACAGCGGGCTCATTTACCGTATGCTCGGACTGCCGGCTGAACTGTACACGCCTATTTTTGCCGTTGCAAGAATATCGGGATGGTCAGCACACCGTATTGAGGAGCTTATAGGTGCCGGCAAGATAATACGTCCTGCATACCGACCGGTTGCAGATCACATTGAATACACTAAAATGTCAGACCGATAATCAAAGAAATGGACTGTTAAAAAAGTTCTGAATACAACATGATCAGCATATCGTACTTACGTAAATACGTAGGTTTGGATATGCTGATCTGCTTTTAAGGAGAGTTTCTTAACATTCACGTGGGGGGCGGGGCGAAGCCCCGTTTTCACTCCAACTGCAGATCCGGTGAAGCCGAATCTGCAGTTAAATCATGATTTTTTTATTAAATTTCAGAAAAATACTATACATTCAGTGAAATTTATTGTATAATAAAAAATACGTGGGTAATAATTTTTAAGAGGTAGATGAAATGAAAGAGTTACTTGATCTGATATTTGCTTTTAAGTTTAAGGAGCTGTTTTTTGCTCCGACAGAAAACGGACTTATAAAGTTTTTCAGATATGCGTTTGTCGGCGGTATTGCCTTTGTTGTGGATTTTGCGACCTACACACTTGTCTGTCAGGCAGGTTCATCATGGCAGATCACAGCACTTGCGACAACAGCCGGATTTGTCACAGGTATCATCACTAATTTCATACTTTCCAAGAAATTTGTATTTCAGGAGAAGTCCAGTGCAAAATCAGGATACGGTGAGTTTATCGGATATGTCCTCATCGGTCTTGTGGGGTTCGGACTCAACATGCTTCTTATGTATCTTGCCACCGAGATGCTTTCAGTGAACCGTTATGCAGCCAAGATCATCGTTGCCATAATCGTTCTCGTTTATAACTATCTCGCAAGGAAGATAATTCTCTACACACCATCACGAAAGACAGAGGGAAAATAAATTGAAAAATATTGTAATTATAGGTGCAGGTCCTGCCGGACTTACTGCTGCATATGAACTTTTAAGCAAGGCGAATGATCAGTACAGTGTGACCGTTCTTGAAGGATCATCTGAAATAGGCGGTATTTCAAGAACAGTTAAGCATAACGGCAACCGTATGGATATAGGCGGACACAGATTTTTCTCAAAGGACAGAGATGTAACAAACTGGTGGGAAAATATGATGCCTACACAGGGCAAGCCTTCATTTGATGACATCAAGCTCGGCAGAGTAAAAAAACTCAAAGCCGGCGGTCCTGACCCTGAGGAAACTGACAGGGTAATGCTCGTAAGGAACCGTGTTTCAAGAATTTACTACAGGAAAAAGTTTTTTGACTATCCTATTTCAATGAAGATGCAGACCATTAAGAACATGGGCTTTGCATCAACTGTTTCAGCAGGATGCAGCTACCTTGGCTCATGTATTTCCAAGAAGCCAGAGGATTCACTTGAAAACTTCTACATCAACCGTTTCGGCAAGGTGCTCTACTCTATGTTCTTTGAAGGATACACTGAAAAGCTCTGGGGCAGACATCCGCGCGACATCTCCGCAGACTGGGGTGCACAGCGTGTAAAGGGTCTTTCGATCAGAGCCGTTCTCAAGGATATGTTCTCAAAGATCGGCGGCGGAAACAAGGACAGAAAGGTTGAAACCTCCCTTATTGAGGAATTCATCTATCCTAAGTACGGTCCGGGTCAGCTCTGGGAAACAGTTGCTGAGGAAGTAAAGAAGCTCGGCGGCGAGATCAGAATGAATTCTGAAGTTGTAAAGATAAACACTGCAGACGGAAAGATAAACTCAGTTGAACTTGCTGACGGATCAACTGTTGACGGTGACATTTTCATCTCATCAATGCCGCTCAAGGATCTTGTCGGCGGTATGAATGATGTTCCGGACGACATTGCAAAGATCGCTGCAGGCCTTCCGTACAGAGACTTCGTTACAGTCGGTCTTCTCGTAAACAAGCTCAATCTTAAGAACGAAACAGATATAAAGACACTCGGAAACATCGTTCCTGACTGCTGGATCTACGTTCAGGATACAGGCGTTAAACTCGGAAGAATACAGATATTCAACAACTGGTCACCTTACATGGTTAAAAAGCCTGAGGAAACAGTATGGATCGGTCTTGAATACTTCTGCAATGAAAATGACGACTTCTGGAATCTTTCCGATGAGGAATGCATTAAAATGGCTACCAGAGAACTTGCTTCAATGGGTGTTATCAACAATGCAGGTGAAGTTCTTGATTCACACAGGGAACGCGTAAAGAAGGCTTATCCGGCTTATTTCGATACATACAGCGAGATCGATACACTTGTAAAATATCTCGATTCATTTGACAATCTTTACTGTGTCGGACGTAACGGACAGCACCGCTACAACAACATGGACCACTCCATGGTCACAGCCTTTGAAACAGCAAAGAATATTATTTCAGGCAAAACTTCAAAGGACAACATCTGGAATGTCAATACCGAGAAGGAATACCACGAAGAAAAGAACAGCTGATAAATCAGTCTTCATAAGATCCTTAAGCGATGCAGTAAAATATCGCTTAAGGATCTTTTTTTGTCAATAACGCCATAAAATCATTGAACTACATCTGAAAATATGTTATTATATATCTGTATGTTCTTATGGAAACGCTGATTTATTCATAAATCAGCGTGGGGCTCCGGGGCGAAGCCCCGCAAATCCCACTTTCGGAAATCCGGCGAAGCCGGATTTCCGATTTAATCAGTGTTTCCTTATATACAGTAAACTATACAAAGAAAAGAGGAATCACATTTGACATCGGTATTTATCTACACAATAATATCCTGTGCTCTGTTCTGGTGCATATATTCGTACCGCGACAGGCATAACATGATCAAAGGATATTCACCTGCAGAGCTCGTACCGTTTTACGTGCTTATGAGGCTCGTTCCGCTGTTCATGATGCAGGAAAGAGGAACTTCAAATTACGTAGCCTGTATTCTGGACGCAGTGGTACTTGCAGCAGTATGCTTTGCTGCGTCGGGAATGACAAGGAGCAAAAGTATTGCGGCGGCTCTGTATATCTTCAGTCCGCTTCCGGTGATCTGTATTGCAGTCGGCGGGACAAAGATGATCATCGCAAACATTGCTGTGACTGCGGCTGCACTTGTGGTGACAGGCATTATGAGCAGCAAATATCCGCTTTCTTCGCCTTCTTCGTTTATGCGCAGTTATGTAACGATCTGTACAGGCATTCATTTCGGAGGCTATTCACTGTTTGCGCAGCGTCATTCATTTTCCGAACTGTACAACAAACACTATTTCCCTACCTTTCTTGTGGCGGGGCTGCTTCTGATAACAGCCGGACTTGTAATGCTTTTCCCGGCAATAAGGAATTACGGTAAACAGGGCAGTACTTCCGGCAACGGCGAAGATGTTCCGGCGATTTCTTCCGAAGCACCTGAAAAATTCGGAAAAAAGAATTTTATCCACATCATAATACTTACAGCACTTTATGCTGCCGTGGTATTCTTTCAGCTCGGATCACACACTTCACCTGAAACATCAAGAAAATTCAATTCGAATGATCCGGACAATTCCGAAATAATTATCGATCTCGGCGAATATAAGAACGTTTCCGGCCTTCAGATCTTCCTCGGACCTGAGAGTTTAAGAAAGATAAGCGTTTCTGCTTACGATGAAGTTGAACGTGAGTGGAAGGTAATAAAGGAAGGCGAGGAACTCAAGACTGCTTTTGCGTGGAACCGTGTTGATTTTTCATGGAGCGTAAGATATATCGGCATTGTTTTCAGCCATGAGGATACTCATTTCAATGAAGTAATTGTTCTCGGAAGCGATGACAGTGTGATCACACCGGTGAACACTTCGGCATATCCTGAACTTTTCGATGAACAGGATGAATTCCCGGGAACTGAAGCATCTTACTACTACAGAATGATGTTCGACGAGATCTATCACGGAAGAACAGGATATGAGTTTATTCATAACCTTCCTATTTATGAAAACACACATCCGCCGCTCGGCAAAACACTTATCGGCCTTGGCATAAGAGCTTTCGGCATGAATCCGTTCGGCTGGAGATTTACAGTAGCAGTATTCGGAACGTTAATGGTACCGCTCATGTATCTTTTTGCGTGGAAGATCAGCCACCGTTCAGGCAGTGCGCTGACAGGCGGTGTGCTTCTTGCAACGGAAAGCATGCATCTCACCCTTTCAAGGATCGCTACAATCGACATTATCGTAGCACAGTTCATCGTGATGATGTTCTTCTTCATGTACTGTTTCGTCGATGAGATGCTTAGAGGGGGAAAACTTTCAAAGCAGATACTCTGGATCTTCCTCTGCGGAGTTTCGACCGCTCTTGCAATCGCAACAAAGTGGACCGGCCTTTACGCGGCAGCTGGTATAGCAGTCATCTTCTTCACTTTCCTTATAAAGCACTGTGCTGAAAAGAAGACGCTGAAGGAATCGATGCCGTATCTTCTGAAACTTTTTGTGGTCTGCGTTATCTCATTCATTGTGATTCCATCTGTAACTTATGTTTTATCATACATTGAATTCGCTCAGGTATATACCGACAAGGATATTATCCATCATGCCATTGAGAATTCAAAGTCAATGTATTCTTACCATTCGAACGTCACCGATTCTCATCCGTACCAGTCAGAATGGTATGAATGGATCACTGACAAGAAGCCTCTTCTCGATGCAATAAACAGCTTTGACGGGGACAGGGTAAGTTCAGTTGCGACATTTATGAATCCTTTCATTGCGTTTGCAGGACTTGCAGCTTTCTTCCACAACGTATTTCTCTGGAGAACAAGAAAGAGCATGGCTGCACAGTATCTTTCGATCTCGTACATCGCAATGCTCATGCCATGGCTCTTTATCCACAGAACTGTATTTATCTATCAGTATTTCGGATGCCTGCTTATCATGATCCTTCTCATATGCAATTCGCTCCGCAGCATGAAGGGCAGCGCAAGGAAAAGGGAGATAATTACAATGGCGGTTTCGGCTGCTGTATTCTTCATGTTCCTTCCTGAGTCCACAGGTATTGCTGTTCCGAGAACGTATATCAAGCATGTTCTTGAGCTCGTACCTACATGGATATTTGAATAAGGGGGTACACGAATGAAACTTTTTAAAGAAAAAAAGATATTACAGTACGCAGCAGTGTTCGTACTTATATCATTTATCTACGTAATGTGGCGACTCATGCTTCCTAATGAAAACGGCATAAGGATTTTTATGGGAATACTGATAGCCGGTGAAGCAGTGTTTGATCTCATTATGTTAAAGAAGAAGAAACTCACTGCCGATGTGCTTGTCGCATCGATAATATTTGCCGGATTTGTCATGCGCATAGGATACATGCTCTACACACCGGCTTCTGTCAGGTCACATGACATGTGGGAGTTTGAAAAGGACGGATACGGCCATGCCGGATATATACTTACTCTCATTGAAGATAAAATGCTTCCGCAGACAAACACAAGGCAGTATTACCAGCAGCCTTTCTTCTACATTCTCTGTGCTCTTGTTTCAGCACCGATCAATTCATTCCTCGGCGGAACCGGCGGTCATGATCCTGAAATGATCGTTGATACCGGCAAAATAATCAGCAGCGCTGCTTCATGCATCGTTCTTCTTATGACAGATACATTCTGTAAGGAACTTGATCTTAAGGGAAAGTACCGTGCGGCAGCAGTGGGATTTGTCGCTTTCTGCCCGGCGTTCTATTTAAGCGAACGAATCACGCCGGACATGCTCTGTACGCTGTTTATGACAATAGCGCTCGTTTACACTCTCAGATGGTACAGAAGTCCTGACTGGAAGAATACAATAATACTTGCCGTTACTTACGGATGCGGTGTTATGACCAAGCTGTCCATTGGTTCACTTGCTCTGTTTACCGCAGGTGTGTTTGCATGGAAGTTTTTCGGATCGGTAAAGGAAAAGAAATTCGGTCCGTACATTCCGAAATTCATTGTATTCGCTCTGATAAGCCTACCGCTCGGCCTCTGGTACAGCGTAAGAAACTACAGAAGATTTGACCAGCCTTTCGGCTATGTTCTCGAGATCCCGAGTGACCACGAACTTTACACAGGTGATCATTCCTTCTTCCAGAGGATCATACTTCCTGACATTCCTAACTTTGTGACCGAACCGTATGCGGAGGTTTTCGATGACTACAATCTCTGGACATACATGGTCAAGTCATCACTTTTCGGTGAATTCAAATTCGATGTTCCTTCGATAATTCCGATAGGCCTTATGCTGGCAGCCATAGCACTTACGGTACCGGCTGTTACAGGTGTTTTAAAAGGCGCCTTCAGAATAAAGGAGAACAGGGATCAGTTTCTTGTATCAGCTTCCGTGATCGTGTTTATGGCATCTATAGTTTATTTCTACATAAAGTATCCTAACGGATGCAGCATGGACTTCCGCTACATGACATTCATAGTAGCTCCGGCCGCAGTTCTTGCCGGTAAATACTGTGAAGAAAACGGAAAGAAGTGGATCGGTACGCTTTATGCTAGCGCCGTTCCTGTCTATGCACTGTTCTCGGTACTCATGTATACGATGATCAGATAATTGTCTGTAAATAACGGTCCTTTGTCACTGTTGTTTTTTTACATGTGACAAAGGACCGTTTTCTATAGTAAAAATCGTATAAACTATATGTAAAAAAAGCAATGTATGCATGATGCCGTAAAACATCTGTTTCCTTTCGGCTCTGATTCGTCCATTGATGGACTTTATCGACAAAGCTCGTATTTACGTGGATTAACTGTGACGATTTTGTGAAAAAAGAGTGACGCCATTGTGTATTTGACTATATAAAGGGGTGTAAATTCATCTAAAATGGTGCAGGTGCGGATGTTGAAAGAAATTCAGTACAGTGGTATAATATATTCTGTAGAGTGTCGTCCGCTGGTTCGGGATGGCACAGGCGCAGATACTAAGAAAGGTAGTGTAGTATGAAACAAACAAAACTTAAAAGACTGCTTGCTTCACTGTTAAGCATTTCGATGATCGGAAGCTTTGCAGGGACCGGCATTTCCGTAAGTGCCGATGCAGGTGAAAAGCCGCCGGAGGTAACTGAAGAGGAAAGAGTTTTTCCTGAGAAGGGTTCCTTCAGCTATGACGACGTTGAAGTAAACTTCGCCAAGGCACTTCAGTACGTGCTTTACTTCTACGACGCCAACAAGTGCGGATATGACGTTGACGCGAACGGAGAACCGGGTCTCAAGTGGCTCGAGTGGAGAGGCGACTGTCACACCGAAGACTACAACATTCCTCTTAAACCAATGTCCAAGGAAGGTGCCGATGCCAAGTTCGGAACAAACCTTTCACAGGAATTCATTGATGAATACAAGGATATTCTCGATCCGGACGGTGACGGATTCATCGACTGCGGCGGCGGTATGCATGATGCCGGAGACCACGTAAAGTTCGGACTTCCTGGCTCTTACGCAGCTTCAACGGTAGGCTGGGGCTACTACGAATTCAGAGATGCATATAAAAAGTCAGGCCAGCAGGAACACGTTGAAAATATTCTTCACTGGTTCAATGACTTTTACATGAACGGTACTTACCTTGATGAGAACGGCGAAGTTATCGCTTTCTGCTATCAGGTAGGTGAAGGTAACAACGACCACAACTACTGGAATCCGCCGGAGCTTCAGAATTCTGAAATGCTTCTTGACTTTGCAAGACCGGCTTATTTCGCAACAGTAGATACTCCTGCTTCAGACATGTGTGCAGGTACTGCAGCTTCACTCGCTGTAAACTACCTCAATTTCAAGGACACAGAACCTGAATATGCTGAGGAAAGCCTTAAGAAGGCCATCGCTCTTTACAACTTTGCTGTAAAGACACATGAGGAAGACGAAGGAATGTCAGTTCTCAGTCTTGGCTACGACGGCGGTTTCTATACATCAAGCTACGACTACGATGAACTTGCATGGGCTGCTGTTTGGCTCTATGAATGTACAGGCGAACAGAAGTACATCGACGACATCATCTCAGTTGATGAATCCATCAAGGATGATATGGGCCATGTAACATACACAGGCTACATCAAGCGTATCATCAAGACAACAGGCTCAACATGGCAGAACATCTGGGTACACTGCTGGGATACAGTATGGGGCGGCGTATTCGCAAAGCTCGCACCTATAACAAACACAGCACGTGACTGGTACATTTTCAGATGGAATCTTGAATACTGGTCAGGAATCCCTCACACATATCCGGGCGGCATGGCAGACGAGATCTGGAATATGCCGTATGAATATACTGATAAGCTCGACGAAAAGGATACAACATTCCTCGCAAAGACTCCGGAAGGATTCTCAATGCTCAACGAGTACGGTTCAGCACGTTACAACACAGCAGCTGAACTCTGTGCGCTTGTTTACCGCAAGGAAACAGCTGCACGCGGCGAAGAGGACAAGAGATTCTCTGACTGGGCAGAAGGTCAGATGGAATACATCATGGGTAAGAACCCTATGAACCGTCCTTACATCGTTGGTTATTCACCGACAGCGGCTTCACATCCGCATCACCGTGCAGCTCACGGCTCATCAACACTCTCAATGGACGATCCGAAGGATCAGACACATGTACTCTGGGGTGCTCTTGTAGGCGGTCCTGACGCAACAGACTGGCACAGAGACATCACAAAGGACTACATCTACAACGAAGTTGCCGTTGACTACAACGCAGCAGTTACCGGTGCTCTCGCAGGTCTTTACGAATACTATGCAACTGATGACATGAAGCCTGACGAAGACTTCCCGCCGAAGGAAAAACCGGCTCAGGAATTCTGGCTTGAAGCTCTTGTAAATCAGGAGAACAAGGAAAGAACACAGTACACAGTAAGATTACACGCTGACACATCACAGCCTCCGAGATATGTTGACAACCTCAAGTGCCGTTACTACTTCGACATTTCCGAGCTCGTTGAACACGGACAGAAGGCAGAAGACCTCAAGATTGAAGTTTACTACGACAAGGTAAGCGCAAGCTCTGATGCAAAGCAGAACGTAGCAGTTTCAAAGCCGATCCAGGCAGAAGGAAACATCTACTACGTTGAAATGGACTGGAGCGGCATCCCGTTCCGCGGTGCTATGGAACTCCAGCTCGGTATCATTGCTCCTCAGGATGCTGAATACAATTCAAACTGGGATCCGACAAACGACTTCAGCCGTAAGGGACTCGAAATAAGCGACGACTACGGCCCGACAGAATGCATTCCGCTTTACCTCGGCGATACTCTCGTTTACGGTACAACACCGTTCGGTGACAAGGCAGTCGCTCCTGAAGATGTTGCCAAGACAGGATATGCTCCGCCGATACCTGAGGGAGCTAAATCATCAAGGCCGGCGGCTTCGTCAAATACTGCAGCATCACCAAAGCCGACATCAACACCAAAGGCTACAGCCACACCATCATCTTCTCCTTCAAAGAACACTACAGGTGAGATCATTTACGGTGACGTAAACCTTGACGGTAAAGTTGACGTAACAGACCTTTCACTCCTTTCACTCTACCTTCTCGACAAGACAGGTATCAAGGGAGACGGACTCAAGGCAGCCGATGTAAACGGCGACGGAAGTACAGCTCTTACAGACCTTGCAACACTCAGACAGTACATCTCAAAGAAGATCACAAAGCTTGGTCCTGACAAGAAGTAATTAATTCACAGCATAGCTTGTGTAAATCAGTAAACATAAGGCGGGTTACCCCTGTAGTCAGGAGTAACCCGTTTTACAGAAAGGATGAATTTATGAAAAAGTTTGACCGAATACTCGCTCTCATCCTCAGTCTTTCCATGACGGCAGGATGCGCAGTACAGTCAGTCGGAGCTTCAGCCGGTGAGGATCCGCCTCCGATAACAAGCAAGGACATGCCTGATCCTTCTTCCTTCAGCTACGATGACGTTGAAGTAAACTTCGCCAAGGCGCTCCAGTATTCCCTTACATTCTACGACGCCAACAAGTGCGGTGCGGGAATAACTGACGGTTATCTCGAATGGCGCGGTGACTGTCACGTAGAGGACTATAACATTCCTCTTCAGCCGCTGGAGATCGTAAATGAAAAGAAGCACATGTACATCGGTACTGACCTTGAACAGGATTTTATCGACAAGTACAAGGATATTCTCGATCCGGACGGCGACGGAACAGTTGATCTCGGCGGTGGTATGCACGACGCCGGCGACCACGTTAAGTTCGGACTTCCGGGTTCCTATGCCGCTTCAACAGTAGGCTGGGGCTACTATGAATTCCGTGACGCCTACATCAAGACCGGTGAGCAGGAACACGTTGAGGACATTCTCAGATGGTTCAACGACTTCTACATGAAAGCAACTTTCATGGACAAGGACGGCAAGGTCATCGCTTACTGCTATCAGGTGGCAGAGGGCGACAACGACCATAACTACTGGAATCCTCCGGAACTTCAGGATATGGCCCATTTCGACGATTTTGCAAGACCGGCGTATTTTGCCACAGCTGACAAGCCGGCATCGGACTGCTGTGCAGGTGCCGCTGCTTCACTTGCGATCAACTACTTAAACTTTAAGGATACTGATCCTGAATATGCTGAAAAATCACTGAAGACTGCTCTTGCACTCTATGACTTTGCAGTCGA
Organism: Ruminococcus sp. HUN007; assembly: GCF_000712055.1. Classification (NCBI taxonomy): domain Bacteria; kingdom Bacillati; phylum Bacillota; class Clostridia; order Eubacteriales; family Oscillospiraceae; genus Ruminococcus; species Ruminococcus sp. HUN007. Next base: position 1,570,454 of record NZ_JOOA01000002.1, on the reverse strand, counting down.
GACACATCACTATATCGATGACTTCGATGAGGAGTTCAACGACAAGGAGAGCCTCGGCTACGGCAGCAGCTTCTACGATTCAAGCTATGCCTGGGACGAACTTTCATGGGCTGCAGTATGGCTCTATGAATGTACAGGTGAAAAGAGCTACATTGACTCCATCATCAGTATTTCCGATACACCTGATGCAGAAGGCTTCTATGAATACACAGGCTATATGAAGCGTATCATCAGAAACACAGGCAACATCTGGCAGAACATATGGGTACACTGCTGGGATACAGTATGGGGCGGCGTGTTTGCAAAGCTCGCACCTATTACAAACACAGCACGTGACTGGTACATTTTCAGATGGAACCTTGAATACTGGTCAGGACTTCCTCATGCTGATACAGGCGTTCTTGCCGATCATCTCTGGGAGACTGAGTACAAGCCTACAGGCAAGATAGGCAACGACACTGACAAGCTTCCTACTTCACCTGCAGGATTCGCAGTGCTCAACCCTTACGGTTCAGCACGTTACAACACAGCAGCTCAGCTCTGCGCTCTCGTTTACCAGAAGGAAACAGCAGCAAGAGGTGAGGAGGACTCACAGTTCTCTGAATGGGCTGAAGGTCAGATGGAATACATCATGGGCAAGAACCCTATGAACCGCTGCTACATCGTCGGATACGCTGACAATTCAGCTTCACATCCGCATCACAGAGCTGCCCATGCATCTACAACACTTTCAATGGACGATCCTGTTGATGACGTACATGTACTCTGGGGCGCTCTCGTAGGCGGTCCTGATGACGGTGACTACCACAGAGATATCACGGCCGACTTCGTTTACAATGAAGTTGCGGTTGACTACAATGCCGGATTTACCGGTGCATGTGCCGGCCTTTACAACTACTTCGGCACAGATGACATGAAGGCTGACGAAATCTTCCCTCCGAAGGAGAAAGAAACAACAGCCTATTTCGTTGAGGCACTCATCAACCAGGAGAACAAGGAAAGAACACAGTTTACTGTAAGAGTAACAGGTGCTCAGGTATCACCTCCAGCATACATCAACGGTTTCAAGGCAAGATATTACTTCAATATCAGCGAGCTTCTTGAACACGGTCAGAGTATTGACGACGTAAGCGTTGAGATCTACTACGACCAGATCGAGTCAGATACAAAGGGCGAATACAAGTCGAACGTTACAGGTCCGTTTAAGGTGGATGATGAAAACTACTACATCGAAATGGACTGGGGCGACTACAAGTTCTACGGAACAAGAGACATCCAGCTCGGACTTATCGCAGCTCAGGACAGCGAGTTCAAGAGCAACTGGGATCCGACAAACGACTACAGCCGTGAGGGCCTCGAAAAGAGCGACTTCTTCGGCGAGACACACAAGATCCCGCTCTTCTACAATGGCAAACTCGTTTACGGTGAACCGATAGAAGGCGATACCAATATCCCGAAGGCAGATCCGACAGCATCGCCGAAGCCGACAGCATCACCGAAGCCGACAGCATCACCAAAGCCGACAGAATCACCTAAACCAACAACATCACCGACTGCAGTCAAATTCATGATCGGCGACGTAAACAGTGACGGAAGCATCGACGTTACAGACCTTTCACTTCTTTCAATCTATCTCCTCGATAAGAAAGGGGTAACAGAAGACGGACTCAAGGCAGCCGACGTTGACAGCGACGGAACAGTAGCACTTACAGACCTTGCAAGACTCAGACAGTATCTTTCAAAGAAGATAACGAAGTTTTGATAAAGTAAAGGTAAGATCAAATTATAAAACAAGACCGGAAGCAGAAAATGCAAAATCTGCTTCCGGTTTTTTGTTACTGTAAAAATGAGAGTGTTCCTCACAGCTCACAAACGGTACAGCCCATCTCTCCGAGCTGACCTGTGCTATTGATAATTTGCTGCTTCCGCAGAAAATGTAAAAATATAAAAAGAATTTATTCTGTAACATTCATTCCTCATCATTCATAAATCTGCGAAACTCAGCTTCAAGCTGTTCTCTGTCTGGAAGATATAACTGATAACGGCTTACGAATAATTGATTGGTGATATTCTGGAGAGCGTATTGCATGACCAGTTTGTCCTGATAAGCACCGAGTATCAAGCCTATCGGTTCAGAGTCACCTTCAGTGTTCATTTCCTGCTTATAATAGTTAAGATAAAAATTCATCTGCCCAATATCCTCGTGCTGAACTTCACCGATTTTCAGGTCAATAAGTACAAAGCATTTCAAGATACGATGATAGAACACCAGATCTACTTTGTATGTCCTGCCTGCAATGACCATCTTCTGCTGTCTGCCGACATAGGTAAAGCCTTTGCCGAGTTCAAGAAAGAATTGGCTTAGATTATTAACGAGTGCTTCTTCAAGATCACCCTCTTTGTAAACAGGCAGATTAGGAAGTCCTGTGAATTCAAGTACATAAGGCTCTTTTATAATATCCTCTGGCTTCTCTATGATCTGACCTTCACGTGAAAGCCGCATCACTTCACTCTTATCACCGCTCAGAGCTAACCGATGATAGAGCATACTTTTCATCTGACGTTTCAGTTCACGAACGCCCCAGTTCTCGGCGATGCATTCTCTCTCATAAAATGCTCTCTCGGCACTGTTATCAATCTTCAAAAGCTCAACGTAATGACTCCAATTCAATTTTTGCGACAGTGTCGCAAAATTTTCATAAGAGAGATATAGCTGTCGCATACGATATATATTGCTCCAACTGTAACCTTTACCATAACGGATGCTGAGGTCAGCGGCAAGCATTTTCAAGGTGTTTGAACCATACTCGGCTTTTTCATGACCACTTTGTTCAAATTCAACGATATACTGACCAATCTGCCAGTATGTTTGAACCATTGCAGAATTGATTGCGGCAGCAGCTTTTCCTTTGCCTTTTTCTATTGCGTTGCTCACGTTGTTGAGCAGAGCAGTATATTCAGGATCATTTCTATCTGTTACATCTATTTCATTCATAACAATACCTCATTTAGAGATTCATGTGATGAAGTTATCATCACAGAAAGTATTGGAATTATTATATCATATAAGGCTTGAAAAATGCAATATTGTTTTGAAGGTTCACGCTAGAATTCCTGTATAGTGCGCAGGTAAGCACAGGCATTTTCTGTTTTGCTTTCCCGAGACAATGGTACAGCCCACCTCTCCGAGCTGACCTGTGCTATTGATAATTTGCTGCTACCGCAGCAAATGTTAAGAACGAGTTATGAAATACAATCAGAGCTTCACCTTGAAAACGAACTGAAAAAATGATAAAAGAGTGTTTTTGTCAAACGCAACAGTTATAACAAATATGCCGATAAACAGAATTCAGCCTATTGCCATATATAAGCTTCATATGATATATGTGTCAGAAAATAGTCCGAACACGGAACAAAAATACGTTTTCAGATTGTAATCAGTTTTTGTGAGTTTTAACTGAAATGACATAATATGAGCGATAAATCATGAAATTGTTTTGTTAATGTTACTAAAATGATGAGCGAATGATTGTAGTTTGCTACAAAATAATAAATAGTTTTGAAATTACTGTTGACAAAAAAAAAAAGATTTACAATATGAACATATTCATTTCATGGATATGACAATTTGAAATCCACTGCACCATATTCGGGTCTATAAGAATTGAAAATGGTACAGCGTATCTGGCAGGAAACCAGGGAAATTCAGTCAGGCTTTCAGCCAGAGATTATGAGGAAAGGGGAGAATGACCGTGAGGGGTAATTTTAATTTTGTATCATTAGCTATATCAGAATATAATAATGATTTTCACGGTATGATTCTGACCTTTTCGGAAGTTAATAACGGTAATACAAGTGTGTCCCGCAGACAGTACTGAACTGCCTCGCCGCGGCACGCTTTTTTGTATTATAAATACGAATCGTTTATGATTTATGATTATTAGGAGGAAACTACGATGAAAAGAAAGAGTTGGAAACGAACTGCAGCCTTTGTAACATCACTGGCTATGACAACAACAATGCTTCCGAGTGATTTAAGCGGAATTGTTACAAGTATTGTTCATGCGGATGAGATAAATTTAAGTGCAGGATCTGAGCTGCCTGAAACAATCACAGCCGGACCAGGTGAAACATGGACAGTAACCGTACTTCCTGGTACAGTTAAGGATGAAACTAACGGAACAAATGCTGAAAGCAAGACCTACACAGGTGTTGTTAAAATAAACGAATCAGGTATTTTTGACAGCGATGATAATGGTGCATTACCTGTCGCAACTTTCAGAGATGATGATGATAAAGATAATACAAATATAACTTCAGGTTTAGGCATCTACGTTGATTCTATTGATGCAGAAAAGAAGGAACTCACACTCACATGGGAAGATCCAGTTGTTAATGAAGGACTTCATATTAATTTTGAACCTGTGTGGGATGATATAATATCTATTAAGCAGAATGGCAGTGAGGTTCACATAACAGGTATAGATCAGGAATTTACTAAAGTAAAGACCGGTTATGAGTATGTAATCAGATCAAAGAAGGCTTTAAACATTACACCTGTTGTTTTACAAAACGAGAACGATGTCAGATTCAGCGCTTACGTTAAAAAAGCTGAAGAAAACGCTGCTGACGGCGCAAAGTATGTTTATACATTTGTTGTCGGAAGAAAAGATGTAATAATAGCGGAAAGGGCAACAGAATGGAGCGTTGCTCAAAGCATAGATCCTAATGCACAACCGATCAAAATTTCAGGAGATGATAAGAATACATCCATATACGATGTAACCAATAGTGAAAATCCAGCAATACTCCCTAATTCAACGGTTTACCCGGATAACCGTTATAAGATCGGTTCAACTATAAAAGATATTGCAGTGTTTGAGGATACAAACGGTAATGGTGTACTTGATCTTACAGGTGAAAACAAAGACTTAAGAGTGTCTTCTCCGAGATCACTTAATTCAAATACAAATGAATATGAGTATACATTCACAGCTCCTTACAACGATATATTCATCACACATGCTGACCAGAACTGGAATTTCGCCGTAGCAGAAAACGGCGAAGAAATCACAGCTACAAGTACTGAGATCACTGATGAAGATGTTGTTTATCATTTCGGTTTTGATACAAGTAATCCAATTACTGCTGGAAGCCCTTATGATTTTGTAGTAAAACCAATTGGCAATGCTGATAATTCTGAAAACGGTGAAGCTGCTGCAGTTTGGTCAACTCTTTCATGCCAGATAGTTATCAGTTATAAGGACAAGAATGGAAATGTTCTTGATGCTCAGCCGGAAAACGCTGGCAGCTATAAAGCAGTAGCTGATATCTATCTCTACGACGAAGAGGGTGCGTGCTCAACAGAAGGCATTGGTGATTACCACATCGAGAAGGAATTTAAGATTTCACCGATAGACGATAATCTTAATGTTAGCGTTGTGGATGGCTGGACAATTAACTCAGTGGAAGGCGTATATGTAGCGTATCCAAATCTTGAGATTCTTCAGAAACCTAAAGACCAGGATGGAGCTTGGGTAAGACCAGGAATTACAGTTAAGAACGGCGAAAAAACATTAGATGAAAATGAAGACTATATAATCGAAGGTGAAGTAACTTCAACAGAAAGAGGTATTCATACACTTGTAATTGTAGGCATCAATGATTATGATGGTATAGTACAGGAATTTAAGTGGTATTCAGATGCTGCGTTCAAATCTGCTATCATTCGCGCAGATTCAGTTGAAGATGAAGATCCGGTGAAGGTGAATGGTCTTGACTATGAATATGGTGACAGCTTTGATTTCGCATTAGATGAATTTGAAGGCGATCAGTCAGGCGTTACATACAAGCTTACACCTGTTTTTGAGAAAGAGTTAGCTGAAAAATATTTAGTTGCCGATCAGGAACAAAAGCTTGTTTTCAGAGCAGCTTACGAAACAGTATTTGGCAATTTTGTTCCTCCTACAGCGCTTCCGGAATCTGTAAATGTGACTGAAGATCTTTTAATTGATGTTAAAACATTTGATGCTGCTGGTATTATGGCAAAGTTAGAAAACGATAAAACAAGTACGTTGGCGGCTATTAATACCTTAACAGGCATTAACTATAACGAGAATGCTGACAATTTAGAAGTAATTACAGAACTGCGTGATTACATCAATGAGTATACTGTATCTGCTGTAAATGCAGAAGAGACAGTTGCTACAGCTGATATCACCGTTGTAGCTAAAAAAGTAAAGGTTTCATTCAATAAGGAATCTGTTACTTATGATGGAAAAGATCACAGATCAGAGTTTAAGCTTTTTACTGATGAGGTTCTTGAAAAGGATGCTGACGCAGTAAATGCTGAACTTGGTAAAATAGCAATCACACTTGGCGGCGACACAGATACAGAAAAGATGCCAATGGTCAATGCCCTCAAATATGAGTTTAAAGCAGTACCTGCAGAAGTAGTTAAGGCACTTGGAACTAATTACGCTTTATTAAATAACATTGATAATGGTGCTATTACGATTACCGCAAAGGTTGACCCTATTAATCTTAACGGTTTTGCAACAGCAAGTGCTCCTGAAACTGTACTGGTTACTACTGGTGGAACCAATTACAGAAAGCCGAATATTACGGTTACAACTGCAGAAGGCACCGAACTTTTTAAGGGATATGATTTCTACTTAGCTGGTACTATCAGTGCTAATAAGGAAGGCAACTATACTACTAAGATTCAGGGTAAGAATAACTACACAGGTACACTTAAGCTTGATTGGTCTGTAATTGACGGGGTAAGCTTTAAGAAAGCTATTGCTTTATCATGGATGCCAACAACAGGTGTGATAAATGGTAGTGGTAATCCGGCTGTTAAGTTTACATTTAACAGAAAGGAAGTACCGGAATTCTCTGAAGGTTTTGAAGTAACAGCACTTGGTTATGTTTATGCTAATCAGGAGAATAATAACCAGTTAACTGCGGCTGATCTTACTGTTGAGAATAAAGGCAAGGAGAAGAATGGCAACACAATCAAGGTTTACAATGCTAAAACTCCAAGCTTCAGCGGAAACTATTCACTTTCAATTGCAGACAAAGGCTTTGGCGTAACTGCAAGAGCGTTTGTAACACTTAAGAATGTTGCGACAAACACAGAGTGGACTGTATATACTGATGATTATGCAGCTGATATCATGAGAACAGATTATGCATCTGCTGTTAATGCTCAGATGACAAATGCATTTGAAATTGCAGAAGTACAGACTCCTCCGGTTGCATACACTGAAAGCAGCAAGAACAAGCTTCAGGCAAAGTTTACAATAACAAAGAATGCTAATGCTTCAGAAAACTTAAAGGTAGTAGAAGCTGGTTACATCTATTCTAATGTTGCTGAACCTGCAGGAGCAGCTGATATCAGTAAGTGGCAGGATATGACTCTGGAAGCTGCAAACGATACAGCAAATACATTCATTAAGAAGACATCCAAGACAACAGCTAATATGAGTTCTTATACTGTTAAGTTTGTTGACAATGGTGCCGGTGTAAGATATCGTGCATTCATCGTTGTTGAGAACGAAGACGGTGCAAGATTCATAAAGTATATTAACTATGTTGGTGATAATACAGCAAATTATGGTGCAGATGTAACTTGCGCAAACTACAACTTTGCAGATATCAGCATTAAGCAGCTTAAGAAGCTTGTAACAGTTACAGATGAATGTGTAAATGGAAATACAACAGCTAACGATGGTAAGCCAGCTGCAAGATTCGAAAGCACTCGTAAGTTAGACGAAAGCGCAGCAGAGAGTGATGTTACTGTAAGTGAGTACGGCTTCATTTATGCTAACGGTCTTGACAGTGCGCCTGATACTACAGACTTTACAGTAGAAAAAGCTAACGTAAGTGCTACTGATGCATTTAAGATCAATAAGAAAGCAGGAAGTGCTATCAGCACTAACGGCGTAACCTATTCACTTAATATCAAGAAGGTTGATAATAACAAGGTATACGTTCGTGGTTTTGTAAAGGTTAAGGATAACAAGACTGGAATTGAACAGTACATTTATGCTGATAATATCACAGCAAATGTAGAAGACAATCCTGTTACCCCTTAATTTACTGATTATTCCGGCAAAAGCCTGAATATATAACGCCCAAGGTTGGAAGGAGGAGAAATCCATGCAGAAGTACACAGAAGCTGAGCTCAGAATCATCAACTTCGATGCTGAAGATGTTATCACAACATCTGACGTTAATGAAGATGGCGGTGACGCTGAATAATTTTCACTCAGATTAAAATAATAGACATCATGCTCCTTCGGGGGTGTGGTGTCTATTCCTTTTTGTTTAAAAAAGCAAATTGTTACTAATTCTTTGCTTTATGGAGGAAAGATGTTCAAAGGAAAATATAAATTTGCAGAAAAAGTTGTTGAAATAAAATCAGTAAACGATAAAGTGCAGAAATACTGTGCAGGTTATGAATCAGAAAATGCGACGGATTTTTCAGTCGAAACAAATGAAAAAGACATTGAAAATGAAAAAGAAATAACCCGAAAGGAATATGAATTCGAAGGCAAACCCGTACCTGCTTATTCCGACGGTGTCTATGAATCGACCGCAGTCTACCGTAAAATAGCTGAAAAAATGCCGGACTACGATTCGTTCGTATTCCACGGTTCAGTTATTGCTGTTGACGGCGAAGGTTATCTGTTTACTGCAAAATCGGGAACAGGCAAGTCTACTCATACACGTCTCTGGCGTGAATATTTCGGAGAAAAGGCTGTCATGGTAAATGACGACAAGCCTATAATTAAAGTTACCGATGATGGCGTTACCGTATACGGCACTCCGTACAACGGAAAACACAGACTGGGTACAAACATTTCGGTTCCGCTTAAGGCAATCTGCATTCTCGAACGCGGTGAGAAAAATGAGATAGTCCGTATTAGCAAATCCGATGCCTACGCTATGCTCCTGCAGCAGGTGTACCGTCCGAAAGATGCTTTACAGATGGCGAAAACTCTCAGACTTATCGACGAAATGGCTGACAGCGTCAGACTTTACAGACTTGCGTGCAATATGGACATCGAAGCGGCGAAAGTCGCTTACAGTGCAATGAAAGAATGATAAGTAAAATTAACGAAGATCCTGATTTTCTGATCACATGCGCCGCGAATGAAATAAGGAAAAGTGAAGCCGATATGATCATTCTTGCTTTATGTGCACTGAACGGTGTTATTCCCGATAAAGGACTTCTCGAAGACCTTGATGCCAATCTGTTCGGCGTATGTCAGAAGCACGGACTTACAGTATGTGTTGCCTGTGCACTTGAATCGGCAGGTGTTCACGACGGTAATTTTGAAAAAGTGAAAAAAACAGCCGGAAAGTATCTTTTTGAAAGTGAAAAAGAGAGAAAACGGCTTGAAAAATATATTATAAGTATAAGAAAGAAGTTGAAATTATGAAACTGAGTAATAAGTTTATAGCACACGAAGACGGAAACGAAAAGCTTCTCGTTTCAACAGGGGCAGCAAAGTTTTCAGGACTTGTAAGAGGAAATCCGACAGCGGGATTTATTATAAACTGTCTTGAAACTGAAACTACACCGGAGGAGATCGTAGCAAAGATGGCCAGGGAATACGATGCTCCGCGTGATGTACTTGAACGTGATGCCTTAAAAATAATCGACCAGCTTAGAAAAATCGGAGCGATAGATGAATAAATCCACCTTTGAGGAGCAGCTTTCTCAGAACGGGAAGCTCATCTACACCAACAAGGGCGACAGCATGATGCCCCTTATCAAGCAGGACCGTGATCTTCTGGTAATAAAATCTGTAAACGGCAGGCTGAAGAAGTATGACGTTCCGCTTTACAGGCGTGACAGCGGTCAGTACGTTCTTCACAGAATATTAAAAGTCAGGAAGGACGATTATGTTATCTGCGGTGATAACCGCTGGGTAAAGGAATACGGCATTTCCGACAGACACATAATAGGTGTGCTTTCTGCGGTCATTCGCAACGGAAAGGAAGTTTCCGTTGATAACTGGAAATACAAACTCTACGTCCACCTGTGGTGTGATTTTTTCCCTGTCAGAGCACTGATCACCCATGTTGTATCTAAACTTAAAAGAATGAAAAGAAAGAAATTACGATCAGGATGAAAAACAACTCACTAAAATGGCTCTGGCACGTTACCGGTAAAAAGAAATATTACGTTGCAGCACTTATGCTGGTGCAGGCGCTGAACGGCGGATCCGGTGTGCTGTACGCACTGTTTCTCAGAAACATTGTAGACAGTGCAGTGGCGCATGACCGGGAAGGATTTTTCAGAAACTGCATTTACACCGCACTTCTTGTTCTCGGGCAGGTAATGCTCAGTGCCATGATACGTTACCTTGAGGAACAGTCACGTTCATCGCTTGAAAACCGGTTTAAAAGCAGACTGTTTCATAACCTGCTCTGCAAGGACTATTCCTCTGTTAGTGCAGTACATTCCGGAGAATGGATGAACCGTCTGACAAATGACTGCATGGTAGTGGCTAATAATTTTACTGAAATACTTCCGGGAGCAGCCGGCATGACGGTAAAGCTTGTGAGTGCAGCTGTCATGATAGTTGCTCTTGAACCAAAGTTTGCGGCACTCCTTATTCCTGCCGGATGTGTGATGCTCTTTTTCACTTATGCCTTTCGTAAAAATATCAAGCGCCTTCACCGGCAGATCCAGGAGAAAGACGGAAAACTCCGTATTTTTCTTCAGGAGCACATCGGCAGTATGATGATGATTCGTTCCTTTGCAGCCGAAGATCAGACTGAATCAGAATCAACAGAGAAAATGGAAGTGCACAAGGCCGCAAGAATGAAGAAAAACCGGTTTTCGAACATATGCAATATGGGCTTTCAGACCGGAATGCAGGGAATGTATCTTCTCGGAGTATGCTGGTGCGGTTACGGTATTCTTACTTCAACAATAAGCTACGGTACACTCACAGCCGTTACCCAGCTCATTTCCCAGATACAGTCTCCGTTTGCCAATATAACTGGCTACCTGCCGAAGTTCTACGCAATGACGGCAAGTGCTGAACGAATAATGGAAATAGAAAAATTCACTGATGACAGCGAAAACACTGTTCTTACGGCAGAGGAAGTAAACTCATTCTACGAAAAAGAAATGAAGGGTTTCGGAATAAGGAACGCGGAGTTTACCTACTATCCTGTAGTTGACAGAATAAGCGACCTTACCAAGGAAGAAATGCCGCTTGTGTTCAGAAACATCAGTGTTGACATACGAAAAGGTGAATATGTTGCGTTTACCGGACACAGCGGATGCGGAAAATCTACAGTATTAAAGCTCCTTATGAGTGTTTACAGACTTGACGGAGGAATTAGGTATATTGAATCCACGGAAGGTGAAAAGGAGCTTTCACCGGAATGGCGTCGGCTTTTTGCCTATGTTCCGCAGGGAAACCAGCTTTTCAGCGGTACAATAAGGGAGATAATCTCATTTGCCGAAAAAAAAGCTTCCACCGATGACGAAAGACTGAATAAAGCACTGAAGATCGCCTGTGCCGATGAGTTCGTGTCTGAACTTGAACAGGGCGCTGATACTCTTCTCGGCGAACGCGGTGCAGGACTTTCTGAAGGACAGATGCAGCGAATCGCCATTGCAAGAGCAGTTTTTTCAGCCTGCCCTGTGCTTCTTCTTGATGAGGCAACAAGTGCGCTTGACGAACAGACGGAAAGAAAAGTACTTGAAAACCTTAAAACAATGACTGACAAAACAGTTGTCATAGTCACACACCGTCCTGCGGCACTTGACATATGCGACAGGATACTGCAGTTTACAGAAAACGGAGTAATCGAAAAACATGGAACAGAATGAATACAGAAAAAACGCACTTGACATGATCTGGCTGACTTCATGCGTACTGAGAGGAACATCACATGATCAGGAAAGACTTTACGAGATTGATCTCAAAGGCTTGTTTTACGTGTGTCAGAAACACTCTCTTACCGCCTGTGTAGCGTATGCACTTGAATCGGCAGGAATTAAAGACGAAAACTTCAGTCAGGCAAAGGAAAAGGCGATACGCAAGAATATTCTTATGGATACTGAACGTAAGAAGATACTTGACCGCCTTGAAAAGGAAAAGATCTGGTACATGCCGCTTAAAGGCTCACTGTTAAAGGACTGGTATCCGAGACTTGGTATGCGTCAGATGTCCGACAATGATATTTTATGTGACGGCAGCAAACGTGCGCGTATAAAGGAGATCATGGAAGATCTGGGCTTTAAATGTGAGCACTACGGAAAAGGCAACGACGATGCCTATCACAAGGAGCCGGTCTGCAATTTCGAAATGCACAATGAACTTTTCCATACCGCAAATGCTGGTAATCTCCACGAATACTATGGCGATGTGAAAGACCGCCTTATAAAAGATGAGAACAATGATTACGGCTATCATTTCAGAACAGAAGATTTTTATATTTATATAACAGCACATGAATACAAACATTTTGCAGCCGGCGGAACAGGTGTGCGTTCGCTTGTGGATACTTATGTATTCTTAAAAAAGTTCAGCGATTCCATGGACTGGGACTACATTGCTGAAGAATTAAAAAAACTCGGCATTGAAGAGTATGAAAAGAACAACCGTGAGCTTGCACTTAAGTTCCTTGAAACAGATGATCTGACCGAAGAGGAAACAAAGCTTCTTGATTACCATATCTTTTCCGGATCATACGGAACAGTCGCCAATAATATCGGAAATCTCATGACAAAGAGCGGAGGTTCAAAGGCGAAATATATTTTTAGCAGGATCTTCATCCCTATGGAGTTCATCCAGTCGTGGTACCCGTTCTTTTACAGACACAAATGGCTCATACCGTTCCTTCCTTTCTACCGTGCTGTTATGGGACTTACAAAGAACAGAAAAAAGGTTTTATCTGAATTTAAACTGCTTTGCAAGCGATAAGAAAACGGCGGGAAACTGAATTAAAAAAATCAGCAGGATAGTGATCATAACATAAAACACATTTACCGGAAGCAGAAAATCAAATCTGCTTCCGGTTTTTTTTCGCCGGAAATACGTAAATGATGACAGCGAAGCCCGGACTGCGGACATGACTATGCTTTAATAACTGATCAGCATTTCCATATATGAAAGTCTTGCGAAAACTATTGATTGATCCTATAAAATATTGTATACTAATTAAGTATATGGAATAATGCAGATCCGGACAAAATCTGACATTGTTCTGATCGGACGGAGGTGACAGTGTGATGGACAAAACAAGAAAAATCAGAAGATATGCAGCTTTGTCTGCTGCTTTTGTGTTTGCTTTTTCAAATGCATCACTCTGTACTTTCAATGTAGTCTCTGCTTCTGATGATCCGCTTTCGTATGAAATAGAATACACTGAAAAGCGCAGTTATCATGATTACTACAGCGAGTATTCATCGCAGAAACCTGCATCCGCAGAAGTTATCGTAAAGGCGGAAGATCATCTGAAAGCTGAAAACGGGGATTTTACGAAGAAGGCATTTACCGATGCGGCTGGTGTGACTAAGGACGCGCTTGTCTGGAACTCGGCTGAAGGAACGCTTTCGTATAAAGTTGAAATACCGGAAACGGCGGTATACTGTATGGATCTTTCCTATGCACCGGTGGGAAATGCGGCTTCTACGGAGCTTTCGGTTTCCGTCGACGGTGAAGTGCCGTTCGACGCTGCTTCGCGCATAACCCTTAACAGAGTCTGGGTAAATGAAAAGGAGATAACTGTAAACTCATCCGGAAACCAGATAAGACCTGCACAGGTCCAGCAGAGCAGATGGTGTGAGACTTCACTTAACGATCCGGACGGACTCTATAACGCTCCGCTTCTGTTTTATCTTACAAAGGGAACTCACGAAATAACTTTTGAAGCATCGAGGGCGTACATTGCTCTTGAATATATAAAATTTTACGGCAGAAAGCAGATCCCGTCCTATAAGGAAACGAAGCCTTCTGCGGATGAAATAAACGGTACGGTATCCGCACTGATACGTATAGAGGGCGAGGATGCGGCGTTCAAGTCGGATTCAACACTTTATCCTACTTCGGACAATGCAAGCTATCTTGCTTCACCGGCTGATCCGGGACATCTTGTCTACAACACGATCGGCGACAATAACTGGCAGAAGGCGTTTCAGACCATCACCTGGGAAATACCGGCCGGCGGGATAAAGTCGGACGGATGGTACCGCCTCGGTATTAAAGCAAGACAGCGCTACATGCGCGGATTCAATTCTGCAAGGCGCATATACATTGACGGCACGGTTCCGTGCAGTGAATTTGAAAATGTCCGTTTCAGGTATGACAACGACTGGCAGAACGTCATTCCGCAGACTGACGGCGGCGAAGATATTTACGTTTATCTTACTGCCGGAAACACACATACCATCACCATGGAAGCCGTTCCGGGCGATATAGGTGAGCCTATGAGGCGCCTTGAACCGGTGGTGGGCGAACTTAATGAATACTACAGAAGAATACTTATGATCACGGGCCCTTCGCCTGACAAGTACACGGACTACAATGTTGACCGTGTAATTCCGGAAATAACCGGCGATTTTAAGAACATTTCCGGCAGGCTGAAGGAGATAAAGAAAAGCATAGAGAATCTTACCGGATTTACCGGATCCGAAGCTGCGGGCATCGAGCGTATGTACGTTATTCTCGATAAATGTACCGAAAAACCGGCACGTATTCCGATGTATCTTTCACAGTTAAAGGACAACATTGCGGCCATTTCATCGTGGATACGTGACTACCGCGATCAGCCGCTTGAGATCGACTATATTGAGATAGCTTCTGCAGATGCGGAGTTTTCACCGGTAAAGGAAAACTTCTTCTCGTCTCTTGCGTTCGGAGCAAAGGCCTTTTTTGCGTCGTTTGATCAGGATTACAGTCTCGTTTCCGGCTCGGAGAAGAAAGACGCACTGGATGTCTGGGTGAGTCTCGGACGTGATCAGGCCCTTGCGGTAAAGGAGCTGGTCGAATCGGAATTTACTCCGGTATACGACATACCGGTCAATATAAGCATAGTTCAGGGCGGAGTTGTTGAAGCGGCTCTTGCCGGAAAAGGTCCGGACGTGGCGCTGTTCCTTGGCGGTGAGTTTCCGGTAAACCTTGCTGCACGAGGACTTCTTGAAAGACTTGACGAAAAAGACGGCTTTGAAGATGCAAAACAAAACTTCCAGGAAGAAGCCATGACCCAGTACACCTACGACGGCGGAGTATACGGAATGCCGCTTTCACAGAGCTTTCCGGTTATGTTCTACCGCAAGGATATCCTCACCGAAGCTGGAATAACCACGCTTCCTGAGACCTGGGACGACCTTGTGGAAATGATGCCTGCCCTGCAGCGTAATAATCTTCACGCAGGTCTGGTGCTCCCGTCCTCGAATATCTCAGCTTCGACTGAACCGGGACATACATTTGCCCTTCTCATGCTACAGAACGGGCTCGGCTACTATAACGACGACATGAGTTCCACAACGTTCGACAGCGTAAGTGCGGTGCAGTCCTTTGAAAAATGGACTGACCTGTACACTGACTACCGTTTCGAGCAGGTCTACGACCCGTTCAGCCGTTTCCGCGACGGAACCTATCCGATCGTGATACAGAACTACACTTTCTGCAATCAGCTGAAGTCGGCTGCACCTGAACTCAACGGCTTGTGGGGCTTTACTCTCGTTCCGGGCACCGAACTCCCGGACGGCACAGTTTCACATGCGGCAAACTCAGCAGGAAGCGGAGCGGTTGTCTTCACGAAAACAAAGAACAAGGACGACGCATGGCAGTTCCTTAAATGGTTCACATCGACAGATGTACAGTCGGAATACGGCACTCTGGTCGAAGGTCTGCTAGGAACAATGGGACGCTATGACACAGCAAACACGGAGGCACTTTCAAATCTCTCCTGGACCCCTTCGGAACTTAAGATCCTCGAAGCCCAGCGGAGTGAACTCAAAGAGATCCCGGTCATCCCGGCATCCTACGCAGTTACCCGAAACATCATGACTGCCTTCCGTGAAACAGTAAACAGCCACCGCAACCCGCGTGACACGATTATGTGGTACAACCGCGACATAAATACTGAAATAAAACGCAAACTTAAAGATCTTGCAGAATAACTACAGTTTACGCCAAAAAGCTTCATACCGTGATGGTGCGAAGCTTTTTTTATTTTAATCTGATTTAAGTATGAAATGTTATTGATTAATCCCATGAAATATTGTATACTAAAAGAGTATATGTGAATTTGTACGCATTAAAACCATGTGTAAAGGAGGCGAAAGCTTGAAGCCGGAAAAAAATAAAAAAAAGCGGTCTTACAACAGATCTGAAAGCATCGAATGCTGGCTCATGCTGGCGCCGTTTCTTGCGTTTTTTGTGCTGTTTACCGTGATACCGGTGCTCATTTCACTGCCGGTGGGATTTACGGACTTTGATATGATCAATATGCCTCATTTTACGGGACTTTCCAATTTCAAAAATCTGTTTCTTTCGGACAGAATATTCATCCGCTCAATAAGGACGACGCTTATATTTGCGATATTTTCGGGACCGGTAAGCTACGTGCTCTGCTTTATGCTGGCATGGCTTATAAACGAGCTTCCGAAACGTCTGAAGACGGTGTTCACGCTGATATTCTACATACCGTCCATGGCGAGCGTCTACACGGTATGGCAGCTCATTTTCAGCGGTGACCAGTACGGATACGTCAACTCGGTTCTCATGGATCTCGGTATACTGACATCGGCCAGACAGTGGCTCACGGATTCACGTTACATCCTTTTCGTGGTCATACTCGTTCAGCTCTGGATAAGCCTTGGCGCGGGATTTCTTGCACTTCGTGCCGGATTCCAGAATATCGACAAAAGCCTGTATGAAGCAGGCGCAGTTGAAGGGATAAAGAGCCGCTGGCAGGAACTTGTCTACATCACCATTCCGGCAATGAAGCCTCAGATGCTTTTTGCCGCTGTCATGCAGATAGTCGCTGCTTTCACCGCTGATATCGTCGGAAGAAACCTTGTTGGATTTCCGAGTACGGATTATGCGGCGCATACTGTTATGACCCATGCCTACGACTACGGCTGGGTCCGCTATGAGATGGGATATTCCTCAGCTATATGCACCGTGCTGTTCCTTGTGATGTACGGTGTGAACAAGCTCATTACCAGAGTTCTGGCAGAGGAGGATCAGGTTTAATGACAGATGCAAAAAAACTTAAGGCCTCATCCGGCAGAGCCGGCAGAAAGAACGGCGGAACAGTCTGCATTTTCATTTTTCTGTTTGTTCTCGCTCTGTTTATGGCCCTTCCGATATACCTTGCAGTGGTAATGTCGATAAAGCCGTCGCAGGAATGGTTCATTTTTCCGCCGAAATTCTACGCCATGGACCCGACTCTCGACAATTTCCGCGAGATGTTCAGGGCGGCCGGACAGCTGTGGGTGCCTTTTTCAAGATATGTCGCAAACAGCGTTTTCGTAACGGCAGCAGTAACACTGGCTCAGTGCTTTACCGCATCGATGGCGGCGTTTGTGCTTGCCAAGGGAAAATTCAAAGGAAGCAGATTCCTTAATTCAGTTATTGTCGTATCACTGCTCTACCAGAGCAATGTCATTTACATAGTCCAGTACATGGTCATCGCGAAACTTGGCATGATAGATACCTACGCTGCGCTGATACTTCCGTCAGTTGCGACCCCGATGGGCGTATTCCTGATGAGGCAGTCCATCAGCCAGATACCGGATGCCATGATAGAAGCGGCAAAGGTAGACGGAGCCGGAATGTTCCGCACCTGCTGGAATATTGTAATGCCGAACCAGAAACCGGCGCTTATGACGCTTATGATATTTGCCTTCCAGTCGGCGTGGAACATACAGTCCGGATCGTACGTGTTCGACGAATCGCTCAAGACTCTGCCGACGGCAGTCGCTCAGGCAGCGGCCTCCGGTATAGCACGTCAGGGCGTTGCAATGGCAGCGGCAGTGTTCATGCTGATACCGCCGGTGATATTCTTTGTTGCAGCGCAGAAGAACGTAATTGAAACTATGGCGCACTCCGGAATTAAAGATTAAAGCCGGGATCACCCACCCCCTGCCCCCTCCCTCAAGGGAGGGGGGAAGGCAGCACAGAAGCGTATTACCAAAATAAAGATTTAATTGGGGTAACACGCTCTCTGAGGGAGGGGGAGGATATGTGGGGGCTTCGCCCCCACGCCCCTTCAGTAAAAGAAATTTCGCAGCCAGAGGAAAGAAATATGAAAGGAAGTGAGGATGTGCACAGGATAAAGAAAATAGCAGCAGCATTATCTGCGGCAGGGCTTTGCTTTTCTTATGCATATCCTGCTTCCGCTCAGCAGACAAGTGCCACGTACAGCTATGACCGCTGGGGAGATGCGATACCGTCACAGGCCGGCTATGAAGCGGTACGAAGCGTTTACGGAAAAGATCTCGGAATTTCCGGATTTTCAGAGATCTCAGATCTTTTTATAGCGCAGGACGGAAAATTTTACATCGCAGACAGCGGAAATGACCGTATCATAATAGCTGACGGTGATCTTGAAGGAGCGTCTGCTGTTCTGACCGAGTTTGATTATGAGGGAGAAAAGCTTGTCTTAAGCAGTCCCGGCGGAGTTTACGTTTCCGCTGAAGGCATGATCTACATTGCTGATACGGATAATTCGCGTATTATTCGCTGCGACCAGACAGGAAAGACTGATCTTGTCATCACCCGACCGGATTCAGACCAGTACACTGCGGTAACATTCATGCCGAAAAAGGTGCTGTGTGACAAGGCCGGATTCATCTACGCAGTTGACTCAAATGTAAATACCGGTGCTGTTATGTTTTCTCCTGACGGAAGTTTCAGGGGATTTTACGGTGCGAACAGGGTAGGACAGACCGGCAAAGTCATTAAGGATCATTTTTTTAAGCTGTTTGCCGGTGAGGAAATGCGTAAGTATATGACAAATACAGTCCCTTCGGCTGTTTCAGGGTTTGACATTGATAGTAAAGGCTTTATCTATACATGCAGCAGCTCGCTTTCCCAGGACACTGACAGGATCAAGAAAGTAAACGCAGCCGGTTACAATCTGTTTGAGGGCATCTACACGGAATTCGGTGACAGACCGACGGCTGACTACAGCGACTATCCTCAGAATTCTTTTATAGATATTGATACTGATCCTTACGGTAATATGAACTGTCTCGACTACACCAACGGAAGAGTGTTCCAGTACGATGAAGACTGCGAACTGCTTTTTATTTTCGGCGGAAAGGGAAGTCAGACGGGGACATTCAGACAGGTATCGGCCATTGAATCAACGGAAAAATGTGTTTACGTTTCCGATTCGCAGAAAAATACCATAACTGTTTTTGAAAAAACTGATTTCGGCGGGAAAGTGCATGAAGCCGAACGCCTTTACAACGCCGGATATTACGACGAGGCTCTCGGACCGTGGTTCGAGGTGCTTGGAAGAGATGGCAGCTACCGGAGAGCATTTATCGGAATAGCTGATGCCTATATAAATCAGGGCAGATATGAAGAAGCGATGAAATACGCAAAGCTTGCCGATTCAGGATGGCGCTATGACCGTGCTTTTGAAGGCGCGCGTGAAAAATGGATAAGTGAACATTTTCCGCTGCTTGCATTTCTTATAACTGCGGCTGTGGTGCTGTGCGCAGTACTGCGTTTCAGGAAAAAGACGGACAGCCGGCAGAAAGGAGGAAAAGCTCTATGATGGACCTTTCGGAAAAGCAGTGGGTGAGCCATGCGGTATTCCATCCCTTCGAAGGTTTTGAGGATATGCGCTGGAAGAAAAGCGGTTCACTTAAATACGCTTTTATTATTGTTTTTCTGTTTTTTGCCGGAACGGTGATCCATGACAGGCTGTACGGCTTTCAGTTTCATGACAGCTATGACAGGATATTCAACATAATTCCCTACATAGTAAAGAGTATCGTACTGTTTGCGGCCTGGGTCGTCGGTAACTGGTCAGTCTGTACTCTGCTTGACGGTGAGGGCACGCTGCGCCGTATCTGTATTTTCAGTGCCTACGCACTGATACCGTATGTGGCTTCTCTGTTTATCACCACACTTATGTCGAATGTGCTCATAGCTGACGAGGGTGTGTTTATTTCATGTGTTTACGGTACGGCAGTACTGTGGAGCGGAGTTCTTCTTTTCAATGCGGTCAAAACTGTGCATCAGTACACGGCGGCAAAGACGGTATCAGCGGTTTTTCTTACGATCGTTTCAATGTTTATAATGATGTTTCTTCTGGTGCTTGTTCTTTCACTTTTCCAGAAGGCGGGACTTTTTATTTATTCTATCTATACTGAGATCCAGTACAGGATCAAGGTTTAAAGGCGGTGAGCGGAAATGCAGAAAAAATATTTAAGATCTGCTGCGGCAGCAGCGGCTTTGTGCATGCTTTTACCGGCGTTCTGCATATCTGCTGAACAGGTAACGGAAGATCCTGTACAGTCTGCTGCGGAAGTGACGGAAACCGAAGTAAATGAAGCCGGGGAAAATAACGAAAACACAGATTATGTCATGAGGACGGAAAATGAAGTCCTTAAGACGATGACCAGAGCCTGCGAAAATGAAAATCTTATTCTTTTTTATTCAGAGGAAGAGGATCTTATTGCGCTTGAAAACAAAAAGAACGGGTATGTCTGGTGGTCATCACCTGTAAATGCAGAGGGCGATCCTGCGGCTAAGGCAACTGTGAAGAAGGAACTGGAGTCATCGCTCGTTGTGGTATACGGTGATCCGAAACAGAGAACGGGATCGACTCTTCGTTCTGCCAGAAATTCAAAACGAAGCTGCAGGATCAAGGGTGACACGCTGGAAGTGACTTACCGTTTTCCTCTGACCGGATTTGTTATTCCGGTAAAGTATACACTTGAGGAAAAATGTCTGCGTGCGAGTGCTGATACTGCATCTTTCAGAGAGACAAAGCGTGACGGCGATGAGAGCAGCATAATTCTTGAACTGTCTGTTCTGCCTAACATTATGGCGGCAGGAAACTATGAAAAAGGATACTACATTATTCCGGACGGATGCGGGGCAAAAATAGATTTCAATAACGGAAAAACCGGCTCCCGTGCATATTCCGCCAAAGTGTACGGAACAGATATCACTGCAGTTCCGCAGTATGCGCCTGACAGGACTGAGGAGGTTTATCTTCCGGTCTATGCATCGGTAAAGGAAAACGGCAACGCAATGCTTGCGGTTATCAGCCGCGGCGATTCAAATGTACTTATACAGGCATCAGTCAGCGGTCTTAACAAGAGCAGCTACAATACGTGTTCATCAAGGTTCGTTCTCAGAAACAGCGACACTTACTACATGAACAGCGAACCTCTGACAGTATTTGAAAACAGTGACATAGGAACTGATTCACTTGAACTGAAGTTTTTCCCGACAGGCGGCCGAAACACCGGATGTGCTGAAGTGGCAGCCATGTACCGGCAGTATCTTATCGATGAACAGGAAGTGGAAAAGAAGAACGACAGACTTCCGCTCTGCATCGATCTTTACGGCGGAGTAACATGCAAAGAACCGTTTCTTGGTGTTCCCGTGACGAAAAAAAAGGCAGTAACGACATTTGAAAAAGCCGGTGAGATAGTTTCTGAACTTAGAAACGGAGGAGCCGGTGAAATGATAGTAAGTCTGGAAAACTGGACCGATGACGGAATTAAAGGAAAGGTCGATGTTTCAGCGAGACCTTCACGCACGCTGGGCGGTGAGGAAGGCTTCAGGAAAATGACTTCACTGTTTATGAGTATGGGTGTACGGTTCTGCCCTGCCGTGAACAATATTACGTTTTCATCCGGAAACGGTTACTGGGAGTTCAGCGATACGGCAATGCGTGCATCGGGCCAGTATTCGAAGCAGATAAAATTCAGTCTCGCCTACGGAACGAAGGACGGACAGAAGAAGCCGCAGTCACTGCTTTCACCTGCGGTTTTCCCGGGCATATTCAATGATATAACCACGGGCTACTGCAGAAGATCACTGAACGGCATATGTCCGGGCGAGATAACCACAGTCCTTTACGGCGATTACGGAAAGAAACATATTGAACGGTGCGTTGCGGAAAAATACATCTGCGACGGACTTCAGAAATTTGACGAAGATATCGGTTTCGTATACTCAAGAGGCGCTTCCGCCTATGCGTTCGGATACACCGATCATATTTCGGATGTTCCGCTCCGTTCAAGCGGATATGATATTTTTGACGGTGATCTGCCTTTTTATCAGCTTGTTCTTCACGGACTTATCCCGTATTCATCCACTTCAGTAAACGGTGATGCCGATCCCGAAAAGCTTATACTTATGGCGGCTTCTGCAGGAAGCGGACTACGGTTTGATCTTACAGGCACTGAAACAAGTGAACTCAAGGATACTGAGTACGATAAATATTTCTATGCTGACAGCGGTTTCTGGAGCGGTTATGCATGCAGAAGCCAGAAGTTCATAACTGATATACTGTCAGATGTAAAGGATGAGTATATTACAGACTATACGGTGAACGGGGATGTCATAACCACGGTTTATTCGGACGGTACAGTAATGAAGACTGATCTTTCCGCCGGAACTGTTGTTTCGGGCAGCAAAACCTGGGTTCTTGACGACTATCTTAGAGAAGACGGAGGTGCAGGCGACTGATGAAAAAGGAAAAAAGAAAAGCACGTCTTTCCTATGAAAAGCAGAAAAGCCTGTACGGTTACGGCTTTCTGAGTCTCTGGATCATCGGTACACTTGTGTTTTTTATAATTCCGGTGGCAAATTCGTTTATCTATTCATTTGAAGATGTTACTCCCGGTGCCGGCGGTGTGTGGACGGGGCTTAAAAACTATTCTGCAGCGCTGACAAAAGATCCGTATTTCCGCACATATCTTACCGATGAGATCGCTGAGATGCTGAGGACGACGCCGATAATCCTTATATTTTCAATGTTTTCAGCTGTGCTGATAAATCAGAAATTCCGGGGAAGGACATTTGTAAGAGCGGTTTTCTTCCTTCCGGTAATAGTTGCATCCGGGCCGGTCTATGCGGTTATAACCGGTGATATGAATGTCAGCGGAGCTGAAGGTGCCGAGCAGTTCTCAACTGTATTTGAAACAGATATGGTTACTGATCTGCTGGAGTTTACAGGTATTTACGGACTGAGTCAGACACTGACAGATACAATAAAGCATACCATAGACGGAATTTTCGCCATAGTGTGGCATTCGGGAATTCAGATACTCATCTTTCTTGCGGCACTTCAGAATATTCCGCCGTCGGCAAGAGAGGCGGCCGAACTCGAGGGTGCCACGGCATGGGAATACTTCTGGAAGATCACCTTTCCGTATGTAAGCCCGATGATACTTGCAAACCTCGTGTTTACGGTCATTGATTCATTCACTGATTCAGGCAACAAGGTAATGGAACGTATAATAGCTATGCAGAGCGACTGGAAATACGGGCTTGCAGCAGCTATGGTATGGTCATATTTCGGAATAGTTATCCTGATGGTGGGACTTGTTTTTCTTGTGATCGGAAAACACGTTTACTACGAGGTCGACTGATGAATAAAGAAGAAAAGAAAAAAAGACACGACAGAAAAAAAGAACATGAGAAGCTCATGTCAAAGGAACA
This sequence comes from Ruminococcus sp. HUN007, assembly GCF_000712055.1. Lineage (NCBI taxonomy): Bacteria > Bacillati > Bacillota > Clostridia > Eubacteriales > Oscillospiraceae > Ruminococcus > Ruminococcus sp. HUN007. Next base: position 1,546,767 of record NZ_JOOA01000002.1, on the reverse strand, counting down.
GCTGACATATCTCAGAAGAAAAAGGATAACAGATGCAGTCTGGCCTGTTTTCAGGACGCTTATTCTTACCGGACTCTGTTTTGTTATCCTGTATCCGCTTATTTTCATGATAAGCTGTGCTTTCAGGGAACGCGGTGACATGAATGATCCGACGGTCATGTGGATACCGAGGCATTTCACGCTTGATGCCATTAAGGAAACTGCAAGAGCAATGGATCTGAAAAATACACTTGTAAATACGCTTTTTATAAATATCGGGTGTTCATTCTGCCAGATCATTTCGACGGCAGTGACAGGATATGGGTTCGCACGGTTTCAGTTTAAGGGGAAAAAGATACTGTTTGCCGTGGTGATCCTCATGATACTCGTACCGCCGCAGGTGATCCTGCTTCCGCAGTATGATCTGTTCAAGTCTCTGGGAATGATAAATACAGCCTGGACTATGTATCTGCCTGCCATGACAGCAAATGGTATCAGGGCCGGTATCATGATATTCATCTTCAGGCAGTTCTTCCGCGGCCTTCCGCGTGAACTTGAAGATGCCGCCTGTCTCGACGGATGCGGTCCGTTAAGGACGTTTCTGGTGATCATGATGCCGAATGCACTATCCTCGCTGCTTACAGTATTTCTTTTTGCAGTGGTGTGGTACTGGAACGACTACTACGTATGCAACGCATTCTTCAGCAGCAACCGCACACTCGCCCTCACAATAAAAAACATTCAGCCGGTCCTCAACGCCGCACTCTTCAACGATGCAAGTCTCAGAGTCTCCGCCCGCGAGTACGTAGTCTGGACCCAGGCTGCCTGCCTTATGTCCATCTCGCCGATGCTTGTTATGTATATTTTCCTGCAGAAGCATTTCACAGAAGGCATAGAACGCTCCGGCCTCGCCGGCTGATGGTATCATTCGGTATCATCCGCCTCTTACGAACCGGATGATGCTATAGAAAAAATGCTGCACATTTTCATGCGCAGCATTTTGAAGGCCCCGTTTAATTTTCATAATTTACGAAAAACGGCCTCAGTAAAGTAAAAATCAACTTTACTGAGGTCGGTTTTGTATTCAGTTAGGTTTAGCTTTTAGCCATTTCTGCTTTGAGTTCTTCAAGCTTTTCAGGTGAAATCCCGGAGTACTTAATGATAAGATCATCTGAAACACCGTCGAAAATCATATTTTTGGCAGTTTCGATTTGATGTTTAAGGATGCCGTTAATCTCGCCCTTTTGCATACCTTCATCATAGATTTTCATTCCTTCGGTAATGATCATAGGTCCGCGCATAATATTACCAACTCCCTTGCTGACTGATTTGTATTTCTTTGCAATCTGGTTTATAACATCCTTTGAAAGGCTAGCGATGGTGTTGTACTCCAGCGCTGTGATCTCGCCTTTGTCTCTAAGTTCAATAAGTCTGTCAGATATCTGCTTAAACTTGCTTTCAAGGATCTTAAGCTTTTCTTCGTTCTTTTCACACGCAGGCAGTTCTTTTTCAAAATTGAAAATATAGAACGGTATGAGCATGTATAGCTTCTTTTCAAAGATCTGTTCTATCGTGTAGCTTTTCATCCTGACGACCGGAACGTAGTAACTGATGTGCTTTCCGCCTGGAACTTCGATACTTATCTTCAGTTTCTTTGGCGTTTTTCTGCTGCTTCTTAGATAAAGAATAGCGGTGTGAGGTAAGGATACTGTTATTGCATCCTCTGTTACTTTGCTGTTGTCAAGTGCAATCTGCGTATCATACTCGAAAATGCGTAAGAGCATATTATCCGAATAGGGACTGCTTTCACATTCAAGATGATAGTTCTTTTTTCCTTCACCGATAACAGTAAAATTGGTATCAGTGATTCTCCTTTTATCGGCATCTTCATTCTGAATAATGAAATGCTCGTTAGGGTAGAAGACTATCTGTTCGTTGCCGGAGTAGTTTTCACCGAAAGCTTCATTGATAAACGGCAGTACGAATTGGCAACATTCGTTAATAATAGATCGGAAGGCTCCGTCATAGACTTCGCTCATTCTTCTCCTCCTTTTTAGTATAACATATCCGGAGTAGTTATACAATGTAAATTATTTACTGCAGTAACTTGATTGTACCATATTGATGACCGGAAGTAAACAGTTTCGCCCTAACAGGTAATCATTTCGCCCTAACAGGTATTTTTTCTCCTAATGATTGGCAATTAAATAGAAAATAATGTTAATTCTCGTTATTCATATTCACCTAACCAAAGATACATCGTTTGTGAATGTGAACAAAATTTCTTTATACCCGTTTACAAATTAAAGTTATTGTGATAATATAATTTACATCGAAAGCGATACGGAAAAGCTGGCTGAAATGAATGATGAGCAGTTCAGCGGTTCCGAAAAAAGGGAGATATTTATTATATTTTTATGATTGCGAAAGCGGGGAGTTAAAATGAGAAAGTTCATGACAGTTTTATCAGTTGTACTTGGCATTCTTACATTTGCAGCGGTTTCGTATGTAGGACAGGACAGCAGTAAATTCAATGCAGCTCTTATCTGCATTCCTGCACTTCTGTGCATTATGACTGCAATAGTAGGGGACAGACCGGACAGTCAGAAACTTGATCTTGATGAGGTTGATGCTGACATCTGATGCAAACGGAGATTTCTGAGCAAAACATTTCCTCGGCAGGGGGCTGCCGCAGCAAAGACAATTAAACAGTGCGCAATATAGAAAACGCAGTCTGTAACGCATACAGGCTGTGTTTTTTTGTGGGTATATACGGCGAAGCCGTATTTCCGAAGGTAGGATTTAAACAGCTTCTTATCGGCGCGTTTTTCGGCGCGGTACTCATGCTTGCGATATACCAGCTTCCGGTCATACTTTCAGTGCGGTACGGCATCGATATCTGGGTATGGCTCAAATCTGTTTTCGGACACAAGGGTGTTACGTTCATGACAGTCGTGATAATTGTTATCAATTTTCCGTGGTACGCCGTCTGTGCGGATCTGTTTGCATCTTCCATGGGGAATCTGGCGGGACTGTTCGGGGTGACGCTGCCCGGGTGGACGCATCTTGCACTTCAGCTTCTCTGCGTTGCAGCCGGAACCATAATAGCCTACCGCGGTGTCACATCGATAACTTTTACAACACGTATACTCGTTCCGCTTCTTCTTGCCCTCGGAGTAGTTGTTGTCATAGTCGGATTCACTTCCGTTCCGTTTGATACGATATGGAACTACAAACCTGATACTTCAGCATATCCGAAGAGTATAATACCGTACATCATTTCCATTGAAGCGAATTTTGCCTTTGTTATCACCCTCGTCGGCGGTATGGCGGAAGTGCCTCGTCTCACCAGAAAGGAAAGCTCCGGTTTCTGGGCAGGCGTGCTCGGTCAGGGCGCTGCAGGTTCATTTTTCGTAGTTGTAGGCGCAGTTATGGCAATTGCCATGAACCACGTTACAGGCGAGATGATCGACGACCCGACACTCATGCTTGCGACTCTTTCCGTTCCCGCTCTTGCCTTCAGCTCGCTCCTTCTCGTTGCCTTCGCCAATATCGGAACACAGGCTGTCGGTTCGTACATCTACGGCGTAATGCTCAAGACGTCGTTCCGTAAAGCAGATTACCGCCTCCTCATCATGATACTTGCAGTTTACGTCGGCATTCTCTGCGTATGGGGAAAGATCATCGAGTACTTCGGTTCCTTCCTCACAGTCAGTGCCTGTGTATATGCTCCGCTTGCCGCTCTTCTGTTCGTGGATTTCTTCTTCGTACGAAAGCAGAAGCTCTCTCTCCGCGGTGCATACGGCCTCGGAAAAAGCACAGTCTACGACTATACCGGCGGATTCAACATTGTCGGACTTGCCTGTGTTGCTGCCGGATGCGCCATGTCACTGCTCATCTACAATCCGCTTTCCGGTGAGATTCACAGCATGACTCTTTTCCGACTGACACCTACCGGATTTTCTTTCCTTGGAACAGGTGTGCTCTACTACGTTCTGAGTATCATTCCGCCTGTCAGAAGATACATTTTAAGGGACAGAGATGAGGTCACAGTATGAAGAAGCAGCCGGACACAACGCCTTTTGACCGCAAACGTATACCGCCGAAGCAGAACTTTTTCATGATGCCTCTTATCTGGGCAATCTGCTGGTTTGCCACAAGGAGTTCAAAGCTTCGTATAAACAAAGTCCGCATGAAGGGACTGAAACCGCCGTTTCTCGTTCTCGGCACCCATCATGCCTTCATGGATTTTCTTGTTTCGCCGCTGGCACTTTTCCCGTTCCGCGCCAATTACGTTTCCGAGCTTGAAGGTTTCGAAAACTACGGCGAGTGGATCTACCGTCAGGTGGGATGCCTCGGTACAAGAAAGTTCGTAAACGACATTTCCCTGATAAAGAACATACGGAATGTTATGCTCAGAAAAGGGATACTCGTCCTCTATCCTGAGGCGAGATATGCCAACGTCGGAACCAGTTCCGAACTTCCGGAATCTGTTGCTAAACTGGTAAAATATCTTGACGTTCCGGTAGTTGTCCTGAATATGCGGGGAAATTACCTTCAGTCACCTATCTGGAACCTGACCATGCGTAAGGAAGTCCTGCTCGATGCGACTATTACGCAGGTATTTACCCGTGAAGAAGTGGAAAAGGCAGACGAATCGGAGATAAATGCAAAGCTTTCAGAATTCCTTGCCTATGACGAATACGCCTGGCAGTATGAAACGAAGATGGCGGTAACCTATGAAAAGCGTGCCGAGGGAATAGAAAAGCCGTTATACTTATGTCCTGAGTGCGGAAAAGAGTTCTGCATGAAGACTTCCGGTGCGGACATCGAATGCACATCCTGCGGAGCAAAGCGACATATGACTGAATACGGACGCATGGTAAAGCCGGACGGCAGTGAGGATGAATTCTCGCATATCCCGGACTGGTACGAATATGAGAGACGCTGCGTGCATGAAGAGATCGGCGCAGACAGATACGCCCTTGACATGAAAGTAAGAATAGAGTCGCTTCCGAATGCGGTAAACTTCATTGATCTTGGCGAGGGAAGGCTTGTCCATAAAAAGGAGGGCTTTTATCTTACCTTTAAGGACTACGGAAAAACGGAACCTGAAACGATGTTCTTCTCATCATCTTCGATGACATCGATCCATACCGAGTACGACTACCGTGGAAAAGGTCAGTGCGTTACTCTTTCGACTGTTGACAATACTTATTTTATCTATCCGCTTGAAGAAGGCTTCAACGCAACCAAAATACAGTTTGCTGTGGAGTATTTCTATAAGCTTAATAAAAAAGGTTCGTAACACTGACCGCGGTTTTGTTTGCCTTGCAGACAGACCGCGGTTGTGTTATAATAAACATATGATTTTTTGGAATTCGTTAAAGGAGAATGCCGGATCATTTTTATGGTCTGCGTTTCCTGAAACGCTTTTACAGGAGCGGATTCAATGGACACACCGGTTTATGATTATCTGATCTCATATGCTGAAAGCGGCACGCTGCGTATGCATATGCCGGGACACAAGGGGAAGAAAACCGGCAATGAACTGTCGGAAATATTCAGACTTGATCTGACCGAAATAACCGATGCCGGCAATCTGTTTTCGGACGAGGGGATAATAGCTGAAAGCGAGAGAAATGCCACAGAGCTTTTCGGAACGAAGGCAACGTTCTATTCCACGGGCGGTTCGACCCAGTGCATACAGACCATGCTCGCCCTTGTAAAACGCGAGGGCAGGAAAGTCATTGCTGTGCGAAACGTTCACCGTGCATTTCTTAGTGCCTGTACGCTTCTTGACATCGATCCGGACTGGATAATGCCGGAGTATATTGACACCTACGTTTCCGGGCAGATACCTTTAAACGCTGTCGAAGAAAAACTTAAGGCGAATCAGAATGCCTGCCTTTACGTGACATCGCCGGATTATCTCGGTGCAATGGCAGATATAAAGACGCTGGCAGATCTGTGCCACCGTTACGGCGCGGTACTTCTAGTTGATAACGCCCACGGCGGACTGCTGCCGTTTTACAGCGAAAACCGCCATCCGGTGCATCTGGGGGCTGATCTGTGCTGCGACTCGGCACATAAAATGCTTCCGGCACTGACGGGAGCGGCTTATCTGCATGTTGGAAACGAGCGTTACGTTTCAAAGGAGAAGGAAGCCATGCTGCTTTTTGCCTCCACCAGTCCGTCCTATCTCATAACCTGTTCACTTGATCTGTGCAACCGCTTTATCGCTGATGAAATACGCGGGAAGCTTGCAGACGCAGTAAAATGGACGGATGAACTCCGGAGGACAGTGGAAAAACGTTATGTCATCTCATATCCGGCCTTCGACCGCGAAGATCTTCACTTTACAGTAAATGCTGCGAGGAGTGGCATAAAGGGATCAGTACTTGCCGCATATCTCCGTGAGAACGGCATCGAATACGAATACGCAGACGATACCTACATAGTAATGCTCTTCTCACCGTGCGACGATCACGATGCATATCTTAAGGTGGCAGATGTGCTCATGAAGACTGACTTCGTTCCGGAATATCCGAAGGAAGAAAAATTCCACCTTCCGCCTCCGGAGAAGATACTAACAATTCGTGAAGCCGCCTTCCGTGACTACGAAGAGATACCGGTAAACAAATCCACCGGACGCATCTGCACCTCCCTCGACCTCCCGTGCCCTCCCGCCGTACCGATAGCCGTAAGCGGCGAACTCATCTCACCGGAACTTGCAGAAATAATGCAGAGCTTCGGTATCGATACAGTGAGAGTCGTAAAGAACGATATAAAGGAATAATCATCTGGAATGAAAATCTATGGAAATAAATTAATAAAAGAAACTATAATAAATATGTCCGAAAAGGACAGAATGGCTCATTCGTTCCTTATATGCGGTGAGAAGGGGCTTGGAAAGAAGACTATTGCTGACTGGCTTGCAGCACTGCTTGTGTGTGAAAGTGCGGAGAAGCCGTGCTTTGCGTGCAGGTCATGTCATCTTGCTTCAGAACACACCCATCCGGATATTATCTATGCGGAGCATAGCGGCAAGCTGGGCGGATTTTCTGTCGATACGGTCAGGGAGATCTGCTCGGATGCGTATATAAAACCGAATAACGGCGACAGGAAAATATATATATTCACTGACGCTGACAAAATAACCGTTCAGGCGCAGAACTCGCTGCTCAAGCTTATTGAAGAGCCGCCGGATCATGCGTATTTTATCTTTACCGTGACGGACAGAAACGTTATCCTCGAGACCATTCGTTCAAGAGTCATAACCCTGAATGCTGCGCCGTTGAGCCGTGAAGAACTTATGGAAGCACTGGCTGCGTGCGGTGTTTCCGGAGCGGATGCGGAAGAGGCAGCGTCTGTTTTCGGCGGTAATGCCGGCAGGTGTCTGGAATACATCAGTTCAGATGCCATGAAGACCGCTGTTGATTTGACAAAAAAGGTCACAGACTGTATAATTAACAGGGACGAGTACGGCATACTGAAGAATCTTACTGATGCTTCGGCCGACAAGGATATGTTTAAAACCGTCATAGGAATGCTCGACTGCATAATCCGTGATGCCCTTGCGCTGCGTTATGATCCTGGCAGCATGACAGGATGCTATGACAGAGGAGCACGTGAACTGTCATCCGGTACGACAATGAATGCCTGTGAAAGGATGCACGACGCACTCGGAAAAGCGTACTCGCTTATCGATAAAAATGTAAATATCAAGCTGATCGCGTCGGTTCTCTGCGGTGAGATCACGGCTTTCAGACAGCTTTAATGTAAAGGAATAATAACATGGTAGAAATAGTCGGAATAAGATTCAAGAAAAACGGAAAGATCTATTACTTCGCTCCGGGAAAGATAAAGGCCGAGGCCGGCCAGAAAGCCATTGTCGAAACAGTCCGCGGTGTTGAATGCGGTGAGGTCGTAATCCCGAACCGGATGCTCGAAGACAGTGCTGTTACTTCCGAACTCAAGGAAGTTATCAGAATTGCCACTCCGGAGGATCTTGAAGTGGTAAAGAAAAACAAACAGAAAGAGAAAGATGCATTTGCCATCTGCCAGCAGAAAATAAAGAAGCGCGGTCTCGACATGAATCTGATCGATGTTGAGTACACGTTTGACAACAACAAGATCCTGTTCTACTTCACAGCCGAAACACGTGTTGACTTCCGTGAACTTGTAAAGGATCTGGCTGCCGTGTTCAGAACAAGAATAGAACTCAGGCAGATCGGTGTCCGCGATGAAGCCAAGATACTCGGCGGACTCGGTATATGCGGACGTGAATTCTGCTGCAAGGGCTGCATAGGTGAGTTCCAGCCTGTTTCCATCAAGATGGCTAAGGAACAGGGTCTTTCACTCAACCCGACAAAGATATCCGGTACCTGCGGAAGACTTATGTGCTGCCTCAAGTACGAGCAGAACACATATGAGGAGCTTCTTAAGATCACACCTAAGACCGGTGCCTATGTCCGTATGCCGAATGAAGTCAAGGGATACGTTGAGGAGGCTAACATCATTACAGGAAAACTTAAGGTTCGTCCGGAAAACGACAGCGCAGTACCTGTTATCATCGACAGAAGTGAAGTTACCATTATCAAGGACTCAGTGATCAAGGTCAACAAAGACGAAATCAAGGCGCTCAAAGCCCTTGAAGAATAATTTTTGTAAAGGCACTTGATTTTTTCAGAAAAATGTACTATACTAATAATTAGCACTCGGAGTGTTCGAGTGCTAATTTGATTTTATATGGAGTGAATTAATAATGGAAACAAAACAGTTCAAAGCAGAATCCAAAAAACTTCTTGAGATGATGATCAACTCTATATACACTCATAAAGAGATATTTTTAAGAGAACTCATCTCCAACGCAAGCGATGCTATTGATAAGCTCTACTTCAAGTCACTTACAGACGATGCAGTAGGCCTGAATAAAGACGATTTCGAGATCCTTGTAAACGTGGACAAGGAAAACAGAAAGATCACAATTACCGATAACGGTATCGGTATGACACGCGACGACCTTGAAAACAACCTCGGTACTATCGCCAAGAGCGGCTCACTCGACTTTAAGTCAAACAATGAGCTCGGCGAGGACGTTGACATTATCGGTCAGTTCGGTGTCGGCTTCTACTCAGCTTTCATGGTAGCCAAGGAAGTAACAGTACGTTCAAAGGCATACGGCGCTGACAAGGCTTACGAATGGAAGTCCGAAGGCGTTGAAGGCTACACTATCGACGAATGCGACCGTGACAAGGTCGGTACTGAGATCATCCTCAGCGTAAAGGATGACACTGAAGAGGAAAAGTACAGCGAATATCTCGAACAGTACAGACTCCAGTCTATCATCAAGAAGTACTCCGACTACATCCGTTTCCCTGTAAAGATGGATGTTGAACATTCACGCAAGAAGGAAGGTACTGAGGACGAGTACGAAACATTCATCGAGCGTGAGACCATCAACAGCATGGTTCCTATCTGGAAGAAGAACAAGAACGAACTCAAGGATGAAGACTACAACAGCTTCTACAAGGAAAAGTTCTTTGACTACACCGATCCTATAAAGCACGTACACGTAAAGACAGAAGGTACTGCAACATACAACGCACTTCTCTACATCCCGGCAAAGGCTCCTTATGACTACTACACAAGAGAGTTTGAAAAGGGACTTCAGCTTTATGCAAACGGCGTTCTTATCATGGACAAGTGTGCTGATCTTCTCCCTGACCACTTCAGCTTCGTCAAGGGTCTTGTTGATTCGGAAGATCTTTCACTCAACATTTCAAGAGAAATGCTCCAGCACGACAGACAGCTCAAGCTCATAGCAAAGAGCATTGAAAAGACTATCAAGAACGAGCTTTCAAAGATGCTCAAGAATGAACGTGAAAAGTACGAGGAATTCTACAAGGCATTCGGCCTCCAGCTCAAGGCAGGCGTTTACTCATCATACGGCATGAACAAGGATACTCTCTGTGATCTCCTCATGTTCTACTCATCAAACGAGGAAAAACTCACAACACTTGAAGAATACGTTTCAAGAATGAGAGAAGACCAGAAGTTCATCTACTACGCAACAGGCGAGAGCATCCAGAGAATAAAGAGTCTCCCGCAGACAGAAATGGTTCTTGACAAGGGCTACGAGATCCTTTACCTCACAGAGGGTGTTGATGAATTTGCCATCAAGATGCTTAACACATACAAGGAAAAGCAGTTCAAGTCAATTTCAGCAGGTGACCTCGACATCGAAACTCCTGAGGAAAAGGAAGAGATCAAGGCCAAGGCTGAAGAGAGCAAGGAAATGTTTGCTTTCATGAAGGAAACTCTCGGCGACAAGATCAAGGAAGTAAGACTTTCACAGAGACTTAAGTCACATCCTTGCTGCCTTACAAGCGACGGTGATCTTTCACTTGAAATGGAAAAGGTGCTCAATGCTATGCCTACAGACAACAAGGTAAAGGCAGAAAAGGTCCTCGAGATCAATCCTGATCACGCTATCTTCGGCAAGCTCAAGGAGCTTTATAATGATGACAAGGAAAAGCTTAAGAAGTATACAGAGCTTCTTTATACACAGTCACTTCTTATCGAAGGCATGTCAATTGATGATCCGGTTGGATTCTCAAATATGATCTGTGATCTTATGACAGGAAAATAAGGGGTTATTATCCCCACCCCCAACCCCCTCCCCACCCCCAACCCCCTCCCCACGGGAGGGGGCTAACAAAAAATCCGCCTTTCTAATGAAAGACGGATTTTTTATATTCCGAAACCGGAAATGAATTTGTTTTTGCTTATGTTTTTTAAGTCCGGATGGAGCGGGGAGTGGGTTTCGCGGAAAAGCGGGATGTCGTTGAGGACTATTCCGTTTACTTTTACTTCTGAAAGTTCGAGACTTTTAAGTGCTCTTTCAGTTTCGGCATCGTGTGTCACGCCGCTTCTTATTACCATGAAGACAAGGTCAGCTGCTTCAGTGAGCGCCAGTGCGTCTGAATAGGCGTTTACAGGCGGTGTATCGACTATGACGTAATCAAACATGTTCTTTATATTACGCAGATGACTGAGCGTTTCAGGGCGTGTGAGAAGGGTGAGGGGATTTATGTTCCTCGAGTTACCCTGAGGGAGTACGAACAGCGAATGATATTCAGTGAAAAGGATCGCGTCCTTGACCGGAATATGTTCAAACACCATGTCATAGAGTCCCGGTGTATCTCTGTCCATGTTGAATGCACGTGTGAGTCTGCGGTTTCTCATGTTACAGTCGATCAGCAGTACTGATTTTCCCTGTGCCGCAGCTGTAATGCCGAGGTTTATTGCGGCTGTAGTTTTTCCGTCGCCGATTTCCGGACTTGTGAAAATGATCATACCGCTCTGCGGTTCGTTTATCTCGTTTAAGGATGTGTAGAAATCTCTGAAAGCATCGAAGAATTCCACACTTGTTTTAGAGTTGATCATTATGGTGTTGTGATCAGGATTATATGCCGAGGTATCGGTTTTTCTTGCTGATTCCGGAACGATGGTCTGCTTTTTCAGAAAGTTTTTTGTGAATTCACTTGTTTCAGCTCTGAAACCGTATCCTTCGTGAGTAGGTATTCTGGCGATGACAGGAATCTTGAAACGCTGAACGGACTCCACGGCTGTATTCTGCCTGAACATTGATTCGTGGGTGTGTATGAACCAGACCGCTCCTGCGGCTCCTGCTGCCGCGAACAGAATGATCAGCGATATAAATCCCGGCCTTTTCGGGCTTTCAGGAAAACAAGCGCTTTCTATGTTTATTACAAGAAAAGTTTTGTCGGACATTTCTGCAGTGAGTTTCCGCGGAGCAAGTTCAATGATTTTGTGTATGAAATAAACGTCCGTGGAGTTTTTGCATGTAACTTTCACCTTGAAAGTCGGGGATGTCCTGCTGGCAGTGACTTTTACCATCTGCTTCAGCTCGCGGAGAGTGAATTTTTCCTTTACCTTTTCATTTTCCGAAAGATGATTCAAAAAGTGATCATGCTTAAAGAATGATCGTATTTCATCAGGATGGACTATTTCGTTGTGCAGTCCTGATGTGTCCGTTACAAGAAATGCAGCTGTTGAGCTGAATACAGGTTTTATAAATATCAGCCCGGCGATCACACCGATTATCATAGAAGCAATGGTGAATATCAGCAGAAATATTATACGCCGGTATTTCTTTAAATATTTTTCCACGATGCCTCCCGTGTATTACTGCGGCTGTTTGACTTTATCAAGATAGCCTTCCCTGCACAGTGATTCCACTGCATCGGCTATGGCTTTTGCGTAATCCTTGTAGTGTGCGTCAAACAGTCTGTTGTCTTCGTCATTTGAAATGAATCCCAGTTCTATGATGCAGGCAGGCATATCAGTCCACTCGATTATCTGGAAGTTGTTCTGCTTGTCATTGGTATAACCGTGCTGAACGCCGCGGTCATACTGGATTCCGACTTTGGTGAGCTCCTGTTTAAGCTTGAAGCCGAGAACATCGTCAACTACAGTAGCCTGCTGCTGTACCCAGATCTCCAGCCCGTTGGCAGTGTGATCCTCGCTCATGTTGCGGTGCAGTGCAATATAAAGGTCTGCTTTGGCTTCGTTGGCGAAATCAGCTCGCTCACGGTTGGACATGAATGTGTCATTTGACTGTCTTGTTATTATCGGCTTTAATCCTTCGCGGTTCATGAGTTCCTCATAAACGACAGTAGCATATCTGAGATTGTCGACTTTTTCAAGACGGTCGCCGTTTGAGCTTCCTATATCATCACCGCCGTGTCCGGGATCGACACAAATGATGTATTCATCCTTGTGCACTTGTTCATTCTGTGAAGAGGAACCGGTGTCAGAAACTGTGCTTGATATACTTGTTTCGCTTCCTTTTTTCTGTTTCTGAAGATTATGCTTTTTGGTACATCCGTTTATAAGTGTGCTTATAAGAATAAAAATTAAAACAAATACTGTTAAACATCCGCAGACTCTGCCTTTGTGGATTCTTCGTACCACACGCTTTTTTCCCGAACTGCTGCCCGCCATCTTAAACCTCCGCGATAAGTATAATAAATAATATTTACAGTCTCTTTACTGTGCAAACCATGTTGTTTGCCTACGCTATTATATTATATCACAGTCCCGCCTAAAAGTCACTATACAGATATATTAAACGATATAGAAATTTTATCGGTTACTATTAGCCGATTTGTACATTCGGAAAGATGACAATAAAAAACGCTGTATCTGAACGAGTCAGATACAGCGTAAAACACTAAATTATAAGTTTTTTATTGATTAGAAAATCAGAACTTTGTGATCTTCTTTGAGAGGTACTGTCTGAGTGTTGCAAGGTCTGTAAGGTCTACCTTACCGTCCTTTGTAACATCAGCGTTCTTGAATGACTGACCTGTGAGTTCCTTCTTGTCAACAAGGCTGAGTGAAAGTGTTGAAAGGTCAGTTACGTCGATAGTACCGCTGAGGTCAACGTCACCGAGAAGTCCAGTATCTGGAGTTGTTGTTTCTGTTGGTTCTGGTGATGGTGAAGTTGTTTCTGTTGGCTCTGGTGATGGTGAAGCTGTTTCAGTAGGAGCTGTTGTAGGATTAGGATCTGGACCCTTTCTAGCTTCCTTAGTGTTGTTGTAACGATCTTCAGGAACTTCCTTGTCCATTGCGTAGTCCTTGTCAGGAACTGCATCAGGGAAGAGAGTTGCCATTGTACCAACTGCCATGAGGTAGTCACCGATGTGCCAGAATCTGTGGTAGTTGAGTTCGAACTTCTTAGTATCCTTGTGCTCGTTGTAGTAATCTTCGAGCTTCTTGAATTCAGCGTCATCTCTGTACATTGTTCTGATGTCGATGAACTTGATACCGTTCTTGATAGCGTCGCCGTTAGGCATCTTGCCGTTGTATGTTTCAGGAACCCATACATCCTGTTCGAAGATTCTTGAAAGGCTTCCGTTTGTTTCAGAGTGTGATACACCGATATCGTCACGGTACATTACCCACATAGCATCGATGAGAGCCTTAGCCTGGTTGTAAGCCTTGATACCGAGTTCAGAACCGTCGCTTGTGCCTGGCTTAACGCCTTCAGCAGCTGCATACCAGAGCATTGTGTTTGAAAGTGAGCTTAAGCATCCAACGTCTGAGTAGCCGTAGCCGTCGATTGTGAATGTGAGGTTTGAGTTAGCAGGCTTCTTGCCTGGTGTGTATGTATCAGGCTGTGCGTTGTCGCCCCACTTGAGAACTGATGGCATCTGGAATGGTACCTGAGTGCCGTCTTCGTCAGCCTTGTTCCACTTAACGTTGTCTGTGAACCACTTAACCCAGAGGTCGAGCATTGCCTTAGCTCTGTTAGCGATCTCTGTGTTGCCGTCTTCCTTGGCAGCATAGTAGAGTTCAGCGATACGCTGTGTTGACCATACCTGGTTACCGATCCAGCCGTTTGAACCCGGGTCAGCGTATACAGGGTGAGCAACGTAAGCCATTCCGTAGAATGTAGCGATGCCTGAAGGATACTTTTCATATCTTCCCTTCCAGCTGTTTGTAGCACCACCTGCGAAAGGACCCTCTGGAGTCTGGAGCCATTCATAGAATTCGAGCTGTCTTTCGAGTGATTCCTTCCAGTCCTTAGCAGCGCCTTCAGCCTTCATGTTAGAGCTGATGCAGCTGTGCTTTGTATCGTTTGCAGCGTAAGCCATGAGAGCGTTCTGGTAGAACTGGTGGCAGTGTGAGCATCCGATCTGCCATGTCCATGCACCGTCGAGAGCGCCGCCCCATGATGTATACCATGACATGAGGTAGTGAGCACCTTCGTAACCAGCTGAAGAATCGCTCTTTGTTGTTGTTTCACCGATCTTCTTGTAGTACTTGTCGAACATGTCGTTACGGAGTTCGTCTGTCATCTTACCAGCGAGCTTTTCAACTGAAGCGTCACCAACGCCCCATCTGTTTGCCCAGTAAACGCCCTGGATAGCACGTTCTTCGGCGTCAGGAGCGTTTGTGTAAGCGTACTGTTCAGCAACCTTGTCTTCAGTTGTGAAAGCACCCTTGATACCTCTGCCTTCCATACCGTACTTGAGTTCTTCGATACAGCCCTGCGGGATTGTTTCGAAGCATGATTCCTGTTCACCACGCTGGAATGTGTTGATGAAAGTGAACTTGCCGCTGCTGCCGCCGAATCCGTACCAGTCATCAACGTCTGCGAGCCAGTGGAGGAGGTAAAGACCATTGTCTGAACCGTATGCTGAGCAGAAGTTCTTGTGGATAGGGTTAAGACCTGTGTTTCCTGACATCATGTCTGTAGGATACTTTTCAGGAAGTTCCCATTCGTCTGAATATGTAGCAGAAGGTTCTGTCTTCTTCATAAAGCCGGTCTGCTCTGAAGGGATCATAACCTCCATTGTCTTCCATGCCTTAGCGAGTTCGCCGGACTTGCCTGAAAGGTTATCCTTCATTGCAGCGATCCATACGAGGTATGACATAGCTTCTGAAGTTGTTTCGTGACCGTAGTCAGGAGCTTCAACGATTACTGTTTCAACTGCGTGGTAAGGAACGCCGTCCTTTGAAAGGTAGCCGTTAGCTGTACCGTTTGTTACAACGTCATCGTAGAGTGAGTCGAACATATTCTTGTAAGTATCGTCGCCGAACTTTTCAGGAAGTGTTCTGCCTTCTTTTCCGTTTACCTTAGCAGAAGCTGTGATAGGTGAAGCTACTGCAGCGAGCATTGAAAGAGAAAGCGCGAAAGCGATTGCTTTTTTTGTCTTCTTAAGAACCATTTTCATAATTCTCCTCTCAAAATTTTGGATTATAAAAATAATGCGTACCGTGCAGAATAGTGATAATTCCGTGTGTAAATAATTACACGTATTTATCATAATTCTCTTTAATTATTGTAATACACAAATATTTGTTTGTCAACCCCCGATAAATAAACAAACTTCAAAAAAATATTTTAGATAAAACGGATAATATTGTAATATAAAAAGTCAGCTTAAAAAGCAACTTTTGTGTGATGTGACAAAATAAGTGCAAGTATTAGAGCACATTGCGTATAGTTGGATTTAAATTATATGTTTTTATGAATGTCTTTATTGTATCTGTGTATATTCGGCTGATCTCTGCGGCAACGATTTGCTGTGATTTTACATAAATTTTTCTTGCCGGAAAGCCGTTTGTACACATATTATACACATTTATATGGTATAATATTAAACCGTACTGCGGGTTGCACCGGCAGTACACAAATGGTTTTTATATAATATTTCAGTTTATCTGATACAAAGCAGAAAGGCGTGAATGGCATAACATGATCGAAATTAAGAACCTGACCAAGAACTACGGTCAGATCGAAGCCGTTAAAGGCATAAGCTTTACGGCCAACAAAAATGAGATCTTAGGCTTTCTCGGACCGAACGGCGCCGGAAAGTCAACTACCATGAACATGATCGTCGGCTATCTCCCTCCGACTTCGGGCGAGATACTTATTGACGGCATGAGCATGGCGGACAACCCGAGGGAGGTAAAGAAGAAGATAGGCTACCTGCCGGAACTTCCTCCGCTTTATCTTGACATGAAGGTCATCGAGTATCTCCGTTTTGTAGCCGGAATAAAGGAAGTCCCGAAGGCGGAACGCGAGCACCAGGTGGCAAGGGCGCTTTCCAGACTCAAGATAACCGACATGAAGAACCGTGTTATCAAGAACCTTTCCAAAGGTTACAGACAGCGTGTCGGATTTGCACAGGCCCTTATCGGTGATCCGCAGGTACTCATCCTTGACGAGCCTACAGTAGGTCTTGACCCGAACCAGACCATGGAGGTACGTAATCTTATCAACATGCTCCGCAAGGATCATACTATTATTTTCAGCTCACATATCCTCCAGGAGGTAAGTGCGGTATGTGACCGTATCGTCATCATCGACAAGGGACAGATCAAGGCGGTAGACACCAAGGAACACCTTACGGGATCTTCAGACGATATCGTTTATGTGCTTCGTGTGGAAGGTGCCTGTGCCGATGCTGAAAAGGCCCTTAAGGAGATCGGCGGCATAAAGAATATCATGGAGATCAACTTCCTCGATGAGAACTTAAGCGAGTTCAAGATCGAACTCGAAAGTGAGGACACAAGAAATGCTGTTGTTTCAGGCATGATAGCAGCAGGCTTCTCCATTGCCGAGATCAGAAAGATCTCTGTTTCACTTGAAGATGTCTTTGCAAGCGTTACCCGCGGAAAGTCTTATTCGGGTCTTGCTTCCGGTGACAGCGACGAATAAAAATCGGCATGGAACAGGACCGGTCCGGATGATGTACATGGTTTTGTTCCGTACTTAAAAGGTACTTTTCAGTAATTTTTCGAAAGGATTTTTAATATGTTTTCGTTATTCAAAAAGGAAGTGCAGTCGTACTTCTATTCTCCGCTGGCTTATGTGATAAGCGCGCTGTTCGTGCTTATCTACTCTCTCAGCTTCATCCAGTGGATAACCTCGCTTACGAAGCTCAATCTGCAGTTTTCATTTCCTGCAATTTTCTACAATCAGTTCTTCTACTTCATCTTCCTCGTTCCTATGCTTACAATGAAGACATTTGCCGAGGAAAGAAGGATGAACACGGAAGTTCTGCTCATGTCAACACCGCTCAATGTGTTTAAAATAGTAATGGGCAAATTCCTTGCCTGCGGTGTCGTGTTTGCCATGATCATGGCTTTCACTTTCCTCTATCCGATACTTACAGCCATCTACGGTGAAGTAAGATGGGGAAGCCTTGTATGCGGCTACCTCGGATTCTTCCTCTGGGGTATGGGATGTATAGCAGTCGGCATGCTTGTTTCCTCATTTACTGAAAACCAGATCATCGCTGCTATCTTCGGCGAGGCAGCAATGCTCGTTCTCTGGTTCATGGACCGTTTCAGTACAATTGAATGGATGCAGAAAAAGCCGGTGCTTTCATCACTGCTTGCTGCGGTATCGCCAAAGTCAAGGTTTGAAGGCTTTGCTACCGGTATTTTCCGACTTTCAGACGTTGTTTTCTATATTACATTCATCGGCGTTTTCCTCTGCTGGACTATGATCTCAGTTGAAAAAAGACGCTGGAGCAGGGGGTGAGCAGCGTGGCTATGAAAAAAGGAATGAAGATAAATACCATCGCATGGATCGCTGCTGCTGCTGTTCTTGCAGTTGCAGTACCTCTTAATCTTATCTTTACAAAAGCAGACAAGACGATTGATGTAACACCGTTCAGTGCGTATTCTCTCAGTGATTCGGCTGTAAAATCTCTTTCTGAGCTTGATAAGCCGGTGAACATGACTGTTCTCTATGACATGGATCTTCTTTACGAAGGATCTGAACCGGGCGAAGCAGAATACATGATGGCCGACATGTTTGTTAAGACCATGCGCCAGATGGAGAAGTTCGACAAGATAAACCTCACTGAAATAGACGTTGTCAGTGAACCGGGAAAAGTCGAGGAACTCGATCCGGACAACCTTATGAATCTCAGTGCAGGCGATATCGTACTTGAATGCAACGGAAGAAAGCGTTCGATCCAGTTCATGACTCTGTTCAAAACCAACGAACAGACCGGAAGCGTAGAGTTCTACGGAGAAAATGCAATTCTCGGTGCTATAAGCTATCTGCAGAGCGGTATCACACCGACAGTTTACTTCACTACCGGACACGACGAAGCGAAGCCGGACACATGTAACAATCTTGTCGGCGCAGTGACAGGCAATAACTATGCAGTGAAAACTCTTGATATTGCGGCAGAAAAGAAGATACCGGAAGATGCTCTTACCGTAGTAATGGCTGCACCTCAGAAGGATCTTACTGCTGAAGAAAAGGATATAATCCTTGACTATGCATCGGACGGAGGAAATCTTTCATTGTTTCTTGCTCCGGTAGCAGCAAAGACAGCTTTTGTAAACATCGAAGCTGTTCTTGCAACATATCAGGTAGAAATGAACTATAACAGGATCTATGAAACAAGCTCGGCAAACTGCTGGAAAGATGACCGTTACGCAATTCTCTGTCAGTTCGTGGAAAATGATTTCACATCTGCTCTGAAGAGTCTGCAGCCTACACTTTTCATGCCGAACTCACGCAGCTTCTATTCAACTCAGAGCGGCGATGAAACTGAAGGAACAAACTCAGTTAAGCAGGATTTCCTTGTATCATCGATATACGATGAATCAACGTCGTACCAGTATACTGCATTTGATGAGATCTACGGAGGAAACAGAGCAGATGCAGACTATAAATCTCCGGGCGGCCAGTACCTTATAGCACTTAACGCGGAAGATTCAGCCCGCAGGGGAAGCAAGCTCTTCCTTTCAGGTTCATACGACTTCCTGCGTGATGAATTCAACAGCGAGATAGCAGATGCCGGTGCGGCTTCACTCGGACCATATCTCTTCCTTTCAGCGATAAGCTGGATGGACAAGGTGAATTCCAGCGATGCTTTCCCTACAAGGGTATCGGCAACAGACTACATAACAATTCCTGACAGAAAAACAGGAAACATTATTCTTGTAATTATGATAGCATTACCTGTACTTATTGCAGCTTCAGGTGTAATAGTATGGGCCAGGAGGCATAACGCATGATAAAGCGGTACATGAAATTACTTATCGGACTTATTATTGCAGCAGTTATTGCAACAGGCGCTTATTTCGGCGTACTTGTAAAGAAGAACAATGACGCGAAGAAAGCTTATGAAGAGATCCAGAAGCTTAAGATCTTTGATTTTGATCCGATGGACATAACCAGCATGAGCGTGAAAAACAGTTCCGGCGAATATTATTTCCAGCTTACCGGAAACGGCTGGGAGATCACAAAAGGCGAACCTTTCAGATTCAGTGCTGACAGGATCGTTGAAATGGCAACCGGAATGAGCCAGCTGAATGCCACAAAAATCGTAACCGAGAACGGTGGAGATGATCTTTCGGCTTACGGACTGAATGATCCGGTCAGACTGGGCTTCAAACTGAATGACGGAAAGGAATACATAGCCGAAATCGGAAAACAGGTACCGGGAGATTCCTCATGGTATCTTAAGACTGCAGGAAATGATACTATATATATAGTATCTTCTGATGTTAAGGACAGCATAAGCGCTGAACTTGATGACATGAAGGACCGGCTTCTTTTTGACGCTTCAGGAACCGATGACATCACCCATCTCAAGTACATCGATCACGGTACGGTCATTTATGATATAAACAAGAGCGGCAGCGAGTGGAAGCTTGAATCACCGTTCCCTCAGGGAGAAGTAAATGCGTCAAGTGTCAACTCGATAACATCAATGCTCATACGTGCCGAGTGTGTTACATTTATAAATGAGGAACTTACCGATCTGAAAAAATTCGGTTTTGACAATCCGTCCTACCAGATAGAAGTTTCATCTGACAAAAGAAGCGTAAATGTTATTTTCGGCAATTACTATGACGATGCCAGAAACTACATCTATGCATACGACAGAGCAATCGACCAGATCTTTATATTCCAGACTTCTGAACTCGGATTCTTCGGAACAAAGCTTGAAGACATTCTTTACAAAAGACTCCATCAGGAGAGCTTTGAAAACATCAGTAATTTTGAGATGGATATACTGGGAACAGAGATAAACATCGAATACAACTACGTTGTTGCTGAAGGCCAGACATCTTCATACAAGGTAAACGGTAAAGAAATAAACCGTGAGGACGAATCCGTTCTTGAGACATTCAACAATATGATAAATGCAATAACAGGTATGTGCTTCGATGAGGTATGCGAAACAACGCTTACCAATCTGAAAAGCCAGAAGCCTGAAGCTAAAATAGTCTACGACATTAAGGACGGAAAGGACTACGTTCTTGAATTCTACAAGAAGGACGGAGACGACAGCTTGCTTTATATAGTTGAGAACGGTGTGTACACCGACACAGTCATAAAGAAAACATCGCTTGAAAACGGTATACTTCTTTACTATAAAGAACTTACTGAAAAAATGAAATAATATAAGGAAACACTGATTAAACCGGAAATCCGGCTTCGCTGGATTTCCGGAGGTGTGATTTTACGGGGCTTCGCCTTTACCCCCACGCTGATTTATGAATAAATCAGCGTTTCCATAAGGAAACGCTTGATTGAATCAACCGGAATTTCCTTGAACACCCGCTGATCTGTAAACGGATCAGCGGAATTTTTTTACATATCAAAGAAAAGGATTTAATTTGTACGATGTTAAAAGTACACAAATAATCATCAGTCGATTTACAATCACGCATTTATGTGGTAAAATAAAAAGTGACGGGATTTTTTCGGATATACAGATCACTATATACTATTAATATAGTATAAATGAAAGGATGAAGAGCAATGGACAACAGAAACAATGCGCTCAGAATCAAGGCGGCAGTTACAAGCCTCGTGCTCCTTGGACAGGCTGCAGCGTATTTTCCGGCAGGCATAGCTTCAGTAAATGCAGCAGAGGTTGAAAAGAACTATGCCAAAGCCCTTCAGTATTCAATGTATTTCTACGACGCAAACATGTGCGGAACTGAAGTAGGCGAGAATACGAGATACACTTGGCGTGATGACTGTCACGTATACGATGCAAAGCTCCCGCTCGATGACGAAAACACAAATATGTCAGCGGAGTTTATCGCAAAAAACAAGGACGTCCTTGACCCGGACGGTGACGGATGTGTTGATGTCGCAGGCGGTTTCCACGATGCCGGTGACCACGTAAAATTCGGTATGCCTGAAGGATATTCCGGTGCAGCTGTCGGCTGGGGCTACTACGAATTCATGGATGCCTACAAGGCAACAGGCCAGGACGATCACGCTGAAACTATTATAAGATATTTCAACGACTACTACATGAAGTGTACCTATCTTGATGAGGACGGAAAAGCTGTCGCATTCTGCTATCAGGTAGGTGACGGTGACATTGACCATCAGTACTGGAACGCACCGGAAGTTGACGAAATGCCGCGTATGGGCTGGTTCGCAACAGATGAACTGGTTTCTACAGACGTTCTGTCGATCACTTCCGCTTCACTCACCATGGCATATCTCGTATTTAAAGACTCAGATCCTGAGTATGCCGAGAAGTGCCTCAAGTACTCGCTTGCACTCTTCGAATTTGCTGAACGTGCCGACGAAAAGGCCGTAAACAAGGAAGGCGGCAAGGGATACTACACATCAACAAAGTGGGAGGATGACTACTGCTACGCAGCTATCAGCCTTTACCATGCAACAAAAGATGAAAAATATCTTGACATAGTTTTAAGCCTTGTTGACTACTACGCTCCTTCATGCTGGACATACTGCTGGAACGACACATGGGCAGCAGTTCTTACAATGCTTGCCCAGGCTGACGACCTTTACGGAAAGAAGGTAACAAACAGCGTAGGACTTGAAAGCACTGAATGGGTTGAAAAATACAAGAAACTCCAGAACAAGACCGCATACGAAGAAGTCGACTGGTGGAGCCAGATAGCAAAGCTCATCGACAACTGGATGACAGGAAACACTCCGAAGGTAAGCCCGGCAGGCTATTCATTCCTCAGTCAGTGGGGTTCTGCACGTTACAATACAGCAACCCAGTTCCTTGCTCTTGTTTATGATAAATATCACGGTGACAAGACTTCAAAGTACGGTGAGTGGGCAAAGTCACAGATGGACTACCTGCTCGGCGAGAATCCGCTTAACCGCTGCTACATTGTCGGATACAACGAAACATCGGCACGTTTCCCTCATCACAGAGCATCTTCAGGTCTTTCAAAGTGTGAGGACACTGACGAACAGCGTTACATTCTCTACGGAGCACTGGTAGGCGGACCTGACCTCGATGACAATCATATCGACGTTACTGCCGACTACATCTACAACGAAGTTACTATCGACTACAACGCAGCTTTCGTAGGTGCCTGTGCAGGTCTTTACCACTATTTCGGTGATGATTCCATGAAGGTGACACCGGACTTCCCGCCTCCGCCGGAGGAAAAGAGCGACGAACCGTCCGATCCTTCTGAAATAACTCCTACAAGCAGGTACTGGTGCGATGCATTCGTTGTTGACGTTGTTCAGGACGACGGCCCGAAGGCAAGCGAGGTCACACTCTACGTGCGTTCAACAGCTGCCAAGCCTTCAAAGTCGATCTCGGTAAGATATTATTTCGACATCACAGGAATGTCATCCATCGGCGAAAAGGAGCTTACCTTAAGAAAGCTCTATGACCAGGCTGAGATAGAAGCTGACCATCCGGCGACACTTTCAAAACCGATACAGTACAAGGATAACATCTATTACGTTGAAGTGGCCTGGGATGACTATGCAATCGCCAACTCAAACAAGAAGTACCAGTTCGTTCTCGGAACATATGCATGGGGCAACTCATGGGATCCGACCGACGACTGGAGCCATCAGGATCTTAAGGAAGTTGATGATCCTTTCAAGGGAACAGTTGAAAAGTGCGAATATATCTGTGTTTACGATGACGGAGTTCTTGTAGGCGGTACTGAACCGGACGGAACCACTCCGGACAATGCACCTAAGGCGGCAGCATCACCAAAGCCTACAGCAACAGCAAAGGCAACAGCATCACCAAAGCCGACAACGACTCCAAAGGCAACAGCGTCACCGACAACAACTCCGAAAACAAGTGAAACTCCGAAGTCGAGCCCTTCACCTGATGCTACACCTGGAACATTCCCGCCTGCAGATCTCAAGGGTGATGTCGACATAAACGGAACAGTCGATATAACAGACCTTACAGTACTCGCATTAAGCCTCGTTGACAAGACCGAACTTAAGGGCAATTCCAAAACTAATGCCGACGTCGACGGAGACGGCAAAGTAAACCTCACCGACCTCGCCACCCTCAGACAGTATCTCTCTAAAAAGATAACGAAACTGGGCTGATTATGCGATTGCCATATGAAAAAAATACTGTTTTTTATCAGTTGTACATAAAACGCTATGCAAAATAAGCAGTATTATTCATTTACTTTCACGCAGAATCATGTTAAAATTTTAATGTAGGGTATAATGCGGCCGTTTTGCGGCTGTACGAAAACGATATATTGTTTTGAAAGGAACAGAAAATGGAACAGAAAAAATTATTCTCAAAGACAACAGCAGTTTCTGTAAGCGCACTTCTCCTTGCTTCAAATCTGAGCGCATCAGTGGCTCTTGCTGCCGATGCTGCAAAGACTGAAGAAAAGGCAGCACCTATCAGCGAAGTAGTAAACTATTCAGACTGTGAATACGACTACGCACGTGCTCTTCAGTATTCAATGTATTTCTATGACGCAAACATGTGCGGTACTGAAGTAGAAGACCACAACAGACTTCCATGGCGCGGCAACTGTCATACATACGATGCAAAAGTACCTCTTCAGCCTATCGATGACAAGGGCAACGGTGTAAACCTTTCTGCTGCACAGATAGAAAAATTAAAGCCGTATCTTGATCCGGACGGTGACGGATGCGTTGACGTAGCCGGCGGTTTCCACGATGCCGGTGACCACGTTGAATTCGGTATGCCTGAAAACTACTCAGCTGCAACACTCGGCTGGGGCTACTATGAATTCCGTGATGCATACAAGAAGACAGGTCAGGATGACCATATCGAAGAACTTATCCGTTACTTCAACGACTACCTTATGAAGTGTACATTCCTTGACGAAGACGGCAAGGTAGTTGCACACTGCTATCAGGTAGGCGACGGTGACATCGACCACGCTTACTGGGAATCACCTGAAGTTGACTCAATGCCAAGACCGGCATTCTTCCTTACAGGAGAAAAGCCGCAGACAGACTACGTTGTATCTGCAGCAGCTTCTCTTGCTATCAACTACTTGAACTTCAAGGAAACAGATCCTGACTACGCAAAGAAGTCACTTGACTACGCAAAGGCTCTCTGGGATTTTGCCACATCACACGAACTTGAAGTATCAGACAACGGTGACGGTCCTAAGCAGTACTACAGCTCAAACAAGTGGGAAGACGACTTCTGCTGGTGCGCTTCATGGCTCTATGAATGTACAGGAGATGCTTCATATCTTGAAACAGCTGCTCCTTACTTTGACTACTATGCACCGTCAGGCTGGGCATACTGCTGGAACGACGTATGGAGTGGTGCCGGCCTCCGCTGGGCAGTTATCAACCAGGAACATCCTGAGCTTGACCTCGTAAACGTAGTAAGAAAGGCTCTCGGCAAGAACGAATACGTATTTGATGATTTCTGGGATGAAGTTACAAAGTGCATGAAGATATACAAGGGTCTCGAAACACCTGGCGGCTACGCATTCCTTCAGGTATGGGGCTCAGCACGTTACAACACAGCAATGCAGCTCATCGCAATGCTCATCGACAAGTATCACAACGACGGCAAGCCGGGCGAAAACAGTGAGTGGGCAGAAGGCCAGATGCACTACATCATGGGTGACAACCCGCTTAAGAGATGCTACATTGTCGGCTACAACGACAACTCAGTAAAATATCCTCACCACAGAGCAGCTTCAGGACTTCTCGAAGCTGAAGATCCGCGTGAACACAGACACATCCTCTGGGGTGCTCTTGCCGGCGGTCCTGACGGAAGCGACAAGCACACAGACGTAACATCTGACTGGGTAGGAAACGAAGTTACTATCGACTACAACGCAGCATTCGTAGGTGCGTGCGCTGGCCTTTACACATATTTCGGTACAGATGACATGCACGTTACACCTGACTTCCCGCCGGAAGATGAAAAGAGAGGCGGAGCAGACGGTGGTGATCCTGCAGCAAGCGGCTACTGGATCGAAGCCTGCGGTATCGATGACATCAACGCTGACGGCGCAGGTGTTACAAAGGTATCATTCAAGGTAATGACAGGTTCAAACAAGCCTTCTGACAAGATCTCAGTACGTTACTACTTTAATGTAAAGGAAGTAGCAGGCGGTATCGAAGCAGTTAATACAGCAAAGGAACTCTACGACCAGTCTTCAGCTGAAGTTGAAACAGCTGACGGTATTCTTACAGGTCCGTTCAAGTATGACAAGGTACCTGATACATACTATGTAGATATTGCATGGGACGGCTACAACATTGCTAACTCAGGCAAGAAGTATCAGTTCATCGTTGGTCTCTACTACGGCGACAAGTGGGATCCGAAGAACGACTGGAGCTACGAGGAACTCAAGATCTTCAAGGAAGATGACGCATTCTTCGGCAACGGAAACGAAGTAAGAAATGACCGTATCTGCGTTTACGATGACGGTGTTCTCGTAGGCGGTACAGAACCTGACGGAACAGTTGCTGAGATCCCTTCAGCAGAACCTTCACCAAAGCCGACAAAGAAGACATCACCTTCACCGAAGCCTACAGCAACAGCAACGGCAAAGACAACAGCCACACCAACAGTCAAGCCAACTGCTACTGCAACAGCCAAGGCAACTGAAACACCGGCTGCAACTCCGACAGCAAAGCCAACAGCTGATCCTGTAAAGTCTGCAGATCCGACAGCAAACAATAACAGTCAAGGTGGAGCAACATTTGCTGTAACTCTCGGCGACGTAAATCTTGACGGCAAGATCGACGTAACAGACCTTTCAGTTCTTTCACTCAGCCTCGTTGACAAGAAGGAACTCAAAGGCGATGCTGCAAAGAACGCAGACGTTGACAAGGACGGAAAGGTTGCTCTTACAGACCTCGCAACTATCAGACAGTACATTTCAAAGAAGATCACAAAGTTCTGATAACTTTTTCTTATGGAAACGCTGATTTATTCATAAATCAGCGTGGGGCTCCGGGGCGAAGCCCCGCAAATCCCACCTCCGGAAATCCGGCGAAGCCGGATTTCCGATATAATCAGTGTTTTCCTTATATAACTGAAAACGGCGTTAAAGACATCCGTCTTTAACGCCGTTTTATGCATTCTTCTATTGATTACAGGGAAAATAAAAAAGACATCAGCACATAATGGGGGGATCGCTGATGTCTTTTTATATAGATGAAGTAATTTTAAGAATGTGCTGATTTGGATTATTCTTCAGTTGTTGTTTTAGCAGCAGTTGTTTCTTCAGCTTCAGGAGCTTCTTCTGCTACTTCTTCAGTAACTTCTTCTTCAGCAGCTTCTGTTACAGCTTCTTCGCCTTCAGCAGCAGTTGTTTCTTCTGTTGCAGCTTCTGTTTCAGCTTCTGTCTCAGCTTCTGTTACTTCTTCAGTAACTTCTTCTGTTTCAGCTTCTGTTGTTTCAGCAGCAGTTGTTACTGCAGAATCAGAAACGTTTGTGTTATCTGTTGTACCACATGAAGTAACTGCGAAGCAAAGTGCAGCTACAAAACAAACTGTAAATAATACTTTTTTCACGAGAAAAAACCTCCAGTATAATAATCATTGCAATTCGTTTCCGGAAATATAATTGCAGTTTAATCGAACGTTTCTTATTATATATGACTTTGCTGGAGATGTCAATAGTATTTTGGAATGTCGAAGAATGTTTGTTAAAGTGGTATGCAAATTAACGCCAGTTGATTATAAATACTGTACAAATCGGCGAACGATTCGTTGTGGATAATCACATAAGGATGACGCCGGTCAGATGACAGAAGCTTTTTCCCTTATGACAGCGGGATCTGTTTAAACGAAACATTGCTCACAAATCTGAGAAGAGCTTCTTCTGAATCCTGTGTTCTGATTATGTAATAGTGTTCGTCGTCGATAAATGCATATGCGCAGTGCCATACACCTATGTCTTTGACAAGTATCTCTCTGCCGCTGTTCTGCCAGCTGATCCCGAACTCCTGATTCAGTCTGTTTCTGAAATATTCAGTCTGGTCTGCACATGAAGCAAGGACATCACGGTCGGCACAGCAGAATGTAGTCTGGAACTGTGAGGTGTCATATTCTGCAATACATCCGACAGCTATATCCTCATAGGCGGAATAAGGACGGATCGTAACACGGCTTTTTTCTGTATTCAGCAGATCGTTTTCCGTATCATCGGGTGCGTAGACAAATCCGTCGGAAATGATCCTGTCAAACATCCTTTCATAAGCATCTTTGCAGTATTCGGCATAATCGTTCAGGTCATAAGTATTCACCGCCTGTATAGCTTCATCATAGTTTCCGAAAGACAAAGGCTGCGGTTTAAGTCCCGGAGCGGGCTGTATTAACTCAGTGGTCGTCGGCGGTTCCGGAGTTTCCTTTTCGTTTTCCGCAGTTGTGGAAGGCGGCTCCGGATTTACGTCAGGTGCTGTGGCAGACGGTGGTTCGGGTTTAGGGTTCTGTTCTTCCGTAGTTACAGGAGGGTCAGGTTTCCGGTGGTCTTCAGTAGAAACAGGCGGTTCCGGTTTTA
This sequence comes from Ruminococcus sp. HUN007, assembly GCF_000712055.1. NCBI lineage: Bacteria > Bacillati > Bacillota > Clostridia > Eubacteriales > Oscillospiraceae > Ruminococcus > Ruminococcus sp. HUN007. Next base: position 1,518,478 of record NZ_JOOA01000002.1, on the reverse strand, counting down.
CGTGTGGTGCTTCGGCTGCTTCCGTTTGGGCAGGTGTTTCAGGTGCCGCCTGTCTTTCGGTGACAGGTGCTTCCGTTTTTTTCGGAGATGCTGTTTCATCTGCCTTTGCCGAAGAAACTGCAGCGGCCTTTGTAACTTCGGTACCCGTACCTGTTTCGACGGCGGATATTTCAGTGGCCGGCATGACGGAAGTGTCATATCCTGTTCCCAGAGAGATCTCAGTTTCAGCAGCAGCTGTTTCCGTACCGGAATATCCGTAGTTTTCTGATGAAACAGGATACGCTGCTGCCGAAGTTTCTGAAACAGTGTAATTATCTATTTCAGGATCACCGTATGGATCGTTTCTGTCATATATGTTGTTTACGCCTAATATCAGAGCAACGGATGCCGCAGCGGCAGCCGGAATTATGAAAAATCCCGGAGACAGGTGCTTCTTTGCTTTTTCAGGATCATATACTTCAGCTTCACTGATGAAACGGTCTTCTATATTTTCAACTGCGTTTAAAAGCTTTTCTTTTTTCATCAGTAAAACCCTCTTTCATTCAGATATTTCCGGAGATTCTTTCTTATTCTCGAGAGTATCATGCTGATATTTTCTTCCTTTTCTTCGCAAAGTGCACTGATCTGAGCGTATGAATCAAGGTACCAGTATCTGCGTATGAAAATAAAGCGCTTTTTGTAATCAAGACCGGCGATAAATTCGTTAAGAATTTCTGACAGTTCTGATTCGTCTGTTGTGTCTTCAATGCTGTCTGAAGTGTCGGCGATACATTCGTCCAGTTCGTCGAAAGCGAGCACTCCCTCGTTTTTCCTTTTGCCGCTTGCCAGATAACGAAGACGGTTCATTGCGTGATTTCTGATTATGCGGAAGAGAAATGCGCCCAGAAACTTCGGCCTTTCATCCGGCATGCGGTTCCATGCAGTCATGTAGGTGTCGTTAAGACATTCTTCGGCATCGGAAATATCATTCAGTATGTTGCGCGCTATGTAAATGCAGCGGGTTCTGTATTTTTTATCAGTCTCTTCAATGGCCGACTCAGAACGCAGCCAGTAGAGATCTATTATATCCCGGTCTTCCAGCATGATTCACCTCCTTATATATTAGTGTAATTTTTCTGTCGATTCTAACATGTACAAATTAAGATTCGTATATTCGTACAAATATTTTTGAACTTATTTGTGAAGTTTTATCTGATTTATGATATACTATTAATTATAACTGGTTATCCGTAAAAAAACAAGGGGAGTTTTCATTAAATCTGTTTAAGTTGACTGATACTGGTTATTGCAGTATAATTATAGTCAGGGAAACACTGATTAAACCGGAAATCCGGCTTCGCCGGATTTCCGAAGGTGGGATTTGCGGGGCTTCTCCCAGGAGCCCCCACGCTGATTTATGAATAAATCAGCGTTTCCTTAGCGAAAATAATTCTGTTATATAGAAACGCCGGATCATCCGGCGCCTGTGAAGACGAAAGGGGAAAATCTTTTGAAAAATATTATCAGAAAAACAGTACCGTTTGTAACGGCTGCAGCACTGCTGGCAGTTCCGGCTTATCAGACCGCAGATTTTTTTATTACAGATATCAGTTCAGCTGAATATACAGCCGAAGCCGGCGATGAGATCATTATAGAGCTCGGTGAAGTTTCCGGCGAGGCCGGCACAAAAGTCAAGCTTCCGGTTTACATAAAAAATGCAGGCTCCGGTATTTCGGCTCTGCAGTTTGATTATGATACGGACAGTTCATTCAGAGTAACGAGAGGACTTAAGGGCGATTTCGGATGTACCTGGACTATCGGTTCAAGCTCACGCACCGTACAGTTTCTTGAAGCTGACGGAATGAACGTGACTGAGGGTAAAATAGGCAGACTGGAAATAGATATTCCTGCCGGAACACCGGACGGTGTTTATGAAATATCCGGATTTAATTTTGAAGGTTCGAGAGTCGGCGAAAGCGGCAAGCAGGAGAAGCTTGAAAAAGGCAGCTTTTCCGGCGTGAGCGGAAAAATAATTATAGGCAGCGGAGAAGCGGGAAACAATGAACCTGAGCCTTCACCGTCAGAACAGCCTTCACAGGAAGCAGCTCCTTCACCTTCGAAAGAAAGTCAGCCTTCACCGTCTGAGGCTTCCTCACCTTCAGTGAAGCCTTCACCTTCAGTGAAAACATCACCATCTTCAAAATCCAAACCTTCAGCAAAGGCTTCAGCTGGTACAGCGGCGTCGCCGTCAGCAAAGAGCGGCTCTTCAGCTTCGCCGGCGTCATCACCTTCAGCCGGGGCATCACAGCAGTCAGGTGATAAAAACAGTTCATCATCTGATAACGGAGCACCTGTGGAATCAGCAGCAGAAGGTGTAACAGAAGAAGCTAAGGCATTTGCCTCACCATCCGGAAAGGAAGCGTCAGTATCAGGCGAAAACGGGGATGGAAAAACAGCGGAGAATGCCGCAGCTGTAACAGATGCGGAAGGCAATGCTGTACCGGTGGAAAATGAGGACAGCACAGTCGGAGAAAATAATGAACAGAAGACTGATTCTCCTCTTTCGGCAAAGGTGCGCAAAGCTGTTATTATCGGAGCGGCTGTTGCGGTAGCTGCTGTTCTTCTTGTTGTGCTCATAAAACCGCTTACATAAGTTTCTGAAATAAACAGCAGTTGTTATGCTTTCGGCACAGTGTAAAAAAATCTACAATAAAAGTAAGCATTCTGAAATACTGACTTTTTATTTGTTTAAACAGTTAATTTACTCTCATCTGTCTGGTATGTTATAATTAATTTGTATTGTACTGATCTCTGATCAGCGTACGGAATGAGGAACGGTGTTCAATATGAAAAAAGCTAAATTGATCAGCATCGGACTGGGTTGTCTTATGATTTCTGCCATTTCAGTTTTACCTCTGAAAGCCGCGGAAAAGGTAATCGCAGGTGACGTAAACGGTGACGGAAAAATCAGTATTGTTGATTTCATACGTCTCAAAAAGCATTTTATTTCCGGTGCGGATAACGGAAACAGAGCTGAAGGCTCTGATGTGAACGGTGACGGATCTGTTACTGCTGCTGATCTTGTTGCTTTGAGGAACATCATTCTTAATGTCACGGAGCCCGTAAGCGGTAAAGATGACCTGCCTGCGGAATATCCTATCGATGAATCATGCATACTTGAACCTAAAGGAACGGTGCATACCGGCGACGGAACGTTTTACGGCGGCGGTTATGTAGGCGGATGTGCCATGCTTGATCCGGTTTCAACTGATTACTGGATTGTTGCCATGAACCTTGAGGACTATGCCGATGCAAGGCTTGCAGGAGCATATCTTGAAGTAACAGGTGAGCTCGGCACCATCAACATGCTGGTAACAGATCTTCTTCCGGAAGGAAAGAAAGGCGATCTTGACCTTTATGTTGACGCATTTCCGCTTATTGCACCTGTAGAAAAAGGCCGTGTACCGGTGAGCTGGAAGATAGTACCGCTTGATATAGCAGACAAAGTGCCGGTAAGTTACAGGTTCAAGGAGGGAAGCTCGGAATTCTGGTGCGGTGTGCAGCTTCTTGACCACCGCTATCCTATTGCGAAGCTTGAATACCTTAATGATGACGGAGAATTCGTTGAAATAGAACGCAGACGCTACAACTATTTCGAAAGCATGGAAATGGGTCCTGGTCCGTTTACATTCAGGGCGACTGACATTTACGGTCAGGTTATTGTTGACCGTGACATTCCTTTGGTTCTTGATAAAAAAATTGAAGGCAAAAGCCAGTTTCCTGTATAGGCAGGAAAGAGAGAGGAATCGTAAAAATGAAGACAAACAGACTGCTTACAATGGTCTGCATATGTGCACTTGCAGCCGGAACATTACAGGCTCCGCTCATCAGTGCTGAAGATGCGGCCCAGACTACGAAAAAGGAACAGATCAGTCAGGACACCCTTTACACAATAACCTATAAAAGAGCAGGCGGACTCGGCAGGATCGACGAGAACGAGCCGGCTGTCAAGGGTACCAGAATGCTCATTTCAACATGGGCGCTCAGAAAAGACGGATATTCACACTACGCATGGACTGACGGAGAGCATACATACCGCCGCGGCGAGACGATAAGCATGCCGGCTCATGACATAGTGCTTGAACCAGTCTGGAGACGTACATTCAAGGTAACTTATGAAAAACTTGAGGATTACGGTTATACTACACCTTTCCAGGACGGAACGGTAGCTCCGGGCACACAGATCTATCTTCCTAATATTCCGATGCATAAAGGTGATGCGATATTCAACGGCTGGTATGTAAACGGTGAATACCATGAAGCACTCAGCACGATAACTATCGGTGAGGAAGACACACACGTTTCAGTCTGCTGGCTTGATCCGGTCGAGATCGACTATTTTGCCGGTGACGTTGAAGGTGTTATCGGATCTCCTCATTACATTGTGCAGGCTTATCCGGGATTCTCAAGAGATATTGCAGGTACTGACAGAATTTCAAGACTCGGCTACAAGCTTGACGGATTTACTGATCCGAACGACAACGACCGTAAATATGATTTCAAGGACAGTTTTATGGTCACTGAAGAAGGAAAGACATTTGTGGCTGTCTGGGTACCGATAAAGGTAGGAATGAAGTTCAGAGGCGGCGAGGGTGCTGAAGGAAAGATGCCGAACCAGATCGCTGAATTTGACAGCTGGACAAAGCTCAATGAATGTACCTACACAAAGGAAGGATACAAACTTCTCGGCTGGAAGCATGGCGACGACTACTACCTGCCTGAAACAGAGGTAAAGGTAAAGGTCGCTGAATACGGTGATTTCATGGAGTTTGATGCCGTATGGATCGAAGAGGACAGAAATCCGGGCGATGTAAACGGCGACGGCATTATTGATCTTATGGATCTTACAACACTTTCGATGCATGTTGTCGGTGACAGCGAGATAAAAGATGAAAAGGCTCTCGACGATGCTGATGTTCAGAGAGACGGAAAAGTAGACATTGCAGACCTTGCAAGATTAAGGCAGTTCTTAATGCAGGATAAAATTTTATTAGGGGTATAAGGAAAAATGAGTAGAAAAGCTGTTGTTTTTATTATTGCACTTGCCGGCATGGTAACGTTCTGTTCGTGCGGACCGACTGATGAGATAAGTGTCAGACCGGGCGACGATGTTATCTGGCCTGTGACATCTGCAGTTGATGAAGTTCTGACCGAAGCATTTTCTGAAACAGAAGATGTTCAGGCAGTAACGGAGGTTTCAGTAAGTGTGACAGAACCGGAGACTGCGCCGGTGACTGAAGCAGAAACTTCAGAGGCTGAGAAAAAGGGATCATCAGACAATAAAAATGAAAGCGGCAGCGGAAACTCATCTTCTGAAAACAAACCGTCAGATAATTCATCCGGAGATTCGTCTTCCGGCGGTAATGATTCCGGAAACAGTAATTCCGGCGGACAGAACAACAGTTCTCCGGGAAATGAGTCTCCGAAACAGGAGGAGTCTCCTTCACCGGAGCCTGAGCCTGAACCGTCACAGGAACCGGAACGGGAGTTTGCACCTGCTCCGGTGGTGAACAATGCTGAACTGAAGTATGCTGACGGTGTTCTTATCGTAAACAAGTCCTATCCGGTACCGCAGGACTATGAACCGTCCGGACTTGTGACAGCTTACGGAACCAGGGGCGAATACCTTCTTCCAGAAACAAACGAAGCATTTAAACAGATGTGCATAGATGCTGCAAATGAGGGGCTGAATCTCTGGTGTGCATCCGGATACAGAAGCGTATCCACACAGGACAGGATCTACAACAGTTATGTCGCACGCGACGGCAAGGCCGCAGCGGACACATATTCCGCACGTCCTGGTCATTCCGAACATCACACCGGCCTATGCTTTGACCTTAACACCATTGACAGCAGTTTCGCCTACACAGCCGAAGGCAAATGGGTAGCAGAAAACTGCTGGAAGTACGGTCTTATTATCCGCTATCCGCAGAGTAAGGAAGATATCACCGGATACAAGTACGAGCCATGGCACCTGCGTTATGTAGGAACAGATCTTGCGAAAACCCTTTATGAAAGCGGTCTTTGCATGGAAGAATATTTCGGACTTACATCGTGCTACAGTGAATAAAACGAAATTCAGTTATACATAAAGGGAGCAGCCGGAGATAAAAGAACCTCCGGCTGCTCCCTGTTTATTCAGGGTAAAATTTACAGTAAACGAAAAATCAGCCCATGTTCACTGTAATTTATTCTTGTATGAAGATGATATCTGCGTTATAATAGAAAAGTACGTATTTGGGGTTGCTGAATAGAAATGATAAACATCTTATAGAAGATGTTTTCAGAGGAGGATTATAATGACGGTTAAGTCTGTTTTTAAATATTCACTTACCGGATTAGTACTCTCCGGAGGTTTATGTGCCGGATTATCAGGATGTTCCGGTCTGAATGAAAAGCAGGAAACGATAAATGAAACTGTAATTGAATCTGAAACTGTAAAAGATACTGCAAATGAAACTGCAAAAGAGACAGTAAGTGAAACTGTAAAAGAGACTGTAAATGATACTGAAATTCTGTTTGTAACAGGTACAGGAACTCATTCCGATGTGTCGGAGAATGTTACAGAGCCTGTAACGGAATGCGATGTAACAGATTTCGCAGTAACCGCACTGAATACAGCAGATCCGGCTTCAGCTTCGTATGTTGATGAATACCTTAGAAAGTTCGGGACAGACCCGGAAGTAATTGCAGATTCAGAGCAGGTTATTACTGTAGATACAAGTGACGGATCATGTTATGTTTCAGTCTGTGAAAAAGAAGATGATTCATGGATCTGTCTGTTCGAAACTACAGGAGCAGTAGGAAAGAACGGCGTTTCAGCAAACAGTACAGAAGGAGATTACTGTACTCCGGAAGGCGTATTTGATCTGGGCTTTGCATTCGGCACTCAGCCTGTGCAGGATCTGAAGATCGAATACAGAGAGATAAATGAAAACTGCTACTGGGTCGATGATCCGCTGTCGTCTCTGTATAATCAGTGGGTTGAAAGCGACGAAATAAGCTGGAACAGTGCGGAACATCTGACCGACTATCCGTCGGCTTACAAATATTCAGTTGTGATCAATTATAATATGGATCCCGTGGAAAAATATAAGGGATCAGCTATTTTCCTTCACTGTATGACCGACAGTTACACAGCAGGGTGTGTTGCTGTTCCTGAAAAAGATATGCTTGAAATTCTGAAATGGCTTGACAGTTCAAAAAATCCGGTAATCATTATTCATTGATTACCGGATTTTTTCTGCATATGCTTTCTGTTTCCCGCCGTTTCAAAAAAGGTATCAGGCATCGCGATGCTTTTACTATCAAACAGCTGCCGAAGGCAGCTCACCATTTTTGTGCATTGAGAAAGGTGCTTTCGGTTACTTGAATGTATGAGTTCAGTCAACAATTACAGACCCGTCTGTTATATTAGCTGCAACATCATCCTTGAAAGCTTCAATAGTTTCGTCTTTTCATTTTAGCTTCTCCTTGTATTAATCGATAATCTTTAAGATAATAATTTAATTTACGGCACAATATATATCGTCATGAATTTTAATTATTAAAGGTTAATACCCGAAACTATGTTTTTGTTTTCTCCATACATATATAGCGTTGGCGAAAACAACTAAAATTGTTAACTGTCTGATGTTTATATTCAACGAAATTACTACAATTTTCGTAAAATTTATTGTGCTTTAATTGATTTTTTTGTATAATATAATTATAGGGAATTTGAATAATGTTAACTTTTTGATGTTGTACATTAGATTAATAAAAAACGTATGGGGATACGTTTTTTAAAGCTTAAGGACTGTGGGGATGGTCGATTAGCTGCAATTATTATTGGGGTTACAGGACTATTAATTTCACCGCAGGTATTCTATATGCTTGCGGTGTTTTGTTTTGCTGTCTATTGTTTTAAAATTTAAGTTTCGAATTGTATGTTTGTTAATTATTGTACGGAAGTATGCACTGAATTTCGGAATTCATTATCTTCGAAATTTCATAGATTATAATTAGGATTATTACACAGAATATATCGCCAATAATCCTTCCTATCCTCACAGCGAACTTGAAGCTTTTACAGTTTTTTATAAGCAGGAAGATGCAGTAACTCATGAAGAATATATTTTTAGATAAATTATAGAAGCTGATTTTAAATAGAAACGCTTACTGGAGTTGTTGTAAAAAGAAAATGTGTTATTGGGGGAGATAGGAATGGCAGTCTTTAAATGTAAAATGTGCGGAGGATCACTGGAAATATCTGAAGGCACTACAGTGTGTGAATGTGAATACTGCGGAACGAAACAAACTCTGCCTAAGATCAATGACGAGCAGAAGATAAATATGTTTAATCGCGCCAGCCATTTCCGTCAGCAGTATGAATTTGACAAAGCAGCAGAGATCTATGAAAAAATGGCGGCTGAATCAGGAAGTGATGCAGAACTTTTCTGGTCAATAGTATTATGCCGTTACGGTATAGAATATGTTGATGATCCGGTGACTAAAAATAAAATACCGACATGTCACAGAACGCAGTATAAATCTATACTTGAAGATCCGGATTATCTGACTGCGCTTTCCTGTGCTGATACTATGCAGCGGGATATTTATGAGCGGGAAGCAAAGGTAATTAATGATATCCAGAAAAAAATTCTGAATATATCCTACAGAGAAGAACCGTTTGATGTTTTTATCTGCTACAAGGAAACCGATGCAAACGGAAGGCGCACAGTTGATTCAGTACTGGCACAGGATCTTTATTATGGTCTGACACAGGAAGGATTTAAAGTTTTCTTTTCAAGGATCACTCTTGAGTCTAAACTCGGAACTGAATATGAACCGTATATATTCGCAGCGCTGAATTCAGCTAAAGTAATGGTAGTAGTCGGAACAAAACCGGAATACTTTAATGCAGTCTGGGTAAGAAATGAGTGGAGCCGTTATCTTCAGATCATGCAGAAAGACAAGAACCGTATACTGATACCAGCGTACAGAGATATGGATCCGTATGATCTTCCGAATGAGCTTTCACTGTTTCAGTCGCAGGATATGTCGAAAATAGGTTTCCTGCAGGATCTTATCCGCGGGATCAAGAAGATAACCGGCCAAGACAATGCTGCACCTGCTATACAGGAAAAGCAGGTGATCAGGGAAGAAGTCAGTGATCAGGACGAGAGTTCTTCGGAAAAAGATGAATCAGAAAAAAAGGATTCGTCTGTTTTAGCTCTGATCATAGGATCAATTTGCATTATTGGATTAGGGATAGTTATAGCGTGCGTATTATTATTTAACCGAGGCGAAGATAACAGCAGTTCCGGTAAGCTTTCGTCTGATTCAGTATCAGATAACTATCCGGCTCATACTATGCCGCATAATAGTGAAAGCCGGACAACATCAGCCGAAAGTTCTGATTCGGGAAATGAGGTAACGATCCAGGAGAAAGAAAATACAGTTAAGGTTACAGAAAAGCCGGAAACAACATCTTCAGGGAATTTATATTCCGCAGATGATCTTAAAAAAGCAGCCGCAAAAGCAATGGAGAAATTCGATAAAATGGGAACAGATGATGATTATATTCCTGGTTCATTGAATTATACACTTGACTATGACCTTAACGGTGATGGTGTTCCGGAACTGATCGACAGCTATGCTCCTCTGACTGATTCTGCTTTTGAAATATATTATTATAATGGCAGTTCGTTTGTAGAAGCTTATAAAGGCTGGGGATATTTAAGAATATGTCCTGACAGGCATTATTTTTCTGTAACAATTTATGGAGGCGGAACTTTGAATTCATATTTTGAATATAATGATTCAAATCGGGCAGTTCCTATAGACAAACTTGGAAAAAATGCTGACGGATATTTCAGAAATGATCTTCCGGTCTCAGAAACTATGTTTAACGATGCTGAATCGCAGTACAGCAATCTGAACTGGATATCAATTATGTATAATACCAGTTTCAGTACAAATACATCATCCGGAAATAACGCAGGAACAGCTTACACATCTGAAAATCTGGAAATGTATAGTGAAGGATTTACCGCTTATGTCAGAACAAATGGTGATGTATTAAATATGCGTAAAGGACCGGGTACGTCATATGAGATAATTGCTGAAATTCCAAATGGAACAGCTATAAATGTATATGGTATCGAAAATGGATGGTATTATATTTATTACAATTATAAGTATGGATTTGTATCGAAGGATTGGGTCAGCTAGGTAAGGCATGAGTAATATGAACATTTTTAACATGATATTCAATAAAGGAGCGTAGAGAGCTATGAGCAAACATACCATTAAATGTCCAACCTGCGGTCGAATGACCGATCTTGGACTGTTTCAGAATCTTGGCAGACAGTATACCTGTCCTATGTGTAAAACGGTAATAGATACTGCTAAGGCTAAGGCAATGTATGAAGAAAGAAAGAAGGGGCTGGTATCCACTATACAGTATGAGGGTGATAACAGTACTTTTGTATGGAAGCATCCTGTAGAAAATTTTAATTATGGCTCGCAGCTTATAGTTCGTGAATCACAGGAAGCTATTTTCTTCCGTGACGGACAGGCACTTGATTTGTTCAGTGCAGGAAGATACACGCTTGAAACGCAGAATCTGCCGCTTCTTCAGAAATTGTATTCTATATCAACCAATACCGATACGCCTTTTCAAAGTGAAGTTTATTTTATTAATAAGACTGTACAGATGGGAGTTAAATGGGGAACATCTGATAAGGTACGTTTTATTGATCCTCTTACCGGAACTCCGCTGGAGCTTGGTGCATCAGGTGAAATGAATTTAATGGTTGAAGATTCACGCAAACTGCTTTTAAAGCTTGTTGGTACAACAAATGGTATTGCATGGGAATCAGAAGAAAATGGGTTTACGAAGTCTTTACAGAAGGCTTTTCGTCCGTTGATCTCAAATGCAGTAAAAACAAATCTTCCGGCAGTAATAAAACAAAACGAAATTGATCTTCTTGAAATAGATGAGAAACTGGATCTTATATCTGATACATTGAAGAATAAGATCATAGATGGGTTCGAGGAGTATGGTTTGGCTGTTTCGCAGTTTTACGTTACCAGTATAGTTCTTCCTGAAGAAGACCCGAATTTCAGACGTATACGAGATCTTCATACAGTTACTCTTCAGGCGAAAATGCTTCAGGCACAGGCTAATATTAAAGTAATGGAAGCTCAGTCGGAAACGTTATATCGTACAGAACAGGAAAAGAGCAAGGCGGCAATTGAGGCTTCGCATCGTGAAGCAGAAATGCAGCGTCAGCTCACTGAAACCGAGATTGCTAAGAGTGTGGCTGAACGTCGCGTAATTGGGGCTCAGGCAGAAGCTCAGGCGCTTCGAATGCAGGGACTTACTGAGGCTGAGATAATGCAGGCTAAAGGTTATACGCAGAGAGATGTAATTCAGGCTGATGTTCAGAAGGCGTATGCCGAGGGTATCGGAAACATGGTTATAAACGGTTCAGGCGGCGGCGCAACCGGTGATATTCTTGGAATTGGTCTGGGACTTGCTGCAGCAGGCAGTATAGCTCCAAAGATAGGTGATATGTTCGGCAACATGTATCAAAACAGACAGAACAATACCGATACTCCATCGGTTCAGACGTCATGGCAGTGCAGCTGTGGAAATACGGCACAGGGTATGTTTTGTAATTCGTGCGGAAGTAAAATGCCTTTTCCGGTTAAAACATGGGACTGCACATGTGGGAACAAGAATATTACAGGTAAGTTTTGCAATCAATGCGGAGCTAAAAAACCTGAAACATGGGACTGCGTATGCGGCTGCAAAGGCATTGTGGGCAATTTTTGCAGCAACTGCGGTTCGAAAAAACCGTCAGTTGCTGAAACGTGGGACTGCACATGCGGTAATAAGGGCATTACCGGGGCTTTCTGTAATATGTGCGGTAGTAAGAAAGGAGAATAACTATGTTTAAGAATAAGAAAGCAATGATAATTATCGGAGTAATAGCAGCTGCGTTCAGTATTATTGCATTTTTAATTCCTTTCAATAAAAATGAGAACTTCTGGGTAGCATATATTTTTGAACTTACTGCAGTTTTTATTCAGGTTCCTGTATTTAAAATCGCCTTTGAAGAAAAAGATACCGCCAAAAGTAAAATTATGGGCCTGCCTGTTTTCCGTATAGGATATATATACTTGTTCGTACAGACGGTAGTATCATTTATAATAATTATTGCAGGCGGCAGAAATTATATACCTTTCTGGCTGTCAACAGTGATCTGTGTTTTAGTTCTGACGACAGCACTGATTTTCAGTATAAGCGGAGAGATTGCAAGAGAGGCAATTGAGAGAATAGATGATTCTGCTAAAGTCAGTACATCTGCCATGACCGAACTGAGAAATAAATCCGGCAGTCTTTCAGCGTATACTAATGATGCTGCTTTAAAATCAGAACTTAAGAAACTTGCTGAGTCTTTTAAATACAGCGATCCGGTTTCTTCAGACGAGACACTTCAGGCAGAAATAGAACTTCTGAAAGATCTTGATAATCTTACATCAATGCTTAGTGACGGAAGTGCTGTTGCCGATGATATAAAATCAATACAGGAAAAACTAAGCATAAGAAACGAAATATGCAAATCGTCTAAAAAAAGATGAGCATTTCAGTAAATCACAAGTTTGATTTATAGGCTTTTTTGTGATAATAAGGAAGGAACAGGGGAGAGTAAAAAATGAAAAGAAGAACTTTAGCAGTGGTTACTGCAGCCACACTTTTATTTTCAGGAATATACATTAGTTCGATTCCTGATCAAACTTTATCTATAAAATCTTATAGCGATATCACGGTAGTTGGAGATAGAGATGCTTTTTCCCCATCTGAATTAGCGATGATTACTGCTGAGGAATTCGAAGTTTCAGATAATAATCTTTACTATAAAGCCATAAACGGAATTCTTTTTGATAAAAGTGGAACAAAAATTAAGCGCTATCCAGTAAAACGAATAGATACAAGTTCAAAAATTGATATTCCGGATTACGTTACAGAAATATGTGATTACGCTTTTATTGGTTTTCCTGCCGAGAATTTGGAATATTTAGATTTGGGTAAAAATGTTTCTGCTTTAGGTAAAGATGCTATTTCAGATATACTTTTAGAGCCTCTTGAAATTCGGTTGCCTGATAATATAGAGGTGTTTGATTCGGCTGTAATTGAAATGAGAACTAATATTTTTAAAAGAAGCTCCGGACAAAAAAGTTTGGAACTCAAAGTGAATAAAATAGACATCTCTTCATCTGTAAGAAGCATTCATGATATTTTTTTGAATAATACACCTAATCTGAAATCTTTTGAAGTTGAATCTGGTAACAGTTTTTATTCCAGTGATCAGGGAATTCTTTATAATGCTGATAAAACAGAATTAATAAAGTGCCCTCAGAAAACTGAACTTAAAACGTATGAGATTCCTGATGGTACGGTTAAAATTGATACAAATGCTTTTGCGAAAACCAAGCTAGAATCAGTAACTATTCCGGAATCTGTTAAAATTATAAGCAGAACAGCTTTTGATGGCTGTAAACCTGTTATCAAAGGATATGCAGGCTCATATGTACAGCAATTTGCCGGTGAAATGGATTATGAGTTTGTTGAACTGGAAAAAGTAATTGAACCGGAGCCGTCTCCGGTTGTTGAACCAACTGTGATTCCGACAACTGAACCAACTGATGCTGCCGAGCCTTCACCTTCTCCGGATGTTAAAGCGACTTTGGGTTACAATTATGACGTCAATAATGACGGAATAGTGGATGTTATGGATTTAAATGTTCTTAAGGTGTACTTGTTTGGAATAACCGATTCGGTTCCTATGGGATCACCAACACCGGAACCGTCGCCATCAGATCAGCCGGAGAAAATAATAGAAAAAGCATTTGATGTGGACGATAGTGTTAAAATCACGGAGAATTCAGATGGAACACTCCGGGTTGAATATACAGAAAAACCTTGCACACTTACTTTCCCGGCAGAATGGAAAGATAAATTTGTAATCAGAGACAATATTCTATACGATAAATTAGCGTTCTATAACGAAGAAAGCGACGGAAAAGTCTTTGGAATAAGTTTTGACGAAACTAAACACAACACGATGTTTGGCTATCTTGGTCAGGCAGGTGACAGATATGTCTACTGGTTTAAACCGAATGATGTGAGGTTTGATATTAATAACAAGGCTGAAATGGATGAATACTTATTTTTAAGCAATTCAATGACTGAAGTTTTTGATTCTGCAGAATGTATTCCGGAAGGCGAAACAACTTACAGGAAAGTAGTGAGATTTTTAGATCAGGACGGTATTTATAAATATATCGGTACAACTATTCCAGATATGAAAAAAGCACTTGGTCAGCCTGATTATGATATTATGGCCCACACTGCACAGTTTTCCGATGTTGATGGCGGATATATCAACTCAATGATTTATGGAAAAAAAGTTTTTGAATTTATTGAAAAAGATAAAATACTTGTCGATGATAATACAAAGATTTTGGGTGTTTATGTATCAGACGGAGAATATCTTTCAGACTATGTTCATGCCGGAATGAGCTACAAAGAACTTACAGATTATATTTTTTTTGATAATGACACACTTTCAGAAAGTATGATAAAACCGTGTAAAAGAGCAACAGGTCATATCACAGTCAACGGATATTACTGTGATTTTTCCGCTGATTTTCCTTTGGATGCCGATCTGGATACTCCTTCAACATCACTGTATTTATGGTGTAAAGATATTTGTAAAGATGAAGCTGAGGCTCAGGACCGCAGGAAAAGAAGCATAGAAAAAACAGAAGAATTATATGGAAAAAATGGTTCAAACATTGTTCTCGACAGTAATAATTTTGGATATGGTATCGTAAATGATGGACCACTTAATATAAGAAGTGCACCAAATACTTCAGCAAGTATCGTTGCACAACTTACGAAGGGCAAGATGATGTATATAAAAGCAGTCCAAGGCAAATGGCTTCGTATTGAATCATCAGAAGGTATGGGATATGTTCACTCAGATTATGTTTATATTCTGTATCCGGTACAAGGGTCTTCATTTACTCCAAAAACAGGAGAAATAAACGGACATGGCGATACTGTGAAAGGCTATACTGAAAACTTTGTAAAAAACAATGTTTATGGAACCGTCAGGGAAAATCTCGAAAACGGATGGCATATAACAGTAAAAAATGTTTATCATTCAAGTGAAACATTATGGCTTGAATGCTGGGACACTGATGACGGAGACTACTATGGCTGGGTTAATGTGGGGTTCATTGATTTTTATTGATGACAGAATTAATCGTTAAGATATTATTGTATTTATATTTTGATAAAGTGTATTATTGCGGAGGACAAAAAATGGCTGTATTTAAATGTAAAATGTGCGGAGGTTCACTTGAAATATCCGATGGTATTACGGTGTGCGAGTGTGAATACTGCGGGACTAAACAGACTCTGCCGAAAATAAATGATGATCAGAAAGTAAATTTATTTAATCGTGCCAGCCATTTCCGTCAGCAGTGCGAATTCGATAAAGCAGCAGAGATCTATGAAAAAATGGCTGCTGAATCAGGAAAAGATGCTGAACTTTTCTGGTCAATTGTATTGTGCCGTTACGGCATAGAATATGTTGATGATCCTGTAACAAAAAATAAAATACCAACATGTCACAGGACACAGTATAAATCGATACTTGAAGATCCGGATTATCTGACTGCACTTGACTGCGCAGATACTATGCAGCGTAATGTATATGAGCGTGAAGCAAAGATAATCAATAATATTCAGAAAGGAATTCTGGAGATATCAAATAAAGAGGATCCGTTTGATGTTTTTATATGTTACAAGGAAACTGATGCAAACGGAAGACGTACAGCAGATTCGGTGCTGGCACAGGATCTTTATTACGGTCTGGTACAGGAAGGATTTAAAGTTTTCTTTTCAAGGATCACTCTTGAGTCAAAACTTGGAACTGAATATGAACCGTATATATTCGCAGCACTGAATTCTGCAAAAGTAATGGTAGTTGTCGGAACAAAACCGGAATACTTCAATGCAGTCTGGGTAAGAAATGAATGGAGCCGTTATCTTCAGATCATGCAGAAAGACAAAAACCGTATACTGATACCGGCATACAGAGATATGGATCCGTATGATCTTCCGAATGAACTTTCACTGTTTCAGTCACAGGATATGTCGAAAATCGGTTTTCTGCAGGATCTGATTCGCGGGATCAAAAAGATAACCGGCCATGACAATGCCGCACCTGCTATACAGGAAAAGCAGGTGATCAGGGAAGATGTCAGTGTTCAGGGCGAAATTTCTTCAGAATCAGGAAAAAAGAATAAAACCGTTGTATATGTGCTTGCCGGAATCATAGCTTTACTTTGCATTTCTTTTGGTATACTGTTTGGGGTTCAGCAAAAGAACAAAGGTTCGAAAGAAACGTTAGAAAAAGAATCTTTTTCTGCTGATAACACCAATAATGGAAGCAGTGATTTAAATGAAAACCAGAATAACATTGACCAGGGTGAAAATGGTCAAAAGAATATTTCGGATAATGATCAGATAACTGATTCTGACGCCATTGACAATTCAAATGGTTCTGAAGCTGAAAATCTGACTTTGGAAGTATCAGATGAACTTGTAGAAGTCGGTGCTGGTTCAGATCGTTCAAGAAAGATCCTTATGAACTATCTGCCTGTAGTGTACAATGACATGAGTACTGACAGCAGCATAGTTATGGGAAATGAAAAATTCGATGAAAACAGTTTTTCAATCTGTGACATAGATTCAGATGGCGAAGCTGAGCTGCTTGTTAAAATTGTAACAGGCGCTATGGCATCTAAAGCGCTTTATATTTATAAAGTTGACAGTTCAGATAAAGTTGTCCAGAGTTCTGGGATGAGTAATGCTTCGACTTTCTATAAAAATGGTTATGTTGAAAGTCCATGGAGTCATAATCAGGGTCTTGGTACATTATGGCCTTATACTGTAATGCAGTATGACAAGGCAAAAGATGAATATACATTCGCTTATTCTTTGGATTCATGGGATAAATCAGCGAACCCTAAAGGTTTTAAAGGTGAAGGGTTTCCTGATGATATAGATGTAAGTATGACTGGGGTTGTATATTTTATAAGCAACTCTGTAAGCGGCGAAAAATCAACCTGTGATTATTATGATTATGTCAGATGGTTTAATTCCTGGAATCAGTGCAGTCCGAAATTAAATATCAATTTTGAGTCGTTTTCAGAAGCAAACGTAAAAAAGTATGTTCCTGATTTTCAGAAAGCTGAAACACATAGTTACATAGGCAAAGGATATGTTGATGCAAACGATGTTCTTAATCTCAGAAAATCAGCTTCTACAGATTCTAGCGTTCTTGCAAAAATACCTAAAAACACAAAACTAGAATTATATAACTCTGGTGATTCGAACTGGTATTTTACATCGTACAAGGGTGTTGATGGTTTTGTTAGTGCTGACTGGGTGAAATTAGGAGAACCTCCGGCTGTAAAACCAAGTACTATCAATAATTTAAGTCCTTATTTAAAAGGACAGATATCTTCAGGTGGTTTGAAAATAGAAGGATATACGACGGATTATGTATGTTATGGTGGAGAAAAGACTGTACAGTGGATCTGTGAAGATACATGGCATATTACTGCCAAAAGAAAGACTTTCTCGTATGGATTAGACTGGTATGAATGCTGGGATACAGATGACGGAGATTATTATGGATGGATTGATGGACAATTCCTGTATTTTTATCGTTAAAGATATATTATTTGAATTATAAGAGTGATTCCAAAAATCCTGAAATGGCTTGACAGTTCAAAAAATCCGGTAATCATTATTCACTGATTACCGGATTTTTTCTGCAGATGCTATATGTTTTCCACTGCCCCAAAAAAGTTATCAGGCATCGCGATGCTTTTACTATCAAACAGCTGCCGAAGGCAGCTCACCATTTTAAAACTGTATGCCTTGTAAAGATACATCAGATATAGTATAATAAATAGTGATGTATAAAAAAAGGAGGCGGCAGGAAGTGAAAAACAAACGATTCAACATTACAGGTGCGTGTTTTCCGGATGAACACTATATGGTTGATATCAGCGAAAGACTTGAAAAAATCAGATCAATGATCATTCAGGGCGACTATTTTATCATAAACCGCGGAAGGCAGTACGGAAAAAACCACTACTCTGAATGCGCTTGAAAACTATCTCGATTCAGAATATCTTGTGATCAGTATGGATCTTCAGTTTTTCAGTGCTGCCGACCTTGATTCGGAGAGCGGATTTGTTTTGGCGTTTGCACGTGAAATGTACAGAAACAGCTCATTACGTGCATCGCTGAATAATGAGACTAAAGATACTTTAAAAAACTTGAAAACACCCGGAAAGGATCTTGTACTTGCTGATCTGTTTGATGTTTTCTGTGAAATATGCGATGGATCAGAAAAAGCGGTTGTACTCATGATCGACGAAATAGATAATGCTGCCGGAACAGATATTTTCATCGATTTTCTTAGTATGATCAGAGGGTACTATCTGAGACGAAACAGGCTGAGCTTTTTCCGTTCCGTTATCCTTGCCGGAGTACGCGATATACGCAATCTTAAAAGCAGAATACGCAGTGACGCTGATCATCAGCATAACAGTCCGTGGAATATTGCCATCGATTTTAATATAGACATGAGCCTCAGTACTGGCGGTATAGAGGGCATGCTTTCAGAATACAAAACCGATCACGGATCCGATATGGATACCCGCGCTCTGGCCAATCTTATTTACGATTATACTTCAGGATATCCGGTACTTGTTTCGCATATATGCAAACTTATTGACGAGGAGATACATTCCTGGGATGAAAGCGGAGTTATAGTGGCAGTAAACCGTATATTGTCCGTGAACGATCCTCTGTTTGAATCGCTGAACAATAAGCTTGAGGACTATCCGGAAGTAAAAAGCAGTCTGTATAACATACTCATCCGTGGCGACACAATTCCTTATAACCCGGATAATGAAGCCGCCAATCTGCTTGTAAGGTTCGGCTTTGTCAGAGTTGTCGATAATACGATAGTTATCGCAAACAGAATATTCGAAACAAGGCTGTACAATGATATGCTTACTTCATCTTTGAAACCTGGCATATGAAGAAAGGATACATGCTTACTTTCAGTTTCAGTAAAAATAAGGAAACGGGTATAAAGACCGTTGAATACGGTGATAAAACTATTGTTGAAGCAATCGTATGATTAGAATAAGCCACGAAGTTTACGGCGCAGTCCGTTCACTGTAAGACATCTGCGGCAGTTTTAAGGAGGGGAAGATATGTCTCTTTGGAATCCATGGCACGGGTGCCATAAAACAAGTCCGGGATGTGCAAACTGCTATGTGTACAGACGTGACGATAGTATCGGTAAGGATGCGAGCATAGTCACAAAGACCGGTGACTATGATCTTCCTCTGCGCAAGAACCGCTACGGCGAGTACAGGCTTTCACCGGATGACGGAGTTGTTTTCACCTGCATGACTTCTGACTTTTTCCTGGAAGATGCCGATGAATGGCGTAAGGCCTGCTGGGAGATGATCCGTTTCAGAAGCGACCTTTCTTTCCACATAATAACCAAGAGGATCGAACGGTTTGAACAGTGCATGCCGCCGGACTGGGGGGACGGATGGGATCATGTCATCATCTGCTGTACCTGCGAAAATCAGGAGATGGCCGACCGCAGACTGCCGGTTTTTCTTTCTCTTCCGATAAAGCACCGTGAGATAATTACCGAGCCGATGCTCGAAAGTATAAACATCGAAAAATATCTCGCTACAGGACTGATCGAACACGTTACCTGCGGCGGTGAATCCGGCAGTAATGCAAGGCCGTGTGATTTCAGATGGATAACGGAGCTCCGGCGTGAATGTGTCCGTGCCGGTGTTCCTTTTTATTTCAAGCAGACCGGAGCGAAATTCATCAAGGACGGAAAACTCTATCATATTGAACGTGCCCTGCAGATGGCACAGGCTAAAAAATCCGGCTACAGCTACACTCCCGGTGAAGGTTCGGCAGATGCCATAGTGTACCGCCTTCCGGAAAGAAAACACCTGTTCGAACGCCTTTCAGCATCCACCTTTCGGAACAGATTTCATCTTTCCGAAAAAGACAAAGAATACATTTCTGACAAGGGCATGGACGTTATAAGAAAACACGCAGAAGATTTTGTCGCCAAGCGTCTTGCACCGGAAAATCCCGAAAACGACGGTAAGCAGACACCGATGCGCGGGCATCCGGTGTTCATCGCCCAGCACGCATCAGCCTGCTGCTGCAGAAGCTGCCTCGAAAAATGGCATAACATCTCCTCCGGAAAAGTGCTCACAGATGCAGAACAGAAGTACGTGACAGACGTGCTCATGGAGTGGATAATGAGAGAATATCAGAAGTGAAATTTGTGCATGTTGTATATTCGTTCCGAAAAATGTGCCAAATCGTAAAAGTTCGTTCCTGAAAATGTTGACATGGCAGACAGGTCGGTAAAACATATCTTGTTGAAGAATTCGGAAAAAATGAATACGAAGATATGATCGTGCTTAACTGTGACAAGGATAAAAGAATAGCCGGGACATTTAATGAGCAGTATGTCCTTGAACAGCTGAAAGCGGAACTTAACAAGGAAATACGTTCGTGGTAAAGCACATGAAAAAACTCACGTCTCTGCCTTTAATGGATTCTCCGATAGTACATAAGAAAAGCATCTGCAGAATATGAGTCTACGCACTCATTTCTGTAGATGCTTTTTCGTTGGCCACATCAAAAAGGTACTGCCGTCCGGCAGTACTATCGATAGTGCGCCGGAGGCGCACCATTTTAGCAGAGGTGTTATGAATAGCACTTGCGCATAAAGCCAAGTATGACGATGACGACAAAAATATAGAAATAGCAATACGACATGGAATACAAAGAAAATAATGGTTGACAATTTAAGGATTCTATGATATAATGGCATTATAATACAAAAATGTTTTATAAGCACTTGTTGCAATGTAAAACATGATATGCTAAAATAATTATAAGAAATGAGGAAAAACACTATGTCAGAAAAGGCAGGTAATATTAAACCATTTGAAGAACTCACTATCAAGGACGATTTTATGTTCGGAGCGGTTATGAGCGAGGAAAAGAATCTTAAACCGTTGCTTGAATACATACTTGGTATCAAAATCGCGCACATCACTTATCCGGAAAGGCAGAAAACAATCAGTGCCAACTATGGTTACAAAAGTGTTCGCTTAGATGTATATTGTGAGGATGATAACAATACGGTTTACAATATTGAGATTCAGGTAGCCAATGAGAAGGACCTGGCTAAGCGTATCCGTTACTATCATGATATGATAGACATCAATATTCTTGAGCAGGGCAGGAAAGTCACTGAACTGAAAAATAGTATTGTGATCTTTATCTGCGATTTTGATTATTACGGAAAAGACAGGTATATGTATACGTTCAAAGGTCAGTGTCAGGAAGACAGCAGTGTTTATCTTGATGATGGAACACTTTCCGTTGTTCTGTATATTAACGGTTCGGTTGGTGAAATAAATGAAGAACTGAAAGCAGCTTTAAAGTATATGGCGGGTCAGGCTCCGCCAGAAGGAACATATGCTGATAATCTTGACAAAGCCGTTAAAAAGGTCAAGATAAATGAAAAGTGGAGGCGGGATTATATGACGTTGGCAATGAAACTTGACGAAGAAAGAGAATTTGGAAAATATGAGGATAAGGTTTCAGCTGTCAGAGAAGGCAGAAATAAAGGAAATGATGCTTTTTTAATAAAGGTACTTTCGCTGAGCAAAGAGCAGTTTTCCAGTATTTGTGATTTGCTGGACACTTATCCCGAAAAGAGCGACTTAGAGATAGCAAAGGAAATCCTGTTAGGTTAAAAGATTCAGGACGTGAGATGAAAATCCTTTCGGGTAATCATGATACATAACTGACGCAATACCCAAAGAACTATTATTAATATTATACAAAACTGATATTGATTTCTGTTGTTTTTTATATTATAATTAATGCTATAAAAAACAGAGCTGATATTCAACAGTTCTGAAAACAAATGTGGATTACAACAGAGGGGGATATTAAAATGTTATCATTGATTTTCAGCATTCGATTCTGGAGAAAAACAGAGGACCGTAACCGCGGTATTGCGGCTATAGTGGTGTCCGGAATTGCGGCTTTGCTCAGTGTTATACTGTACGGACTTATAGGACTTGTTGACGTAGCCATTTTAGCTGCGAATGTCATCATTTTCCTGAAGGTACAGGGTGAAGGCGGCTTTTACTGATAAGATATATAGTAAACGAAAAATTTATTTTGCGTTTACTGTAAAATAACAGACCGATATTTCCCCGGCAGTGGATTTTTTAGTCCGTGCCGGGGAATTTTTTATTTAAGTAAACGGTTAAAATCGTTGACAAAATCTGTGTATCTGTTATAATTATAATATGTGTATTTTTATTGAGTAAATATATATGGATCGGAGGCAGATACGATATGGCTTTAAATAAATACGAAGAAAAAATGATAAGCGTTTTAACTGAAACACTCGGTGGTGTGCAGGCTGCGTTTTCATATCAGAAGCAGGATGCCGAGCACAAGCTCGATATTCTTTATGCAAAGCAGAGTCCGGGCGGAAACTATCTTACAGCTTCTACTCTCGGCCTTGTAAACAGAACTACAGGATACAGTGATTCAAATACCGGCAAGGAGATCCGTGCCGAGATCATCATGTCTTCATACGGCGGACACGATATGGCGGGCAAGATCCTTTCAACAGCCGGCATCGGAATATACGATACCAACATCCGTTACGGATACGGAACCGTACTAAAGGGAATAATGGAGCTTTACTATCCTAATTCAGATATGAAGCATCTTTTCCTCATGCTTCCTCCTCCGCTCTGGAAGAAGTCATTCGGTGTGACTGATGCGGACGAGAGCATTATCACTTTCCTTTATGCACTTCCGATCTCGCAGGCGGAATGCGACTACATGTCTGAAAACGGTATTGACGCACTTCAGAATTTTTTCGTTGAAAAGAACATCGACATGTTCGACTTCGAAAGAAAATCAGTTTTATAAAGCTGATTTTATAAATCAGCGTGGGGAACCGGGACGAAGCCCCGCATTCCTCTTCGGAAATCCGGCGAATCCGGATCAAACATTGTTTTGTATATTAAAATTCAAAGGAGCGTTTTCTTATAATGGAATGGCGTGGATTAAATGAACTGAGAGAACTCTATCTCTCATTTTTCGAAAGCAAGATGCACACAAGAATGGCAAGCGCACCGCTGATACCACAGGGTGACAACAGCCTTCTTCTTATAAATTCAGGCATGGCACCTCTCAAGAAGTTCTTCCTCGGACAGGCAGTTCCTCCGAACAAGAGAGTCACAACATGCCAGAAGTGTATCAGAACACCTGATATCGAAAGTGTCGGCAAGACTTCAAGACACGGTACATACTTCGAAATGCTCGGTAACTTCTCATTCGGCGATTACTTCAAGAATGAAGCTATCGAATGGGCATGGGAGTTCCTTACAAAGGTACTCGAGATCCCTGCAGAAAAGCTCTGGATCACAGTTTTCGAAAGCGATGACGAAGCTGAACAGATCTGGATGAACAAGATCGGCATCCCGAAGGAAAAGATAGTTCGTCTCGGCAAGAAGGATAACTTCTGGGAACACGGCTCAGGTCCTTGCGGTCCGTGCTCCGAGATCCACTTCGACCGCGGTGAGGCTTACGGTCCTTTTGAAAACTTCGAGCAGGCAAGTGACGCTGACAGAATAATCGAGATCTGGAACCTCGTTTTCAGCCAGTTCGATTCAGACGGCAACGGCCACTACGAAGAAATGAAGAACAAGAACATCGACACAGGTATGGGTCTTGAAAGACTTGCATGCGTAATGCAGGGCGTTGACAATATCTTTGAAGTTGATACAGTTCAGAATATCATGAAGCACATCTGCAAGATCGCAGGTGTTGAATACCACACAAACAGCAAGTCTGACGTTTCACTCCGTGTTATTACTGACCACATCAGAAGTACAACATTTATGGTCGGCGACGGCGTAATGCCATCAAACGAAGGACGCGGATACGTTCTCAGAAGACTTCTCCGCCGTGCTGCGCGTCACGGAAGACTTCTCGGAATCAGGGACACATTCCTTTACAAGGTATGTGAAACAGTAATTCAGGAAAATGAAAAGGCTTATCCGGAACTCCGTGAAAAGGCTGAATACATCAAGAAGATCATTCAGGTCGAGGAAGAAAACTTCGCAAAGACAGTTGACAACGGCCTTGAACTCCTTAACAAATTTATCGAAGAATCAAAGAACGGCATTCTTTCCGGTGAAGATGCATTCAAGCTCAGCGATACTTACGGATTCCCGATTGACCTTACTCTTGAAATAGCAGAGGAAAAGGGTCTTAAGATCGACATGGACAGATACAAGGAACTCGTTCTCGAACAGAGAAACAAGGCAAAGGCTGACCATGCAGCAAAGGCAAGTTCATCATGGGCTGACAACAGCATCAAGATCGCTGTCGCAAAGACAGTATTCACAGGATACACAGAAACAGAAAACGATTCTGAAGTGCTTGCAGTCTTTGACGGCACAGAAGAAAAGGAAAGCGCTTCTGAAGGTGAAAGCGTTGTTATCGTTCTCGACAGAACTCCTTTCTACGCAGAAAGCGGCGGTCAGGTAAGCGATACAGGTATCATTTCAGGCAACGCAGTTGTTTCAGTTGACTCAGTTATGAAGACAGAAGACGGTCACTTCCTCCACATCGGTACTGTTGACCGCGGCACTGTAAAGAAGGGCGACAAGGTAAAGGCTTCTATCGATGTGACAAGAAGACAGGCTACAATGAAGAACCATACTTCAGCTCACCTTCTCCAGGCAGCTCTCCGTGAAGTTCTCGGTGAACACGTTCACCAGGCCGGTCAGCTCGTAAGCCCTGAAAGATGCCGTTTCGACTTCTCACACTTCAGCGCAATGACACCTGAGGAGATCGCAAAGGTTGAAAACAGAGTAAATGAGATCATCCTCTCATCCATTCCTGTGGAAACAAAGGAACTTCCTATCGAGGAAGCAAGAAAGCTCGGCGCTATGGCCCTCTTCGGTGAAAAGTACGGCGACATTGTACGTGTAGTCAGGGCCGGTGATTTCTCAGTTGAATTCTGCGGCGGTACTCACGTTGACAATACATCAAAGATCGGTCTCTTCAAGATCATCTCAGAAAACTCAGTAGCATCAGGTGTAAGACGTATCGAAGCTGTAACAGGCTCAGGCGTTCTCGCACTCCTCAACGAAAACATTGCAGTTATCAATGAAGCTGCTGCTATCCTCAAGGCTCCTAATGCTTCTGAACTCACAGCAAAGTGCACTCAGATCATGAACGAGTACAAGGCACTTGAAAAGGAACTTCAGGCTGCCGGAGAAGAAAATGCTATGATGAAGCTCAGTGCTTTTGCAGACAGTGCTTATGACTTTAACGGCGTAAGCGTTATTGCTGCAAGAGTTGACGGCGTTAAGAACGACGTTCTCAGAACAATGGGTGACAAGCTCCGCGACAAGGATGCAAATGTTATCTCCGTTCTCGCATGCGTAAATGACGGCAAGGGCGTATTCTCAGTATCATGCGGCAAGGACGCAGTTGCAAAGGGCGCTCACGCAGGCAAGATCGCAGGCGCGATAGCAGGTCTTACAGGCGGTAAGGGCGGTGGACGTCCTGACAGCGCTATGGCTGGTATCGGTGACATTGCAAAGACTGATGCAGCAATGGCAGAGATAAAGAACGTTCTCGGTAATTTTATAAAGTAAAACATTTTCAGGCCGGATATCCGGTAAGTCAGAAGCATGAGTTTTCCTGATTTACCGGATCCGTAAGGTGCTCACGGACGGGAATTTTATCCTGCGGCAGCCGGTCTGCAGCACTTTCCCTCCGGGTGGATATACCCAGGAGGGCAGTGTCATTTATGGCAGATAAAAAGTTTATGTTATTTTCAGTGAATGTCCGGAAAGACATTTCACGTACAGAAAGGTGAATGAAAAATGGATTGTTTATTCTGTAAAATAATAAACGGTGAAATACCAAGCAAAAAGGTTTACGAAGACGATCAGGTATACGCTTTTTATGACATAGCTCCTATCGCTCCGGTACACTTTCTTGTTATCCCTAAGCAGCACATTTCAGGTGCGGCAGCTGTAACAGCTGAAAACTCAGCAGTTGTGGCACACATCTTTGAAGTTATCGCAAAGATCACAAAGGACATGGGCCTTGACGGCGGCTTCAGAGTTATCACAAACAACGGTGATGACGCAGGCCAGACAGTTAAGCATCTCCATTTCCACGTAATTGCCGGAAAGAAGCTCGGCTGGAGCTCAGAGCAGGGAGACTGATCGCATGGCGGAAAAGTACACACTTAATGTTGCGGGACTTACAAGGGAACTTACAAGATATCCTGTAAACGACAAGCTCGACATTGCAGCGTTCATTATGTTTTCAGACGTTGAACTAACTGTAAGATGTGCAGAGGAGCTCCTTAAAAAGGTAACGGACTTCGACATCATCCTCACTTCTGAAGCCAAGGGTATCCCGCTTGCATACGAGATGGCACGTCAGTCAGGAAAGAACTACGTTGTCGCAAGAAAGTCGGTCAAGGTTTACATGACCAATCCTGTAAGCGTAAACGTAAAATCCATAACCACAAAGGACGAACAGACACTTCATCTCGGCGATGAGAAGGCAGCCCTTATAAAGGGAAAGAAAGTTCTCATTGTTGACGATGTAATAAGTACAGGCGAATCACTTTCAGCTATGGAACAGCTTATCGAAAAGGCCGGAGGCACAGTCGTTCAGGCATGCGCAGCCCTTGCAGAAGGCGATGCTGCAGACAGAACAGATATAGTTTTCCTTGAAAAGCTTCCGCTGTTCTTTAA
This sequence comes from Ruminococcus sp. HUN007, assembly GCF_000712055.1. Taxonomy (NCBI): domain Bacteria; kingdom Bacillati; phylum Bacillota; class Clostridia; order Eubacteriales; family Oscillospiraceae; genus Ruminococcus; species Ruminococcus sp. HUN007. Next base: position 1,491,406 of record NZ_JOOA01000002.1, on the reverse strand, counting down.
ATAAAATCCGGAGGATCTGTATCGGATGAAGCGAAAGATGGTCTATGCCGGGGTCCCGTGGACAGCCGGAATGTTCTTTGCTTCCTTTTTTCCACCGGATGCGCAGATACCGGCAATGCTGATAACACTGCTGGTGTCTGCATTTTTCTTTTGGAAAACTGTCAGAAAATTCGTGTACTATGCTGTTGCCGCTCTGTTCTTCATTGCCGGTGCGGTCACGTTCACACTGAATGACCGTATCGTATGCGACAGAATAAGAGACCTTGCCGGACAGGAGATACATTACGAAGGCAGGGTGAAAGAAATTACTGACCGCGCCGACGGAAAGTCTCTGTATCTTCTTGACGGATCGGCGGGCGGTGTAAAGCATGTGAAGCTTATGTGTACTGTAAACACTCTTGAATGCACATACTTCGATACGCTTTCATTTGCATGCACGCCTTCGGAGTTTGAAAACAGTTTCCTTTTCAAAGCAAAGGATCACTACGCTTCCGAAGGAATCTTCCTCAGGACTGATAAAATAAAAAGTTTAAAGATAACGCCGGGAAACCGTTTTTCCTTCCGCAGGACAGTATACCGTTACCGTGACCATATCTCAGGTAAGATCAGTACGGTGCTGCCCGGGGAATACGGTGCACTTATAACTGCAATGCTTATGGGTGAAAAGAGCGGTCTTGACGAAAATACGGAAAAGAAACTTTACCGCTGCGGAACGGGACATATGTTCGCAGTTTCAGGAATGCACCTTGCACTTCTGGTAAGCCTTGTTTCAGCAGTTCTTGAAAAAACAAAGCTGACGCTAAAAAAGCGTTTCTTCATTACTGAAGCCTTCATAATAGTTTTTACGGTGTTTTCCGGTATGCAGGTCTCCGTGGTGCGTGCGGCACTTATGATGACGCTTATCTGCAGCGCGGGACTTTTCGGAAGAAAGCCTGATCCGCTCAATTCGCTGAGTATTGCAGCACTCATCCTTCTCATCCATTCTCCGTGCCTTATACGAAGCTCGTCTTTTCTGCTGTCAGCGGCAGGAACATTCGGGGCATCAGTTCTTGTTCCGTATGTTACAGACAGCATGAGCAGCGAAGGATTCTTCGCAGGACTTAAGAAAAAAGCGGCAGGCGTGTTCTGCATTTCAGTCTGCGTTTTTCCGTTTTCGGTAATGTTTTTCGATGAGGCTTCGCTTATCTCGCCGGTCTCGGACATTATCATAATACCGCTGTGTACTTTCGCACTGATCTGCGGCTTCGGAGTAACGCTGACAGGCGGCGCGGATGTTTTCGCTTATCCGCTGCTCATGGCAGGCGGACTTGCCTCGAAGCTTGTTATAAAGATCTCGTCCTTCCTTTCGGATACCGGTCTTTCGTCAGTTGCCCTCGGACGCGGTTTTGTTCCCGTACTTACGCTTTTTCTTACTGTTTTCGTTGCCTTTACGGCGTTCAGATACAGAAGCGGAAAAAGCACCCTTGCGGCAATGGGTATATCGGCGGCGGTTTTCATTGCTTCGTCGGCCATAAACGGTCAGATGAACAGAAACATCCTTTCAGTATGCCGTACCGGTACCTCACGTTCATCCGCTGTGATGATCTCGATGGGAAAATACAATGACGTTATCGATCTTACCGGAAAGCAGACTTCTTCCCGTTACATTTCAAAGCTTGCGGATATACGCGGCGTTCATCATATCGACTCGGTAGCCTTTCTGAAGGATCCGTACCAGAGCATGGCCTCCTACTCGCGCAGGCTCGTGCTTAACGATGTTGACCACGTTTATGTGCCGGAAGATGTCTACACTCAGTACGGTGCGGAAATATGCGGATGCGATCCGGAGCATTTTGACAGTGAGGGACTTTTCCTCGACAGGGGAAAATACACGGTCAGAGCAGTTCCGGAGGGCGGAGTAACAGTGGAATACTGCGGAAATATCATTAAAATAGATGATTCCGGGATCAGCACCGGTGAAGGTGCGGTTACGGAACAGAACGTTGCGGTCAGACAATCAGAATCAGGAAAGGTTAAAGTCTACAGACTTGAATGAGGTGGACAATGGCACTTATCACACCGGCTGAACTGGAAAAGGAACTAAAGTCAGCAGTTACAAGGAAAGTCTATTATATTTACGGAAAAGATGCCGGACGTGTCTCGGCTCTGGCGGAGCTTGTCCGGAGAAAGTATCTTGGGAAGGGATATTCCGCATCAGATTACAGCAGGTTTACCGGTGATGATATGAAAATCAGCGGTTTCCTTGATACTGCTGAGATCTGTCCTATGTTTACCGACTGGAATTTCGTCGAGGTAAATGACTTAAACGGTGAATCGCTGAATGCAGATGACCTGAAGGCTCTGACAGCTTTCATTGCGGATGTGCCTGACCAGACCGTGCTTCTGTTTTCCGTTACAGGATTTGATGTAAAGGGCGGAAAAAAGGTACCGACAGCGAAAAACAAAAAGATAATCGATGCCTGCACAAAGGCGGGTTCCGTATCCGAAGCAGATCTCAGAAAACCGGCTGACATGGCCGGCGGGATAATGAAGCTCGCATCGGAAAACGGTTCGTCAATCTCGAAGCAGAACGCTGAAAAGCTTGCACTTATCTGTCTCGGCGATACGTTAAGGGTCACAAACGAAATAAACAAGCTCTCCTCATTTGCCGGGAGCGATGAGATAACGGCAGAAATGATAGATGAAATGGTAGCCGTCGGCATAGACACCACGGCGTTTGCCATGGCATCAGCCGTAACATCAGGAAATTCAGCGGCAGCCTTTACGATACTTGAGGACCTTACAGCAGGAAAGACTGAAGCCGTGCTTATTATATCCGCCCTGGCATCCGCTTTCATGGATCTTTACAGGGCGTCGGCGGCAAGAGCTTCGGGCGTGAAAGAGGCTGAAGTTGAGGCAGATTTCGGATACCACGGACGTGGGTTCGTAGTGCGCAATGCTTTCCGTGACGCTGCGAAAACAAGTACTGCACACTTAAGAAAGTGCCTTGAAATACTTGAAAAGGCTGATCTTGAATGCAAGTCCACGAGACTTGACCAGAAAATAATCATCGAGCAGTCTGTGGCACAGATGCTTGCAGCAGGAAACGGAGCGTGAATGGTTTGCTTAAAACAGAGCAGGCTGTAATTGTAGAAGGAAAGTACGACAAGATAAAGCTGGAGTCGATAATAGATGCCACCATAATAGTGACCAACGGATACGGCATTTTTAAAGATAAGGAAAAACTTGAACTTATAAGATTCTATGCAAGGCACAAAGGAATAATCATTCTGACAGATCCGGACGGTGCCGGATTCAAAATAAGAGGATATCTCAAAGGATCTGTACCGGAGGGGAAGATAACAAATGTGTATATTCCCGATGTCTTCGGCAAGGAAAAAAGAAAGGAAAAGCCGTCGTGTGAAGGTAAACTCGGTGTCGAGGGAATCAAAAAGGAACTCATAATCGAGGCCTTCCGCAAAGCCGGAATAAGTTTTACCGATGACGGCAGTGACACTAAGCAGCCAAGGGATCTTATAACGAGGACTGACCTCTACGAGGCGGGGCTTACCGGAATGCAGGACAGTGCTGAAAGACGCAGAAAGATCCTGAAAAAGCTCGGACTGCCGGAAAGACTTTCGACAACCGGTATGCTTGAGGCATTCAATACCATGATGACAAGGGAAGAATTCAGAGAAATGACAGATGATAAAGGGGGAGACGATAAATGGTATTTTCAAGTATAACATTTTTATATTTTTTCCTGCCGGCAGTTCTTATTCTTTACGTGCTGGTGCCAAAAAAGTATAAAAATATCATACTGCTTGCAGCCGGGCTGCTGTTTTATTCCTGGGGCGAGCCGGCGTATTTCTGGGTGATGATAGTGTCGTCTCTTGTGGACTACGCAGCAGGCATTTACATGACGAAGACGGAAAGCACGGGAAAACGGCGTGCGGCACTCATTGTTTCCATGGTCGCTGACCTTGGGTTCCTTTTTGTGTTCAAGTACAGCGGCTTTGCTGTGGATGTTATAAACAAAGCCTTCGGAACGAATATTCCGCGGCCGGATCTGCCGCTTCCGATAGGCATCTCATTCTACACATTCCAGAGTATGTCGTACACGATAGACATTTACCGCAGACAGACAAAGGTTCAGAAGAATTTCATCAATTATCTGACTTATGTTTCTCTGTTCCCGCAGCTTGTTGCCGGCCCTATCGTCCGGTACAATGAAGTGGCGGATTCAATTGATGAAAGAACAGTTACTGCTGACAAATTCGGCGAAGGAACAGCTCTTTTTATAAAGGGACTTGCCAAAAAAGTACTTATAGCCAACAACATAGGAGCGCTCTGGACAGAGATAAAGGGTATGGATTATGCCGGACTGTCAGCTCTGAGCGCATGGCTCGGAATACTTGCGTTCACATATCAGATCTACTTTGATTTTTCCGGCTATTCAGACATGGCCCGCGGTCTTGGCAAAATGTTCGGATTTGAATTCCCGGTGAACTTTGATCATCCTTACCAGTCAAAGAGCGTTACGGAATTCTGGAGAAGATGGCATATCACACTTGGTTCATGGTTCCGTGAATATCTTTACATACCGCTTGGCGGCAATCGTCACGGCACGGCACGTACATTTTTTAATCTCGCGGTAGTATGGATACTGACAGGATTCTGGCACGGAGCAAGTTTCAATTTCATTCTCTGGGGTGCCTTTTACGGATTCCTGATAATCATTGAAAGAGCAGGATTTTCAAAAGTGCTCGAAAAGATGCCTACCATTCTGAGTACGCTTTATACTTTCATTGTGACAGTAATAGGATGGGCAATGTTCGACCTCGATACAGCCGGAGATTTCCTGCATTATCTTAAAGCGATGTTTGCAGCGAAAAAGCTTGTTGATCCGCTTTCAGTCTATCAGCTCACGTCATTCGGCATCATTTTTGCCGTATGTATTTTTGCTTCGGCAGATTGGCGGAAGAAGATCTTCGACAGGATTTCAGACAACGAAAAGTACGGAAAAGTGCTTGCAGCAGTCTCACCTGCTGTACAGCTCATACTTCTTGTATTCAGTACCTGCTATCTTGTTGACGCAACATATAATCCGTTTCTTTATTTCAGATTCTGACAGGGGGTGGATCAGTTGAAAGAATTCAAGAACAGGATACAGGCGGCAGCCTTTCCTGCAGTACTTTGCTTTTTTGCAGTCGTTACGCTCTTTTCACACAAAGAGAGCTTTTCGGAACTTGAAAACAGAACTCTTCAGAAAAAGCCGGAACTTTCCTTTGACAGCTGGTTTGACGGAAGCTTCATGGATGAAGCTGAAGCTTATGTTTCCGATCACTTTGCCGGAAGAAACAAATGGATGAAACTCAAGCTCAGGACTGAACTTGCTCTGGGACGCAGGGAGATAAACGGCATTTATATTTCAGACGGAAGACTTATCGAAAGGACTCCGGAACCTGACTACGAAACGATAGACAAATCCACAGATGCGATCAGCAAACTGGCGGCATCTGTCAGCACGCCGGTGTATGTTATGCTGGCGCCGACTTCGGCAGGTATCTATACTGATTCGATCCCTGAAAATGCACCTCAGCTTGATCAGCACGCTATAATCGACTACGTGTACGGAAACCTTGATCCGAGAGTCATTACCATCAATGTCTACGATATTCTCAATGCTTCCAGGGAAGACTACATCTATTACAGAACGGATCATCACTGGACTTCCCTTGGCGCATATTATGCATACAGCACGGCTATCTCAAAGCTCGGCTTTTCGGCAGTCCCGTTCAGCCGCTACGATATTGAGCATGCAGGAAGCGGTTTCCGCGGAACTTATTATTCGAAAACGCTCTGTGACGATATTCAGCCTGATACTATTGATATATATTCGAGCAAGGAAGGCGAAAAAGTAGTTTCCTGTACGGTATCGAACGCGATAGAGGAAAAAACCTACGACAGCATCTACTTCAGGGAGTTCCTTGATGTAAAGGACAAGTACAGCGTTTATCTCGGCACCAATCAGCCGTGTATAAAAATAAAAACAAATCTTCAGAGCGACAAGAAGATCCTTATCTTCAAGGATTCCTACGCAAACTCCTTCGTGCCGTTCCTCACCCAGCACTACAACGAGATCACGGTACTCGACATGCGCTACATAAACAATTTCCGCGACTACGCCGACCCGGAAGACTACACCCACATCCTCTTCCTCTACAACAGCACGACGTTCAGTTCGGATGACAACATCAAAAAAATAGCATACTAAAACAAAAAACTCAGAGTCCGAAAACTCTGAGTTTTTTGTTTAGTTCTGGGTCGGAGTTTCGCGTAGAAGCTTATCCTGCCAGGCACTGTCTGTCTAATCTTCGAGGGCGAGGGGCGGAGCCCGAGGAACATGCGCAGCATATTGGGCAGACTGCTAATCTCCGGGGGTGAGGGGGCGGAGCCCGAGGAACATGCGCAGCATATTGGGCAGACTGCTAATCTCCGGGGGTGAGGGGGCGGAGCCCGAGGAACATGCGCAGCATATTGGGTAGACTGCTAATCTCCGGGGGTGAGGGGGCGGAGCCCCCTCAAAAAGAAAGCCCCCTCCCCGACGGGGAGGGGGTTGGGGGTGGGGGATAAACCCCAACATTATTTAATTCCGTATGTCTTTCTGTATTCGAGCATCTTGTCGAGGTATTCCTTGCCTTTGATAACACCGTCTTCAATAGCCTTTATGATATCTTCGATAGTAACGATAGAGAATACCTCAATGCCGAAATCTCTCTTTACTTCCTGAACGGCTGAAAGATCGCCTTCCTTGCCCTTTTCCATTCTGTCAACGGAAATGACCATAGCTTCGATCTTTACATCAGCAGCATTCTTAAGGACCGGGATGACCTGTCTGATAGCTGTTCCGGCTGTGATAACATCTTCGATGATAACTACCTTTTCACCGTCTGTGAGCTGCTTGCCGACGATAACGCCGCCTTCACCGTGATCCTTGGCTTCCTTGCGGTCGAAGCAGTAATTGACATCCATGCCGTACTTGTTGAAAAGTGCAACGCTGCAGCTTACCGCAAGCGGGATGCCCTTGTAGGCAGGTCCGAAAAGAGTGTCAGGTGAAATGCCATGATCTTTTATGCATTCAGCATAGAATTCACCGAGCTTTGCAAGCTGCTTACCGGTCTTGTAGTTTCCTGTGTTTACGAAATAAGGGGCCTTTCTTCCACTCTTTAAAGTGAAGTCACCGAAAGTGAGAACACCGCATTCTGTCATGAACTTTATAAAGTCGTTTTTGTAACTCATTGTAAGTCATCCTCCGATAAAATAATACAGGAAGCGCTGAATTATTCACAAATCAGTGCAGGGCGAAGCCCCGTTCTACCGTCTCTGTCAGAACCGGCGAAGCCGGATCTGACATTAAATCAGTGTTTCCTATACTATCATTATATCACAGTATCCGGTTTCAGGCAACAGCAGATTTGTATTTGAATAATGCACTATTCACAAAAAAAGATAAAGTTGTATGTGTAACATAAATAATTTTTGGGATCTCTCAACCGTAGTTTTGAAGATTTTGCATAGAAATATTGATTTTAAAAAACAAATATGATATAATTGATGTGAACTGATATATTGTGATCAGTGTTGTGCTCCGCAGGGTTTATGATCAAGGGCTTGATATCTGACATCGGTATTGAATTTTAATAATACGAAATTATGGTATTTTTATGACGGGATTTCTCTGAAATCAATTAAAAATACCTTCTTTTTATTAAATTAATACAATATTTATGTCAAATAGCAAAAGAGGCATTGAATATATTGTGCAATATTTTTGTTATAAACTTTAAAATAGCACTATACTTTTGATGTTGCATGATGTATAATATTATTAAGCTTGATTATAAGTTTTTGTTGAGATTTATCCGCAACATAATACGATCGCTGTTTTACAGCAAATTACAAACGTGAACACTCATGATCTTCTCTGCGGGATGTCCCGGAAGGTCAGAACAAATTTTAAAATGGAGGTTGTTTAGAAGTGTCAAGAAAAATCAGAAAAGTAGTTGCAAGTACTTTAGCACTTGCTATGATGACTGGTACAGCTGCTAACTTCCCTGCAGGACAGTTCGCAGTTCTCAATGCAGCTACAGCAGAACAGGCAGTATCCACTTCAAACGTTGCCGGCGGACTTGCTGGTCCTACTATCGATGCAGGTACCTATGAAGTCAAGGCAGGCGAAACATTCAAAGTCAAGATCAAGGCTACAGGAAACACAGACGGTTTCAATGCCCTGAACACATGGCTTGACGTTGACACAAACGTATTTGAGATCGTTGGAAAGGAAGCAGGCGACATCGATGATCCTGAAAACGAAGACAGCTATGCTTACTCAAACGTTACAGTCAACACATTCAAGAAGAGCGGAGCTGCAGCAGGCGTAGAAACTCTTCTCGCACTTTACAGTGACACAGACAATGCAAAGGGCGACATGGTTATTGCTACCTATACTCTTAAGGTAAAGGACGGAGCTAAGGACGGCTACTATTCACTTCCGTTTGACGCAAAGGGCGATGGCGGCGCTATGGGTAACCGTATCAACTCAGACAGAACACCGCTGGTAATCAACCCGACATTCAAGGGCGCTTCAATAACAGTAGGCAACCCTTCATCACAGCCGACTGCTCAGACACCTGCATCACAGGCTCCTGCATCACAGGCACCGGCATCACAGACACCGGCTTCACAGACACCAGCTTCACAGACTCCTGCTCAGTCAGGCACATTATCAGGCAAGATCGCTGACGCTTCTGCCAAGGCAGGCGAAACAGTAAAGACAACTCTTTCAATTTCAGGCGTTGATTTTGCAGGATTTGCAGCTGAACTCAGCTTCAGCGGCCTTGAACTTACAAAGGCAACAGCTGACGGATTCGACGTTGAGATCCAGGGCAAAAAGATCGTTGGTCTTGCTAATCCGTACAAGGATGTTTCATCAGCTACAGTAAACCTCGAATTCAAGACTTCAGCAGCAGGCAGCTACGAAGTATCAGCTTCATCACTTGAAGCAGCTTCAAAGGATAAGGAAAAGGAATTCAAGGGCTCAGTTACAAAGGGTACTGTAACAGTAAGCGGTGCTTCATCAAATCCGACATCACAGACACCGGCTACACAGACACCTTCACAGACTCCTGCATCTCAGGCACCTTCAAGCGATGCTATCCAGATCGAGATCGGTAAAGTAGCAGGCAAGCCAGGCGAAAAGGTAAAGGTTCCTGTAACAGTCAAGAACGTAGGCGACGGCTTCTCAGCTCTCCAGTTTGACTATGCTATCGACGGCGATCTCATGATCGGCAGAGGTATCAAGGGCGACTTCGCATGCTCATGGACAATCGGTAAGACAGAAAAGTCAGCACAGTTCCTTGAAGGCGACGGAATGAACATTTCAGGCGAAGGCGTTATCGGTAAGCTCGAAGTTGAAATTCCTGCAGACGCTAAGGAAGGTACAGTATATAACTTCAAGATCTCCAACTTTGAAGGCGCAATGGTAGACAAGTCAACAGGCAAGCAGGTTAAACTTGCAGCAGCAAAGTTTGCAGGCACAGCAGGCTATATCGCAGTAGGCGAATTACCTTCAGAGGCACCTGCATCTCAGACACCTGCATCTCAGACACCTGCATCTCAGACACCTGCATCTCAGACTCCGGCAACTACACCTTCAGAGACACCTAACAGCGATGCTATCCAGATCGTAATTGACAATGTAGCAGGCAAGGCAGGCGAAAAGGTTAAGATCCCTGTAACAGCCAAGAACGTAGGCGACGGTTTCTCAGCACTTCAGTTCGACTATGACATCGACGGCGATCTCAAGGTCGGCAGAGGTATCAAGGGCGACTTCGCATGCTCATGGACAATCGGCAAGACAGAAAAGTCAGCACAGTTCCTTGAAGGCGACGGAATGAACATTTCAGGCGACGGCGTTATCGGTAAGCTCGAAGTTGAAATTCCTGCAGACGCTAAGGAAGGTACAGTATATAAATTCAAGATCTCTAACTTTGAAGGCGCAGTAGTAGACAAGTCAACAGGCAAGCAGGTTAAGCTTGACGGCAGCAAGTTTGCAGGTGTTGCAGGTACTATTACAGTAGGTGACAAGCCGGTTTCATCAGATCCGACAGTTGAACCTACAGTTTCAGTTAAGCCTACTGAAACAGCAAAGCCTACAGAGATCCCTACAACAGCTCCTTCAAATTCTGCAAAGGCAGAACAGCCTGTATCAAAGACTGACGTTCAGGGCGGTATTGCAGGTCCTAAGGTTGACGCTGGTACATACAAGGTTAAGGCTGGCGATAAATTTGACGTTCAGATCAAGGTAACAGACAATAAGGACGGCTTCAACGCTCTCAATGCATGGCTCGATGTTGATACTGACGTATTCGAGATCACAGCTATGGAAGCAGGCGACACTTCAGATCCTGAAAACGAAGATTCAGTTGCATACTCAGCTGTAACTCTTAACAAGTTCCATAAGGATGGTGCACCTGACAATATCACAACGATCCTTGCTCTCTTCAGTGATACAGAAAACGCTGCAGACGATCAGGTAATCGCTACAATCACACTTACAGTTAAGGCCGGAGTTAAGGACGGCTACTATACACTTCCGTTTGATGCAAAGGGCGACGGCGGTGCAATGGCTAACCGTGTTGTAGTTAAGGACGGAGACAGATCACCTGTTGTTCTTAACCCTACATTTGTTGGTGCACTTGTAACAGTTGGCGATCCTGCACCTGCAACGGAAACACCAACTGAAGTACCAACAGTTAAGCCTACACCAGCAACAGCACAGCCGACAGCAACTACAGAAAAACCATCTGAAGAGCCACCTGCAGGTGATGCTATCAAGATCAAGATCGGTGAAATAAACGGCAATGCCGGTGAAAAGGTTAAGGTTCCTGTATACGCAGAGAACGTAGGCGGCGGTTTCTCAGCACTCCAGTTTGACTACGACATCGACGGCGGTCTCACGATCGGCAGAGGTATCAAGGGCGACTTCGCATGCTCATGGACAATCGGCAAGACAGAAAAGTCAGCACAGTTCCTTGAAGGCGACGGAATGAACATTTCAGGCGACGGCTGCATTGGTAAGTTCGAAATCGAGATCCCTAAGGATGCTAAGGACGGCACAGTATACAACATCAAGATCTCTAACTTCGAAGGTGCAATGGTTGACAGTGCTACAAACAAGCAGGTTAAGCTTGAAAGCAGCAAGTTTGAAGGCGTAGCTGGTAAGATCACAGTGGGTGAAGTTACACCGGCATCAGAATCACCATCACCATCACCAGCACCGACTCAGAAGACAACAGAACCATCTCCGACAGCACCTGCTACAGATGCTCCAAAGAGCGACGCTATTTCAATCGAAATCGGTACTGTATACGGCGCAGCAGGCGAAAAGGTTAAGGTTCCTGTAACAGCCAAGAACGTAGGAAACGGCTTCTCAGCACTCCAGTTCGACTACGATATCGACGGTGATCTCACAATCGGCAGAGGTATCAAGGGCGACTTCGGCTGCTCATGGACGATCGGCAAGACAGAAAAGTCAGCACAGTTCCTTGAAGCAGACGGAATGAACATCTCAGGCGACGGTGTAATCGGTAAGTTTGAAATCGAAATTCCTAAGGATGCTAAGGACGGCACAGTATACAACATCAAGATCTCTAACTTCGAAGGCGCAATGGTTGACAGTGCTACAAACAAGCAGGTTAAGCTTGACGCTGACAAGTTTACAGCTGTTGCCGGCAAGATCATAGTTGGTAAGGAAGCACCTACAACTGAACCAACAGCGGAAAATACAGCTTATGATGTAAACGGTGACGGCTCAGTTAATACAGCTGATATCATCGCACTCAAGAAGTACTTACTCCTTGTTAAGGATGCAAAGGTTGTAAACGGCGACATCAACGGTGACGGCATTATCAACTCAATGGATATGGTCCGTCTCGTTAATAAGTTACTCGGCTGATATCCGAAAATGGTAAATCTTAAATAAACATTTTAAGACCGGAATAGTTACTTTAAAAGGGGCTGTTCCGGTCTTTTTTTCTGAATAAGCCTGATTCATTTACTATAACTACAATTTTTTGATTTATGCGTGCAAAAATGAGTGCATAATTCATAACACAGAAGAAAAAAATATACTATACATTTTTGAAATTTTGATGTATAATAGATTACAACGTGGTTTTTTTTCAGATCAACCGACCAATCCTGCAAAATATGACCGGGATCATGAAATAACAGATATATCATATCTGTGGTTCCGTGAGCAGGAAAATCTATAAACGGAGGTTTTGTTCAAGTGTCAAGAAAACTCAGAAAAGTAGTAGCGAGTACTTTAGCACTCACTATGATGACCGGACCTGCAGGCAGTTTTCCTGCATTACAGGTCACACAGACAATAAGTGCTGCTTCAGCAGAACAGGTAGTATCAACGACAAGTGCCGCTGGCGGTATCGCAGGCCCTACAGTTGATGCCGGTGTTTACAGTGTAAAGGCCGGAGAAACATTCAAGATCAAGCTTAAGGTAACAAACAACGGAGAAGGCTTCAATGCTCTTAACTCATGGCTCGACGTGGATACTAATGTATTCGAGATCGTAAGCATGGAAGCCGGAGATACCGATGATCCTGAAAATGGAGACAGCTATGCTTATTCAAATACAACAGTAAATACATTCCAGAAAAACGGCGCTGCAGCAGGTGTCAAGACAGTACTTGCACTTTACAGTGATGCCAATAATCTTACAGGTGATACTGTTATTGCAACAATAACACTTAAGGCGAAGGACGGCGTTAAGGACGGTAATTATTCACTTCCGTTTGATGCGAAGGGTGATGACGGTGCAATGGGTAACCGTATAATTACCGAAAACGGTGAAAGAAAGCCGATCGTTCTTAATCCGACATTCCGCGGAGCTGCTGTAACTGTCGGAAATCCTTCAACACAGACACCTGCTTCACAGGCACCTGCATCTCAGACTCCTGCATCTCAGACTCCTGCATCTCAGACTCCTGCCCAGTCAGGTACATTATCAGGCAAAATCGCTGATGCTTCTGCAAGTGCAGGCGGAACTTTCTCAACAACACTTACTATTTCAGGAACAGATTTTGCAGGATTTGCTGCTGAACTTAATTTTGACAGCCAGGCTCTTGAACTTACAAAGGCATCAGCTGACGGATTTACAGTAGATGTTGAAGGAAAGAAGATCGTAGGTCTTGCTGATCCGTACAAGGATCTCTCAAGCGCTTCTGTAAAGCTTGAATTCAAGGCTGCATCTTCTGCAAACGGTAACTACGATGTTTCCGGTTCATCTCTTACAGCAGCATCAAAAAACTACTGAAAAGGAATTCAGCGGTAACATTTCAAAGGGTACAGTTTCAGTAAACGGAGGATCACAGACTCCGACATCTGCTCCGTCATCTGCACCTCCTTCATCAGGCGGAATCGAGATCAGCATCGGTGAAGTTGAAGGCAAGCCGGGCGAAAAGGTAAAGGTTCCTGTAACAGCCAAGAACGTAGGAAACGGTTTCTCAGCACTCCAGTTTGACTACGACATCACAGGCGGCCTCAGAGTAGGCAGAGGCATCAAGGGCGACTTTGCATGTTCATGGACTGTAGGCGGAACGGAAAATTCAGCACAGTTCCTCGAAGGCGACGGAATGAACATTTCAGGCGACGGCGTTATCGGCAAACTTGAAATTGAACTTCCTTCAGATGCAAGCGGAACTTATGATATAAAGATCTCAAACTTTGAAGGTTCAACTGTAGATCCTTCAACAGGCAAGCAGGTCAAGATGGACGGCAGTATGTTCAAGGCTGTATCCGGAAAGATCAAGGTATCCGGAAGCACAGCATCACCTGAACCGACTACACCGGGATCATCTGAAACACCAACAGTAAAGCCGACATCTACAACACCGGCAGCAGGCAAGATTCAGATCGAACTCGGAGAGATCGAAGGCAAGCCGGGTGAAAAGGTAAAGATCCCAGTAACAGCAAAGAACGTAGGAGAAGGCTTCTCAGCACTCCAGTTCGACTATGACATCACAGGCGGCCTCAGAATCGGCAGAGGTATCAAGGGCGACTTCGCATGCTCATGGACAGTAGGCGGAACAGAAAAGTCAGCTCAGTTCCTTGAAGGCGACGGAATGAACATTTCAGGCGACGGCGTGATCGGTAAGCTTGAAGTAGAACTTCCTGCAGACGCAAGCGGAACATACGAGATAAAGATCTCCAACTTCGAAGGTTCAAAAGTGGATTCTGCAACAGGCAAGCAGGTCAAGCTCGAAGGCAGCCAGTTCGAAGGTGTAACAGGAAAGATCAGGGTTTCAGGCGGTACAGAAACAGCATCACCGAAGCCGACAGTATCACCTTCACCTACAGCATCTGCATCCTCACCTGCACAGTCCGCAAACGAGCAGCCTGAATCAAAGACACAGATAGCAAACGGACTTGAAGGACCTACAGTAGATGCGGGCAAGTATAACGTAAAGGCCGGAGAAACATTCAAGCTGAAGATAAAGGCAGTGAACAACAGCGAAGGCTTCAACGCACTTAACTCATGGCTCGATGTAAATACAGACGTATTTGAGATCGTAAGCATGGAAGCCGGAGACACTGATGATCCTGACAACGAAGATTCAGTAGCATATTCAGCAGTAACACTCAACAAGTTCCATAAGGAAAATGCTGCTGAAAATATAACAACGATCCTTGCACTGTTCAGTGATACAGAAAACCTCAAGGGCGACGCAGTTGTTGCAACAATTGAACTTAAGGTAAAGACCGGAACAAAGGACGCTAACTATACACTTCCGTTCGATGCAAAGGGTGACGGCGGTGCAATGGCAAACCGTGTAGTAACCAGGGACGGAGACAGATCACCTGTAGTTCTTAACCCTACATTCCTCGGAGCACTTGTTCAGGTGGGTGAAGGTGCAGTACAGCCATCACCGGTTCCTACAGTAAAGCCGACAGAAGAAACACCAACAGTAAAGCCGACATCTACAACACCGGCAGCAGGCAAGATTCAGATCGAACTCGGAGAGATTGAAGGCAAGCCGGGTGAAAAGGTAAAGATCCCTGTAACAGCAAAGAACGTAGGAGAAGGCTTCTCAGCACTCCAGTTCGACTATGACATCACAGGCGGCCTCAGGATCGGCAGAGGTATCAAGGGCGACTTCGCATGCTCATGGACAGTGGGCGGAACAGAAAAGTCAGCTCAGTTCCTTGAAGGCGACGGAATGAACATTTCAGGCGACGGCGTGATCGGTAAGCTTGAAGTAGAACTTCCTGCAGACGCAAGCGGAACATACGAGATAAAGATCTCCAACTTCGAAGGTTCAAAGGTGGATTCTGCAACAGGCAAGCAGGTCAAGCTCGAAGGCAGCCAGTTCGAAGGTGTAACAGGAAAGATCAGGGTTTCAGGCGGTACAGAAACAGCATCACCGAAGCCTACAGTATCACCTTCACCTACAGCATCTGCATCCTCACCTGCACAGTCCGCAAACGAGCAGCCTGAATCAAAGACACAGATAGCAAACGGACTTGAAGGACCTACAGTAGATGCAGGCAAGTATAACGTAAAGGCCGGAGAAACATTCAAGCTGAAGATAAAGGCAGTGAACAACAGCGAAGGCTTCAACGCACTTAACTCATGGCTCGATGTAAATACAGACGTATTTGAGATCGTAAGCATGGAAGCCGGAGACACTGATGATCCTGACAACGAAGATTCAGTAGCATATTCAGCAGTAACACTCAACAAGTTCCATAAGGAAAATGCTGCTGAAAATATAACAACGATCCTTGCACTGTTCAGTGATACAGAAAACCTCAAGGGCGACGCAGTTGTTGCAACAATTGAACTTAAGGTAAAGACCGGAACAAAGGACGCTAACTATACACTTCCGTTCGATGCAAAGGGTGACGGCGGTGCAATGGCAAACCGTGTAGTAACCAGGGACGGAGACAGATCACCTGTAGTTCTTAACCCTACATTCCTCGGAGCACTTGTTCAGGTGGGTGAAGGTGCAGTACAGCCATCACCGGTTCCTACAGTAAAACCGACAGAAGAAACACCAACAGTAAAGCCGACATCTACAACACCGGCAGCAGGCAAGATCCAGATCGAACTCGGAGAGATCGAAGGCAAGCCGGGCGAAAAGGTAAAGATCCCAGTAACAGCAAAGAACGTAGGAGAAGGCTTCTCAGCACTCCAGTTCGACTATGACATCACAGGCGGTCTCAGGATCGGCAGAGGTATCAAGGGCGACTTCGCATGCTCATGGACAGTAGGCGGAACAGAAAATTCAGCTCAGTTCCTTGAAGGCGACGGAATGAACATTTCAGGCGACGGTGTTATCGGTAAGCTTGAAGTAGAACTTCCTGCAGACGCAAGCGGAACATACGAGATAAAGATCTCCAACTTCGAAGGTTCAAAGGTAGACTCTGCAACTGGCAAGCAGGTAAGACTCGAAGGCAGCCAGTTCGAAGGTGTAACAGGAAAGATCAGGGTTTCAGGCGGTACAGAAACAGCATCACCGAAGCCGACAGTATCACCTTCACCTACAGTATCACCTTCGCCTACAGTTAAACCGTCACCGACAGTAACACCGGCAGCAGGCAAGATCCAGATCGCACTTGGTGAGATCGAAGGCAAGCCGGGCGAAAAGGTAAAGATCCCTGTAACAGCAAAGAACGTAGGAGAAGGCTTCTCAGCACTCCAGTTCGACTATGACATCACAGGCGGCCTCAGGATCGGCAGAGGTATCAAGGGCGACTTTGCATGCTCATGGACAGTAGGCGGAACAGAAAAGTCAGTACAGTTCCTTGAAGGCGACGGAATGAACATTTCAGGCGACGGCGTGATCGGTAAGCTTGAAGTAGAACTTCCTGCAGACGCAAGCGGAACATACGAGATAAAGATTTCCAACTTCGAAGGTTCAAAGGTTGATTCCGCAACAGGCAAGCAGGTAAGACTCGAAGGCAGCCAGTTCGAAGGTGTAACAGGAAAGATCAAGGTTACAGGCGGTACAGAAACACCGTCACCTTCACCGACAGTATCACCGAAGCCGACTGTTGTTCCTACAGAAGTAACTCCTACATCCACCCCTGTACAGTCCGCAAACGAACAGCCTGAATCAAAGACACAGGTGGCAAACGGACTTGAAGGACCTACAGTAGATGCGGGCAAGTATAACGTAAAGGCCGGAGAAACATTCAAGCTGAAGATAAAGGTTACTGACAACAGCGAGGGCTTCAATGCACTCAACTCATGGCTCGATGTAAATACAGACATGTTTGAGATCGTAAGCATGGAAGCAGGCGACACGGATGATCCTGATAACGAAGATTCAGTTGCATACTCAGCAGTAACTCTCAACGAGTTCCATAAGGAAGGTGCGGCTGGCAATATAACAACGATCCTTGCACTGTTCAGCGATACAGAAAACCTCAAGGGCGACACAGTTATTGCAACAGTTGAACTTAAGGTCAAGAACGGTACAAAGGACGGCGGCTACGCACTTCCGTTTGACGCAAACGGCGACGGCGGCGCAATGGCAAACCGTGTTGTAACCAAGGACGGAGACAGATCACCTGTAGTTATTAATCCGACATTCCGCGGAGCACTCGTCGTAGTAGGAGAAGAAGTAAAACCATCACCTGTTCCGACAGTTACACCTACAGTATCACCTTCACCTACAGTTAAACCGTCACCGACAGTAACACCGTCAGCAGGCAAGATCCAGATCGAACTCGGAGAGATCGAAGGCAAGCCGGGCGAAAAGGTAAAGATCCCAGTAACAGCAAAGAACGTAGGAGAAGGCTTCTCAGCACTCCAGTTCGACTATGACATCACAGGCGGCCTCAGGATCGGCAGAGGTATCAAGGGCGACTTCAGCGGCTCATGGACTATCGGCAGAACTGAAAAGTCAGCTCAGTTCCTTGAAGGCGACGGAGAGAACATTTCAGGCGACGGCGTGATCGGTAAGCTTGAAGTAGAACTTCCTGCAGATGCAAGCGGAACATACGAGATAAAGATCTCCAACTTCGAAGGCTCAAAGGTTGATCCGGCAACAGGCAAGCAGGTTAAGCTTGACAGCAGCCAGTTTGAAGGCGTAACAGGAAAGATCAAGGTTACAGGCGGTACAGAAACACCGTCACCTTCACCAACAGTATCACCTTCACCGACAGTTTCACCTGAACCTACAAAGACTCCTGCTGAAGGACTCAGAGGTGACGTAAACCTCGACGGTAAGGTAACACAGATCGACGCTACAATACTTCTCCGTGAAGTACTTTCACTCTCAGTTGAAAGAAAGTCGATACTTGAAGATCTTATCAGCGAAGAAGGCAAGAAGAAGTATCCTGACAATTACATTGAAATGTCACACCGCAACGGTGACGTTGATGGTTCTGACAAGGGTACAGGATTCCGTCAGACAGACGCAACCTTCATCCTCAGAGCACTTCTCGAAGCAGGTATTAAGGGTGAAACCAATATCTCAGAAGAAATCTGGAACAAGGTAACCAAATAATAAAGAAACCAGAATGCTGCAGAAACGCTGAACAGTTCATTATTCAGCGCGGGGTCCGGGACAAAATCCCGTGACCTTCGTGCTCCGGAGATCCGTCAAAGCCGGATTTCCGGTCTGATCAGCGCTTTCTCAGGATAAAACAGATCAGCATATCCTCAACTCACGTTTTCATGGGAACTGAGGGTGTGCTGATCTAATTTTCCAGGAAAATGCTGGTCTGTTCATAAATCAGTGTTTCTTTAATATACGTCTGAAACGAAGCGGCACGCCGGAACGATATAAGTTCTGGTGTGAAATAAGGCGAATATTGCGGGTTAAAGACTACAAATTGCTGTTTTTGAATCTGTGCACAATACAACTTCAAAAAAAAATTCAAAAAAAAGATTAAAAAATAGCTATACATTTTTCGCGAGATGATGTATAATAGGTTTAAGAGTAAATTTTTTTGAGATTTATCCGAAAATCTGACGGCTGCAAAAACAGATACCGGATCAGTAAACAGGCACCGGCTGCAGGGCAGAGTCCTGTGACCGCTGACCGGAAATCAGGCAATGCCGGATATCCGGTCTGATCGGTGTTTTTAAAACAGCTGTCATGAAATTTTAAACATGGAGGGTGTTAAAATTGTCAAGAAAATTCAGAAGAACAGTTGCCAGTACATTAGCTCTTGCTATGATGGCAGGTACAGTAGGCGTAATGCCGGAATTACAGTTTTCATCAGTAGTACAGGCTGCTGACGCTGGTGCAACTGTATCAGTTAATTTAACAGATGCGTCCAAGACTACTTTCAAGCCTGGTGACACATTCAGTGTTACATGTGATGTAACTGACAACGCTGATGGTTTTTCAGCACTTAATGCATATGTTACATACAACAAGAAGGCACTCAGCCTTGAAAAGTGGGAATACGCAACAACAGATGAAGATGATCAAATTCACCAGAACATCAACGATCCTACAAAGTCAAACACAAAGTATCAGAATCCTGATGCTAATCTCTCAACACTTGTTCAGCTCTACGTTGACCAGAGTGCCACAAACCTCACGGGTGACCAGAAGTTATCAAAGTTAACATTCAAGGTACTCGACGGTGCTTCAGGCGATTACAAGATTGAGATCGGCGGCGACCCTGTTCTCCAGAATGGCAAGAAGGTTGCTGACCAGAACAGAATAGTTGAAGCAAACGGTGAAAAGACTCCTCTTGAACTTGCTCCTAACTATAAGTCTCTTACTATCAAGGTAGGTTCAGAAGCTGCTTCTCCAGCTCCTACAGCTGAAGTAACAAAGGCTACTTCAACACCTGAAGTAACTAAGGCTACATCAACACCTGAAGTAACAAAGGCTACTTCAACACCGGCTGTAACAACAGCAACAGACAAGCCTACAACAGCTCCTACAGCTACACCTGCTGCTGATGCTATCATTATCGAAGCAGGCGAGATCTCAGGCAATGCCGGCGATAAGGTTAAGATCCCTGTAACAGCCAAGAACGTAGGCAGCGGTTTCTCAGCACTCCAGTTCGACTACGATATCGAAGGCAACATGAAGATCGGCAGAGGTCTCAAGGGTGACTTCGGCTGCTCATGGACAATCGGTAAAACTGAAAAGTCAGCTCAGTTCCTTGAAAATGAAGGTATGAACATCACAGGCGACGGCGTTATCGGCAGACTCGAAATCGAGATCCCTGCAGGTACAAAGGACGGCGTTTATGAAGTTAAGTTCAGCAACATCGAAGGCTCAACAGTTGACAAGACTACAGGCAAGCAGGTTAAGATCGAATCAGGAAAGTTTGCTGCAGTTACAGGTAAGATCATCGTTGGCGATGTTCCTACAGTAGAACCTACAGTATCAGCTACAGCAGCTGTAACAGAACCTACAACTATTCCTACATCAGTTACACCTACAAAGGCTCCTGAACTTAAGGAACAGGAAGTTTCAAAGTCTGAAATTGCAGGCGGTCTCAAGGGACCTAAGGTTGACGCTGGTGTATACAAGGTTTCAAAGGCCGGCGAAACTGTAAAGATCAAGATCAAGGTTACAGACAACAACGACGGCGGTTTCAACGCTCTCAATGCATGGCTCGACGTTGATACAAACATCTTCGAGATCGACGAAAAGGCATTTGAAGCCGGTGACGTTGACGATCCTGAAAATGAAGACAGCGTTGCTTACAACAAGACTACAACAAACGTATTCAAGAAGAAGGATGCAGCTGAAAACATTGAGACTGTTCTCGCTCTCTTCAGTGATACAGAAAACCTTGAAGGTGATACTGTTATCGCAACTATCCCTCTTAAGGTTAAGGCAGGCGTTAAGGATGGCTTCTATTCACTTCCGTTCGATGCAAAGGGTGACGGCGGTGCAATGTCCAACCGTATAACTGAAAATGGCGGCGACAGAAAGCCGGTAGTTCTCAACCCTACATTCCTCGGTGCTATCGTACAGGTAGGTGAGGTTGAACCTGCAGTTACAACACCGGCAGTAACAAAGGCTGAACCAGCAGAAACAACACCAGCAGAAACAAAGGCTGAACCAGCTAAGACAACACCGGCAGAGACAAAGGCTGAACCAGCTAAGACAACACCGGCAGAGACAAAGGCTGAACCAGCTAAGACAACACCGGCAGAGACAAAGGCTGAACCAGCAGAAACAACACCGGCAGTAACAAAGGCTGACCCTACAGCAGCTCCTACTGCAAAGTCTGATGCGATCCAGATCCAGGTTGGCGAAGCTTCAGGTAAGCCAGGCGAAAAGATCAAGGTTGAAATTTCAGCCAAGAACATTGGTGCCGGCTTCTCAGCACTTCAGTTTGACTATGAACTTGATGACCAGTTCAAGGTATCAAGAGGTATCAAGGGCGACTTCGGCTGCTCATGGACAGTAGGTAAGAAGTCCAAGTCACTTCAGTTCCTTGAAGCAGATGGTATGAACATCACAAAGGACGGTGTCATCGGTAAGATCGAAATCGAGATCCCTGCTGATGCAAAGGACGGCGAATACGAATTCAAGCTCTCTAACTTCGAAGGTTCACAGGTTGACAAGGCTACTAACAAGCAGAATATACTCAAGGGTGAAAACTTTGAAGGTATTGCAGGTAAGATCATCGTAAACAAGGGTACACCTGCTCCGGAAACAACACCAGCAGAAACAAAGGCTGAACCGGCAGAAACAACACCGGCAGAAACAAAGGCTGAACCAGCTAAGACAACACCGGCAGAAACAAAGGCTGAACCAGCAGAAACAACACCGGCAGAGACAAAGGCTGAACCAGCAGAAACAACACCGGCAGAAACAAAGGCTGAACCTACTACACCTCCTACTGTAAAGCCTACAGATCCGACAGAAGCTGCAGTTGGTGACGTTGATGACAACGGCGTTGTAAACACAAGAGACCTCATTGCTCTCAAGAGATATTTACTCTTAGCTGACAAGACAGCTCCGGTTAACGGCGACGTAAACGGCGACAAGGTTATCAACTCTCTTGACCTTATTCGTCTCGTTAAGATCCTTCTTAAGTAATTAAGACGACCGGAAAAGTTGGTTAAATAAAAAAATTCAGACTCCGCAGTCTCTGCATTCAGAGACCCGGAGTCTGTTTTGTTTCAGAAAAACACTGATAAAACCAGGGAACGGTGAATTTGCGTGGCTTCGCCCGGGCTCTCCCGTGCTGATTTACGAAATTAATCAGCGATCCCTCAGGTAACAGAACAGCGCATCATAACTGCAGATAAGTGCAGTCCTGATGCGCTGTTTATATTTTTATTGAATTTCGGTGTGGACCGTCCTGGTTTTATTATCATTCCTTATCAGGTTCAAGTCTTTTCTGGATCGAGTAATTAATAATGTCATTATAGAAGGATAATGGATTGTCACTGATGCGCTCTCCGATAAGTTCCGCCTGTGTACGGCTGCGTGTGAGCAGGCTCAGCTCCATGACCTGGGTCTCTCCGTCTGAAATACCGCATACGAGTCTGCATCCTTCATCACAGTCACGGTAATCCAGAGAAAGGCTGGCGTTCTGCATTTTTTTGGCTCTGTACCTGAAAGCTTCATATACAAGTCTTTTGCGAAGCGAAAGCTCAACGTAGCTTGCAAATTCCTTAACGAAGAGTTCACCTTTTTCTCCGAGTGAAAAACAGGTTTTTCCGTTGTCATCAAGAGCGGAGATTATCGTGTCGTTTTTCAGCAGTTCTTCGATCGCCTCGTTGTAGTAAAAATAGTTTATTATGCCAGAATCTACTGCGATGTCATAAAGCTCTTCTGAATCAACCGGAGAATCAAGGCTGTGCATAAGACAGCACAGAAGTATCTTGACAGAGTTTATGTCATCAGGTTTGTATTCAGCTGTATCCATCTTATCTTCTCCTTTCCGCGTTCACAGGAAGGCCTGTTCTGTCTGATCCTTTTTCTTATCTGAAATTGGGATAGTCAAGCATGTGGTTGAGAACTGCAATGTTTACAGCAGCTTCAACGCACGGTACTGCTCTCGGAACAATGCACGGGTCGTGTCTGCCCTTTATGGTTATAACATCGTTTGAAAGGCTTGTGTAGTTGATGGTCTTCTGAGGCTGTGAGATCGAAGGTGTCGGTTTGATGGCAACACGCAGTATAACAGGCATGCCTGATGATATTCCTCCGAGTATTCCGCCGTGGTTGTTTGTTTTTGTAAGAACATGACCGTGATCATCAACGTAGAATTCGTCGTTGTTCTGGCTGCCGAGAAGTTCTGCAGCTTTGAATCCGATACCGAACTCAATGCCCTTTACGGCAGGAATGCCGAAAACGAGTCTTGAAATAGTGTTTTCAAGGCCGTCAAACATCGGTGATCCGATGCCTGCAGGGATGTTTACTGCAGCGCACTCAATAACACCGCCGAGAGAGTCGAGTGATCTTCTTGCTTTGTCGACGTCTTCAATCATTTTCTTTCCTGCTTCGTCGTCGATAACAGGAAATTCTTTTTTTCTTATATCAAGTATGTCTTCACGTGAAACGCCTGTAAAACTGAATTCCTTGTCCTTTATTCCGTGTATCGCGGAGATATGAGCGCCTGTGTAAATGCCGCGCCTTTCAAGTATCTGAGCGCAGACAGCACCTGCAAATACGAGCGGAGCTGTGAGTCTGCCTGAGAAATGTCCGCCGCCGCGTACATCGTTGAATCCCTGATATCTTCTTGCTCCTGTGTAGTCTGCATGACCCGGTCTTGCAAGAGTCTGTACGTTGCCGTAGTCAGCTGAATGCTGATCCGTGTTTCTTATAACTGCACAAAGCGGAGTGCCGGTGGTTCTGTTGTTGTAAAGTCCGGACATGATCTCCGGTATGTCCTTTTCAGCACGCGGAGTCGATGTCTTGTTCTTTTTCGGAGCACGGCGTGACATGAAAGCGAGAACTTCCTCCATGCGAATGTATTCTCCCGGAGGAAGATTATCCATTACAACACCTATTCCTGTGCCGTGAGATTCGCCGAATATTGATATCGAGATACGATCATTCCAAAGTGATGCCATTCTCTGTTTTTCCTCCTAATTTTATATAGTCATTCAGAAAATCAGGATAGGATTTTCTGATGGATTCAAAGCCTCTGACAGTGACGTTTCCTGTTGCTGCCGTCGCAGCGATGGCAGCAGCCATTGCGATGCGGTGATCGTTGAAACTGTCTACCGTGCCGCCGGTAAAGTGAGGTACCGGTGTGATTATAAGTCCGTCATCGGTTTTTTCTATCTTACCGCCTATTCCGCTGATCATTCGTGCTGTTGTATCGAGGCGGTCGCTTTCCTTTATTTTAAGACGTTCTGCGTTTGTAATGCGGACTGTATTTCCGGAAAGCGAGCAGAGAACAGCAAGAGTTGGTACAAGATCAGGAATGTCTGAAGCGTTTATCTGATATTCTCCGGACACGCCTGCCTTTTTATTATAGCATAAGCGTTCCGCTATTTCAATTATTTTCTTGTCTCCCTGGGCCGAGTGAACGGGATCAGGAAGGTTTTCTATCGTGACACTGCTTCCGATGCTGTTGGCTGTAACGAAGAAGGCCGCCTGTGAGAAATCCGCTTCCGATGTGTAGTCGGCCGGAGAGTATTTCTGTCCTCCCTTTACACGGTATCCTTCCGGAGTTCTTTCAGCTTTTACCCCGAAGGCCTTCATACATTCAATCGTGATGTTTACGTAAGGCTCGGACTGGAGCGGGGACGTGAGTATTATCTCGGAGTCAGCTTCGCAGAGCGGAAGCGCCAGCAGAAGTCCCGTGATAAACTGTGATGATACGTTTCCTTCAATATGGAAAACACCGCCCTTCAGTTTTCCCGAAGTTGTGAAAGGCATGGTGTTGTGGTAGTCGAAGGTGATCCCTTTTTCCGAAAGTTCCCTTGTGTAGATGTCGATCGGTCTTTCCGGAAGACGTCCTTTTCCGTGATAAGTTGAAAATGTTCCGAGAGCGCATGCCACAGGAATGATGAACCTGAGTGTGGAACCGCTTTCGCAGCAGCGGAGTTCGGCTTTTTCGGAAGGTCTGCTTATGCCGCTGACCTTTATCACGTTTCCTTCGGTTTCGAATGATGCGCCGAGTTCCGTAAGGGTATCCATCGTTGCAAGAATGTCCTGTGAGATGCTTATGTCGCGTACATAAGAAGTTCCTTCAGCGAGTGCAGCGCAGATAAGGGCTCTGTGTGAAACGCTTTTTGAGGATGGTATGCGGACAGTGCCGTTAAGTTTCGAAGGTAAAAAAGTTATATCCATAGGTCCACCTCTTAAGCTTCCATGTAGGCCCTGAACTCTTCAAAAGGCATCTTCTTTATCGATGAGGTGCCGATGTCGCTGCAGATTATGGCGTTGATGGATGAGGATTCACACTTCTTGTCGTTGGCACAGAGCGGAATGAGGTCAGATATCTTCGCTTCAGTATTCAGCGGAAGTCTGTATGAAGTGATGACTCTGTCGAGTGCTTCCAGTGCCTCCGCTTTGCATTCGGAGTGCTTTACGGCCTGTTCTGTTATGATGTGCATGCCTGCTGCGACAGCATTTCCGTGAGTGTATGTTTCGTAGTGGAAAAAGCTTTCGATCGCATGTCCCATGGTGTGTCCGAAGTTGAGAAGCATTCTTTCACCCTTGTCGAATTCATCGTTTTCAACCACGTCACGTTTGATCGATACGCACCTGAATATGATGTCATCAATATCATCGAAGTAGTCATCGATGGTGTGCGAAGCGATAATGTCAAAAAGTTCGCGGCTTCTTATCATGCCGTATTTTATTGCCTCAGCCATTCCGTCCGATACGATCTCCGGAGAAAGTGTCTTAAGGGTGAGCGGATCGCAGATAACAAGTTCAGGCTGCTTGAATGCGCCGACAAGGTTTTTGCCGCACGGAAGGTCGATGGCAGTTTTTCCGCCTACGGAACTGTCTATCTGCGCTAAAAGTGTGGTAGGGATCTGGATGTAGGCAAGTCCGCGCAGATATGTTGCCGCAGCATATCCGGTAATGTCGCCGACAACGCCGCCGCCGAGGGCTATGAGGCAGTCAGAACGTGTGATGCTGTTTTCTGCGAGGAAGCTGTAAATGCGGTTAAGTGTTTCGGAGCATTTGGATTTTTCACCGCTTTTAAAAACAAATTTCACGACTCTGAATCCGGCTTCTTCAAGTGAACCGATGACCTTTCCGGAGTAGAGACTGTCTACTGTGTCATCTGTTACAAGAGCGGCAAACCTTGTCTTTGTCACTTCGGACACAAGTTTTCCGCACCGGGAAAGAATTCCCTGTTCGATCAGCACTTCATAGGGCTTTGAGGCTTTAACGGATATTTTTTTCATTGGAATTTTCCTTTCATTTTTATACATACATTAAAATTATACTATAAATGCATTATAAAGTCAATTGATAATGGACGATGACTGTGACAGACAGCAAATGCATAAATGTACGTGAATTGTGTAAATAAACAATTGTCGCTGTTTCCCTTGATTTATTCAGACGAAAGTGGTATACTTAAATAATCCCGACTTTAACACTTCAAGAAAACAATCGAGGCGTAACTAACGCAAATGCGTTGATTACGCCTCTTTTTTTCGTTTTTCAAAAATGTTGTATGAGCAATTATTTGGAAATTAATTTTATTTTTCCATTCAAAGTCTTTGGCAGATAGTATTGTTTGTCTAACTCAAGTCCCGTAATTTCGTTCAAAGCAGTACACACCTGAGAGCAAGTATAATTGGACATGTAGCACATATCCTGGATATTTGAAACGTTCATATTCCGGATTGTTTCAATGATATTGTATACTGAAAAATGATATCCTTTTTCTTCAAGCAGTTTTTCAAGAATACGATAAATCAAAAGCGCAGTATAGCATATCATAAAATGAGCAATAATTCTGTTCAGGGTACTATGGTAAACAGGTCTTGCGTCAAAATTGGTTTTCATGATTCGAAAACAGTCCTCTATTTTGTAGCGGTTCATGCTGATTTCAAGAATAGATTTTGCGTCATCATCAAGATTGGTTGCTACGGCATAAAAGCCATCGTATTTTTCTTCTTTTTCAATTGCTTCTTTGTCAAGAATGTAGGTGTCGGAACCGTTCTCTTCAGCTTTGGACTTAGAGATTCTTTTGATGAATCTGGTAACATCATGCGGCCCCTTTTTGTAAGTTTCAGGATCGATATTTTCAAGCAGCTTTTTCGCTCTTTCAATTTGCCTGTTGCGTATGTAACGCTGATATTCCATCATTTTTCTTGAAAATGAGATAATGATTTTCTGTTTAAGCGTTGCTTTGGATTTAACTTTTTTTACCTTTCCGTTTTTGCAGATTTTTTCTTCGTAAAGTCCTACATCGAACGCTTTATCCGCGTCAATTATTTTGTAGGCATGATCGTTGTAAAGACTCAGATTATCAGGATTTTTTCTGTCGAATGTCTTCATATAGTTTAGTGAAATATGCTTATTGCTGGAAAGCAGCTTGTAATCACAATCGTTAAAAACCGCCTCCTGTAACATTGAGGAAAGTTTCTTTACGGACTGTGTAACGATAAACGCACGACCACCCATAGAATTGAAATTACGGATATTCAAAGATCCAAGACCTGCATCGGCACAGTATATGAACTTTTTCCCCTGGAGCATTTTAGTAAGTTTCTTTTCCAGCGGAATAGCAGTAGTCTGCTCATTATCAGAACCTGATGAAATACACATGGATAAAGGGATACCTTCTGCATCCATGAACAGTCCCATTTCGCAGATAGGATTTGGACGATGTTCTTTTGAAGGACCATATTTACGAAGCCCTTTGATGAATTCTCCTGTTACTTCATCAACATAGTCTTCGTCTTCACATTCGGTTTCAAAGTAATAATTTGTACAGTCGTAATAGCACACCGATGTATTCCTTTTGATAATACTGCAGCTTTTTTCATACAGGTAGCTGATATATTCGTCGTAATGGTCTTTCATCAGATCCATGGTACGCATTATATGCATGTAATCAAAATCAGGCTGTTCGTAATAGTTACTCATTTTCTGGAACGAACCGAGTTTTGAATCCGGATCAATAATTCTTGAAAACGTAATAAATCTGTTTACAAGATTAGGGTTGAATTCAATTTTTCTGTCTTCAGTGATGTTTTTTGAAAAATGAACTTATTTCAAGTTTTCCGTAGATATACTGAAGAAAGAAATAGCCTATATTTTTGTCTGTGGATAATGAAGTAACAGCATCGGTAGCTTTGATCTTCTCATTAAAGTCGATTTTCAGATCAAGTGCAAGTGTTTTATTTTTCTTATGCTCCTCGTTATATATTCTGACCTGTTCTTTCGCATATGAAAGAGGATCGTCTGTAATCTTAAGAAGTTCTGAATGCTTACCGATACGAGCTACATTTTTGGTTGTTGTCTTTTTACCGTTTCTGATTCCCATCTGGATAAAATAGGTGGGATCTTTGGATTTTTTATCGTAATTAAGCTTCATATTTATATTATACCATATTTGAAATAAAAATACAACACCATACAACGAAAAAATTCAGAAAATTTGACACAAAAAAAGCCGCAATTATGCGGTTTGAATTGGTTATATTGATTTGGAAGTGTTAAAGTGCCGTCATCTGTTACAAGAGCGGCAAACCTTGTCTTTGTCACTTCGGACACAAGTTTTCCGCACCGGGAAAGAATTCCCTGTTCGATCAGCACTTCATAGGGCTTTGAGGCTTTAACGGATATTTTTTTCATTGGAATTTTCCTTTCATTTTTATACATACATTAAAATTATACTATAAATGCATTATAAAGTCAATTGATAATGGACGATGACTGTGACAGACAGCAAATGCATAAATGTACGTGAATTGTGTAAATAAACAATTGTCGCTGTTTCCCTTGATTTATTCAGACGAAAGTGGTATACTTAAATAATGAGTATATTGGAGATGTATTGTTATTTGACGGAAAAGTCACAGGACAGTGCTCTCATTCAAGGAAAATGCTGAAAGCAGAAAGCTGCCGCCGGAGAACAGCCGGTCCGCATATCCTGTTTTGCCCGCCTTTTGCCGGGACAGCATTTTCATGAATAAATGAACTGAGGTGAACAAAGCATGATAAGAAGCATGACTGGCTTCGGACGCGAAAGAATGGTGCTGAACGGCCGTGACATCCTTGTCGAGATCCGTTCGGTCAATAACAGATACAACGAACTCAGCATCAGACTTTCCAGAGCTTATCTGTACCTTGAAGAACCGCTGAAAAAACTTGTTCAGGAATATATTTCACGCGGAAAGGCCGAGCTCTCAGTTACCATAACAAATATTTCCGCACCGGACACGTCCATTGCAGTGAACACATCCGTGGCGAAGGGATATGTTGATGCTCTGCGCAGAGCAAACGAGGAACTCGGACTTATGGATGATCTTTCGCTTTCAAGGATCACACATTTTCAGGATATTTTCACGATAGTGAAGGCTGCTGATGACGAGGATCAGATGTGGAACGACGTGAAAACCGTTGCGTCAGCCGCTCTTGCAAAATTTGTTGCAATGCGCGAAAACGAAGGCACAAGAATGAAAGAGGATGTTCTCGGAAGGCTTGATGCCATCGAACAGATGGTAGGAGTGATCGAAGAGAAGGCGCCTGAAACGGTTGCAGCTTACAGAGAAAAGCTTTTTGCAAAGCTTTCGGAAGTGCTTGCCGATAAGGCTGTCGATGAACAGAGGATCCTTACCGAGGCAGCGATCTATGCGGAAAAGATCGCAGTCGACGAAGAAACTGTAAGACTCAGAAGTCACATAGAGGAATTCCGTTCGATCATGGAAAAGGAAAACATCGTCGGAAGAAAGCTTGATTTCCTTGTTCAGGAAATGAACAGAGAAGCCAACACTACAGGATCCAAGGCACAGAATATTGATATTACGAAGACTGTTATCAGTATCAAGTCTGAAATAGAAAAGATACGTGAACAGATCCAGAACATAGAGTAGGTCTTCATATGAAACTTATAAATGTCGGCTACGGAAACATGATCTCATCTGACCGTCTTATCGCAATAGTAAGTCCTGAATCGGCTCCTGTGAAAAGAATGATACAGGATTCCCGTGACAGCAGTGTACTGATCGATGCGACGTGCGGACGAAGGACCCGTGCAGTTCTTGTTATGGACAGCGGGCATATAATACTTTCGGCAGTTCAGCCGGAGACCATGGCGCTCAGATGCAGCGGCGAGAAAGGAAATGAAAATGATGGATAAGGGCATACTTATCGTTGTTTCCGCTCCTTCCGGATGCGGAAAGGGAACGATACTTGCAGAGATATTAAAGGACGAAAAATTCTTTTACTCCGTTTCTGCCACAACAAGATCACCAAGACCGGGCGAGACTGACGGAGTGAATTATCATTTTCTGAAAAAGGAACAGTTCG
This sequence comes from Ruminococcus sp. HUN007, assembly GCF_000712055.1. Taxonomy (NCBI): domain Bacteria; kingdom Bacillati; phylum Bacillota; class Clostridia; order Eubacteriales; family Oscillospiraceae; genus Ruminococcus; species Ruminococcus sp. HUN007. Next base: position 1,460,945 of record NZ_JOOA01000002.1, on the reverse strand, counting down.
AGGAGCTCATCGCTTCAGGCGGCATGCTCGAATACGCACAGTACTGCGACAATTACTACGGCACTCCAAGGGAAAAGGTAATGGAGAAACTCGCTGAAGGAAAGCACGTTATCCTCGAGATCGAGGTACAGGGTGCTATGCAGATAAGGGAAAAATGTCCTGATGCAGTGTTCATCTTCATCGCTCCTCCTTCGGTGGAAGAACTGAGAAACAGACTCTCAGGCCGCGGAACAGAGACTGCCGATGTCATCGAAAAGAGAGTTTCCGAGGCTGCTCATGAGATCAGCTTTGCTGACAGGTACGATTATGTTATCGTAAATGACAGACTTGAAGATGCAATAGAAGATTTCAGAACGGTAGTCCGTGCTGAAGAACTTAAATCAGTAAACCAGAAAAATATTATAGACGAGGTGCTTAAAAATGCTTAGACCAGCAATTTCACAGATCATTACAAAGAACGAAAGCTACTATTCTCTGGTTATCGGAGTTGCAAAGAGAGCAAGACAGATCGCTGACGAGCTCTACGAAAAGGGCGAGATCCTCAAGGAAAAGCCTGTTAAGACTGCCGTTGAAGAATTTGCAAGCGGCAAGTACAGGATAGTTGAATATCATGAACCGGACTCTGATAAAAACTGATGCAGACCGTTTCTGCGGTGCGAACGGCAAGAATTGCTGTTTACAATATTGCATATACAGCTGACAGGCCGTTCTCATATCTTATCCCTGAGGATATGTATGGGGCGGCTGTCTGCGGAGTAAGGGTAATTGTTCCTTTCGGCAGAGGCGGCAGAAAGCGTATCGGACTTATACTCAGTGTGACTGATGAAGTCCCTTCAATGAAGCTGAAGTCCGTTGTGTCAGTCGTTGACCGTGAACCGGTCATAAAGCCTGAAATGATGCGGATGATCCTCTGGCTTAAGGAAAATACTTTCTGTACATTTTATGAAGCGGTAAGAACCATTCTGCCTTCAGGAATGAATGTCAGTGTAAATGAAAAGTATGAGCTGTGCAGCGGCTGGGATCCTGATGATCTTACTGATGAAGAACGTAATCTTGCAGGTTTTCTGGAGAACGCTTCATCGGAACGTGAGTTTGACGAACTGCTTGACGTGTCCTCAGATACAGGCAAAAGGCAGGTCGTGGAATCTCTTGCTGCAAAGGGCGTAATAAGACGTGTAAGTGAGGCGAGTCAGCGCATAAAGGACAGGACCATGCGCATGATAAAACTCACGGAGAATTACGTAAATGAGCCGGCAGCGTTTCGTTCCACTGCAAAACAGAAACAGGTCATAAAGCTTCTTTCTGAAAACGGTTCGGCATCTGTTAAGGAAGTCTGCTACATATGCGGAATTACAGATGCGGTTGTAAAGAATCTTGTTAAAAACGGTGTGTGTGAGGAATTTGATGTTCCTGACTACCGTCTTCCGGGCGAAGAAAAATACGAACCGGATGCTCTGGGAAAGATCATCCTTTCCGAAGAACAGAACAGGGTATTTGCAAGAGTATCGGAAGTTATTGATGAAGGAAAGCCGCACTGCTTTCTGCTTCACGGTGTTACCGGCAGCGGAAAGACATCCGTGTTCATAAAGCTCATAGAAAAAACACTTGCTGACGGTAAAACCGCGATGCTTCTCATACCGGAGATCTCGCTGACACCGCAGATAGTTGAAAATTTCTGCAGGCTGTTCGGCGGCACCGTTTCGGTCATACACAGCAATCTTTCACTCGGGCAGCGTCTCGAGGAGTACAGACGTATTGAAGCAGGCCTTTCCAGAATAGTTATAGGCACAAGAAGTGCAGTGTTTGCACCTCTTGAAAGGATCGGACTCATCATCATGGACGAAGAAGGGGAAAGATCCTATAAATCAGACAGTGCTCCGCGTTACACTACTTCGGCCGTTGCAAAGGAACGCTGCAGAACACACGGGGCAGTTCTTCTGCTCGGATCGGCAACACCGTCGGTCGAGAGCTATTACTATGCACGCAAAGGCGTGTATGAACTGCTCGAACTCAAAGAGCGCTATAACAAGAGTGAACTTCCGCACGTTGAAATAGTCGACATGAATGCGGAAAGGGCAAACGGGAATACCGGAGAGTTTTCAGAAGTTCTCGTGCACGAAATAAAGCATAACCTTGAGGCAGGAGAACAGACGATACTTTTACTCAACCGCAGGGGCTATCATACTGTAATATCATGCGCCGGATGCAGCAGACCGCTTTACTGTCCGAACTGCAGCATACCGTATACTTACCATAAAGCGAATGATTCGCTGGTATGTCATTACTGCGGCAGTATTGCAGAGCTTCCGGAAAAATGTCCGGAATGCGGCGGTACGGTGTTCAGACAGATAGGATTCGGCACTCAGAAGATGGAAGAACAGCTTGAAGCTCTTTTTCCTGGGGCACGTATCCTGCGTATGGATGCAGACACCACATTTTCACGCTATGCATACGAAAAAAACTTTAAGGATTTTGCTGAGAAAAAGTATGACATAATGGTAGGTACCCAAATGATAGGCAAGGGACTCGACTTCCCTGACGTTACCCTTGTCGGAGTTGTCTCTGCGGACAAGTCACTTTTTTCAGGTGACTTCAGAAGCTACGAAAGAACATTTTCGCTGATCACGCAGGTGGCAGGACGCAGCGGACGCGGCGGAAAAAAAGGAAGGGCCTATCTTCAGACCTTTATGCCTGATCATTATGTTCTTGGTCTTGCTGCCGCACAGAATTACACTGGTTTCTACGAGGAAGAGATAGCATTAAGAAAAACACTTATCTTTCCTCCGGTGTGTGACATCTGCGTTATCGGTATTTCGTCTGTGTCAGATGCAGCTGCAGCCGCGGCCGCAGCAGTCACACTTAAGATAATAAAGGATATAATCGCTGAGGAAAAAATAAAATTTCCTCTCAGGGTCCTGGGACCTGTTCAGTCAGGCATTGCAAAACTGAACGGAAAGTTCCGGTACCGTCTGATCATTAAATGCAAAAACAACAAGGAAACAAGAAGCTTTATTCGCAGGATACTTCTGAAAACTGCAGAATACCGCGAATATTCGAACGTTAATATTTATGCTGACATGAACGGCGACATAGTTTAAAAGGTGGTAGAACATGGCATTAAGAAACATTGTTACAAAGGAAAATGATATACTTTATAAAAAATGCAGAACAGTTGAAAAGTTCGATGAACGCCTCTGGACACTGCTTGACGATATGAAAGAAACCCTTTACAAAGCACAGGGCTACGGTCTTGCAGCTCCTCAGGTGGGAATTCTCAGAAGAATCGCTGTTATCGATGTCGGCGAAGGTCTCATAGAACTTATCAATCCTGAAATACTTGATCCTGAGGGAGAACAGCGCGACGTTGAAGGCTGCCTTTCCTGCCCGGATGTATGGGGATATGTAAAAAGGCCGTACAGCTGCACACTCAGGGCACAGGACAGAAACGGCAACTACTACGAAAAGAGACTTGAAGGCATTTTCTGCAGATGTGCATGCCACGAGACAGATCATCTTGACGGAAAATTATTCATTGACCTTGTTGACGAGTTTGTTGAACCGGAGGAATAAGTTTGAATATAGTTTTTATGGGTACGCCTGATTTTGCAGTTCCTTCGCTGAAGGCTCTTGTAAATGCAGGTGAAAATGTTACAGCTGTTTTCACACAGCCTGACAAACCGAAGGGCCGCGGCTATAAAATGATCCCTACGCCGGTCAAGGAAGCAGCTCTTGAAATGAACATTCCTGTTTATCAGCCGCTTTCACTCAGAAAGGGTGAAGATGCAGAAACTGCGCTGAACATACTGAAGGAAAACGCTCCTGACCTTATAGTTGTAGTAGCGTACGGCCAGATACTTCCGGAGGCGATACTTACACTTCCGAAACACGGATGTATCAATGTTCACGGTTCTCTGCTGCCGGAATACAGAGGTGCTGCTCCGATGCAGTGGTGTCTCCTGAACGGCGAAAAGAAGACAGGTGTTACCACGATGATGATGGACAGGGGACTTGACACCGGAGACATGCTCATAAAGTCTGAAATACCGGTAGGCGAAAACGAGACATTCGCTGAACTTCACGACAGACTTGCCGTATGCGGTGCTGAAACACTTATAGAAACCATCACGTCACTTAAAAACGGCACTCTTGAACGTACGCCTCAGGACGACAGTCTTTCGACATACTCACCTATGATAACCAAAAACATGTCGCTTATTGATTTTAAAGAGCCGGCATGTAAAATACACAATACGGTAAGGGCGATAACCGGATATGCTTTTCTTGAAGGAAAGAGAATAAAGTTCTTCCGTTCAGTGCTTACCGGAAAAAAATCAGACTGTGAACCGGGTACTGTTACCGGGACTTCTTCTGAATTCCTTGTGGTCTGCGGAGACGGCGGGGTAATAGAATTTACAGAAGTACAGCCTGAAGGAAGCAAAAGAATGAAGGCTGCTGATTATCTCAGAGGCAGCAAGCTTCAGGCAGGAATAAAATTCACTACCGGAGAATAGTATGGTAAACTGCAGAAAAGAAACGGTAAAACTTCTTTCAAAGACTTTCAGTGAAGACAGTTACTCAAACATTCTGCTTGACAGTGTGCTCTCGTCCGGCGAGATGACGCTTCAGGAGAGAAAATTCATAACTACACTTTATTACGGTGTCCTTGAAAGAAAAATTACTCTTGATCACATAATATCGTGCTTCAGCACCAGAAGGCCGGAAAGGCTTGATCCTACTGTTCTGAATATACTCAGGACGGGGATATACCAGATCAGATATATGGACAGTGTGCCGGACAATGCAGCTGTTAATGAATCGGTGAAACTTACAAGAGGTTTCCGTATTTCCAGCGCATCCGGATTTGTCAATGCGGTGCTGAGAAACTACCTCAGGGATCCGTCTGCTGTGAAGGAACCCGGGGATGAACTTGAGGCGCTTTCAGTACGTTACTCTGTATCGCCGGATATAATCTCGGCGGTGATCTCAGGTTACGGAAGAGAGTTTACCGAATCGTTTCTTGAACGTCTTACCGGAAAACCTCCTGTTTACATACGTCTTAACAGTACGGTCGCGGATGAAAAGATGCTGAGGGAAGCGATGTCGAAAACAGATCCTGTAAAGTCAGATATTCTGCCTGACTGCTACAGTGTCGGAGCGGGCGTGCTCACGCATACACCCGCATTCAGAAAAGGCTATTTTCATGTTCAGGATATTTCATCACAGCTTGCCTGTGCGGCGCTCGCACCTGAACCCGGAGACAAGGTCCTTGATCTCTGTTCCGCACCGGGAGGCAAGTCTTTTACCATGGCTGAAATGATGCACGGTGGGGGAAAGGTGATCGCATTTGATCTGTACAGCCACCGCGTACGTCTCATTGAAGACGGTGCCGAAAGGCTTCACCTCGGAAATATATCAGCTTTCACTCATGACGCACTGGAATATGATCCTTCACTTGAGGGGGCGGACAAGGTGCTGTGTGATGTACCGTGCTCCGGATTCGGAGTTATGGGAAAAAAGCCTGAAATAAGATACAAGCTTACCTGTGATCTTGAGGAACTTTATGATATTCAGTACAGGATCCTCTGCAACGGTGCAGCTTATCTCAGAAAAGGCGGTGAGCTCGTGTATTCCACATGTACGCTCAACCGGAATGAAAATGACGGTATAATTGACCGTTTCCTTCGCGAGCATGAAGACTACGAGGGCGTGAGCTTCCTTGAAGATGCCGGCGAACCGTTCGGCGGGTACAAGGCTGTTCTTGGTGCTTCAGGTCCTGACAGCGATGGTTTCTTTATTTCAAAGATAAGAAGGAAATGATCATGGCAGAGAAAAAAGACATACTTTCCATGAGCCTTGCAGAGCTGACAGAGACAGTCACCGGTGAACTGGGTGAGAAAAAATTCAGGGCCGGACAGATCTATGAATGGCTGCACATAAAAAAAGCGGTCAGTTTTGATGAAATGACTAACTTATCAGCCAGTTTAAGACTAAAACTAAATGATACGTTTTGTATAAAACGCCTAAATATCGTCCGAAAGCTTGAATCAGCTATAGATAATACTGTAAAATATCTTTATGGACTTAACGACGGCAATATTGTCGAGTCTGTAGTGATGGAGTACAGCTTCGGACTATCCCTATGTGTATCCACGCAGATAGGCTGTAAAATGGGCTGCGATTTCTGTGCTTCAGCCATAGCCGGGTTTGTAAGAAACCTTACGGCTTCCGAAATACTTCTCCAGAAGTACGAAGCCGAACGTGATCTCGGAAAAAAGATATCACGTGTTGTGCTTATGGGAATAGGAGAACCGCTTGATAATTATGACAATGTTCTGCGGTTCATCAGACTTGTTACAGCACCGGAGTCCGACGGGATCAGCATGAGACATGTTACCCTGTCGACCTGCGGAATAGTTCCGCGGATACGTGACCTTGCCGGTGAGGATCTTTCAATAAATCTTGCTGTGTCGCTTCACAGTCCTGACGATGTTTCACGAAGCAGAATAATGCCTGTGAACAGAAAGTATGATCTGGCTTCGCTCATGTCAGCGTGCAGATACTATACGGAAAAGACAGGACGAAGGATAACCTTCGAATATGCTGTCATTGAAAATGTCAACTCTTCATCCGCTGATGCAAAGAAGCTTGCTTCACTTTTCAGCGGAATGATAAGTCATATAAATCTTATCGGAGTAAACAATGTTAAGGAAAGGGACTATTCCTCTTCCTTATCACATGTTGAAAAGTTCAGGAACGAGCTGGTAAAGCTCGGAGTCAACGCAACTGTGCGCCGTAAGCTCGGCACAGATATCGAGGCGGCATGCGGTCAGCTCAGACGTGAATATGAAAGGTCAAGGGGTGAGATGATTGAAAATAGCCAGTGAATCGGATATTGGCTTATGCAGAAATGAAAAATCAGGATATGGTCGTCTGTGAAATATTCGACGATGCGGCCCTGATAATAGTCTGCGACGGTATGGGCGGGGAAAACCACGGAAAATACGCCAGTACCATTGCGTCAGAGGTGGTAAGAAGCAAGTTTATTGCCGGATATGACCGGTCATTTGCGTCCAAAACCCTGAAAAATCTGCTGGTCTCAACAGTTACAGTGGCTAATTCAGTAATATTCAATACATCCCACGCAGAGCCTGAAAAATCAGGAATGGGGTCAACATGCGTTGCTGCATTTATAGATGCAAAATCCGACACGGTACACATTGTAAATGTCGGCGACAGCAGAGCGTATCTCTGCAGAGGCGATACTCTGGAGCAGATAACCAGGGATCACTCATTTGTACAGCTCCTTAAGGATCAGGGAAAGATCACTGAGGAGGAAACGGTCAACCACCCCAAGAAGAATATGCTCATAAGGGCAGTCGGGGTAGACAGGGAGATCGAAGTTGATTATTTTGAAACAGAGCTTCAGGGAGCAAAGCTGCTCATATGTACTGACGGCCTGCACGGCTGCTGTACTGACGAGGAGATAAAAAATGTGCTTTCCGGCTGTGACATAGAAGAAGCAGCAAAGAAGCTTGTGGATATGGCTCTTGAAAAAGGAGGTCCGGATAACATAACGCTTGCCGTGGCTGAAAACAGCTGAAGCGAATATGATTAGACGGAAATCCTGCGTAAACGCTGATTATGTTAATGTGCGGGCGGCATCCTGAAAACTCCTAATGCCTTCACATAAAAATCCGGTCCGTGCAGGATCACGGAATCAGTCAGTGTTTTCCAGAAATATGATCAGGAGTGTTTGATACATGGATAAATATATTGGAAAAAAGCTCGACGGACGTTTTGAGATTCAGAAACTTATAGGATCCGGCGGCATGGCCAACGTTTACAGAGCCAGGGACAGACTCGACGATAACGGGACCATTGTTGCAGTAAAGATCCTGAAAAGAGAGTATGCTGAAAATGAGGAGTTCCTCAGACGTTTCAGGAATGAATCGCTTGCAATTGCCCAGCTGTTTCATCCGAACATAGTGAAAATAATAGATGTCGGATTCAGAAACAATTCGGATACCCAGTACATCGCCATGGAATACATAGAGGGAATAACTCTGAAAAAATACATGGAGATCGAAAAGGTGCTCGACTGGCAGACTGCTTCATATTTCATGCTGCAGATCCTCAGAGCGATCGGACATGCACATTCAAAGGGGATTTTCCACAGGGACATAAAGCCCCAGAATATAATGGTGCTTGAAGACGCCAACATAAAAGTCATGGACTTCGGAATTGCAAAATTTGCAAAGGATGAAGGACTCACAACTACAGCGCAGGCTATCGGTTCCGTGCATTACATAAGCCCTGAACAGGCGCGCGGAGGCGAGACAGACGAGCGGAGTGACATTTACTCGGCTGGTGTGGTATTCTATGAAATGCTGACCGGCATCAAGCCGTTTGACAATGAAAACCCGATATCTGTTGCGCTCATGCATATGCAGGCCAAGGCAAAGCGCCCTTCGGATGTTAATCCGAAAGTTCCTGAAGGGCTTGAGAATATTATAATGAAAGCGATCGAAAAGGATCCGGACAGGCGTTACGCCAGTGCCGAGGAAATGATCGCAGATATTGAAAAGTTTAAACTGAATCCGGGCCGAGGTTCAGGATACAGTAAAGAGGAGAAAGGTAATATTATGGAAAAAGATAAGCAGACAAACGATATTAATTCAACAAGGTCGTTCAAGTCTCTTGAATCTGACAAAAGTTCTGACAGTCTCTACAGTGACGCACCGGCTGAAATGCCTTACAGCTATTCCGATACACCTGTAGTGGAGGAGGAATATGTTGAAAAGAGATCACTTTTCATACCGATGCTTTCAGGTATTGTCATAGTTGTAATAATAATTGCGACGATCTTCCTTGCTGGTCTCCTGCTCAATTACTTCGGCGGCGAATCAGATTTCAAGGAATTTACAGTAAACAACTTCGTTGGTCAGGAATACGAAAATGCCAAGAAGCTTTACAGCAAATATCTTGTTTTTGAAGTAAAGGATACAGTTTACTCACAGATGCCTGTCAATACGATCCTTGAACAGGATCTTGAGCCGAATTCAGTTGTAAAGCCGGGTCACAAGATTCACGTAGTTCTCAGCAAGGGACCTAAGATGATCGATGTACCTGCTCTCGACAACGGATTTACAGAATCACAGGCGAAGGCAATTCTTGAAGAAAAGAAATTCTCATCACAGGTAAAACTCGTATACAGTGATACAGTTCAGGAAGGCTATGTTATCAAGACCGAACCTGCAGCAAACACAGCATGCAAGGAAGGATCAACAGTTCTTATCTACATCAGCCGAGGAAAGATGACCACACAGGTAAAGCTTCCTGATATCAACGGTAAAAAGGAAGCTGAAGCAAAGAAGATGCTCGAGGACCTTGACCTTGTAGTTAAGACAGCAACAAGAAACTCAGAAATGCCTGAAGGTACAGTAGTAGGTATGGACTTCTCACCAAATACTGTAGTTGAAACAGGCACTCAGATAACAGTTTTCGTAAGTACAGGTCTTCCTGCAGTTTCAACTCAGGAGATCACGATCAACTTCCCTCAGGATGCATACGGTACATTCGCATTCAAGGTATTCGTTGACGGTACACTCAACAGCGAACACAGGGACGTTGATGCCAAGTACACTTCAAGCAAGAACATTGCGATCAGTGCTTCAGGCGCAAAGAAGGAGATCACAATTTATCTTGTAAACCAGGGCAACAACAAGGAATTTGAAATAGGAAGATACCAGTTCTCATTTGACGAGTCAAGAACAAGACAGACTATTTCGGAAGATATCAACAAGGCATTCAAGGAAGTAGACGGTATCAAGGCAAATCAGCAGAAGGAATCACCATCACCTTCTCCTTCACCATCACCGTCACCATCACCGTCACCTTCTCCTTCACCATCACCGTCAGCTGCTCCGGAGGATTCAGAACCGGAAAATCAGGAACCATCTGACGGCAGCGAAGAAGATGCCGGCAATGACGGAGAACAGTAAATGTCATCAGATAAAACAGGACTGATAATCAGGTCCATCGGGGGACTCTATACCGTAGAGTCTCCTGATGGCATTTATGAATGTGTTCCGCGCGGAATATTCAGGAAAGAAGGCCGCAGCCCGTGTGTGGGCGACAGGGTAACTTTTTCAGATGAAAAAGTCATTACTGATATACTGCCGCGCAGAAATCACATTATAAGACCGCCGCTGGCCAATATGGATCAGCTCATTTTTGTAGTGAGCGTATGTGAGCCGGCACCGAATCTTTTACTTCTTGATAAATTTATTGCCATTGCGGAGTATAAGAATATAAAGCCTGTTGTGGTAATAACCAAAGTAGATCTTGATAGATCTGACAATATCTTTTCTGTCTATACCAGAGTCGGAATTGATGTCGTTGTCATAGACTATTCCGATCCGGATACAGTACAGAGACTGAAATCGATGCTTGCCGGAAAAATAAGTGCGTTTACAGGTAACAGCGGAGTTGGAAAATCAACTCTCCTGAATGCCATAGACAGTACACTTGAAATAAAGACCGGTGAGATAAGCAAAAAACTCGGACGAGGCAGACACACCACCAGAGATTCGCAGCTGTACAGGCTGGAGAGCGGTGGTTACATTGCTGACACTCCGGGATTTTCGACTTTTGAGACAAACAAGTATGAAATAATAAAAAAGGAGGAGCTCAGTTCATGTTTTACTGAGTTTTCCGACTTTTCAGGGAACTGTCGCTTCAGTGACTGCTCACACACCTGTGAAAAGGGGTGCGCTGTTATACAGGCAGTGAAAGACGGTCTGATACCTGAAAGCAGGCATGAGAGTTATTGTCAGATGTATGAAGAGGCTAAGGCTATTAAGGATTGGGAACTTTAGCTTTCATAGAAGAAGGAGAAAATAAGCTTTATGGATAAGAATATCGGGGTTATTCTCGACGGCAGATACGAAGTTAAAAAACGTATCGGTGTCGGCGGAATGGCTGATGTGTACAGAGCGTTTGACCGGCTGGAAAACCGGGATGTTGCTGTAAAGATCCTTAAAAATGAATATACAAAAAACGATGAGTTCCTGCAGCGTTTCAAGAATGAATCCAAGGCTGTTTCAATGCTTTCTCATCCGAACATCGTAAAGGTGCTTGATGTTGGATTCAATGACGAGATGCGTTTCATCGTTATGGAATATATTGACGGCATAACTCTGAAGGAATATATGGAGTCCCAGCAGAAACTGGACTGGAAGGAAGCATCACACTTTATTATCCAGATACTCCGTGCCCTCGGACATGCTCATGACAGGGGAATAATACACAGGGACATCAAGCCTCAGAATATTATGATGTTTGAGGACGGAACGATAAAAGTCATGGACTTCGGCATTGCCAAGTTCACTTATGAAATAGGCATAACTGCAACAGCACAGACTATCGGTTCAGTCCACTATATTAGTCCGGAACAGGCAGGCGGCAAGCAGACCGACGGAGCAAGTGATATTTACTCGGCAGGTATAATACTTTATGAAATGCTTACCGGTATCAAGCCGTTCGATACGGATAATCCGCTGACAGTTGCACTCATGCAGATGAATGATGATCCGAAGATGCCGCGCAGCATCAATCCGGACATAAGCATAGGACAGCAGGAAGTAATACTGAAAGCGATGGAAAAGGATCCTGCTGAGAGATACCACAATGCCCGCGAGATGATAAGGGACATTGAACTTCTGCGAAGTGATCCTGATCATGTTTTCGGCTATGTATACAAGGGCGCACCGGAAAAACATTTTGAGGAATCCGAAGAAGAGAAAAAGGACACTGAAGATGTGCAGAATACTTCCGGGGAAAAAGCGGAAGAGGAAACGGATCCGATGGACTATGATCCTGAAGAGGCAACGCCGAACTATTACATTGACAGGAAATATGAAAGCGAATCAAGAAGAAAACGTATTGCCAGACGCAGGGCTGAACCAGTAAACGAGGAGCCGCCTGAGTATGAAACTCCGGGAAGCGGTATCGGCATGAAACTTGCAACAATTGCAACTGTTCTCGGAATGGTACTCGGAGTAGCTTGTATAGCCGGCTTTATTTCCGGCATTCTCGGCAAAAAGGAAGATGACAAGTTCATCATGCCGGAACTGGTACAGAAGAACTACAGCGAGATGGTGAAAAGGTATTCCGGAGATCTTGAAATAACGATCAAGGGAGAACCTCAGCTTTCGCAGTACGAAGCGGATACCATTATCGAACAGAGCATCGAGCAGGGAGCACAGGTCGATAAAGGCGCGAAGGTCTATGTCGGTATAGCAAACGGCAGAAATATCGTTCCCGAAGTAAACGGCCTTGACGCAACTGAAGCGTGCGAAAAGATCAACAATGCCGGATTCAAGGTAATACTGAAACCTATTTTCAATGACAAGGTCGACTATGACAAGGTAATACGTATTTCGCCTGAATCAGGCACTAACATGGAAGTAACCAAGGATGTAACGCTTTATGTAAGCAAGGGAGCACAGGATGATTCCCAGATAGTTCCGAATGTTGTCGGAAAGAAGAAAGATGAAGCTGAAAAGATCCTGAAGGACGCCGGATTCAGTGTTGAGATCGAGGAAAAGGATGACAAGGCGCCTGAGGGTGAAGTCATCAGCCAGAACTTCCCGCCTGACACGCTGGTAAATCCGAATGAAAAAATCGTTATTTACGTAAGTACAGGAAAACTGCCTGAGAGTGATGTTACGATCAGTCTTAAATTCCCTGAAGGCGCATACGGTGTATGTACGTTCAGAATATTTGTTGACAATGAACAGACTGATGCGATCGAGGATATCAACATCGAAGGCTTCGATGAATACAGTATCGATGTTACGGGTTCTGAAAAGAAGACAGTAAGAATTGAACTGATGAACATATTCACCGGTGAAAATGCAGTTATAGGCGAATACAAGGTAGACTTTGCAGCTGATAAATATGACACGGTAAAGGACAGCATGAAGGAAGCTCTTGAAAAGATCGGTTCACTTAACCCGGCTGAAACAACAGCTGCGGTAACAACACCGTCTCCTTCACCTTCACAGCACCATTCACCGTCACCTTCAGCGCACAGTCCTTCACCGTCTCCGTCACCATCACCGTCACCGGTGGTGCCGGTAACTTCTCCGGAACCTGTTCACACTGAACCTGCCGTAGTTACAGAAGAACCTGTGGTAACAGAGCATGAGAATGTTCCTGACGATCCGGCTGAAGAGCCGGCATCGCCTGAAGAATAAATTTATGATTAGCGATTGGAAAGGAAAAATATAATTCAAGATGAAGATGAGAAAAGTCATGACTGCGGCATCAGCTCTGATACTTGCCGCAATGCTTGGGTCTTGTGCAGGGGAAAAAGCACCGGTAATACCGGAGCAGACCGGTACAAAAGTAACTACTGAAAAGGCTGCCGAAACAGAAGCGGCAGCAGTAACGGAAACAGCTGTCACAGAAGTAACGGACAGCGAGGAACCGGCATCGCTTGTCCACAATCCTCTTACAGGTGAGTACGGATATAATCCTGATGCAGTGGGAAAAAGACCGGTTGCTGTTATGATAAACAATATCGATCAGTCACTGCCGCAGTACGGTATAAGTTCAGCGGACTACATTTATGAGATAGTTGTTGAAGGCGGCATAACAAGACTTATGGCAGTGTTCGGTGACTACACAAACGTTCCGACACTCTGCTCCATAAGAAGCTGCCGCTACTATTACCCGCTCATTGCAAACGGACTTGATGCAATTTACTGTCACTGGGGCATGGATATGACAATAGCAAAGGAGACACTTGAACGTCTCGGCATTGACAGATTTGACGGTGACAATTCAAACAGCGGTCTTTTCTATAATGATGAAAACAGACTCGAGTACTATGCAAAGGAACATACCGGATGTCTTGACGGAAGCAAACTTCCTGAGAATATTGAAAACGCCGGATTCCGTACTGAGGTAAAGAACGGCGGAGCCGATTACATGAAATTTGCGGATGGTACTGAGCCTGTGGATATTTCAGATGAGGAATGCGAGAGCATGGTAATAACCTTCTCCGGTTCCTACTTCAGTACATTTACCTATGACGGCGAGTCAAAAACATATCTCAAGCAGCATTCAGGATCACCTCACATGGATGCGTCAAACGATAAACAGCTTGCATTTACCAATGTATTTGCTCTCAAGACGGATGTTTCACTTCGTGATGACGGCTACAGAATGGATGTTGAGCTTAACGGCGGTGAAGGCTACTACTTCTCAGGCGGAAAAGTAAAGTCTATAAACTGGAGCAAAGCGGACGACAACAGCAACTTCAGATTCACCGACAGCGAGACAGGCGAAGAGCTCACGGTAAACCGCGGCAAGTGCTATATAGGAATTACTCCGAACGTTTCGTTCTGATAAAAACAAAAGCGTATGTACAAAGAAAAAAATCTTTGATACATACGCTTTTTGATTCTTACAGCGCCTGTGACGCGTAGTTTTTGTGTTCAGACGGGATTTCGGTATAAAACGAGACCGGTCTGCGAAGCATTTCAATCAGGTAATGGTATCAGTTTGGAACTGACGGATTTTTGGTATAGAAGTCGTTGATGCCGCTTTCGATAAGACTGCATGCAGTAGCTGCCATCTTTTCAGGAGTTCCGAGCGAAATATTCTGCAGCCAGGTGGAGATGATACCGAGAATACCGTTTATGATGAAGCTTGTGATGAGAAGTGTTTCATCTTTGGTAGCTTTTCCGGCAAGGTAGGTGTTTACGATTTCCAGTGTCTTGGTGTCAATAATGTCACGCAGTTTTTTCTGGAAGCTTATGTCGCCGTTGCTGCTTAACAGAACAGCGCAGAGTTCTGAATTCAGATAAATGGTTTCGAATGTGTCGTTCAGAAAATCGAGAAGTATATTCTGTGTTATGTGGTTGTTGTTGAGTTCATCGAGTGTGCTGATAAGATTTGCCGCGAGTTCGTTTTCGATTTTTTCAACCATGTCGAAAATGTCCTTGTAGTGAAGATAGAATGTCGAACGGTTGATGTCGACTTCGTCAGCGAGTTCCCTTACTGTGATGTTTTTGATGCTCTTGTTTTTCATGAGCTTTGTAAGTCCCTTTACAAGCTGCTCTTCAGTCTTTCTGACACGTCTGTCGCGCGGATTTACCATTTGAATTATCCTTTCCTAAGTATTAATATTTCCCCCAACATCCGCATGCTTCGTTAGCTCCGGGCATATCTGCTGAATACTCTGTCGTTTACTCTACATGATACATGTGTCTTTTAAAGGACATGAAATATGCCGTATGCTTTTTATTCTACACAATATTATAATACATGCGGAAGAAAAAATCAACACTATTCTATTAAAATATTTTTGCGGACACTTATTGAAGTGGACCCCATATATAGTAAACGAAAAATTCATTTTTCGTTTACTATTAGCCGATATGCAGGGAGCAAACGTAGTTTGCGGATCTGCAAGGCAATATAAATAAATTAATTATAGTGAACGTAAAAATCTTTTTTGCGTTCACTATAATTAAATCTAAAAAAACAATAGCAATTTGGGCAGTACAATTTTGAATAATAAATTGCTTCCGTAATTTCTTCATCGGTAAAATATTCAGAAGTAAACGGCATGAATTTTGTGAAAAAAACTACAGATAAATTTGACTTTTTCTTTCGCTTGTGTTATCGTAAGTAAAAGAATACACTTAGTAAGAATTCAGACAGAAAGGAAATCACCAGTGATCAGCAAAAACAGTCCGGATGAATGGGCGCTTTCTTTCGGCGATGATAACGTTGATCCGTATATTTATCATATAGAGCAGAATGTATTCGGACTGGAATATCACCGGTTTACAAAGGCTGCTTACAGGAATATGATGGAGAACGAGGATCCGGTTAAGACGGAATAAATGATTTTGACATGGAAAAGGAATATAAATATGAAAAAATATTACAGACAAATTGCAGTTAAACTTGCTCTCGCAGTGCTTTTATCCGGAACGGCATGTATATTTTCTTCATGTAACGGACAGAATTCCGGAAACAGTTCTTTTTCTGATACAAAGCAGAACGGAGAGGAAGATGTTAAGGCAGAAGTCGTCTATATCAGAGATCCGTATGAAGCGGAAGGGATGAATTTTTCAGTAAAAAGCGGATTTTACAGCTCACCGTTTTATCTTGAAATATCCGCCGGTGAAGGAAATACCGTGTATTACACACTTGACGGAAGCATACCTGATACCGGAAGCAACAGATATAACGAACCGATACTGATCACTGACAGATCTGATGAACCTGCAGTATTAAGTGCTCACACCGAAATAGTTCCTGAAGATATAAACGGTAAATATGTGCTTCCGGAAATTAAGAACGAAAAAGCGACAGTTATCAGAGCAATTGCAGTAGATAAAGACGGAAACAAGAGTAATGTTGTCACTGACACATATTTTATCGGCGATGCTCTGAGTGCAGAGAAATATAAAGGAATTAAGATAATTTCACTTGTGACTTCGGAAAATGATTTTTTCGATCATGATAATGGTATATATGTTCTGGGAAAGACATATGATGAATGGAAAAACGGTCCGGATCATGATTCCATGACAGAGGAGTGGGATATTCCTGCAAACTACAAACAGAAAGGCAGGGAGTGGGAAAAACCTGTTTCTGTACAGATATTTGAGGACGGAAAGCCGGCGGTCGCTGAAGATGCGGGAATAAGGATACACGGCAGTGCTACCAGATCATATCCGCAGAAAAGTTTTAATATCTATTTCCGAAAACAATACGGTTCATCCAAACTGGACTATGATCTGTTTTCAGGAAATGTGAAAAGTCAGTCAGACGGCAGTGCAATCACGAAGTTTGACACATTCATGCTCCGTAACGGCGGTAATGACGCAGATTCTGTCCGGTTCCGTGACAGACTTGTTCAGTCGCTTGTCAGTCACCGCAGTTTTCTTACTCAAAGGATGGAGCCGTGCATAGTGTATCTCAACGGCGAATTCTGGGGACACTATGAAATAACCGAAAAGCTTGACAGGGATTTTGTAAGTGCTCATTACGGTGTGCCGAAAAAGTATATCTGCATAATCAAAAATGAGTCACTCGATAAAGGATCTGAAGAAACATTTGCAGAGTGGGAAGAGCTGAAACAGTGGATCAGTGTGACAGATTTTTCAGATCAGAGTAACTATGAAAAGCTGTGCGAACGTGTTGACATGCAGGGCTTTATGGAATATGTAAGTGCCGAGATCTATATTGACAATGTAAGCTGGGGAGCAAGTAACGTATCGATGTGGAAGGCGGAGAAAACTGATGAGAGCAATCCTTATGCTGACGGTAGATGGCGTTTTATCATGTTCGATACGGAATACAGTTCCGCTGTTTATGTTGACACTCAGGCCTACAGGGACAGCTTTGCATATCTTTTAAAAAGCAAAGGATTTGCCGGGGTTCTTTTCAACGCAGCTCTAAAAAATGAAAACTTTAAGAAAGAGTTTACGAGTACATTTACAGATGTTGCGGAAAATGATTTTTCTGATGAACGTGTATTAGCTGAGATAGAAAGACTTGAAAATGAGTATCACGATTTTGCGACAGAGACCATATACAGGTTCTGGGGCGGCGCAGATGACATGGATAGTGTGCAGTTTAACTATGACGATAATATAGCTGTTCTGAAGGATTTCTATTTAAATCGCCGTGAACTGATAACCAGATATCTTAGTGAGTATATAAATGATTGAAAGGAATGATGAAGAATGAAATATAACAGATCTATGTACACCGGAAGCTACAGTCCGGACGATTTTGTGTTCTTCTGGGGACACATGGAAGTAAGAGATATGCTGAGATAACGATTGCAGATTTTCGATGAGGTAATTATGAACGAAGAACTGTATCTGATCCCGCGAAGAAAAAAGGGGATCCTTCATTTTATATTCAGCAGAACAGGTATAGTTCTGCTGTTTGTTGCTGTCCAGATAGCGATCTTCTATTCGCTTTACAACTGGTTTACTGATTATTTCAAGTGGTTTTCCGCTTTTCAGCTTGTGTTTTCCATCGGGATGGTGTTCTATCTGTTCAACGATACAATGGATTATTCAGCAAAGCTGACCTGGCTGTTTCTTATTATGATATTTCCGTTTCCGTCTACAATATTTCTGTGGTATACGAAGAAAAATATCGGTCACAGGCTTGTAAAGGAACGAAGCCGGGAAATGATAACGGAAACAAAGCAGTACTTAAAGCAGAATGAGCAGACGATAACAAAGCCGGAGATCGTTGATTCCGCCATGGATGATCTCTGCCGCTATCTCAACAGGAGCGGGTGCTTTCCATTGTACGAGAACACGGAAGTCCGTTATTTTCCTCTCGGGGATGATATGTTCGTGACACTGCTTGAAGAACTGAAAAAAGCGGAAAAATTCATCTTCCTTGAATATTTTATAGTCAATGAAGGACATATGTGGGGAAGCATTCTTAAGATACTGGCAGACAAGGCAGCCGAAGGTGTGGACGTAAGGCTGATGTATGACGGAATGTGCGAGGTAAGTCTCTTGCCTCACAACTATCCTGAAAAACTGAAAAAGGCGGGTATCAGCTGCAAACCCGTTGCTCCGATAACTCCGTTCATCTCAACGCATTACAATTACCGTGATCACCGGAAGATACTTGTGATCGACGGCCGGGTCGCATTCAACGGCGGGGTCAATCTTTCCGATGAATACATAAACATCGGCTCCCGTTTCGGACACTGGAAAGATACAGCGGTCATGCTTGAAGGCGAAGCGGTGCAGAGTTTTACACTTATGTTCCTGCAGATGTGGAATATGACCGAACACGAGCCCGTGTGGGAACCGGCACACACCAGCGTTCAGGCGAAGAATGACGGTTTTGTCATGCCTTACTGTGACTGCCCTCTTGACGGTGAAAAAGTCGGAGAAAGCGTGTACATTGATATTCTTTACCGTGCAAAAACGTATGTGCATATTATGACGCCTTATCTCATACTTGACAATGAACTCGAAACAGCCCTGAAATATGCTGCACAGCGCGGAGTGGATGTAAAGATCATTTTACCGGGTATTCCGGATAAAAAGTCAGCGTATGCACTTGCCAAAACGCATTACCAGTCGCTTACCGGAGCGGGAGTCGGAATATATGAATACGCTCCCGGATTTGTCCATGCAAAAGTATTTGTAAGCGATGATGAAAAGGCAGTTGTCGGAACTATCAATCTTGATTACAGAAGTCTTTATCATCATTTTGAATGTGCGACCTATCTTTATAAAACGAAATGCATTTCGGACATTGAAACAGATTTTCAGAACACTCTTTCAAAATGCCGGAAGGTGGATGGCGAATCTATAAAGCACGAAAAACTGTTTTACAAACTGCTCGGCAGTATTATTAAGGTGATAGCGCCTCTGATGTAAAGCGACAGAAGATAAAAACCACCGCATCATCAGCCGGTTATTACGGTTTGTGATGCGGTGTTTGATTATATTTTTAGATGTTATATCATCCAGACCGGAACAATAAGATTCTGTGAATTAACTGCAGAAAGTTCAGTTCTCATACAAATTACGGCGCCGGTTCCGCGGGGAACGTTTCCTTTGTCAAGTATCTCAAATGCCTTTACAATATCAGAAGAAGGATTTGCTGAACGCTTTAATTCAAGCGGATGAAGTTTGCCGTCGGATTCTATTACCATATCGATCTCACGGGCATCGCGGTCGCGGTAATACCAGAGAAGACAGGCTTTGGCGCAGTTGATATATGTTTTACGTATTTCAGCTACGACATAGTTTTCAAGTATCGCTCCGTTGATCGCACCGTTTGCCAGTATTTCAGGCGAGCTGTAACGTGTTAGATACGCCACAAGTCCGGTATCAAAGAAATACATCTTCGGCGTTTTTACGCTGCGTTTAAGAAGATTATTTGAATACGGATGCAGATAAAAAATGATATCCGATTTTTCAAGCACTGAAAGCCATCTTTTTGCTGTCTCATCAGATATTCCGGCATCGGATGCAATATCATGAACATTGAGAAGCTGACCGACTCTGCATGCAGCCGCCCTGATAAAATCTGAAAACACCAGCGGATCTTTTACATCAACAAGAGCGCTGACATCGCGTTCGATATAGGTCTGAATATAACTGCTGTAAAAAACATCACGATCTTTATATCTGCCGCTCAGCAGTCCCGGCATCGATCCGTTCCAGATTCGTCGGTAGATCTCATTAATATCAGCAGGGGTATTTGTTTTCTTTCGGAGATTAAGTTTCTGAAGATCTACAGCAAACGGTTCTGTCTTTCCTGATCCATACGCTTCATGCTGAGATATGGATGACATATGCAGTATAGCTGCTCTTCCTGCGAGTGATTCTCTGGCAAGTTTCATAAGACCAAATGCCTGTGATCCTGAAAGCCAGAAAGATCCCGGTTCGGCACCGTTATCGACTGCAATTTTGATATAAGAAAATAATTCCGGAGCATACTGTACTTCATCTATCAGAACCGGAAGAGGATGCAGCTGAAGAAACATAGCAGGATCATTCTTGGCGAGCCTTCGTTCTTCAAGATCATCTAAAGTCACATAAGACATATTTTCCGGCATGATTTTTTTAAGAGCTGTCGTCTTGCCTACCTGCCTCGGTCCGGTGACAATAATACATGAATATTCTTCTGAAAGCGAAGAAATTTTATCTGAAAGATCTCTGTCTATATAAATCATAAAATCATTCCTCTCGGCTAAAATTCGATTCAATCTTATTTTAGCCGAGATTTATGATTTTGTCAAGGCAGGTATGAAAGAATGGAACGCGATCTTATCGACAACATTCTTGAAAGCTGTGTAAAACTCGGATTCCTTTGACTGTACCAAGCGGTTAGAGTAGCAAATCAGTTAATTGTATATAAAACAATAAAAGCACTACATTCTCAAACCTAAGAAAAAAAGGCGAGAATTCGGTGCTGTTTAAATTACGCATATATTAGTGTATGATATCTTCAAACACATTTTTCAGCATTGAAATATCACCATGTGCTGCTTGTATTGTTGCAATCATAAGTATATCCGGATCTATATCTGCAAAACTGATATTTCTTTTGGTATTTCTCACGAGAAGGGTGATGAAAAGGCGAAGCGTTCTGCCGTTTCCTTTTATCTGGTCAGCCTTGCAGAACACAGTACCTTTTTTTGAAATATTAACGTTTCTGAACATTCCAGCCCATTCGTAAATATCCTCAAATAGAAACCGGTGTATTGACAGGTAGAAATTCAAATCCGGGTTGTCGAATGACATACTTTGTTCAGCCTGAATTGCACGGAGCAGTGTAATCTGTTTTTCGGCGATATCAAGTTCTTTCTGCTCATGAATGTCCAGTTTGTTTACGAGAACAGTTGTTCCCGGATAGCAGTTGTCTGAGCAGCTATCCATTGAATATACAGCCATTAAGCGTTACGAATCTCTTTGAGAATAGTGTCTTTGAACTGTATGAATGAGATCTCACCGTTCAGACATTTCTTTACGTTTTCTATTTCGGCTGCTGAAAATTTGTAACCTTCCATTTTGATGGAGGCAAGCTGGTTTTCAAATGCCTTATCAGTTGTGATGTTTTCCATTTATATAAACTCCTTTTGGGTTTCTATGTATGCTTAGAAAAAATGTAACAGAGTCCCTGTCGTTATTTCTTATTATAGCAATTAAACGCCGGAATTTCAACAGAGAATTTTTAAAAATATTGAAACCAAAACACCGCATCATCAGCCGGGTATTTCGGCTAGTGATGCGGTGTATGCTTTGAGCCCGCGAATTATAAAAACGCTCTCTTTACAGCTAAAAGATCCATTATATTAAACTGTCCGTCTCCGTTTACGTCATAAGCAGTAAAATCGGATGATCCTGAAAATGCGAGAAGATTCTTTGTGAGACATATTACGTCTGCCATATTAACTACACCGTCTTCGTTTACATCACGGGTAAGATCAGGCTCAGGTTCGGTACCGTAATCATCAGGAAGCGTTTCGAATTTAAGTCTGTATTTTTCGGCATATTTCTGAGCTGTCGAACCGGCAAATCCTGAGATGACTGTCACGTCTTCAGTCCAGAGAAATTTTCTTCTGATTTTACAGTCAGGATTAAGAATGGTCAGTGAACTTGGGCTATCAAAAGCCCACATGCCTATGCTGGTAACTGAAGAAGGAACTGTTATTGATTTTATCTTATCAGAACCATAACCAATTAATGCGTCCTTTGCTATACTCTCTACAGAATTCGGAATAATAACCTCTTCACTGCACAGATTGCAGTTTGCGGCTATAAGTATACCATTTACTATTGCGAACGGATTTTTTTCAGTCATTTGTTTATCCAGCCATGGCGTACCCGAAAATGCAGATGTACCTATACTGGTTAAAGATTCAGGAATTGTTAAGGATTCAAGACTTTCACAGTACCAAAATGCCTGCGCTCCAATACTAATCAGTGAATCAGGAAGATTTATTGATTTGAGATTCGGACAGCCCCAAAATACTTTTTCATCAATTTTGATTACTGAATCGGGGAGGGTTACAGATTCAAGAGCTGAACACTCACGAAATGTCTGGTAATCTATACTTGTTATCGGACCGAAAATTACGACTGATTTCAGATTTGAACACCCATAGAATGCAGATGAATCTATTCTGGTTACTGAATCAGGTATGATCACTGATGTAAGTTTTTCGTTATCTTTAAACGCCTCATGATCTATAGCGGTAACGTAATCAGGAATAACAATATCGCCTTCGCATTGACTTGCATCTACAAGAACACCGTCTTCCACTTATATTGTTCGCTTTTATGCGCAGAAATAAATTAAATATTTACAATATATTTCAGTTAATATGCATAGCTTTATTTTTTAGACATAAAAAACGCCAGGCACATGGTTTTAGTGATTATCCCTTGACAATCTTCCGGCAGCAAAATACAATAAGAATATGAGATTACAGATCATTTGAACCTGGGAAAGGAATGACAAAAAATGAAATATAACAGATCTATGTACACTGGAAGCTACAATGCAGAAGATTTTGTATTCTTCTGGGGACACACTCCTGCTGCAGACGGGAAGATAACAAAAGCGTGCTTCAGCCAGTGGTGGCTTTGTGATTTTAATGATGACGGAATAGATTTCTGCTGTGCGGAACAGTACATGATGTATCACAAGGCACTTGCATTTTCTGACGAAGAATATGCAAAGAAGATACTTGGATCACGCGATCAGAAGGAGATCAAGGGGTTCGGACGAAAGATACGTAATTTTGATGAGGCAGTGTGGAACGATGTAAAATCCGGTATCGTGATAAAGGGGAATATGCTTAAATTCAGTCAGAATCCGAAGCTTAAGGAGTTTCTTATTTCTACCGGAGACAAGATACTTGTCGAAGCAAGTCCGTATGATAAAATATGGGGCATCGGTATGGAAGCCAGTGCAGCCGGAATAACTGATCCGGGCAAATGGAAAGGCGAAAATCTTCTTGGATTTGCACTTATGGAAGTAAGAGATATGCTGAGATAGCACGCCGAAGGCGTACCGATGAAAAGGTGGTGCCTGCGGCACAATAGAAAATTCAGATGCACAGAGCGCATCTGAATTCTGAAAACATTAAGCTTGCGCGTTTAATTGCGGGCAAATTGGAATTCAAACAAAACGAGACCTGCCTTAAGGCAACTTATTGATAGTATCAGGCATCAGCGATGCCTGATACCTTTCTGAACAGAGCAATAAGAGCTATCTGATTCGTAATTAAATCAGATAGCTCTTAATATTTGTTTATTTGAGAAGTTTGATCATTTGAATTAGTTTGTGTGGTTCGCTGCTGGATTCAGACATACGTGAACCAAATTCAACAAATCCATTTTTAGATTTATAAAATTCAAGAAGTTTTTCATTATCCTCTGCTTCCAGAAAAACGGCAAGACCACCGACAATATTCTGAGCTTCTTTAATTTTTTCAACCGCAAGATTCAATAAATCACTGCCATCAATAAGAATATCGACATTTTCAGAGAAGTTTTTTCCTAACTGTGCAATAAGGTAAGCAGCAAGTGTGTAAGAATGAGATTCTTCATCGAATTTACTAACTCTTTCTATTTTCTTACGCATGGTATTGCTTATGCTTGTGTTTACATCGATAGTAATTGTTATCGGTTTAATAGTAAGTGAAAAATAACCGAGCAGCTGTGCACTTTCACCTGATAATACCAGATAAGTTACCGACTGCTTTTTCCTTGTGAATTCTATAGCGTTGTTATGAAGAAATGATTCGACATCTTTATTTAATGTGCAAGTAAAATCGGAGATGATATCTGCTATATCATCTCCGATATTTTCAACATCAAATTCGCTGAGATTTAATATAATGATGTTATCTTTGTTCATGCTTTTTTCCTTTTGCTCAGTAAATCTTTAAGTTCATCAATGGTTTTGATTTCCGTATATTTTATTTCTGAAGTTTCAGAAGAAGGATTTGTGGCTGATTTTTCAATCGCATCTGCAAAAGCTTCTATCTTTTCCTGGCCAGTGATGACAAAGTTATGAGTAATACTTGAAGTTGCCATAATATTTCCTCCTCCTTGTCTTTAGTTTGTTATAAGAATTTAAAAAGATGAATAATCTTTATAAGTATTATACCATGCTGAACAAGAAATGTCAATAATATACTAGTCTAATGCTTCACTGATCCAGCGTATTTACGTATATTTAATCGCGTAATGGTCTTTGTAAGCGATGATGAAAAGGCTGTTGTCGGAACTATCAATCTTGATTACAGAAGCCTGTATCAACATTTTGAATGTGCAACCTATCTTTATAAAACAAAGTGCATTTCAGATATTGAAACAGATTTTCAGAACACACTTTCGAAATGCCGGAAGGTAGATGCGGAATCTATAAAACATGAAAAACTGTTTTACAAACTGCTCGGAAGTATAATCAAGGTGATCGCTCCGCTGATGTAATCATGGTGGTGCCTGCGGCACAATAGAAAAATCAGCCGCACATAGCGTGCGACTGATTTGAAACATTCCATACATCAAGTATAATTCGGATCTTTTTCTTTTATATTGAGTATAATAAACAAAGATACAATGATTAAAACTAAAAACAGTACAGAAGCTTTTATTCTCTTAAATAATATACGGTGTTTCTCGTAAGGAAGATATACGATTTCAGATTTATTATCAGGATTGCATTTTATTGTGATAATATCGTCCTTATTAAGCTCAGGAGAATAACCTGAAAAATGCATAAGAATTTTATCGCCATTGTAATCAACAATAATAAAGCAGTCTGTACCTCGACTGCTCTTAGGCGGCTTAGGCGAGTTATCTATTGATATATCTGAAATCGTTGCCTGATCTTCAGACCAGTAATCATATTTGTGAATATTATCTGTCAGACATATCAGCAAACAAATAATGATTTCTATTTCAATAACCAGTGCAGACATTATTTTGTATTTCGATTTATAATTGCTTTTTCTTATATATGACATTATTGGTGTTTCCGTTGTTTTCTATCATGCCAGTTTCACTGAGCATCTGCATATATCTCCAGGCTGTTGCTTTAAATAGTATAGCATATAATCAGATAATATGCAACGTAACAGTTAACATTTGCTCTGATTTCATAGTGAACATTAACTGATAATTTCGTTTTGAATTATGTTAGTTTCAACTTGATATTTTCTTGTTTTCATGGTAAGATATTATCACAAATTATTAATGAAACATGATAAAAGAAGAGAAAGGAAAAACATTGTTGTTATGAAAAGTAGAATTGAAAAAATCAAGAGTTTATCTGGTTCATGGATGGAGTCATATTTCTTTCCGCCAGCCAGTGAGAGTGAGATATCTGAATATGAGAAAAGCAATAACATTATCATTCCGAAATCATATAAAGAATTTTTGATGCTGACAAATGGTGCAAGGATATTTGGTTCTGATATGTGTTTATACGGAGTTAGTGGAGATATAAATCATTATTTGAATTATGATTTTACAGATGGCTCGGTTCCGGAAGAATTATTGATACTGGGGGATTACAACGATACGCATATATGTTATGATCACCATGATGATATCTATGTTCTTTACAGAGATGAAAAATATGAATGCATAAAAGAAGAATGCGTAATCTTTGATGATTTTTGTGAAGTATTAGATTTTGTCATCGATGTTGTTGATGAGGAAGATGAGTAACAGCACGCCGAAGGCATATTTTTGAGGAGGAAAAAGAAAAGCTTTTCACTGAAGATTATATTATTCTTGGAGAAATTATCGGAGACGGTGAGATGTTATGCTATACAAAGAAAAATCGGGAATATGTCTCATTGTTTGAGGGCAGAGAAAAGCATTTCAATACTTTTTCTGATTGCTTAAATAAGATTATAAGACGAATCAGAAATAAGGTTGGAGAGTATGCAGATCTTTGATAGTTAAGGTTCGAAAAATGTTCGAGCTGTGCGGTTGAATTGGCTGAGGTATAATATTCCAGTGTCAAAAGACATAGCTATTCTGTCAAGCGCACGCTATTAAATTTGGAGTTAACATAGGAATAGAATGATTAAAAAACCATTCATATGCCTGATCGTTATGATATAAAAATTCTATCGCAGCAAGCGAAGAACTACCTTTTGGAGTCCAAGCCATTCCGTTATGCTTCTGACGCTTGGCGACAATAATATCATTTGCTTTTTCTACTGGATTGCTTGAATTTCTGAAATCAAGTTTATCTCTCACTGCATAGCATACAATACATTCTCTTTTTCTTTCAAGATAAGCAATGAGTTCATCCAGCCATTTTTGTTTTTTAACATCGCCCTCAGGAATATTTGAGAGATATGAAATTGCAGATGTAACATCTCCAACCCATAAATAGCGAAGCGTTTTTTCAAGGCAGGAATTTCTTTTATCCTTTCCTTTTATCGACATGCTAAGGTATTCCTGACACCGTTTCTTCAAATGGAACCAATCGAGAACGATGCTATAACTATGAAACGCAAACATTTCATTTATGTTGCTTTTTATGTTTTTAGCACCGTCTGTGAAAAATATGATTTCTTTGCTAAGAAAATCATGTGTTAGCAGAAACGCTAAAAGGATCTTGAAAAGATTACGCATTCCTACGGCTGTGAGTATATATGTTTCATCACCGGTTTGGATATGAGCTACTGTATTTTCGACGTATTTGCCGTCTTTTTCATAGTTTACATCCGACTTGCGTACATCTTTCTGATGTTTCACTCCTACATCATCAACAGATATATAGACACAGTTATCTTTTGATTCCAGGTAAATCTCTTCACTTTTGAACGGTATTTTTTCATCCCTGATATCATTGATTGCATTTATAGTATTTTGTATTTCGCCAAGTCGATTTTCTGCATCTTCATTTGAGTTGTATACCTGAGTAACGCTTTCAGAAAGGGTAACACCTTTTTCGACTAACCCCGTTTCGGCATTAAAACCATACATTTTCAGAACTGATTCTGATTTTCGCATTACTTCGTTTGTGATTTCTTTGCCAATACGAATTGCGTTATCTGATAATGTACGAAGTTTTACAGTTTCATTTTCACTTTTATGATATACGAGATTTAGCATTTCTGCTGCTCTGCGATAACTGAGCTGAGTGCACATTTTAGTTTCTATTATCGTCCAGCCAATGGATTGTATTCGTTCCTTTGGCTGCAACGGAAACAAAACGGAATTTATTATTTGTGCTGAAACTTGACCTAATTCAGTATCAACCTTAGTTAACTTATTTTTGGCGATTTTTTTTATAGGCTTTATCAAGATATTCTTCTGCTATAGCTTCGCCGATTTCATTTCGCGCTGAAAGGAGCGCTTTTTCAAGTTTATCAAAATCCTTGAGAAATCCGGCTTTGGTTTCAAGGTCAAAATCCTCAAGTGACGGCAGCTCGTTGTATGATGTAACTGTTTTTTCGATAACCTGACCGTCAGGATTAACTATACGTGCGATAAATTCTACTTTACTTTTATTTGAAGATGATTCACTCATGGTTGATTCCTACCTTATCTTTTGAAATTATGATATTTATATCATACCATATTTCCGTGACACTTGGTAGATGCTACTGATGAATCAAAAAAAATTCAACCGCACAGCTCGAAAATGTTTAGCGTATGTAAAGTGTAAATGTGGTGCCTGCGGCACAATCAAAATAATCTCCATTCTCATCATTGCTGACTCAGGTTGAATAAACGCAGAAATTATGATATACTAAAGTAACAAACAGATGCGAAACGGAGGAAAATCAGAATGAAGTACCCTGTAGGTGTTCAGAACTTTGAAAAGTTAATAACAGAGCAATATGTGTACGTGGATAAGACAGACCTTGTATACAGACTGGCACAGCAGAATGTTTGTTTTTTGTCAAGACCACGTCGATTTGGTAAATCACTTCTTATAAGTACTCTGGAAGCATATTTTTCAGGAAAGAAAGATCTGTTCAAAGGTCTTAAGATAGATAAACTTGAAAATGACTGGACAGAGTATCCTGTACTCAGATTCGATTTTGCCAGAGGCAATTATAAAAAAGCCGGAGAACTGAATCAGATAATTGAGGAACAGCTTTATGATTATGAAAAACTGTACGGCAGAGATGAAAACTATAAAACACTCAGCGGACGATTCCTTAATTTGATAAAAACGGCAGAGGAAAAGACAGGACGCAAAGTAGTAGTCCTGATCGATGAATATGACAAACCTATGCTTGATGTTCTCGGAAAAGATCTTGAACAGGAAAACAGAGATACTTTAAAAGGCTTTTACGGCACATTCAAAGATGCAGATGCTTATCTTCGTTTTGTTTTTCTTACTGGAGTTACAAAGTTCAGTCAGGTGTCGGTTTTTTCAGGATTTAACCAGCCGGATGACATCAGTATGGACACACGCTATGATGCAATATGCGGTATTACGGAAGAGGAATTGTATTCATATTTTTCTGAACCTATAAAAGAACTTGCGACTAAAAACGAATATACTGAAGATGAAATGAAAAAGGAACTGAAAAAACAGTATGACGGATATCATTTCAGCAGCAACCTTAGTACTGAAGTCTATAATCCCTTCAGTATAATAAATGCATTTAAAAAAATGTTTATCGATGATTACTGGTATAAAACAGGAACACCGACATATCTTGCAGAGCTTCTTGAAGGTCGTAATATCAATATGCAGAAACTGACCGGACAGGCATATGAATCCCGGTATTTTGTAGATTACAGAGCTGATGCCGAGGATCCGCTGGCAATGCTTTATCAGAGCGGATATCTGACGATAAAAGAATATGACAGGCGCCGCAGAGTGTATAAACTTGATTTTCCTAATTCTGAAGTCAGAAAAGGATTTTTAAGTCTTATAGCAAATAGTTATTTTAATAAGCAGTCGGCTGAAAATGACAACTGGATCTTTAAAGTAGATGATATGTTAAGAGAAAGCAATCTTGACGGAGTGCGTGATGCATTTACGTCTTTCCTTTCATCGATACCTTATGAGGCTAACAAGGATGAGAGAGCGAAGGATTTTGAAACGCATTTTTCATATACGTTCTATATAATCTTCAAACTGTTAAGCTGTTACACTACTCTTATAGAAAAGCAGAACAGTAAAGGAAGAGCGGATGTAATAATTGAAACGGACAATGATGTTTTTATCTTTGAATTCAAGCTTGATGGAAGCGCTGAAGAGGCACTTAAGCAGATAGAAGAAAAGCAATATGATCTTCCTTATCTTGATGACACCCGTAAACTTCATAAGATAGGTGTTAATATTTCAAGTGAGAGCAGAACCGTTGAAGAATGGCTTGTTGCTGATTAATTAGTTGAATGACTGCTGAAGTCTGCTTCTAAAAATAAAAAGAGATATCCGATTAGTGAATGAATCGGATATCT
Organism: Ruminococcus sp. HUN007; assembly: GCF_000712055.1. Classification (NCBI taxonomy): domain Bacteria; kingdom Bacillati; phylum Bacillota; class Clostridia; order Eubacteriales; family Oscillospiraceae; genus Ruminococcus; species Ruminococcus sp. HUN007. The sequence continues at coordinate 1,430,958 of NZ_JOOA01000002.1, read as the reverse complement.
TTTTCTTTTTTTGAGGAATTAGTAATGAACAGGAATGTTTATTATAATAGCACGCCGAAGGCGTACCGATGAAAATGTGGTGCCTGCGGCACAATAGAAAAATCTGCACGTTGCGTGCAGATTTAGTGAGTACTTATGATTTTTGAGTGTATCGTATATTTATAACATCACTCTTCAGGAAAAGAGGATTTTTGCCTGAAAACTTTATCGGTTTCAGTCTGCCTTTTCTGACCAGTTCGTTTATATACTGCCTTGAACAATCGAGTATATATCCGGCCTCGGCAGAACTTACGAGGCTGTTCTTAATAGCTGATGTCAGCTCGGAATAATTTATTGGCAGATCTGTCCCTTTACTGTAAAGTGACGGATACAGAATGCACATATCATCACCCCAGCCGAAGCCGTATCCGTCTGTAAGAGGTCTGGCGTTATCCATTTCGGAAGGGTACAGCCGAAACACACCTTCAAGACGTTCGTTATCTCTGGAAAATTCGGATATATTGCATTTTTTAATGCATCCGTCGAGAAAACATACAAGGTACTGGCCGTTGCCGAGGGGTACCGCACCTTTGATGCGTTTATTCATTCGCTCCTGTATATCAGCCGGAAGTTCGCCGAAGTCTATTTCGTCAATATAGTGATCATCCTGAGCACAGCGGCCGTTTCCAAGTATTAAAAGTTCATATTCATCATATGTTTTTAAACCGTTGTCGCGAAGTATCTGACCTAAATTCTGTCTGTCAGTCGGGACAATACGCTGCTTTACCCACTCTTTGCTGTGAAACGGATCGATCGTAGTTATATTTCTTTTTAGAAAAGAAGCGATAAGAAGAGGTGTTTTCCATTCATCAGCATCCTGGGTTATCTCGATAGCAAATTGTTTTTCTGCTTTTGAATAGATAAGATATGATGCCACTTCGGAGTAGTTATCATTTCTTATTGCGTATATTTTCATAATAGCACCACCTGTTCCATATCATTTCCCATATTTTTTCTGATAATTGTTTCGGTATTATTTCATCCAGTCCGTCCATGATTTTATCTTTGTCAGATTCTTTTAGAGGTGTCAGGGCGGGGAAAGCGTTTTTCGGGATAAGTTTAAGATTTTCAAGTGCCGAATGAGAACCCACAAAACACTGAACCGGTCTGTCGGCCATAACATCATATTCAGAGTACATTTTTTCATCACGGCAAAGCGAAAGCAGTGAAAGTCCGTGATCGAACAAAGGAGCAAGCCGTATTGTTTTTCTTTTCGTATCACGCAAAACTTCAATATTCGCTCCGTGTCTGTCACGATTGAGTATAAGAAAGTCAAAGACAAGCATTTCGTAAATGTATTTCTCCCATCCGTTTCGTATGCAGAATTCAAGCGGACTTTCGTTTTTAGCTTTTTCCATATCGTAGAATGCATCCAGCGCTATCTTTGATTCGTTTTTGTTTCTGAAGTTTTCAGACATGCATATATAAGTTTTGAGCGGCTTGCCGTCAACTAAGATCTCAGCATTGACAAGAAATGAACTTTCTCTGCATCTTCAAAGGCGACTGCCGGGAGGACAGCATAAGAAATGTTCGCAGGATCATCCCGTATATCGGTAACTACGACATGATCAAGATAGGAGAAAGCCTCCTCAGCAAGCTCGAAAGCATGACCGAAGAGGCTTATAACGAGATCAGTTTTGATCCAACCTTTGAGGAATAATCCTCACGCCCTGTTTCAGGGCGGATACATATGTGAAGTTATTATTCGCAGTCTCTTTCTTCAATTAAACGTCTTTGAGACTGAATATAATCCTGTAATTCCTCGACAGTAGGCAGATTATAAAGATATTTTGATGTGAATATCTGCTTGTTGTCACTTAATACAGAATATTTCGCTATCGTTTCATTAGGCTCAGAACATAGTATAATACCAAGAGTAGGATTATCATCTTCATTTTTCTGCAAAGCATCGAACATTCGGATATAGCTGTCCATTTGCCCGACATCCTGATGCGTTAGTTTCCCGATTTTCAAATCAATAAGTACATAACATTTGAGTATACTATGATAAAAGACGAGATCAAGGTAGAAATCATCATCGTCGAAGCGCATCAGTTTTTGCCTTGCAACAAAGCAGAATCCTCTACCGAGTTCAAGCAGAAAATTCTGCAAATTGTCAATAAGGGCCTGTTCAAGCTCTGTTTCCCTCAATTCGGGATAATTTTTTAAATTCAAAAATTCAAGAACATACGGGTCTTTTATAAACTGCTCTGGTGCAAGCTTTGACATATTTGCATTTGCTTCTGCGATAACGCCGTCTTTGCTCTGACTACCAAGAAGCCGTTCATAATAAAGAGTGTTTATCTGTCTTTCAAGCTGTCTGCTTGACCATTGTCCTTTAATCGCCTCTTCAATATACCAGTTTCTGGCGCTTTCATTATTGACTTTTAATAAAGAACGATAGTGTGTCCATGTCAATTGCGAACGCAGTGCGTTCGCAATTGGAAATAACGTGTAAAACTTCTTCATCTGCTGTAATGTTCTTACTGAAAAACCTTTTCCAAACTCTGCAGTTAGCTTGTCAGAAAGTTTTTGAAGCACATTTTTTCCGTATTCTGAGCGTAATTCACCGTTCTGTTCTTCTTCTATTATGATCTTACCGATTTGCCAGTAGGCCTGCAGCATTGACTGGCTAACAGCTATATATGCTTGTTTTCGCTTTTCATTAAGTACATTTGAAATATCAATATATAGCTTATTAGCATAATTTTCTTCGAGATTTTCATGTACTGTTATTTTTTTACTCATCCAAATTTACTCCTAATATTCCAGAAATGAAGTGATTTCGGCATTTATGATGATACGACTAATAATTAATAATGTCACTCATGTTTATGATATAGCTCCGTTTGAATAATATACATATTATACCATACAGGAGCTTCTTTTTCAAGAGATACTCCCTTATTTTTATAAATGAAGCTTGCCATATGTCATTGCAATATTTCATTAAAACTTCTTATTGCCATTGCACGAGGAGTTCATATTAAATGAAATAAAAATATCAGAAAGCTATTGACTTTAGCGCTTTAATGTGATACTATGTGAAAGGAGAAGAAAAATGCCTGGAAAACTTCAAAACGTACAGGAGCTTATGGAAGAACGTATTTCTTTACTCTGGAAGAACCCGGAGGATTATGTTTCTTTCCTTGAAACAGCTTCAAGACTGTACAAGTACAGTTTCAAAGACCAGATCCTTATTCATGCACAGCGTCCTGATGCCATAGCATGTGCGGAGTATGATACCTGGGGACGTGAAGATATTACGAACAGGTATATCAAGCGTGGCAGTAAGGGTATCGCTCTTATCAAAGAGGAAAACGGCAGAGCAAAGCTCAGATATGTATTTGATTTTGCTGATACCGCGGCGAAGGATGAACGTTCGAGGACGCCTTTTTTCTGGAAGGTAACGCATGAGAATGAAGATGCAGTTATAAAGAGGCTTTCACCAGCTGCGGATTATATTGGTGAAGCTGTCAGAGTGAAGACTGATGAACTGGTAAGGCTTCATTCGGAGGAATATCTCTCCGGCCTGCTTGAAGAGAAGGATAATACTTTTCTTGCCGGACTTGATGATATGAGCATACGGTTCCTTCAATCTTTACGATGACATCAGAAGCAAGCTTGTGGCAAACGGCGTTCCGAAGGAAGAGGTCGTTTTCATTCACGAAGCCGACAGTGAAACAAAGAAGAAGGAACTTTTCTCGAAAATACGCAAGGGACAGGTCAGAGTGCTTATCGGCTCAACTGCGAAATGCGGTGCCGGTACAAACATTCAGGACAAGCTTATCGCATTGCATCATCTGGATTGCCCCTGGAGACCAAGTGATCTTGCCCAGCGCGAAGGAAGAATCATACGTCAGGGCAATGAAAACAGCAAGGTTGAGGTGTTCAGATATATGACTGAATCAACATTTGATGCTTACCTGTATCAGACAATCGAAAACAAGCAGCGTTTCATTTCGCAGATAATGTCAAGCAAATCGCCTGTCCGTTCATGTGAGGACGTTGATGAAGCAACTCTTTCCTATGCGGAAGTAAAGGCTCTCTGTGCCGGTAATCCGCTTATAAAGGAAAAGATGGATCTTGATGTGGCGGTGACAAAACTGAAAGTATCCAAGGCGAACCACACATCACAGCAGTACAACCTTGAAGACAGTGTGCGAAAGCATTTCCCGGAAAGGATAGCAAAGACAGAACAGCGTATCACAGGCCTTGAACACGATCTTGCCCATATGAAAGCACAGCCTGTGGTATCAGAAGGCATATCCCCGATGACAGTCATGAACATGACGTATACCGACAAGGAAGATGCCGGCAAAGCTCTTCTGCTCGCCTGCAAAAGTGTCAAGGCAAAGGAAAGCATTGATATCGGTTCATATAAAGGATTCGATATGTCGCTCAGATACGACAGCTTTACGCAGGAATTCCACCTTGATCTCCAGCGTGAAATGACCTATACCGTCACCCTCGGCACTTCCGAAACCGGCAATATCCTTCGTATCGACAATGCTCTTGACAGCATTGAAAAGCGTCTTGAAAACAGCAGGGAACAGCTTGCTACGCTGAATGAGCAGCTTGAAACAGCAAAGTCAGAACTCGGCAAACCTTTTCCTCAGGAGGATGAACTTCAGGAGAAGCTTGCAAGGCTGGCGGAGCTTAACGCTATCCTCGATATTGACGGAAACGGTGTCGAAAATGCTGATATAGCTGCGGAGAAAAAGGCGGTGGTCAATGATAAAGCCAGTGACCGTAAGCCTTCGATACTGGACAGGATAAAGGATATCAAGGAATGTCAGGCAAAGAAGTCTGAACTCAGCACAGTAAAAAGCAAAACCAATGAGATAAGTTAAGAAATGCTCCTCTTGTCGTTACTGACAGGAGGAGCTTATTTTTGTATGAGGTGAAGTATGAATTTATTTGAAACTGTAAAAGAAAATGTTACGCTCAGACAGGCGGCAGAAAACTACGGATTTGATATCAGCAGGAGCGATATGATCTGCTGTCCGTTTCACAATGACGATTCCCCGTCCATGAAGCTCTATGATGATCACTTTTACTGCTTCGGCTGCGGTGAACACGGTGATGTCATTGACTTTACCGGTAAACTGTTTTCATTATCACCAAAGGAAGCGGCTGAACGTCTGACTCAGGACTTTGGTATATGTTATGACAGTGATGAACATACAGATACGTCGAAATACAGGAAGGACAGTATTCTGCGTAGAATTAAAGCTTCACAGGAGAAGGAGAAAGAAAACCATGTTTATAATGTTCTCAGTTCGTATTTTCGTCTCCTTCAGGAATGGAAACGTGATTATGCTCCTGCTTCTCCTGATGATATTGTTGATCCGAGGTTTACCGAAGCGCTTACGAAATCAGCGTATATTGAACATTTGCTGGACAGGATGATGGCTGGGAGCAAGGAGAAAGGTATTGCTGATGGTGAGATTGTGAGGATTGAAAAGGTAGTTAAGAGACATGAGGGGAATTTTGTTACTGAAATTCAGAAATAACGTAAAAAGGACGGTTCAAGGCCAATATCATTAAGCTAAGAAAAGAAACCCACACCTTTCTAATGTGAGTTCCTTTTCTTATATTGGCCGCAGGCGTACCGATGAACAGGTGGTGCCTCCGGCACAATTAAAAAAGGTCTCTGCACGTTCATTACGTGCAGGGACCTTTAGAAATATCTAACCCTTGCGGTTTTTAGGTAAGCAAATTATTCGATGATCACTATTACATTGTTCTCAGGTTGTTTTGTAAGTACAAGTTCCCATGTGTTCCTGTCCACATAGCCTTCTGCACCATCAGCAAATCTGAATGTATATGAAGCCTGACCCCACTTGAAGTTGCTTACTGTGAGAACATCTTCAGAATCATTTACTGAGATAAGAAGATTTGAACCCCACTGATCTGATACAGTGACCGCATCTGAATTAATGTCCTTAAGATCAACAAAGCTGTGGTCGCTGCCCCATTCATTTATCATATCTTCACCGTAGCCTCTGCCGAAGATGTATGTATCTTCTCCGCCGAAGCCGTTGAGACTGTCGTTGCCGAGACCACCGTCGATGATATCATTTATCTCAGTACCGTTAAGATAATTGTTTTCATCGGTTCCGGTAATAAGGCTGTTATGTACCGGCATATCATGCTGACCGATAACTGTACCGTTTTCGAATTCAAAATTAAAGTCTCTGTTGCTGTTGAAGTCAAAGAATCTTGTTACAGTAAGTGTATCTTCAGAATTTTTGAATTTAATAATAAGATCGTTTTGAGCATTTCGTGTAGTTACCATCTGATCTGCTGAATAATCATAGATCTTAACTGTATTGTTTCCGGAAGATTCACTTATAACGTCATTGCCGTATCCGCTTCTGAAGATGTATGTATCATCGCCGTGATCACCCTGAAGATAGTCATCACCTTTACCGCCGTCAAGAACGTCGTTTCCGCCGCCGCCGTAAAGCTGATCTCTGCCTGAACCACTTTTAAAATGATTATCACCATCATCGCCGTACTGCACGACATCCACATATGGATCATCATCCTGATTTTTCGTAAATGTGCCGGTGATCTCGATGTTTTGTGCAGGCATAGTTGTGTAGGAAGTCTGCCAGCCGCTGAACGTATAGCCCTCACGGCTCGGCTCATCAGGCAGAGAAATCGCATTACCGTAGCTTTCGGTCTTTGTATCATAAACCTCGCCGTCTACCATGTATGTGATTATGTAATCCCGTGCTGTACTGTCAAACTGTGCTGTGTAGGTCACATCACCTGAAACAGAAGGCAGCTCATCGGGAGCATAAGTGTTTGTGCCGTCGCTCCAGCCGATGAATGAGTAAGTATATTCTGCTGTAGCATCCTTGGCAGGTGTTGTGCCGTTGTATTCAGGAGCTGCACCGCCGGGAACAAAATTGTCAGTTTCAAGTATTTCATCACCGTTTTTCCAGGTGATCGTGTAAGAGTCAGCAATTGTTACTTCAACCGTCTGCGGTGCAAAGTAATAATCATCTTCATCTACCTTATAATATACGATGTAAGTTCCTGCATCCGTTCCCTTTGGAATATCCTTGGAATAGTTTGTACCGTCAATGCTGTAAAGCAACGTGCCAAAGTCCGTAGAACCTGCTGTTACAAGCTCCTGCTCATTACTGTTGTATGAAAGAGTATTCGCTGTCGGGGCAGTAACGGCAGACATCCCCTTAAATGTGACGTTTACACTGTCGCCGAACTTTGTCTTGTAATCGTCAAGATACTTCGCAGGAACATGGCAGACGGTGGTGTGTTTCGGCACCATTATGAAATCGTCACAGTTTATTTCATTCCATGTCAGCTTCGCAGGATCAGCATAGCAGTAAACATCTGTGATACCATTGCAATTATAGAATACATCATTGCTAATTCTTTCAACGCTGTCAGGTATGGTTATTGATGTAAGGCTTGTGCAGTTACGGAACGCACCTTTTTCAATGCTTGTAACGCTGTCAGGAATTGATATTGATGTAAGGCCTGTACAGCTATCGAACGCATCATATTCAATTCTTTTAACGTTGTCAGGTATGGTTATTGATGTAAGGCTTTCGCAGTAAGCGAAAGCAAATCTGCCAATGCTTGAAACGTTGTCAGGAATCGATATTGATGTAAGACTTGTGCAGGTATGGAACGCACCTTTTTCAATCCTTGTAAAGCTGCCAGGAATCGATATCGATGTAAGGCCTGTGCATTCACGGAACACATAAATGCCAGTGCTTGTAACGCTGTCAGGAATCGAGATTGATGTAAGGCCTGTACAGCTATCGAACGCATAATCGCCAATGCTTGAAACGCTGTCAGGAATCGATATTGATGTAAGGCTTGTGCAGTTACTGAATGCCGAATTTCCTATGCTTGTAACGCTGTCAGGAATCGAGATTGATGTAAGACTTGTGCATTTCCTGAATGTCGAATTTCCTATGCTTGTAACACTGTCAGGAATCGATATTGATGTAAGACTTATGCAGTTACTGAATGCCGAATTTCCTATGCTTGAAACGCTGTCAGGAATCGAGATTGATGTAAGACTTGTGCAGTTACTGAATGCCGAATTTCCTATGCTTGTAACACTGTCAGGAATCGATATTGATGTAAGGCTTGTGCAGTTACTGAATGCCGAATTTCCTATGCTTGTAACGCTGTCAGGAATCGAGATTGATGTAAGTCCTAAGCAGACTAGGAACGCATTTTTGCCGATATAGGTGATGCCTTTATCGATCTCAACAGAAGTTATATACCTCTGATATTTTGTCCACGGGTTATCAGTAATAGAAGCGTAATCATCCATCGCCCCTGTACCGGAGATAGTCAGTTTGCCGGTGCTTGGGTCAAGTTCCCATGTTGCGTTCTCTCCGCATTTACCAGTGATTACCCTTGCTGTACTGTTGAACTGTGCTGTGTAGGTCACATCACCTGAAACAGAAGGAAGCTCATCGGGAGCATAAGTGTTTGTGCCGTCGCTCCATCCGATGAATGAGTAAGTGTATTCTGCTGTCGCATCCTTCGCAGGCGTTGTGCTGTTGTATTCAGGAGCTGCACCGCCGGGAACAAAATTGTCAGTTTCAAGTATTTCATCACCGTTTTTCCAGGTGATCGTGTAAGAGTCAGCAATCGTTACTTCAACCGTCTGCGGTGCAAAGTAATAATCATCTTCATCTACCTTATAATATACGATGTAAGTTCCTGCATCCGTTCCCTTTGGAATATCCTTGGAATAGTTTGTACCGTCAATGCTGTAAAGCAACGTGCCAAAGTCCGTAGAACCTGCTGTTACAAGCTCCTGCTCATTACTGTTGTATGAAAGAGTATTCGCTGTCGGGGCAGTAACGGCAGGTGCAGGTATTCCCTTAAAGTTGACGTTTACATTGTCGCCAAACTTTGTATTATAACCGGCAAGATACTTCGCAGGAACATGGCAGACGGTGGTATGTTTCGGCGTCATTATGAAATCGTCACAGTTGCAATCATTCCATGTCAGCTTCGCAGGATCAGCATAGCAGTAAACATCTGTGATACTCTTGCAACCATGGAACGCATCTATGCCAATACTTGTAACACTGTCAGGTATAGTTATTGATGTAAGGCCTTTGCAGTCACGGAACGCATAATCATCAATGCTTGTAATGCTGTCAGAAATCGATATTGATGTAAGACCTGTACATGCAGCGAAAGCACTATCGCCAATGCTTGTAACACTGTCAGGAATCGTTATTGATGTAAGACCTGTACAGTAAGCGAACGCATTACTGCCAATGCTTGTAACGCTGCCAGGTATCGTTATTGATGAAAGGCTTGTGCATACAGCAAACGCACCTCCGTCAATGTTTGTAATGCTGTCAGGTATAGTTATTGATGAAAGGCTTTCGCATAAAGCGAACGTCTGAACTCCAATACTTTTAACACTGTCAGGTATAGTTATTGATGAAAGGCTTTTGCAGTTATAGAACGCATTATTGCCAATGCTTGTAACGTTGTCAGGTATAGTTATTGATGTAAGGTTTTCGCAGTAAGCGAACGTATTATTGCCAATGCTTGTAATGCTGTCAGGTAACGTTACTGATGTAAGGCTTGTGCATATCTCGAACGCATAATCGCCAATGCTTGAAACGCTGTCAGGAATTGTTACTGATGAAAGGCTTTTGCAGTTATCGAACGCATAATCGCCAATGCTTGAAACGCTGTCAGGAATCGATATTGATGTAAGTCCTAAGCAGACTAGGAACGCTTTTTTGCCGATATAGGTGATGCCTTTATCGATCTCAACAGAAGTTATATAACTCTGATATTTTATCCACGGGTTATCACTAAAAGAATCGTAATCATCCATCGCCCCTGTACCGGAGATAGTCAGTTTGCCGGTGCTTGGGTCAAGTTCCCATGTTGCGTTCTCTCCGCATGTGCCCGTGATTATCCTTGCTGTACTGTCAAACTGTGCCGTGTAGATCACATCACTAGAAACAGAAGGCAGCTCATCGGGAGCATAAGTGTTCGTGCCGTCGCTCCAGCCGATGAATGAGTAAGTGTATTGTGCTGTAGCATCCTTTGCAGGTGTTTCGCCATTGTATTCAGGAGCTGCACCACCGGGAACATAATTGTCGGTTTCAAGTATTTCATCACCGTTTTTCCAGGTGATCGTGTAAGAGTCAGCAATCGTTACTTCAACCGTCTGCGGTGGAAAGTAATAATCATCTTCATCTATCTTATAATATACGGTATAAGTTCCTGCATCTGTTTTCTTCGGAATATCTGTACTGTAATTTTCACCGTCAAGGCTATAAAGCAGTGTACCAAAGTCCGTAGAACCTGCAGACACAAGCTCATGCTCATTACTGTTGTAGGAAAGAGTATTCGCTGTCGGGGCAGTAACGGCAGACATCCCCTTAAATGTGACGTTTACACTGTCGCCAAACTTTGTCTTATAACCGGCAAGATACTTCGCAGGAACATGGCAGACGGTGGTATGTTCCTGCGAAGTTATGAAATCGTCACAGTTGCCATCATTCCATGTCAGCTTCGCAGGATCAGCATAGCAGTAAACATCTGTGATACTCTTACAACCACGGAACGCATTTATGCCAATACTTGTAACACTGTCAGGAATCGATATTGATGTAAGGCTAGTGCAGTCAAAGAACGCATAATCGCCAATGCTTGAAACGCTGTCAGGAATCGTTATTGATGTAAGGTTTTCGCATAAAGAGAATGTATTATTGCCAATGCTTGTAACGCTGTCAGGAATCGATATTGATGTAAGGCCTGTGCAGTCATAGAACGCATAATCGCCAATGCTTGAAACGCTGTCAGGAATCGTTATTGATGTAAGGTAGTTGCAGGATTCAAACGCATAATCGCCGATAGAAGTGATACCATTCTCAATTTCAACAGATTCTATATCGCTAAATGAAAAAAGTTTACGCCACCGTAAATCCTCATTATAGACATAATCATACATATTCCCTGTGCCGGAGATAGTCAGCTTGTGGGTAATGAGGTCATGTACCCATGTTGCGTTCTCTCCGCATGTGCCTTTGACTATAGATGGATCATAATCAGGATCGAATATTAGCCTTGCCTTAACAGGCATAACCCCGAACAGGTCATCAACGGGTTTGATTGGTATACTACCAGACTCAATCGACAGAGCCAGCACCAACGCAAGACTTTTCCTTCCAAATCTTTTTTTCATTAAAATCCTCCTTTGCGAACAAAAGCGCACTCCACAGGATATAATTATCCCGTAGAGTACGCTTTTAATTCAGTATAAAATTGTGAAAAGGGCACAGTTATGCTGCCAGCTTGAATCGTAACACCAACATACACCCCTGTCAACCCCTTTAAATAGAGTGATCATGAAAATTTAGTCCACAAATCCCACAATCATTGTTTATTATTTTATCATAATACAGTGAGAAAGTCAATAGAACTAACATTAAATGAAATTAATATGCATCGGGCATAATACGCTTTTATCTGAGCGTAATACGGCTGATGAGCTGTTTCATCTGCTCACTAAAGTCTTGCCCATTTCAAATGCTTTCTGGCATGCCTCCGGGAACACAGTATCGTGGCGTTTCTGCTTGGCTTCCGGATCAAACATCGACCACGGCCAATCGGTCTTGCTGTAATCTTTTAGCTGGAGCGTGTCTCCGCTGATCAGTACCTCTGTCTGACCGACAAAGCGGTTCACTGTCAGTCAGTCTTTTATATTCTATTTTCATTATAGGCTCCTTTAGTTTTTTGCAGATTTCTTGATTTTCGGCTTCCGTTCAGGCAGCTCGTCGAACATTTCCGATACCATTTTCTGAAGCAGTTCTCTGTCATCGATTATCGTTACAGGAAGCATATTCTTTGCTCCGTCATACGGCGGGCAGGCTATGCTGTCGGGCATATATTTTCTGCTTGCTCTCAGCTCCCCGCACCGCAGTGCGTAATCAGACTTTTTCAGTTTTCCCGGAAAATCTATCTTTAAAAACAAACATATCAGACGTAATCAACCGGAACAAGATCATCGTCAGTATCATAGTTTTTCCGATTTCAGAACAGGAATAAGAACCGTGTAGAAGCATTCAACCGCCTGATCAAAATATCTGTAATAGTTTGAACGTGACATTTCAAGAACAGATATAAGTTCCTCATGAGTGTAGCTGAAATTATCGAAGTAATAGCGAAAGAGAATATCGTAGTAGATTCGTCCCTTGTCCGGATAGTCCCTGACCATGACGATAGTCTTGTCGAGAAGTTCAAGAAGCGACAGGCTTTTATGACAGCTGTTCACTCTGTCATCGAAACGGCGTTTCTCTTCCCTGGTCTCGAACTCGACCAGAGAATCCACAAGATCAGAAAGATGCCGGCGGCTGTTTACGTACACTTCTTCATCCAGATAGTAAAGATTATTGTTCACTGAATAAAGAACCTTCCGGTAAAGTTTCAGCAAAGCTTTTACGTTTTTCAGTTTGTTTTTCCCGAACGCTGATTTGGTGCTGCTCAAAATAATATCCCCTCCTGCAGAAAAAAATTCTCAGTAAATACTTGATATGTTGTGCGTGATGTGATATAATAAACACGAACGAACGGTACAAGCATATTATAACCGGCAGACGAACGGTTGTCAAGACTTTTTTCTTAAAAATGTTCGTGAACACGAACAGTCAGGAGGACTTATGGAACTTAAAGACCGAATCGCAAAAATCAGAAGAATGCGCGGACTTACACAGGCAGATCTTGCAGAAAAGGCCGGCGTATCTGCACGTGCCATTCAGAATTATGAAGGCGGAACACGCACTCCGAAGAAAGATATACTCGCTAAAATCGCAGATATCCTTGGAGTTGATGAAAAAGCTCTTGCATCTGATGATGAATATTTCGTAATCGAAGCAAATGAGAAATACGGATCAAAAGGAAAAGCTGCCGCAAAGAAACTTATCGAAAATGCTTCTGCACTTTTTGCCGGCGGAGATATTTCAGAAGAGGACAAGGCGAACGTTATGGAAGCTCTTCAGGAAGCATACTGGGAAGCTAAGATCACGAACAAAAAATATACTCCGAAGAAATACCGCAAGGATCAGAACAGTGAAGAAAATTCCGGTGAATAATCCCGTTGTACTGATTTTGACACACCGGTTTGCAGTATAATATACATAATAATAGGGTCACCCGGAAAGGCTGGTGAATTATGTACGCATATGAAATCAACAGTTTCGTGCAGAAGCTGAAAAAGAAATTCCGAACGGACGATCCGTTTGAAATTGCAGAAGCGTGTAATATTGTTATAAAATACAAAGACTTTACCGATCTTAAGGGCATGTACACTGTCATCCAGCGATGCCCGTATATATTTCTGAACAAATCTCTTGACGAACACATGGAGAAGATAGTTCTCTTTCATGAGCTCGGCCATCACTTCCTGCACAGGCATCATGCTGTTTCTGCTTTCAAGGAAAACGGACTTTATGATATGAGCTCGAAACTTGAAATAGAAGCCAACATCTTTGCGGCAAACTTCATCATCCGCGATGAGGATGTAATGGAAAACGTGGGGTACGGATACACAACAGAACAGGCAGCAATGGCAATGTGCGTACCGCATGAAATGCTGCTTATCAAGCTTAATGATATGAACGTAAGAGGATGTTCACTGAACATTCCGTTTATTCCGAAATCAGATTTTCTGGCATAACAGACAGTATAGCATATAATCACAATTAACTAATTAAATCATTATCAGGAGGACTATTATGGAACTGGATAAAATCAAAACTTATTTTCCCGTTGATTACAGAGGCAAAGCCAAAAAAGGAGTAGTTTTTTATATATTTCCTGAGACGTTGTTTGAGGAAAAACAGTATGAAGAAGCAAAAAAAGCTATCCTGGAACTTCATAAGCAATTTGAGGAAGCATTTACAAATTTAATACTAAGTGTGGATGAGATTGAAATTGGTGTTGGTCTTGAGGAGCTTTCGAAGAAGTATCATGAAGAAGTTATTGAATGCCTCATCGCAGCATTAAATAATAATGTCACAGAAATTCAGAAAGTAATCATCAATGATGGCAGCCCTGTTTCCAAAGACACAAAAAATGAGAACGAAGAAGATGATGAATATGGAGAATCAGATTGGGATCAGGCTTTGGGCTTAAAAGAACTTTCTCTTAACTATTCAGTTCATGCCGAAGGATTTGAAGGCGAATGCTTTAATTACAGTGTTTACTTTAACGATGATGCAGCTGACGAAGAAAAAGCCAAAGCCGTCAGAAATGCAATAAACGCATATGATTTTCAACTTGAAGGCGATGATTATATCGGCTATTTAAATGTTACGGCTGATAAAAACAGAGTTTCAGTTTATCTTGATCTCGGTAATACTGAACCACAGAATGAAAACAAAATCATTCACGGTATACTTCTTGCTCTGAATTCCATTTCTGATATCAAAAAAGTTATCATTAATGAAGGATGTTTTTAATTATTGCTGAATTTGAAAAGGAGCATTATTATGGCTAACAATGAAAAGAATTCAATACAGAGATTAAAGATTCTCTACCTATATAAGATAATGCTCGAACAGACTGACGAACTGCATCCGATTACTATGAGCGAGATAATAAATCAGCTTAAACTCTGCGGAATATCTGCTGAAAGAAAAGCTCTTTATCAGGATATTGAAGCGTTATGTACTTTCGGACTGGATATAAAGCAGCTCAAAGGAAACACTTCCGGTTACTATGTAGCAAGCCGTGAGTTTGAACTTCCGGAACTGAAACTTCTTGCTGATGCAGTTACATCATCACGTTTCCTTACCGAGCGGAAATCGAATGAGTTGCTTAAGAAGATCGAAGGCCTTGCAAGTGTACATGAAGCAAAGCAGATTCATCGTCAGGTGTTCGTATCCAACAGAGTCAAAGCAATGAATGAACGTATCTATATAAATGTTGATACTATTCATCGTGCAATATCTGAAGGAAAGAAAATCTCCTTCAAATATTTCGACTACGATATTCAGAAGAAGAAAAAATACCGTGACGGTCTTCGCGTCTGTTCACCGTATGCTCTCAGCTGGACAGATGAACGCTATTACCTTATTGCACACTATGAGAAGTATACTTCAATATCAAATTTCCGTGTGGACAGAATGGAAAGTGTAAAGATTCTTGAAGAAGATATCGTACCCAAGCCTTCGGATTTCAGCATAGCTGAGTATATGAACTCATCATTCTCAATGTTCAGCGGAGAATCAAGAGATGTTAAGCTCCGTTTTGATAACAAGCTTATCAATACCGTCATTGACCGCTTCGGAAAAGATGTATCTCTTATTCCTGACGGTAACGAGCACTTTACTGTTCACGTGAAAGTAAAAGCAGAAGCACCGTTCTTCGCATGGCTGTTCCAGTTTGGCAGTAAAGCAAAGATCATTGAACCGGAGGAGCTGAAAACAAAGTACATGGTTCATCTGAATGAAGTGCTGGAGACGATGAAGTGAGAAACTTTGAATTTCCCAAACAGTGTTTGGGAAATCATATGAGACTAAAGTGGGACTATAATGAGACTTAATTGAGACTCTTCTGGGACTGACGCGGGAGTTTCCGCGTGTTATAATGTGTATGCTGGCAGAAATACAGCCTCATGCACTGATACAATTTAATATTAGGGAAACGCTGAATAAGTCGTGATATAATAAAATATCCTTGTAATATTGGAATAATATTGAAATGCGAATCGCTATTCGAGCATTTACCTCATTTTTTTATTATTTTTTGCGGAATTAATCCGCATTAGGGTACACTTACCCCTTGCAAAATTCTGCAGTTCTTCCTGCACGAGAACACATCAGCAAATTTGCTGATGCGAATAGAAAATTGAATCTATTCATGTTCTTTTTTATTCCTTTGTATGCTACTTTTGAGTATCCAAATGTATTCTTTACAATGAGGAAAGCATGTTCCACTTTGCATCTTACTGATGACTTATCATGCTCCATCTTTTTATCCCAGTTAATACCGTTATAGTCATCTGAGGTTTTTAAACTTGACGGTCTTTTATTGATTTCAAACTTCATGTTTTTATGATGCTCATCCTGTTTTATGGCATTCTGTGCCGGAACACCAAGATAACCAGAATCGCCGTACATTATTTCATCATCATTGCGAATAAGCTTAGATGCTTCAGTGGAATCATGCACATTTGCCGCTGTTCCGGTTATTGTATGCACATATCCTGTTCCAGCATCTACTCCAGCATGTACCTTCATTCCATGATACCACTGATTGCCTTTCTTAGTCTGATGCATTTCAGGATCACGTTCTCCCTTGGCATTCTTTGTTGAACTTGGTGCTGCAATTATTGTTGCGTCAACAATTGTACCACCATGCATGATAAGTCCTGCCTTTTCAAGTCGATCATTAACGTCCTTGAAAATAGCGTCGCCGATATTATGTTCTTCAAGAAGATGTCGAAACTTCAGTAATGTTGTTGCATCCGGAACTTGTTCATGCATAAAATTTATTTTCATGAATTTTCTCATTGCATAGCTATCATAAATAGCATCTTCGACACCTTCATCTGATAGATTGAACCAATCCTGAAGAAGATACATTCTAAGCATGGTCTCGATACCTTTTACAGGTCTGCCATGATTACCTGACGGATAGTAAGGAGCGATTATCTGAATCCATGAATCCCATGGAATTATCTCTTCCATTCTATTAAGAAACGCTTCTTTTTTTCCCTGACGCTTTCTAAGGGAATATTCCATATCGCTGAAACTTAACTGTCCGTTCATATCAAAATACCTCGCATAATATATTTTATTAACTACATTATATCATATATACGACAATTTGTCAATACTAACGTCGATTAAATCAGCGTTTCCTTAGAAATCGGCCTTGCTGCTTTTAAAGCGGCAGGGCTTTTTTTATACTTTTTTTCTGCCGGCGAATATGCCGCAGCAATCGAGACTTGCAGATTTTTATCTGCAGGTCTTTTTTTGTTGCCCTGAAAAGGAGCAGAAAGATGCAGAGTAAGTACAGCGAAGCAGTCGCAAGGTATCCCTGAATTTCTGATTTGAACACACAGAGTCAATTCAGAAATTTCAGGAGGATACTATAATGTCTAAAATCTATTTTGTAATGAACAACCGTGAAAACACAGGCGAAGGATACAGAGAAGTATCTGAGGAAGAATTAAGAAACTACATAGCTAGCTTTCCGGAAGGGGAACGTGCTTATTTCATCAATCTCGGATACGCACTTATGGAAACGGATGAAGCCGGATACAGAAGCTTCTACAAGGAATACCGCCGTGAAAGATATGTAAATGAGGAAGCTCAGCGTGCAGGACTTGTTTCATTAAACGCACTGGATACAGATGAGTTTGACGGAACAAGTATTGTGGAAGATACTTCTGAACCGGTTGAAGAAAAGATACTTCGCAAGCTCATGATCGAGAAGCTGCCGCAGGCGGCACAAAACTATTTAGTGACCAAAGAGAAGCCAGGCACTGCACCTGATAAATATCTGAAGGAGCGGGAAATGTTCTGTCCATAACAGGCAGCTCCTGTTACGCGACGACAGGCAATGGGTATAATGATACTTCCGGCGACGGCTATTCCACAGGAATGGATAGAGGTTAGAATCCTATGAGGTCATCTTAGCGGATGACCGGCTTATATGTCTCCCCTGTCAGGGATGTTGAGAACAAATATGACAACTATGATACGAGCGACAGACCGGAACAAAACGGTCTGTCTTTACATAGATCATTCTATGAATACATTATCGAAAGGAAAATGCAAATGAAACACATAATGAGAGGTCAGGTTTATCTGGCAATACTCACGGGAACAGGATGCGAACAGCGAGGAAAAAGACCAGTGCTTATCATTCAGAACAATGTCGGCAATCACTACAGTCCGACTACACTGGTAGCTCCGATCACTTCTTCAAAGAAGAAAAGGAATCTTCCGGTTCACGTTCCGGTGGAGAGCGACAGACTTTATAAGGATTCGGTTATCCTCTGTGAACAGATACAGGTAATGGATAAGTCGAGACTGAGAAAAAAGCTCTGCACACTCGGTGATGATGTAATGGAACAGGTGAACAAAGCTGTTGGAATAAGTTTCGATCTGAACGGAGGAAATACAAATGAGTAATGAAGTAAAAATATTTGAAAACGAAGAATTCGGTTCTGTAAGAACAGTGACCATTGGCGGTGAACCGTGGCTTGTTGGCAAAGATGTTGCCGAGAAACTCGGATACGCTGATCCGCGAAGTGCTGTTTCCAAAAAGGTCGATAAGGAAGACAGAGGTGTTGCTAAAATGGCAACACCTTCAGGAGTACAGGAAATGACGATCATCAATGAATCGGGTTTTTACAGCCTTGTTCTTTCAAGTAAGCTTCCTTCTGCAAAGAAGTTCAAGCGCTGGGTGACGTCAGAAGTTCTCCCTTCAATCAGAAAGACGGGTTCATATTCCACAGAGGAGAAACTCAGAACAAACAACGCTCTGCTTGAAGAAAGGATCTCCTCACTTGAACCGAAAGCTGAATATTATGATTTCATAATGAAAAGCAGAAAGCTTATCAAAGTTTCTGATATAGCATATGAATACGGAACAACAGCTGCCGGTTTCAACCTTCTGCTTTTCAGACTTGGTATTCAGTACAGATCACATAACACCTGGTTCCTTACTGAACAGTATGAGGGCAAAGGTTATGTAAGCACTGATATACGAAGATCATATGATTACAGAACCGGATCTTACAGAGAATATGTTCATACCAGATGGACACAGAAAGGTGTTGAATTCCTCTACAGAACACTTGATTCTTTCGGGATCACACCGGTAAGAAATGATAGTTACTTGCACTTACAAAAAAAGATTTTGATTTTTGCAAAAATACAGTTTCGATTACGAAGTCTTTTCAGCAGATAAATGGCAGAGAAGTTATTACAGATCCTAAAACGCCAAAAAGCATAAGAATTATTTCGATGCCTGATTTTCTGTGCGAAGAAATGGAAGAATACATAAGTTCACTCTATGGGGTTAAAGATTCGGACAAAATTTTTGAATTCACCAAGTCATATCTTCATCATGAAATGGATCGTGGATGTAAGGAAAAGGGATTGAAACGAATCAGAATCCATGATCTGAGACATTCCCATGTGTCTCTTCTTATAGAAATGGGTTTTTCAGCAGTGGCTATAGCTGATCGTCTGGGACATGAGAGTATAGATATCACATATAGATATGCTCATTTGTTTCCGACTAAACAGAAGGAAATTGCCGAAAAATTAAATGTTGAAAGGGATGAAGATGATGTCTGCTAAAAATCTTGACAGTAAAGGTCGTTTTCGCGGAAAAATAGTATCATTCAGAATGTCAGAAGAAGAAAACAAACAGCTTGACAGATTTGTTAGGTTGTCAGGCCATACCAAACAGGATTATCTGATACAGCGTGCACTTCAACGTGAAATCAGTGTTACCGGAAATCCAAGGACCTATAAAGCATTAAGAAACGCACTTGCAGAGGTGCTCTGTGAGCTTAGACGAATTGACAGAGGAGAGGACATGGAAAGTGAACTTATTGAACTGATATCACAGATAAATGATACTCTTGACGGACTAAGAAAATAAATAAAACCCTGACTGAAATTATTCATCATGTAAAATCAGTCAGGGTTAAATTTTTAGTATTAAATTTTTAGTGTAAAAACCACCGCCAAAAACGCCAGTACCGCATAAAAGTTAAATTTTTAGTATTAAATTTTTAGTATCATAATAGTATCACTGACGTTTTAGAGACGTCTCGAACGACGTATTTGCGCGGTTTGTTTGAAAAATGATATCATTCCCACTCGCTCCTTAAACCGTAATCTTAAACAATTTCAGTTAGGTGATTTAGCTTGTGGTATCTCTATTATCTGTGTTGTCTGTCAAATTTGGAGTATCTGATTTTTTGTTGCCAAAGTGTTGCCGGAGATGTTTTTATTATAGCGCATATGTATTTGATTGTCAATTCCTAAAAGCGAAATTATTATACAAGAAATTGTTCATTATATAAACTATAAAGGTGCCTGCGAAGTACGCTGACACCTTTACAGTATGTTTAATTAATAAGCATTAAAGAGAATTGATCTTTTTGGAAAGATACTGCTGAAGTCTTGCAAGGTCGGCAAGAGTGACTGCTCCGTCACCGTCAATGTCTGCTGCTTTTTGCTGATCTGCTGTAAGTTCCTTATCGCCTAAAAGTGCAAGTGAGAGTTCTGTAAGATCTGTAACATCAATTGAGTCATTATGGTCTATGTCACCTGCAATTACAGGTGATGCTGCTGCAGGAGACTCAATTCTAAACGCTACATTAACTTTTGAAGAATCAATATTGTTATTCTCTAAGTACTCAGAAATACTTTTTGAAATAGCAGCTCCATTAAACTCATGCTCTTCTTTAGAGACTTCACGAAATATTATTTCGATTGTGTTGTCATCGGATATGACGGTTTTGGCATCACCTGGATAATTTTCAGCTATATAATTCTCCATTAACTGATATATTTTTTGCGTTTCGTGTATCAGTTCTGTTTCAGCATATACTGTTGAAGCACTAGAAGACAAGAACATTATAAAACACGAAAGAAGAGAAACAATTTTTTTATTCATAATTTTTTCCTCCTGTTATCCGATGTTGTCATTATCCATATAAAATCTAAGTATAGGAGTCGTAATTCTAACGCCTCCACTATATCTTACGCCAAGATTATAGTTATAATAACCACATATTCCAATAGCTGAGCGAAATGTCGAGCCATTTAAAGAGTATTGTATATACATTGGACCACCGCTGTCACCATTACTGGCATAAGCCGAGCAACGAATCAGATCAGAATTTGTCGATGGCAAAACTTCACCGGTTTCATAATATCTAACATCTACAACTGGTGATCCTGAAACTTCAAGAGGAAATCCACTTATTGATAAATCCGAAGAGGTTGACATGAAGTAATCTGTTGCGGTTCCTAATGCAATATTACCATAGCTTGATAAACTGGAGTCAACATATATCAACCCGTAATCGTAATTTGAAGAAGAACTTGAAATGTAATTACTTGGAACATGGAGTTCTTTGGCGTAAAGTGTGTTTAAAAGCGTTGAGCCATCAGAATCATAGATTTTAATTGTATAATTTGTATTAAATGATGTACCATTATAGATGCAATGTGCACATGTCGCAATTGTGTGCTTATCTACAATGAAGCCTGAGCCTTGCCACCATTGCCCGTCATTCTTTTTATATTCTAACATCACAATACTTTTGGCGTTAGCAGAAGAATCTATTTGTCTTCCGTCAAAGTTTCCAGTACGTGGCATATAATTAGATAACGAATTTAAAGTGTATGTTGATGTTGTTCCTGTAGAGCAATTATACTTTGTATAGTTTCTTGATGAATCACTCGGAAATACATAATTGTTACAATTACTATAAGTGTTTCCGCTCTCACTGTACGGCAGGTATGAAAGTGAGTGCGTAATGTATGCTTTTATAGTTTTTAAATCACATACATCTAAAACTGTATTCTGATCAACATCAGCATATTTTTTATTGATACTCGAAGCAGAAACTGAGCCTTCCAAATACAGATTCAACAACTAACGTCAGTCAAATCCACCGTGCTGCTATTGTTTACATCTCCGTAAATTGTTGTTGCACTTACTTTTACACTTGGCATTGCACAAACAAACATTGTCAATGCTGTAAACATCGATAACATCCCTTTTAAAATCTTCATGATAAATTCCCCCTATTCAAAATTGTTTATTAGGAAAACTATTTCCTAAACTTATAATAGCACTATCATTTGAGAAAGTCAATATATTTATGAACTTCTTTTGGAATTAATCTGTGATTTTGCATGCTATGTGCATTATAATTGAGTAATTTTCTCGATATTATTCTGCTGTACAACTTCCTCCTTTCACTTCATTAACTTTCTTTACTTATTATACACACGAAAGTCCGAATTATCACACCTTATTTATCATAATTTTTAAAATAAGAAATTTATTCCAGCACATTCTTTCTGTGTGCTGTGTTTACTTTTGTGTGGTTGTATTCATCACGCAGACCGTGAGCATCAATGACGGTCATAGCCTTTTGCAGATCACGGGAAAGCTGCTCTTCTCGCTTGATACGCTTACTTTCAGCTGCCATATTCTCACGTGAGAAGTAATGTTTATTAGCTTCTTTCTTTTTGTAGGCTGAAAGCTCTGAGGAAATCACCTCGAACTTGGATTTGAGTGCATCAAGTTCCTGTACTGCATCATCACGTTCCTTGCGTAGCTTCTTTGTCTGCTTTTGCGATGCTACTTCCTTTTTGGCGAGGGCAGTAACATTGTCCCAGTCTTCTTTTGACACAGTGATTTTTCCACCAAATACGGTTTTACCTGTTTCCACGCTGTCAATCTCCATGAGCTTGGCTTTCGCTTTTGCAGCTTTTTCAAGTTCCGCTTTCGTTTCTGAAAGTTCTGTTTCAGCCTGAGCATTTTCTACTGCCAGAGCATCAGCTTTACGACGCTGTTCCTTGTATTCTTCAACTTCGAGTGTTCCTCTGGATTCTTCGGGAGGAAGGGGTTCGATACCGTGCTTACGGCAGATTTCATTCAGTACATCTATCTGAGCGGCTCTCCACTTGGCAATAGCCATTTTACCACCGCCGTATCCCATTTCTTTGAGTGCCTGAGCTATACCGTTCTGCGTATCCTGACCGCGCTTGTAATGACCAACAGGAATGTAGTCGAAATGCAGATGGGGAGTAGCTTCATCCATGTGAAGAACTGCGTTAAAAACATAGAAGTTCGGGTTGCGTTCCTGAAAGCTTTCCATGTATTCTTTCAGTATATCAGCAGCGACCTGTGCATCCTCGGTTCCGATACCCGTATCTTCTTTTTTGCCGACCTGAACCAGTACTTCATAGAAGCTTTTCTGATCGAGTGCATTTACTTTTATAGTATTGCACGGCTTACATCCGAAAAGATGTTCATAATAGTCGCTGATCTTACGATCGTTCCTGGTCTGCTTTGCGTTGTAACGCTCGGTTGATTCTCTGAAAAGCTGATCATATGCTTCGGCTATCGGCTGAGCGATAAAAGTGATATTATCAGGGGTACGTGCAGGATCAACATTGTTCGCAACGAACTCACGATTATTATGCGTGATTGATCCTTTGCCCTGGCTAAAAGTCAGTCTTTTCTCTTTCATTTTGAAATTCCTTTCCTTTCCTTTATTCTTTTTTATAGCTTGCACAGGCGTGCTTCTGAACGGTGCGGAGCACCGCTTACAAAGGGCGTGTGCGCCGCTTGTAACTCCATAGTACTTCCGACAGCCTTGAAAGTCTATCAGAAGAACTATGTCGCCCTGCGGGGCTTTTTCCGTCGGCTTCGCCTTCCGGATTTCCGGGTATCCGATTGTAAATCGTAACCCGCAATACATTGGAAAACTGTATTTCTTTTTTGAAAAAATGCTTTGCTTCTGCGTCGATGTGCGTCGGTGGTGACGATGTTTTACACCGCTCCGAAACCATCGACGCATCGACGCACATCGTCACGCTAAAGCGTTTTCAATCATGAGCTGATAAGGCGTATCATAATCTTCGTCCGCAATATCACTTACCGTATTGGAGTTAATGACGATTTCACGATTTACAGCTGCGACGCCATCAGAGTTGTTTTTCTCAGCAGGAGTATCATCATTTATTGCTTCGGGCATCACTTCAGGGGCAACAATGACAGGGTGATCTGCATCGTAACGGAGCTGAATAATTTGGCTCTTCATTAACATGTGTGGAAATAAAATCGCAGAAAAAGCCGTAAAAAATTGAAAAAGCATATGATATCTGTTATGATTTTTTTGACGAGAAAAAATTAAAACAGGAGATACCATATGCTTTGTAATAATTATATCAAAAAAATCTTAAATGTCAAGTATACAGCGATAGATAAAACTGTATTTGAAGACGACACGTTTATCATTCAGGTCCATGCAACCAAAGGACATCAGTGCAGATGCGGAATCTGCGGCAGGAAATGTAAAGTATATGATGCAGGAAACTATGGAGCAAGAACGTGGCGAGCATGTGACTGGTCAACATACAAAGTGATACTTGTAGCCCCATCATGCAGAGTCAGGTGTCCTGAACACGGAGTGGTTACATGTCAGTTTCCGTGGGCAAGGCATAACTCAGGTTTCACCTATGATTTTGAGCAGATAACAGCCTGGCTGGCTGTTAATTGTTCTAAAGTTGCAGTTTCAGAATTCATGAGAATTTCATGGGGTACCGTTGGAGCAATCGTTAAAAGAGTAAACGATGCACTTGATACTGACCCTGAAAAAAGATTTAATAATCTCTTTAGAATCGGTGTAGATGAAACAAGCTACAAGAAAGGTCATAAATACATAACGACGGTGATAAACCATGATACCGGAAAGGTGATATGGGCATCTGAAGGTCATGGTAAAAGTGTGTTTTCTTCATTCTTTGATCAGCTAACAGAAGAACAGAGAGCAAACATACAACTCGTATCCGGAGACGGAGCTAAATGGATTGATGAATGTATAAAAGAATACTGTCCAAACGCTGAGCGCTGTGTAGATCCTTTTCACGTAATCAGCTGGGCAATGGAAGCACTTGACGATATGCGCGTAGATACATGGCGTTCAATCAAAAAGGAAGTAGCACTATGTAAAAGACCAGCCAAACGTGGTCGTAAGCCCAAGGATACTCCGAAGACGATTGACGTTGCTAAAGAAATAAAGACATCCAAGCTCATATTAGGAAAGTCGATGGAAAAACTCACGTCCAGGCAAGCTGACAAGATTGACTGGATATCGAAAACAGATCCTAAACTATTCAGAGCTTACAAACTTAAAGAAGCGCTTAGATACGTCTTTCATAGTGATACAGCTGAGGAGGCTGAAGAAAAACTTGATGCATGGATTAAGTGGGCAAGACATTGTCGTTTGCCAAAGTTTGTTGAGCTACAAAAGAAAATCAATCGTCATAGAAAATCGATTCTGAACACGATAAAATATCATCTTTCGAACGCAAGAGTTGAAGCAATTAACAACAAGATAAAACTATCTATACGTATGGCCTATGGCTTCAGAAATATCGATAACATGTTAGCTATGATAATGCTGAGATGCTCAGGCATTGATGTTAGACTGCCTTGGAATTAGCGTTCATCCTTCTTCTGCAATTAGAAATTGTAGCATATGTGAATATCAGTATCAAGGGTGCAAGCACCGCTACGCGGAAACCCTTGACACTGATATCCACACACGCTGGTTTCTCTAATAGCAGCAAAAGGATAAAGAACAGAGGCGGAAAAGTTACCACACATATTAACGATGCCTCAATAATTTTAGCCTTGTGTGTACGCTTGCTGCTGTACTGTACAAAGTAAAGATTATACAGCTTTCCGGCGTTGACGTTCAGCTTCAGAGAAAGCGCATTAGGCTTGATGTCAAGCGCAAGTTTTTCAATAAGCTCTGTCGCTGTTCCTTCCCATGACGGATTGTCTTCGCTGATGAATTTTCCGATTGCTTCAATAACAGGTTCAGGCGGTTCGGAAAAATCGGAAGAGTCTTCACCTTTGAAGTCCCAGCACAGCGTTTCTTTGTTTCGGGTGAGCTTGTATTTTTTATCAGGCTGATCGCGTCCTGATACTTCAATAGTAGCATCATCTTCGATACGACTGTTTTTATACATTACGAACGCTCCGTCTGCTGCACCGAGCAGACCGTTTGTTCCCGAGATACGGTCGAAGCTGTCATCGGACTTCTGTTTACGGGTGTGATGAACAAGTATCAGACAGATACCTGTTCTGTCAGCAAATGCTTTCAGTTCAGCTATTATTTCATAATCACGGGCATAGCTGTAAGTTTCGCCCTCGGCTTCACGTACTTTCTGTAAAGTGTCGATGATGACAAGCGAGGTTTCGGGGTGTTCGTTCATAAAGGCATTGAGCTGATCGAGCAGTCCGTCGTTCAGTGATCTGGAAGCAACTGAAAAGAAAAGATCAGGTGTTGCTTCCGTTCCGAACATTCGGTAAAGTCGTTCCTGTAATCTGCGGTAATCGTCTTCCAGTGCAAGATAAAGCACGGTTCCCTTGCGGACAGCATAGTTCCACATCGGTGTACCCGAGCTGACGTGATAGGCGATCTGTCCCATCATGAAACTCTTTCCCACTTTCGGAGCACCTACGAACAGATAAGTGCCCGGGTAGAGAAAGTTATCTATTACGGGAGGCTTGCCCGGATAGACCATTTCGTAAAGCTCCGGCATTGATACTGTCTGCATAAAATCAGGAGCAGCTTCACGTTCTGCTTTTGCCTGTGCCTGCATTTCCTGTTCGTACTGCATCTGTGCTTCAAACATTTCTTCGTCAGAAGGGTTGAAATTCTCCCCATATTCTGGTATAATTAATGATGATAATTCACATGGCTGCTCAGCACCTGCGCCAACAGGTGCATCAAGAGCAGTCATTTTTCTTTCTTCGGTCATTCTCTTTCTCCTTTCAGACCATTTAAAGTTTTTGTTATGAGCTGTATTGTTGACAGCAGCTCATCGTCCGCAGCCGAGCCGTTTTCTATTCTCCTGAGTTCTTCGAGGACTTCTGCAAGCTGATTCTTCAAAGCTTTGTACACTCTTGGGTTTCCCTGCACGATCACATCACGGCAGAGAAGCCGTTTTATAATGTAGTCCTGCTTGGTCAGTCCTGATAGGGCAACAGCCGAGTTTATCAGCTTGTCTTCTTCGGGTGATACACGGAAGCCAATTGTTCGGCTGCGGAATCTGCCTTTATTATCAAGGTTCTTAGCTGACATCTTTCTCACCACCTTCCTCATCTTCGGTTCTGAGATCACTGAGCCTGTCTGCCATTTCATTCTGCGTACTTGGAAACAGGTGTGCATAACGATAGGTAATATCAATGCTCTCGTGACCAACTCTGTCTGCGATGGCAACAGCTGAAAAACCCATTTCAATAAGCAGAGAGATATGCGAATGTCTGAGATCATGAATGCGGATACGCTTCACACCTGATTCTTTTGACCCTCTGTCCATCTCATGATGCAGATAACTCTTGGTTATCATGAACATACGGTCA
This sequence comes from Ruminococcus sp. HUN007, assembly GCF_000712055.1. NCBI lineage: Bacteria > Bacillati > Bacillota > Clostridia > Eubacteriales > Oscillospiraceae > Ruminococcus > Ruminococcus sp. HUN007. The sequence goes on along the minus strand of NZ_JOOA01000002.1, from coordinate 1,403,727 downwards.
TGTTCACCGATACCGTAAAGCTGACTGATATAATCCTGTATCTCCTGAGAAAGAAAATCAGGCATCTTCACAACACGGTTGCTCTTTGGCGTTTTCGGGTCGGTGATTATATCCTGTCCATTGATATGCTGAAAAGACTTTGTTATAGATACTGTCTGCTTTTCAAAATCGAAATCGGCTGGGGTGAGGGCGAGAAGTTCACCCTCACGGATACCGCACCAGTACAGCATTTCAAACGCATAGAATGAAACAGGTTTGTCCATCATGATTTCAGCGAACTTCTTGTATTCCTCTTGCGTCCAGAACAGCATCTCCCGGTTTTTCGCTTTACCCATATTTCCTGCTTTGGCTGCGGGATTGTCCGGAAGTCCATAGAACTTTACTGCATAATTGAAGATGGCACTGAGCTGATTATGAAGTGTTTTCAGATACACAGGTGAATACGGTTTACCTGTTTTTGTAGAACCTTCGAGCATTTCATTCTGCCAGGCAATCACGTCTTTTGGAAGAATATCGCACATCTTTCTTTTCCTGAAGAAAGGTATCAGCTTTGTGCGGAGAATATGATTCTTTGTGTGCCATGTGTTCTCTTTCAGACGCTTCTTCATATCCTCGAAGTATATTTCAGAAAAGCTTTCAAAAGTCATATCGAGGCGCGATTCCGTTTGGTTCATCTGTTCACGTTCCCATGCCTGAGCTTCTTTCTTTGTGGAGAAACCACGCTTCTGTGTCTGTTTGCGTTCTCCACGGCTGTCGGTGTAACGATAGATCACACGCCATTTGTTACCGTCTTTGTAGACTGACATCGTATCACTTCCTTTCGTTGTCCTCGGAAGAACCACCGTAGCAAGTTCTTTCAAGGAAGTACTGCTTGTTTACTCTGCCCGAGATCGTGATGTAGCCCTTAGCTTCAAGCTCCTGATTGAGCTTTTGTACTATTTTATATGCATAGGACTTGGAAACATCAAGCTCTCTGGCAACGTCTTCAACTCTCATAAAATTTCTGTCTGTCATCATGAGTAGCTCCTTTCTTTGACTTAACTCTAAAACGTTAGGCTGTATTCTTATTATACTAAACAAAATCCGTTATGTCAATATCTAAATTACTAAACATTTTTATTTCTACTAACTTGACATATACTAAACAGATATGCTATAATTGATTTGTGAAATATGGCAGCATAGTACATTTCTGTATGCTGCTTGATGAAAACGGAGGGCAACAATATGGCAATAGGAGAGAGAATAAGGTTTATTCGCAACCTCAGAGGTATGACGCAGAAGTTCTTAGGCTTACAGGTCGGCTTTACGGAACGTACAGCTGATATTCGTATGGCACAGTACGAATCAGGTTCAAGAACGCCAAAGACTGATCTTATAGAACAACTTGCCGACGCACTTGATGTATCGACCGAGGCTCTGAACGTTCCGAACATAGACAGCTATACGGGTTTGATGCATACACTTTTTGCACTTGAAGATTTATACGGTTTCAAGATTGACCGCCTGGATGATGAAATATGTATTCGAATCAACAGGCAGAATGGCTCGACCTTTGCGAAAATGACAGGTCTGCTCGAACCGTGGGAAGAGATGGCTCAGAAGTACCGCAATGGGGAAATCACCCGCGAGGAGTACGACCAGTGGCGATACAGATATCCGAGGTCGGAGGCGGAGCGGAATGAAGCTGCACGCAGAGCAGTGAAAGAAAAATAACTAATCTGAATAAAACAAAAAGAGCTATCCGATTCGTAAATGAATCAGATAGCTCTTATCTTTTAAGACAGAAAATTTATTACTGTTGCCGATAATCGAGAATTGTTGCCAAAACGTTGCCACTGTTATTGATGCGATGGCGTAATCAACGTATTTACGCTGTTTGTGGACGGATTTGTATTATTCCCACTCAACAGTTCCCGGAGGCTTTGAAGTTATGTCGTAGACTACTCTGTTTACGTGTTCAACTTCATTTGTGAGTCTGTTTGAAACTCTTGCGAGGACGTCGTACGGGATTCTTGCCCAGTCGGCTGTCATGAAGTCATCTGTTGTGATGGCTCTGATGGCGATGAGGTGGTCGTATGTGCGGTGGTCGCCCATTACGCCTACTGTCTTTACGTCAGGGAGAACTGCGAAGAACTGTTTGAGTTCGCTTTCGATGCCGCTCTTCTTGATCTCGTCGCGGAATACTGCGTCAGCTTCCTGGAGGACTTTGATCTTTTCTTCGGTGATCTCGCCGATGATTCTTACACCGAGACCCGGACCCGGGAACGGCTGTCTCCATACGAGGTCGTGCGGGATGCCGAGCTTTTCGCCGACTGCACGAACTTCATCCTTGAAGAGGTCTGCGAGCGGTTCGATCGTTCCGTCGAATTTTATATCTGCAGGCTTTTCAACCATGTTGTGGTGTGTCTTGATAGTAGCAGTGCTGCCCTTGCCGGCGGCATTACCCTTGCCGGATTCTATTCTGTCCGGATAGATTGTGCCCTGTGCGAAGAATCCGCCGTCAGCTTCCTCACGGATCTTGTCCCAGAATACCTTGTAGAATTCTGTGCCGATGATCTTTCTCTTCTGTTCAGGATCAGAAACGCCCTTTAATTTTTCGAGGAACTGCTTCTGGCAGTTTACACGTACAAACTTCATGTCGAAGAGCTTTGTGAATGTTTCTTCAACGAAGTCGCCTTCGTCCTTTCTCATGAGACCCTGGTCAACGAATACGCAGGTGAGCTGCTTGCCGACAGCACGGCTTAAAAGACCTGCGGCAACTGATGAGTCAACACCGCCTGAAAGACCGAGAACTACCTTCTTGTCACCGATCTGTTCACGGAGCTTTGCAACTGTCTTTTCGATGAAGTCATCCATTACCCAGTCGCCCTTGCATCCGCATACTTCGTAGAGGAAGTTGTGGAGCATTTTTTTACCGAATTCGCTGTGTGTAACTTCCGGGTGGAACTGAACTGCGTAGAACTTCTTTTCTGCGTTTTCAAATGCAGCAGCAGGACAGTCTGCAGATGCTGCAGTAACTGTGAATCCTTCCGGAACTCTGCTTACGTAGTCGGTATGGCTCATCCATACAACGCTTTTTTCCGGAACGTCTTTGAAGATGAGACTGCCTTTGTTATGTGAAATTTCTATTTTACCGTATTCGCTCTTTTCGCAGCTCTTTACTTCGCCGCCGAGTGTCCAGGCAACGAGCTGACATCCGTAGCAGATGCCGAGAACCGGAACGCCGATATCGAATATATCTTTTGAAATATGCGGTGAACTCATGTCGTAAACGCTGTTAGGACCGCCGGTGAAGATGATGGCTACCGGATCAAGAGCCTTTATCTCTTCGATCGGTGTGTCATATCTTTTGATCTCGCAGTAAACACCGCATTCACGTACACGTCGTGCGATCAGCTGATTATACTGGCCGCCGAAGTCAAGAACGATACATAGCTGATTTGCCATAATTTAAGATCCTTTCTGATACTGTAATATAGTATCCGTTCAAAAAGAATGATTATGTTTGCCCTGTCTGATCAGGGTAATATAAAAATTATATCATTTTTCTGCCGATAATTCAATGATTGTAAGTAACTAAAAACACCGGTGAAGAACACCGGTGTTTGTGCGAAATATATTTTATAGAGAGTGTGCCGCTTTTATTATGCGAACATTCTGTAGACCTTCTGGTTGTGCTGCCTTGCACTGAGGACGATGCCGATAACGATGTACATACTTACAAGCGCGGTACCTCCGGCACTTACGAACGGAAGCGGGATACCGATAACCGGCATTACCTTGAGTACCATGCCGATGTTGAGAACGCAGTGCGTGAATATTATCGAGAAAGCACCTATGCAGATGTTCCTGCCGAGTTCGTCGCGGGCTACGAGACTGTCTGCTATGAGTTTGATGCAGATGAAAGCGAACACCACGATGAGAGCGAGGCATCCGACAAATCCGAATACGTATCCGACATAGGCGAAAATGAAGTCGTTGTAGATCTCAGGAACATTGCTTTTTCCGTTTCCGAAAAGACCGTTTCCGAAGATGTTTCCGGCTGTAAGGGATGAAAGTCCGAGATCCTGCTGCCATTCAAGGCCCTCAGGGTCAGTTCCCGGATTGAAGAGGATCATTATTCGTTCCTTCTGAACATCACCGAGTGCGTACTGCCATGCGAAATACCCGACTACCGGAACTGCGAGTATCGCAGGAATTATATAGATGAGTGAAAGTCCTGCGGAATACATCATGATAACGAACATCATGATGAAGACGAGTGCGGTTCCGTGGTCACCCTGTTTCATGATAAGCGCAATAGGAATCCCCGCGTGCAGACACAGAAGAATGATGCTTATAAGGTTGTTGAGGTCATCCTTCACCTTGTAGAGATGATAGGAAAATGAGAGAAGAAACGCTATTTTCAGAAGTTCCGCAGGCTGGAAGGTCAGCGGTCCGAGTTTCAGCCAGGCTACGTCGTCGGTACCTTCAACACCGACACCGAGCTTCGTGAAAGTCAGAAGAACGGGGACGAGTGCTACCGGTACGTACAGGAACCAGAGCTTTGCGAAGTCCTTGTAGTCGAAACATGAAATGAAAATGCAGATAATAAGCCCGATTATCATGGACCCGACCTGTGTTTTGTAAACTGAGTGTACGACCGTTCCGCTGTCGGCAAGGGAGTAGATAAGGACTATTCCCAGTACGGTACACAGGCAGACTGCAAACAGAAGCAGCTTGTCGAGGTTGTCAAAATATTTTTTTACAAGGGCTGCTATTTTTTTTACGTTATTCATTTATGATCCCTTTCCTAAACCAGTCCGTTTTCATCGAGATATTTTCTGATGGCTTTTGTCACACCGCCGCTGTTGTTGTCGTCCGCGATGTATTTTCCGTATTTTTTCATGTCCTCGTTTGCGTTTTTCATTACGAAGCTGAAGCCGGCGGAATTCAGCAGATCAACGTCGTTGTAAAAGTCGCCGAATGCCATGGTCTCGTCGTGCGAAACTCCTGAGGAGTGCTGTATGCTTTTCATTGCCGAGCCCTTGCTTATGCCTTTCCGCATAATATCCATCCACAGATGACCTGACACTACCAGTGAAAGGCTGTCGCCGTAGATCTTTTTCAGAACGGGATAGGAATATTTCTGAGGGTCGTTCTCGTCGTAGATGGCTATTTTGAAGATAACGTCATCCACTGTGGTGAGATCGTCGAGTACAGTACGTGAGTTATAGTAGAAACCAAGTTCCTTTTCCGAACGCGGTTTGTATCTGTCGGTACAGTAAAGTCCTTTTTTTCCGCAGAGGACAAGGTATGCCTCCGGCAGTTTTTCGTGGCAGAATGTGATGATCTCCTTTAATGTATCAGGATCGATGCCGCCGGTGAAGGAATTTCTGCCTTTTTCCATTATGCAGGCCCCGTTGTCACAGATAAAACTCATGTTCTCACTGTAACTTCCGAAAATAGGTGTAAGTGCCGGATAGGAGCGGCCGCTTGCCACGACAAACTGGATGTTGTTCCGTCCGAGCCGGTCGAGTATTTCGAAAAAGTCAGGCGGCAGTTTTTTGTCGTCATCGAGGAGTGTGCCGTCCATATCGCTTGCTATAAGTTTTATCATGTACATTTTCCTTTTATAAAGTTTTTTAGGGGTGGGTTACCCCTCCTGGTTCCAGTACTTCCGGTCGAGTGAGCGGTACTGGACTGCCTGGGAGATGTGGCGTTTTTTTATTACTTCGCTGCCGTCGAGATCGGCGATCGTGCGTGATACTTTAAGTATTCTGTCGTAGGCGCGGGCGGAAAGTCCCATTACGTCGAAAACTCCGCACAGGAATGAATTCGCTTCGTTGTCGAGAGGGCAGAACTCGTGGAGCTTCGAGGAGGTGATACGTGCGTTGCACGAGATACCGGTACCTCTGAAGCGTTCGTTCTGTATTTCTCTTGCGGCCTGAATGCGCTTTCGTATTGAAGCCGAGCTTTCCTCTTTTTTTGTAGAAGAGAGATGCGAAAATTCCACCGGTGCGACTTCAACGTGCAGATCGAGTCTGTCGAGAAGGGGACCGCTTATCTTTGAAAGGTAGTTCGCCACCTGTTTGTGCGAGCATATGCATCTTTTCTTCGGATGTCCGAAAAATCCGCACGGGCACGGGTTCATAGCGGCGACCAGCATTATCGACGAAGGATAGGTTATGGTGCCGCTTGCTCTTGATATAGTCACTTTCTGCTCTTCAAGAGGCTGTCTGAGGATCTCGAGAGTTTTTCTGTCAAACTCGGCAAGCTCATCGAGAAACAGTGTTCCGTTATGTGCAAGTGAGATCTCGCCCGGATGAGGTATTGTGCCTCCGCCTGCAAGTCCTGCAGCCGATATGGTGTGATGAGGCGCACGGAAAGGCCGGACCGTTACAAGGGGAGTGTCCTTTTCGATAAGACCGGAAATGGAGTGAATGTTGGTCGTTTCGATGGATTCCTCAAAGGTCATGAGCGGAAGAATGCCCGGAAGTCTTTTGGCGAGCATGCTCTTGCCGCTTCCCGGACTTCCTATAAGGAGTACGTTGTGACCGCCTGAAGCTGCGATCTCCAGAGCGAGCTTGGCGGAATGCTGTCCCTTGATGTCGGAAAAATCGGGTATGTTCATATCCGGCAGAGGAGCAGGTGAGTATCTGTCACAGACACTGAGCTTCTTTCCGCCGGTGAAGTGAGCAATTATTTCTATAATAGATTTTACACCATAAACCTCTATTCCGTCAACCACTGAAGCCTCAAAAGCATTGTCGGCGGGAACAAAAATTTTTCTTATGCCGCTTTTCATTGCCGTGAGTGTCATCGGCAGAACACCGTTTACATGCCGGACGTTGCCGTTCAGCGACACCTCGCCGATGAAACAGCAGTCGTCCGTATCGACGCCGATCACACCCATTGCAGTAAGTATTCCCATGAAGATGGCAAGGTCGTGGACGGAGCCGCTTTTTTTCGTGTCAGCCGGTGCAAGGTTCATCATCACACGGGCGTTCGGAAATTTTAACCCTCCCGCAAGTATGGCGGATTTTATCCTTTCGCGGCTTTCCTTTACGACAGTATCAGGCAGACCGACTATTTCAAAAGCAGGCTGGCCCATACGGATGTCAGTTTCGACATCCACTGAGAACGCGTTGAGACCGAAAAGTCCCATTGAATTGATCTTGGAAAACATATTTTTCTTTACCTCCCATTAAATATACATATTCCCTGAAAATTATAATATCATATTATGGAAGAAAAATCAATAGGCGGAAATAAATATTTTTTATGGACTATCTTACTCTGAATTGTCATAGTGCCATATATATGGATGAACGGGAGAAACGAGCGTATGAAAATAAACAAAAAATCCGTATCTTCAAATTGAAAATACGGATAAATTCACAATCTTTGATGATGCGGTTGACAACCGCATGTATTTGGAGTATAATTGTATAATGTATCAAAATGGGGAGTTTTATACCCTGTTACACTATGGTTAGTATATCACAGATATATCAAGAAATCAATAGTTTTCACATTTTTTTTCTGTTTCTGACTTCAGTGATCTCCGGCAGGCCACTGATGCAGACTATCAATAAGAAGGAGGACCAGACACCAATGGTGAATGTCAAGCCTAAACAGCTCGGAAAAAATACCAGAATGAGCTTTGGCAAGATCAATGAAGCTCTTGAAATGCCAAACCTTATCGAGGTACAGAAAAATTCCTACAAGTGGTTCAAGGAGGAGGGTCTTAAAGAGGTTTTCCATGATGTAGCAGCAATCACTGACTACAACGGAAATTTAGTCTTAAACTTTACAGGGTATAAGATCGACGACACTCCGAAATACTCCATCGCAGAATGTAAGGAACGTGACGTTACATATGCTGCTCCGCTCAGAGTTACTGCAACCCTCTGGAACAAGGAAACCGGTGACGTAAAGGAAAGCGAGATCTTTATGGGCGACTTCCCGCTCATGACAGACAGCGGTACCTTCGTTATCAACGGTGCGGAACGAGTTATCGTATCACAGCTTGTCAGATCTCCTGGTGTTTACTATGCCTTCGAGAAGGACAAGACAGGTAAGAACCTTTACAAGTCCACAGTTATTCCGAACCGCGGTGCGTGGCTCGAATACGAAATGGACTCAAACGACGTTGTTTATGTTCGTATAGACAAGAACAGAAAAATTCCGATAACAACATTTATCAGAGCTCTCGGCGTAGGTACAGACGAAGAAATCGAAGAAATGTTCGGCGCTGACGAAAGACTCAACCAGACAATTCTTCAGAAGGACAGCACAAAGAACAATTCTGACGCTCTTCTCGACGTTTACAGAAAGCTCCGTCCGGGCGAACCTCCTACGGTTGAAAGCGCACTTTCACACCTTAACAATCTTTTCTTCGACGCAAAGAGATATGATCTCTGCAAGTTCGGCCGTTACAAGTACAACAAGAAGCTCGGTATTGCTTCAAGACTTTCAGGCCACCTTCTTTCAAGACCTGTTGTAAATCCTATGACAGGCGAACTTATGGCGTCTGACGGTGAAACCATCTCATACGAAAAGGCTCTTGAGATCGAACAGGCCGGCGTAATGGAAGCCTACGTTACTGTTGAAGTAAAGGAAGACTACACAACACCGACAGGCGAAAAGAAGTCAAAGCTTGTTGAACGTGAGGTAAAGATCATCGGTAACGGCATGGTTGACATCACAGGCTACGTAAAATTTGATGTTGCAAAATACGGTATCGACGAAAAGGTATACTTCAAGGTTCTGAAGGAGATCCTCGAGAATTCCGCTGATGACGAGGAACTTGAAGAAAACGTTAAGAACAGAGTTGAAGAACTCGTTCCTAAGCACATCATTCTTGATGATATTTACGCTACTATCAGCTACTTCCTCAACCTTTGCTCAGGCATCGGTACAGTTGACGATATAGACCATCTCGGAAACCGTAGAATCCGTTCTGTAGGTGAGCTTCTCCAGAACCAGTTCAGAATCGGTTTTGCAAGAATGGAAAGAGTTATCCGTGAAAGAATGAACACACAGTCACAGGAAATGGATACCATTACACCTCAGTCACTTGTAAACATTCGTCCGATAACTGCTGCAATCAAGGAATTCTTTGGTTCATCACCGCTTTCACAGTTCATGGACCAGACAAACCCTCTCGCAGAACTTACACACAAGAGACGTCTTTCAGCCCTCGGTCCTGGCGGTCTTTCACGAGACAGAGCCGGATTCGAAGTACGAGACGTACACTACAGCCACTACGGCAGAATGTGTCCTATCGAAACTCCTGAAGGTCCTAACATCGGTCTTATCTCATACCTCGCAACTTTCGCAAGGATCAATGAGTACGGATTTATCGAAGCACCTTACAGAAAGGTCGACAAGGCTACAGGCGTTGTAACGAACGAAGTTGTTTACATGACAGCTGACGTTGAAGACAACTACGTAGTTGCTCAGGCGAACGAACCTCTTACAGAGGACGGAAAGTTTGCAAGAGCAAAGGTAAATGCAAGATGCCGTGACAAGATCCGTGAATTCGACAGAGAAGTTGTAGACTACATGGATGTATCACCTAAGATGGTCGTTTCCGTAGCTACAGCAATGATCCCGTTCCTTGAAAACGACGACGCGAACCGTGCCCTCATGGGTTCAAACATGCAGAGACAGGCCGTTCCGCTTCTCAAGACTGAGAATCCTATCGTTGGTACAGGTATGGAATACAAGGCAGCCGTTGACTCAGGTGTCTGCATAGTTGCTGACTGCAGCGGTGAAGTTCTTGCAGTATCTGCTGACGAGATCGTTGTTCAGGACGAAAACCTCATCGAGCACAGATACAAGCTCACAAAGTTCAAGCGTTCAAACCAGGGTACATGTATCAACCAGAGACCTATCGTTTCAAAGGGTGAAAAGATCACAAAGGGCCAGGTACTCGCAGACGGCCCTGCTACATGCAACGGTGAGATCTCACTCGGTAAGAATGCCCTCATCGGCTTCATGACCTGGGAAGGTTACAACTACGAGGATGCCGTACTTCTTAACGAAAGACTCGTTCGTGAAGATATGTACACATCCATCCATATAGAAGAATACGAAATAGAAGCAAGAGACACCAAGCTCGGACCTGAAGAGATCACAAGAGATATCCCTAACGTTGGTGATGACGCTCTCAAGGATCTTGACGAAAACGGTATCATCCGAATCGGTGCTGAAGTTCACGCAGGTGACATCCTTGTAGGTAAGGTTACTCCTAAGGGTGAAACTGAACTCACAGCTGAAGAACGTCTCTTAAGAGCTATTTTCGGTGAAAAGGCAAGAGAAGTACGTGACAATTCACTTAAAGTACCTCACGGTGAAGCCGGTGTAATTGTTGACGTCAAGATATTCACAAGAGATAACTGCGATGAACTCAGTCCTGGAGTAAACATGCTCGTTCGCTGCTACATCGCCCAGAAGAGAAAGATCTCAGTCGGAGACAAGATGGCCGGCCGTCACGGTAACAAGGGTGTCGTTTCACGTATCCTCCCGCAGGAAGATATGCCGTTCCTCCCGGACGGTACACCGCTCGATATCGTACTTAACCCTCTCGGCGTTCCTTCACGAATGAACATCGGACAGGTACTTGAAGTACACCTCGGTATCGCATGTAAGGCTCTCGGCTGGAAGATCATGACTCCTGTATTCGACGGCGCACACGAAGAAGACATCCGTGAGTGCTTCAGGGAAGCAGACAAGCATCTTAAGATGGTCGACAATCCTGACATGCTCTTCAACGGCGTTGACTTCAACGAAGACGGTAAGTTCCAGCTTTACGACGGACGTACCGGTGAACCGTTCGACAACCGTGTAACAGTTGGTTACATGTACTACCTCAAGCTCCACCACCTCGTTGATGATAAGATCCATGCACGTTCAGTTGGTCCTTACTCACTGGTTACACAGCAGCCTCTCGGCGGTAAGGCACAGTTCGGTGGTCAGCGTTTCGGTGAAATGGAAGTTTGGGCACTCGAAGCTTACGGTGCTGCATATACACTTCAGGAGATCCTTACAGTTAAGTCTGACGATACTGTAGGACGAGTTAATACTTACGAAGCTATCGTTAAGGGACAGAACGTTCCTAAGCCAAGCTTCCCTGAAGCATTCAAGGTACTTATCAAGGAACTTCAGTCACTTGGCCTTGACGTTAAGGTTCTTGACGCAGACCAGAAGGAGATCGACCTCAAGCAGACATTTGACGACGATGATATCGTTCCGGCAGGCACAGCTGTTCATGATAGTGATGATACATCAATGCCGGCGGCAGATTATCACTACGATTCAGATGAAGCGGACGAATCAGGACTGAGCGTTGAAGGTGAAGAAGATAATCCTGATGATTTTGCTGATGACGGAGATGCTGATTTCAGTTTCGATGATCTTTCAGCAGAAGACGATAATGATGATTTCTAAGGAAAAGCTGGTTTGATCACAAATCAGCAGAGGAAATGTGCAAAGATCAGCCGGATCCCGGCAGATGCAGATTTCCTGTATGATCAGTGTTTTCCTAATAAGTAATATAAATCAGAGCCAAGAAGCAGAGGAACTGCAGGACCGTTCCTGCAGAACCAGCTGCATCTGACACAGGAGGATAGTGTTTTGGAATTTAACGAATTCAAATCAATTAAAATAGGACTTGCCTCACCTGAACAGATCCGTGCATGGTCTTACGGTGCAGTAGAACGTCCTGAAACCATCAACTACAGAACACAGAAGCCTGAACGCGACGGTCTTTTCTGCGAAAAGATCTTTGGACCTACAAAGGACTGGGAATGTCACTGCGGTAAGTTCAAGAAGATCAGATTCAAGGGCAAGGTCTGCGACCGCTGCGGCGTTGAAGTAACAAGAGCAAAGGTAAGACGTGAACGTATGGGTCACATCGAGCTTGCAGCTCCGGTTTCTCACATCTGGTACTTCAAGGGCACACCTTCAAGAATCGGACAGGTGCTTGAGATCTCACAGAAGCGTCTTGAAGAGATCCTTTACTTCACAAAGTACATCGTTGTTGATCCGGGTAATTCCACAGAACTCGTAAAGAAGCAGCTCCTTTCAGAAAAGGAATATCATGATGCTCTTGAAAAGTACGGCGATGACTTCTATGCAGACATGGGTGCGGAAGCTATCAAGGAACTCCTTGAAGAATACGATCCTGAAAGATATGATAAGTACATCACGGAACATATAAATGAATTCTCAAAGATCACAGGCAAGAGCGAAAGCGAGATCATCGACTATCTTGCAAAGAGAATATATGTTATCACAGACAATGCTGAAAACCCTGACTACGAGATCGGACAGGTAGTCAAGAAGTCAGTGTTCTTACAGAAGATCATGCGCTGGAACAGAGAACAGGAAGAAATCAAAAGCGACAGACGCATCACTGTAAAGACTGGTTCAGCATACATCGAGGAACTCTTCAATGAAAACATTGAAGCAGCAAACGTAAACGGCGAATACGATGAGCTTGCAAACAAGGACAACTGGGTAAACTCACTCGTATGGCTCGCTGATGAACTCAAGGAAGAACTCAAGGATCTCCCTTCAGGTCAGAAGAAGATCAAGCTCTTAAAGAGACTTGAGATCATCGAAGCATTCAGACTCTCAGGCAACAAGCCACAGTGGATGGTGCTCGACGTAGTACCTGTTATCCCTCCGGACATCAGACCTATGGTTATGCTCGACGGCGGCAGATACGCTACTTCAGACCTTAACGATCTTTACAGAAGAGTTATAAACAGAAACAACCGTCTCAGAAGAATGCTTACACTTGAAGCTCCTGATATCATCATCAGAAACGAAAAGCGTATGCTTCAGGAAGCTGTAGACGCACTTATAGACAACGGCAGACACGGAAGACCTGTAACAGGCCCTAACAACAGAGCACTCAAGTCACTTTCCGACATGCTCAAGGGTAAGCAGGGACGATTCAGACAGAACCTCCTCGGTAAGCGTGTTGACTACTCAGGACGTTCAGTTATCGTCGTAGGTCCGGAACTCAAGATGTACCAGTGCGGTCTCCCTAAGGAAATGGCACTCGAACTCTTCAAGCCGTTCGTACTTAAGAGACTCGTTGACACAAAGGTTATCGCAAATATCAAGAGCGCAAGAAAGCTCGTCGACAGAGCAGGCACAGCAGTATGGGATGCCCTTGAAAATGTAATCAAGGATCACCCTGTTCTCCTCAACCGTGCTCCTACACTTCACAGACTCGGTATCCAGGCTTTCGAACCTGTACTCGTAGAAGGACGTGCCCTCAAGCTTCATCCGCTCGTTTGTACAGCGTACAACGCTGACTTCGACGGTGACCAGATGGCCGTACATCTTCCGCTTTCAGCAGAAGCACAGGCAGAAGCAAGATTCCTCATGCTCGCTGCCAACAACCTCCTCAAGCCGTCAGACGGACGTCCTGTTGCAGTTCCTACACAGGATATGGTCCTCGGTTCATACTACCTGACAATGCTCAAGGAAGGCGACCTCGGTGAAGGCAAGGTGTTCAGAGACGTAAACGAAGCTCTCATGGCATACAATGAACATGCAGTTTCACTCCACGCTCCTATCAAGGTAAAGGTTACAAAGGATATCGGCGGAAGAAAGGTTTCCAAGATAATCGACTGTACAGTCGGAAGACTTATCTTCAACGAGAACATTCCTCAGAACTTAGGATATGTAGACAGAACAGACTCAGACAAGCAGTTTGATCTCGAAATTTCATTCCTCGTAAAGAAAAAGCAGCTTTCAGACATCATCGAACGCTGCATCAGAATACACGGTACAACAACAACTTCTGAAGTTCTTGACAAGGTCAAGGCTCTCGGCTTCAAGTTCTCAACAAGAGCAGCTATCACAGTTGCCGTTTGTGATGCAACTATCCCGCCGCAGAAGAAGGACATTCTTGCTAACGCACAGAGCAAGATCGACGTTATCACTGAACAGTATGACTACGGTTATATTTCAGCAGCTGAAAAGTCAAAGAAGTTCATCGACATCTGGAACAAGGCTACTGACGAGGTAACAGAAGCACTTAAGGCTAACCTCGGTAAGTACAATCCGATCTTCATGATGGCTGACTCAGGTGCCCGTGGTTCTATCAACCAGATCAGACAGCTGGCAGGTATGCGTGGACTTATCGCCAACACATCAGGTGAAACTATCGAACTTCCTATCAAGGCTAACTACCGAGAAGGTCTTAACATCCTCGAATACTTCATTTCATCACGAGGCGCCCGTAAAGGTCTTGCCGATACAGCCCTCAGAACTGCCGACTCAGGTTACCTCACAAGACGTCTCGTTGACGTTTCACAGGACGTTATCATCCGTGAAGATGACTGTAATACTGATGACGGTCTTGAGATCTTCGAGATCAGAAACGGCAGCGAAATGATCGAGCCGCTTTCAGAACGTCTCGTAGGCCGTTACCTTGTTGAAAACTTCTGCGATCCTGCTACAGGTGAAGTCATTGTTCCTAAGACAAGACTCATGACAGAAGCTGATGCCAACAAAATCGTCAGCATGGGCGTTGAACGAATCAAGATCCGTTCAGTACTCCACTGTAAGGCAAAGCACGGCGTATGTGCAAAGTGCTACGGTGCTAACCTTGCAAACGGAAATGTTGTTTCAGTCGGTGAAGCTGTCGGCGTTATCGCTGCTCAGTCGATCGGTGAACCTGGTACACAGCTCACAATGAGAACATTCCATACCGGTGGTATCGCGTCAGCAGAAGATATCACACAGGGTCTTCCGCGAGTTGAGGAACTCTTCGAAGGACGTCGTCCGAAGAACGCTGCTATCATTGCAAGAATCAGCGGTCATGTAAGCATCGAAGAAGTAAAGACCACAAAGAACGTTATCCTCACAAACGAAGAGACAGGCGAACAGGAACAGTACATGATCCCGTGGAACCTCAAGCTCAGAGTTCGTGACGGTGAAGATATTGAAAAGGGTACAAAGATCACTGAAGGTAACTGCTATCCGGCAGACATCCTTGCAGTTCAGGGTATAGAAGCTGTTCAGAACTACATTATCAATGAAGTTCAGAAGGTTTACCGCCTCCAGGGTGTTGATATCAACGACAAGCACATCGAAGTTATCGTAAGACAGATGCTCAGAAAGATCAAGGTTGAAGACAGCGGTTCAAGCTATCTGCTTCCTGGTTCTCTCGTTGACAAGAAGGAGATCGATACTATCAACGCAGAACTCCAGCAGAGGATCGACAACGGCGAACTCGGTGTTGTACCTGTTACAACAGTTCCTGTCCTTCAGGGTATCACAAAGGCTTCTTCAAGTTCAGAAAGCTTCCTTTCAGCTGCTTCCTTCCAGGAAACAACAAAGGCTCTTACTGATGCTGCTATCAAGGGCAAGAGTGACTATCTCCAGGGACTTAAGGAGAACGTTATTATCGGTAAGCTTATTCCTGCCGGTACAGGTATGGAGGCTTACAACAAGGTCGAAGTCGTAAAGACTGAAAAGGCTGAATCTTTCACAGGAGAACACGTTCAGGTTTCTCCGATGAATATCTGATAATATAATTCACACATAATAAAACTCCGGAAAGCAAAAGTTTTCCGGAGTTTTTTGTTTTTATACGAAAACAAGATCAATATTGAAAAATAATTATTATTATGATATAATTTGAATATCCAGCAAACGAAAAAATAGTTTTTGTTTGCTGTAATTCTGACTTATGGAGGTTTTGAGGATAATGGCATTCAGAAAAGATTTTTTATGGGGCGCAGCATCAGCTGCATATCAGCTTGAAGGCGGGTACAAGGATGACGGAAAGGGTATGAATATCTGGGACGTGTACACAAACTGTCTTTCAGCGAAAACGGAAAAATACGTAAAATACTGCGAGAACGGAAACGTGGCCTGCGATCACTATCATCGCTGGAAAGAAGACATAGCACTTATGAAGGAACTCGGTATCAGGAATTACCGTTTTTCAATAAACTGGACAAGGATACTTCCGGAGGGTACGGGACGCGTAAACGAAAAGGGACTTAAGTTCTATTCAGATCTTGTTGATGAGCTTCTGAAAAACGGCATAACTCCGCTTGTGACGCTTTTCCACTGGGATTATCCGCACAGGCTTTATCAGCGTGGCGGATGGCTTAATCCGGATTCACCGGACTGGTTTGCAGCGTATACAAAAATCGTCGTGGATGCTCTTTCAGACAGAGTAAAGTACTGGATAACCGTAAACGAGCCGCAGGTGTTCATCGGCCTTGGCTGTTATCTCGGGGTTCATGCTCCTTTTATGAAATATCATTCCTGCGATATTGCGCAGATGACACATAACGTTCTTCTTGCTCACGGAAAAGCAGTAAAGGTGATACGTGAAAATGCAAAAACAAAACCTGTAGTGGGATTTGCCTTTTCAACACCGGCATGCACTCCTGCAGGCAGTGATGCCGCAGCGATAGAAGAAGCAAGGAAAAATACTTTTGACTTTGATGCATTCAATTATATTTTTACAGCCGGATGGTGGGCAGATCCGGTCTTTTTCGGAAAGTACAGCGAACGTGCGTATGAGCTTTTCGGTGATGACATGCCGCAGATAAACGAAGGCGACATGGAGATCATTTCACAGCCGGTGGACTTTTACGGAGTCAATGTATACGAGAGCCGCGGCATTATTCCGGAGTACGGTTATCCTTCCGATTCGTTTCAGGGAATAGGAAGAACATCTTTCGGATGGCCGGTCACACCTCAGACCATGTACTGGACACCGAAATTCCTGAACGAACGCTACGGAGTACCGGTAATGATAACTGAAAACGGTATGGCAAACAATGACTGGATCGCTCTTGACGGAAAGGTCCATGACACTCAGCGTACGGACTATACACACCGCTATCTGAAGTATCTGAAAAAGGCAGCTGATGAGGGTGTTGATATTCTCGGATATATGCACTGGTCTGTTATGGATAATTTCGAGTGGGCTGAAGGCTATGACAAAAGGTTTGGTCTTGTCTATGTTGATTACGTGACACAGGAGAGAACGGCAAAGGATTCCGCACTGTGGTATAAGAAAGTTATGGAGGAGAACGGGGAAAACTTATAATAAAAAGGAAGGAAGACACAAAACATGCTTGAAACAAAAGAACTGTACAAAAAGTACAAGCCTAAGAAAGGCGCGGAAGTCGTCGCAGTCGACCATATCTCGCTCCGTTTTCCGGAGAAGGGAATGGTGTTTCTGCTCGGTAAATCCGGAAGCGGTAAATCCACAATGCTCAATCTTCTCGGAGGACTCGACAGCTATGACGACGGCGAAATAATCATCAAAGGTATCTCATCAAAGGATTTCAATCAGCAGCGCTTTGACAGTTACCGTAATACTTACGTAGGATTTATCTTTCAGGAGTACAACGTCCTTGAGGATTTCAACGTCGGGGCAAATATTGCTCTGGCGATTGAACTGCAGGGAAAAAAAGCTTCCGATGAGGAGATAAACAGGATCCTGAAGGAGGTCGATCTTGAAGGCTTCGGTGACAGAAATCCGAATGAGCTTTCCGGCGGCCAGAAGCAGAGAGTTGCCATTGCCCGTGCTCTTGTAAAGAATCCTGAGATCATTATGGCAGATGAGCCTACGGGTGCTCTCGATTCAGTAACGGGTCGTCAGATACTCGATACGCTTAAAAAACTTTCAGAAGACAAACTCGTTGTCATAGTTTCACACGACCGTGAGTATGCAGAGCAGTATGCCGACCGTATAATCGAGCTTGCTGACGGGAAGGTGATCCGTGATGTCGAGGTCGCAGGAGGTGTTAATGAAGATGAAAAACATCTGGAATTTGACGGTCAGGAAATAACAGTACCGGCAGGATATCATCTTACTGATGAAGACAGGACCCGTATAAATGAATATATCGATAAGCTCGAAAGCGGGATCAGACTTTCAGTTTCAGACAAGGGTGCCCGGTTTACGGAAACAGATGAGTCGAAGATACCGGTCCAGGACGGAAAGAATTTTGCACTGATAAAGTCCGTCCTTCCGATGAAATCAGCATTTACAATCGGAAAAAGCAGCCTTAAGCATAAGAAATTCAGACTGGTAATGACCATTCTTCTTTCAGTTGTTGCATTCTCGCTTTTCGCTTTTGTAGATACTTTCAGTTCCTACGATCATATTCGTTCATGTGTGGATTCGCTGCGTGATTCCGAAATAGGATATGTTTCACTCACAAAAAACGTAAAGCAGGGGACCGGCGCCTCAGCATGGTGGAGTTCGCTTCAGAACGGTATCAATGAAGAAGATCTGAAAAGCATAGAGCAGGATACCGGTATTGCAGTTACCGGAATTTTTAAACCTAAAATGAAAGGGCTTTCCTTCGGCATGAATCTCGGGGACAATTCTGATGAAGATGAAGATTCCGGCTTTTCACTTACAAGCAGCTATCTCACGGATTTCTGTGGCTTTGCTGAAGTAACTGAAGACACTCTTAAAAATATGGGTTACTCCGTTTATGCAGGCAGACTTCCTGATCCTTCTAAAAATGAGATCGCAATAAGCTGCCTTGCAGCAGAATCATTTATAAAATACGGTTATGTTTCAGCGCAGCCGGTCAAAGATTATACAGGCGGTCAGGGTTCTTCAGACGCCCTGATGGATCAGATATCACAGTTAAACATTGATGTTGATCCGGAAATGCTCGACAAGGCAAAGGATATGAATTCCGGAAGTTCAGTTGACTCTCTTCTGGAAAAGAAGAAAAAAGCTGAAAAATTTTCTGATCCTATGTACATGGTCGGAAAAAGCCTTCTTCTTGACAATGAACTTTATACTGTAACAGCAGTCGTTGATACAAAGTTTGATTCATCACGCTATGAACTGCTCAATAAAGATATGAAAAAGCTTACAAATGCTGAACAGATCCTGCAGTTTGTGCTTTCAAGCGAATATGAATGCGCCGTAAACAAAAGTCTTACAGGTGCAGCTATGGTCGGCGAGGGTGCAGTCGCAAAACTCGTTGCTGATGAACCGGTCGCCTATGAAAGCAGCAAGGGTAATTTTTCAGTCAGCAGCTTCGACAAACAGGGCGGTCTGAGTGTTTATTCACGATATTACTCAAAGCTTTCTCTTATTCCGCAGGAGAATATTGTATGGGCTGATAAACCTCTTGAAAACCTTAAGAATAATGAGATCATCATTTCACTGGATTCGCTACATGCAGATTACGGTGGTATGGAAAAGGAATTCACTGCGGAAGACGCGGAATCAGCGAAGAAAGCTCTTGAAGATATAAATGATTTCATATCCTCCACAGGAAAGCCGACCGGATATATATATGAGTACAGCAATTTCGACTTCGATGGTGAGAATGAGGTCAGTGATATAAAGATCGTCGGATGCTTTACCCCGGACAGTTCGTATTCATCAGCAGAAGTAATGTGTATCTCAGATGAGTTCCTTGACAGAATTGCTGAAGTAAATGAAGGCGTATACAGCTGTGCTGTCGGATGTATGCCGGAAACAAGAGCTGATAAGGAGAAAATCGTAAGTTACTGCTACGGCGGAGACGAAGACAGCATTAATGAACGCTATTCGATGAATAATGCTGCCGTCTATGAGCTCGATTCGTTCCATTCAATTATAAACGGGGCAGCCCGTGTGTTTATCTGGGTAGGACTTTTCTTTGCTGTGTTTGCATCGATACTTATGGCAAACTTTATTTCAACGAGCATAAGCTATAAAAAGCAGGAGATCGGTATTCTCCGCGCCATCGGATCAAGATCGAACGATGTTTTCAGAATATTCTTCTCGGAAAGTTTTATAATCGCAATGATAGAGTTTGTTATTACAGCACTGCTTTGTTTTGCGGCAGTCTGCATAATGAACTGGTATATAAGAAAGAGTACCGGCATTCTGATCACTCTTCTCCACTTCGGACCGAGACAGGTGATCCTTATTCTTCTGATAAGCTGCGTTGTAGCTGCGCTTGCAAGTTTCTTCCCTGTAAAGAAAACAGCAAGCAAGAAGCCGATCGATGCTATCAGGGGAAGATAAATCCCGCAAAAATGCTGTTGTCAAATGAAAGTAAATAGGTTATACTTAAAAGAGTGTGATCAGTATTTTTCTGAAAGGACAAGACGATAAATGACGAAAAAAATGAAAGACAATATCTCCTCTTTTCTGACTATAGCATTGGTTACTGCCGTCGGAACTGTGTTTGTAAAAAACAACATGCCTGAAAGAAGCGACGAACAGATCAAAGTAAATCCGGCGGTAAATCCTGTGGTGGCGGAAGAGAATTTAATTATGACCGACACCATATCAGAGGGAGAAGTTACCGAAGCACCTGCGGAAACAGAAGTTCCGGCAGAAACTCTTCCTGAAGAAACAGCTCCTGTTACTGAGCAGACGACAGCCGCTGAAGAACCTCTTTCTGAAAATGATAAAAAAGCAGCGGATATGCTTGCTGAAATGTCTCTTGAAGAAAAAGTATATCAGCTTTTTATAGTTAAACCTGAGCAGCTTTCTCCGGATGAGGAATTCCTTTCCGAGTATCCGAACACAAAAGAGGAACTGAAGAAATATCCTGTCGGCGGTCTTATTTATTTTGAAAGAAATCTTTCCTCAAAGGAACAGTGCGAGGAAATGATAAAAAATGTTAAGAAACGTACTAAAACGGGTCTGTTCATTTCCATTGACGAAGAAGGCGGCGAGATCGCGCGTATCGGAAACAATCCTGACATGGAAACCACGGAATTTCCGGACACCGCTGAAATAGGTAAATCGGGAAATCCTGAAGAAGCCTACAGAGAAGGACTTACGATCGGTAACGATCTGAAAAAACTCGGATTCAATCTCGATTTTGCTCCTGTGGCTGATGTTAATTCCAATAAAAAGAATCCTGTCATCGGTACACGTGCTTTCAGCAGCGATCCTGCAGTTGTTTCACAGATGGTTGAACGCTCGGTTGCCGGATTCCGTGAAAGCGGCGTTATCTGCACGATAAAGCATTTCCCAGGTCACGGCGATACTGATACCGACAGCCACAAGGAATTTGCCGAAACAAAAAAGAATCTTGATGAACTTGAAAGCTGTGAACTCGCTCCGTTCAGAGCAGGGATCAGCGCCGGAGCACCTGTGGTAATGGCCGGTCACATTGCAGTTCCTGCAGTTACGAACAACGATGTTCCTGCATCACTGTCAAAGGATTTGATAACAGGACTTCTTCGTGAAAAACTGGGCTTTAACGGTCTTGTCATAACCGACTCGCTCCAGATGGAAGCCATCACAGACCGCTATTCACCTGACGAAGCCGCAGTAATGGCTCTCGAAGCCGGCTGCGATATCATCCTCATGCCGGACGACCTCGAAAAAGCAGCAAACGGTATTTCCGAAGCAGTAAAAAACGGAAGACTTACCGAAGACCGCTTAAACGACAGCGTTATGCGTATACTTAAAATCAAGATTGAATACGGGATCATTTCATAAGATCTTTAAACTGTAAAAAGCAGCAGCGTCTATGCTGGAGGATTAATTATCTTGTATAAAATTGAGTATCAGTATCATGATGATGTACTTGTTCTGACAGCAACCGCTACGGGATCACATGCAGATTTATTAGGAATGTAAGGAAAAAAGCCATATACACCGGAAGTGAAATGTTTCACTGGTGTATGTGGCTTTTTTCGGCGAAAAAGGTACTGCCGTCTCGCTGAGGCGGCAGTACTATAATAGCGCGCCGCAGGCGCACCATTTTGAAGGCGATGCAGTTCGTGTTCCCCTTGAATTCTTACTCAGAAAATGATACAATTATAACTGATAATAATCTAACGTATGAACCTCATTAAAGGAAGTGAGAAACTTTGGGAACCTATCTTAATCCGGGAAACGAAATGTTCAGGGCGATTTCACGATGCGACTATGTCGATAAAACCGGACTTATTGGTCTTATGAACCAGAGAATTGAAACAGGCGGTAATCTTGTGTGTATCAGCCGTCCGAGACGATTCGGAAAATCTTATGCAGCGCAGATGCTTGCAGCGTATTATGACCGAAGCTGTGATTCGCATGAGCTTTTTGATGGTAAAACTATATGTTCAAATCCGACTTATGAGGGACATATAAACAAGTATGATGTTATTTATATTGATATAACCGGTATCAGACCTTATACCGATAAATACAGGAAAATCGATTCGTTTCTGACAGAGGTGCTGAGTGAAGAACTCAAAAGTATGTATCCTGACATTAAATGCGGAAAAGATTTTGCTTCTGTTCTGGTCGATGCGGTATCAGTTTCCGGTCGTAAATTCATTTTTATAATAGACGAATGGGATGCTCCTGTAAGAGAAGCAGACGCCGAAACAGCGGATAATTATCTGAAATTACTGAGGTCTGTTTTTAAGAATTCAGTAGTTACAAACCGCGTTGTTGCAGCTGCGTATATGACAGGCATTCTTCCGATAAAAAAAGACGGATCACAGTCGGCAATATCGGATTTTGAAGAGTTTACAATGATAAAACCGGGAATGTTCGGAGAATATGCAGGTTTTACAGAAACTGAAGTGCGTGATCTCTGTGCGATTAAAAACATTGATTTTCAGTCGATGAAAAGCTGGTATGACGGATATTCGCTAAAAAATACAGGATCGATCTATAATCCGAATTCAGTTATGAAAGCTATCAGGAACAATGATTTTGATTCGTACTGGACTGAAACGTCGGCAGCGGACAGCCTGATGGAGTATATAAGCAAGGATTACAATGGGCTGGCCAGAACGATAGCTGAGCTTATTGCGGGAATTGATGTACCTGTTGAAACAAAAGGGTTTTCCAACGATCTGACTTCATTCAAAGGAAAAGACGATGTCCTGACACTCCTTGTTCATCTCGGATATCTGGCATACGATCACGAAAAGAAGACAGTTCATATTCCTAATGAGGAAATAAAACTCGAATTTTCAAGAACGATAAAAGTAACTGATCATTCAGAAACGCTTAAAAGACTTAGTGAAAGTGAAAGGCTTTTCATTGATACGGTAGAAGAAAACGAAGAATCAGTTGCAGCGCAGATAGAAAAGATCCATTCGGAAGAAACAGCTCCGCTTCACTATAACAGTGAAGCGAGTCTCCGTAGTGTAATCAAGCTTGCTTACTACACATACCGTGACAATTATGTTCAGTTTGAGGAACTTCCATCCGGTGACGGATATGCCGATATAGTTTATCTGCCAAAGTATGATTCCGGTTATCCGATTCTTCTTATCGAACTTAAATGGAACAAGGATGTTCATACAGCTATTGATCAGATAAAGGAACGCCATTATCCTGAACAGATAAAAGGTTTCGGCCGTGACATTATCCTCGTCGGAATAACCTATGACAAGGATGAAAAGCCTGGTCATAGAAAACATTACTGTCATATAGAAAAGGCAGTTATTGAATGATTATATGCACGCCGGATGTAACTCTTAACAATAAGAGAATACATCCGGCGGTGTTATTTGTGTAAAGTTTTTTCTCCGAAACACTTGATTTGAGAGCGTAAATATGGTATGATTATAAAGCATTTAAAGTCCGTCGGCCTCGCCGACGAGAGTTAATGCCATTTTATGACATTAAAACGAACAGTCCGCTGCGCAGAAGACAAGCCTGCTGCGTAAGAATGTTCAGAAATTTTAGGAGGAATTTTAAATGAACGCACTCGAATTAATCAGCAAGGACAGCCTTAAGGCAGACGCTCCTGAATTCTCAGTAGGTGATACTGTTAAGGTTCACGTAAGAATCAAAGAAGGCGACAAGTACCGTATCCAGATCTTCGAAGGCACAGTAATTGCTAAGAAGAACGGTGGTATCAGTGAAACATTCACTGTAAGACGTGTAGCTCACGGCTGCGGAATCGAAAGAGTATTCCCGCTTCACGCACCTGTTGTTGACAAGGTTGAAATTGTCAGAAAGGGTAAAGTACGCAGAGCTAAGCTCTACTACCTCCGCGACAGAGTTGGTAAGGCAGCTAAGGTTAAGGAAGCAATCAGATAATCAATCTGCCGCTTCGGTTTATCTATTGATAGTTAAAAGGGACGGTTCAAGTCCCTTTTTTGCTATTAATAGCTTTTAAATGCGTAAATTCATCCAACGGAGATGATGAATATGAAAGATGAAAAAAACCGCAGAAAAAGAGGACGTTAAAAATGCGGAAACTGCCGGGAAAACGGACAGCCGTTCTTTCCTGAATGATGCAGCTGAAATTGTCGAATCGATCCTGCTGTCGGTTTTTTATTGTTCTTCTTGTGTTTACATATCTTTTCAGACTTTCAGATGTATCCGGTCCTTCAATGGAACCGACACTGACTGAAAAGGACAGGGTGGTTATTTCATCGCTGTTTTATAAACCGAAACAGAACGATATTATAATCGTAAACAGCAGCAAGCTTGACAAGCTTATTGTAAAAAGAGTTGTTGCTCTCGAAGGCCAGTCGGTCGATATAGACTTTGAAAAAGGAATTGTATCGGTTGACGGCACTCCTCTTGACGAGCAGCTTTATATAACAGGAGAAAACGGAGAAGAGCCTGAACTGAAAGCGGATCATTTTGTGAATACGCTTACTACCTATAACATGGGTGCTTTTGATACATACCCGGTAACAGTACCTCAGGGATGTGTTTTTGTCCTTGGTGACAACAGAAACCGTTCAAAAGACAGCAAGCATTCTGAACTCGGTTTCGTTCCGGAAGAGGAGATAGCGGGAAAAGTTGTTTTCAGGATATCACCTCTGAACAAATTCGGAACCGTTGATTAAAAACGGATAATGCGGATGCATATCAGCTCAGACACAAAAATTTTCTGACCCTGGGTTACAGAGAAAAGATGGTGAAAAACAATGAATGAAACAGAAGAAATAAAGGAAACTGCTGAAGTTACAGAAGAAATAAGCACAGAGACTGAAGCTACCGGAACTGAAACAGCAGTTCAGTCAGCAAACGAAGAAAAGAAAGACGGAAACACCGAAGAGAAAAAGCCGTATACAACAAAAACATTTATAAACGATGTATGCGATATTGCTGAAACGCTCTTCATTTTCCTGCTTGTCTTTTATCTTGCCAAGGCATTCATTTTTGATCAGGCTATTGTTGACGGCACTTCCATGGTGCCGACTCTTGAAGACGGACAGAAACTTATTTACAGCAAGATATACACACCGGAGGACAATGACATCGTCATTGTCGATACATCAGATGAACATGGCGAGAACCTCGGCCTTATCGTAAAGAGAGTTGTTGCCACTGGCGGACAGGTCGTTGATATAAGAGACGGCGTTGTATATGTTGACGGTGAACAGCTCGATGAACAGGTATACGAGGAAGGCAGCACACTTACTGCCAGCCACTACGTAAACACTCTCACACCGCCGCGTGATGTTCACCAGTATCCTGTTACAGTTCCTGAAGGATATGTTTTTGTAATGGGTGATAACCGCGGTATTTCCGAGGACAGCAGAGGAGCCCGTGTAGGCTTTGTACCTGATGAAAAAGTCATCGGAAAAGTTGTATTAAGATATTCTCCTTTTAAGGAGTTCAAAATTTTTAATTATTGAATTTCAGTCACTGATCAGATCAGAAGTCCGGGGTTTCCGGACGGCACGCTGCCTTAATCAGATGCTTTAAATCTGCATGGTACCTGCCCGTGAGTTGATCAGTGCTTCTTTAAGAAACGGAAGTAATATATGTCAGAAACTGAGATCAAATCAATACAGTGGTTTCCGGGTCACATGGCGAAAACCAGAAGAGCGATAAAGGAAAACCTTTCACTGGTCGATGCCGTAGTCGAGATAATCGATGCCCGCATACCATTAAGCAGCCAGAATCCTGAAATGGGTAAAATGACTGCCGGAAAGCCGAGACTGTTTGTACTCAACAAGCGTGATATGGCAGACAGCACCGTTACCGACAGGTGGATATCCTGGTTCAGAAGCAAGGGTATAGCTGCGGTTTCCATGGACTGCAAGACAGGAAAGGGAATGAAAAGCTTTACCTCAGTACTGGAAAACCAGGTCCTTAAGGATCTTCTGGAAACCAGGCGTGCAAAGGGTATGTCCGGCACACCGACAAGAATAATGATAGTCGGCATTCCGAACGTCGGAAAGTCATCTTTCATCAACAGGATGTCCGGAAGCAAAAAAGCCAGGGTTGAGGACAGACCGGGCGTTACCCGTACCAAGCAGTGGGTAAAACTCGGCGACAGGATCGAAATGCTGGATATGCCGGGCGTGCTCTGGCCGAAGTTCGATGACCAGGGAGTTGCCAGACGCCTTGCATTTACAGGAGCCATAAAGGATGATATTCTTGATACGGAGACGCTTGCAATGCTTCTTCTTGAATATCTGGCAGAAAACTATCCTGAAATGCTGAAATCACGTTATAAAATGGATACCAGCGCTGAAATGAAAGGCCCTGAGCTTCTTGAACTTCTCGGAAGAAAGCGCGGTATGCTCATTTCAGGCGGCGAAGTGGATACTGAACGTGCTGCTATAATGCTCCTTGACGAGTTCAGAGCAGGAAAGATCGGCTGTATTTCCCTTGAAATACCAGAGGATGAACAGAATGGCTGATAATAAAAACAAGACTGAATTATACGAGTTTGACGAAGCAGTACGCACCGAACTTGGGGGCGGATTTCTCTGCGGGACCGATGAAGCCGGCAGGGGACCTCTGGCCGGAGATGTTTTTGCGGCGGCGGTCATACTTAAGCCGGGAGTAGTAATAGACGGCATTAACGACAGCAAAAAGCTCACGGAAAAGAAACGTGAAAAGCTTTTTGATGAAATAAAGGACAAGGCGGAAGCCTGGTGTATAGCGTCAGCGAGTGTTGAGGAGATCGAGAAGATCAATATTCTTAAAGCTGCAATGCTGGCGATGAGAAGGGCAGTCGAAGGACTCGGAGTAAAGCCTTCACTTGTGATCGCGGACGGAAACAAATGTCCGGAAATTCCGGGTACTGAAGTACGTTCAGTCATAAAGGGCGATGCTCTTTCAGCCAGTATTGCGGCTGCGTCAGTACTTGCCAAAGTGGCGAGGGACCGGTACATGCTCGAAATGGCTGAAAAATATCCGGCTTATGCATTTGAAAAGCATAAGGGATACGGAACGAAACTTCATTACGAAATGCTTGACAAACACGGTGCTTCTGAGATACACCGCATGAGCTTCCTGAAAAAGTATTATGATAAGAAGGACAAACAGCAGACAGAAAACTGAATACGGCAATACAGAATCATTTCTTTCCCGCGGAGAGGAAACTTCAAGAAGAGACCTCGGAAACAGGGGTGAGGATGCAGTCTGTGCCTATGTTGAAAAGTACGGCTATAAGATCATAGCCCGGAACTACATCTGTCCGCGCGGCGAGATAGATATTGTAGCTGAGAATTCTGATACTGTCGCATTCATTGAAGTGAAATCCAGAAAAGAAGACTGTGTTGTGTCGGGTATTGATGCTGTCGGCTACACCAAGAAAAGAAGAATACTGAAAACGGCTGCGTGGTACACCTACAGGTATCCTCTTGAAAAGCAGCCCAGATTTGATATAGCGGAAGTCATACTGAAAAATGATATCCCTGCAGCCATCAGATACTACAAGGGTGCGTTTGATATGACTGATTCCGGGATCATGCTTTCATTCAGATAAAAGTGAAAATATATTTCTGCAGAGTATTTTTCACTGTAATATTTATGCTTATCTGCGGAGAAACGGAGCGTTACAATGTTTTATAAAAGTACAAGAAACAGTAATTTAAAGGTTACAAGTGCGCAGGCTATTTCACAGGGTATTTCCGAAGACGGCGGTCTTTTCGTACCTGAAAGCATACCTTCACTTACGCTTGAAGAAGTTGAAAAGATCGGTAAAATGAGCTACTCTGAAAGAGCAGCATATGTTTTCACAAAGTTCCTCACAGACTTTACTGAAGCTGAGATCAGATACTGCACAGACAATGCCTACAGCACAAAGAACTTTGAAACTGAAAACATTGCTGAAATAGCACATCTTTTCGACGGCACCTATATGCTTGAACTCTGGCACGGTCCGACATGTGCTTTTAAGGACATGGCTCTTCAGATACTCCCGTACTTCCTGACGACATCAGCAAAGAAGTTAAACATAGACAAGAAAATCGTTATCCTCGTTGCAACATCAGGTGACACAGGCAAGGCTGCACTTGAAGGCTTTAAGGACGTTGAAGGAACACAGATCATGGTATTCTACCCTGAAAACGGTGTAAGCTCAATGCAGAAGCGTCAGATGACAACTCAGGAAGGTCAGAATGTAGGCGTATGCGCAGTAAAGGGTAACTTTGACGACTGCCAGAGCGGTGTCAAGAAGATCTTCACAGATGAAACAGTAAAGAAGGCGCTTGCTGACAACAAGCTCATGTTCTCAAGTGCAAACTCTATCAACTGGGGCCGTCTTGTTCCTCAGGTGGTTTACTATATTTCAGCATACGCAACTCTCGTTTCTGACGAACAGATAAAGCTCGGCGACAAGATCAACGTAGTTGTTCCTACAGGAAACTTCGGTAACATTCTTGCTGCTTACTACGCAAAGAGAATGGGACTTCCGATAGCAAAGCTCATCTGCGCATCAAACATCAACAATGTACTCACAGACTTCATCAACACAGGTGTTTATGACAGGAACAGAAAGTTCTACGCTACATGCTCTCCTTCAATGGACATCCTTATCTCAAGCAACCTTGAAAGACTCCTCTACATTCTTACAGGCGACAACGACGCTCAGATAAAGGAATGGTTCGGTGCTCTTGCAAAGGACGGAAAGTATGAAGTAAGCGCTGACGTGAAGGCTAAGATAAAGGAAGACTTCTATGCCGGATTCTGCGATGACAACGGCACAAAGGAAACAATAAAGAGCATTTATGACAAGTACTCATATGTTTGTGATACACACACAGCAGTTGCAGTCAAGGTATACGAAGATTACCGCAGGGAAACAAAGGATGAGACAAGAACGATCATCGCTTCAACAGCAAGTCCTTACAAGTTCAGCGCAAGCGTGCTTGAAGCTATCTGCCCTGACTACAAGGCTGACGATGAATATGCTCTCGTTGACAAGATAAATGAACTTTCAGACATCAGTATCCCTGATGCTCTTGCTGATCTTAAGAACAAGCCGGTAAGATTCACAGGATCTATCGACCGTGCTGAAATGTCTGACTTCGTAATGAAAACTCTCGGAATCAGGTAAGAATCAGTCAGACGGAGGAAAACGGAAGTGGCACTGTTTACGATCGGGGACCTTCATCTGTCTCTCGGAGACCAGTTCAAGCCAATGGATATCTTCAACGGCTGGGACGGTTATGTTGAAAAACTTGAGCAGAACTGGAAAAACACTGTTGCCGCAGCGGACACCGTTGTTCTTGCAGGTGATACTTCGTGGGCAATGAAGCTTCCGAATGTTTATAATGACTTTAAGTTTATCGACTCTCTTCCGGGAAAAAAGATAATACTGAAGGGAAACCATGATTACTGGTGGTCAACAATGGCCAAAATGGAGAGATTCGTCCTGGAAAACCACTTCGACACGATATCATTTCTGTTCAACAACTGTTACACCTATGGAAAATACGGCATCTGCGGTACGCGCGGCTGGGTAAGCATGGGCGACAGGACTGAAGATGAAAAAGTTCAGTTCCGCGAAGTTCAGCGCCTCGAAGTATCGATAAAGGCTGCCGTTGATCAGGGCCTTGAACCAGTGGTCTTTCTTCATTATCCTCCTGTATATGGTTCAAGCAGCAATTATGATATTCTTGATGTGCTGTACAGGTACGGCATTAAGCAGTGCTTTTACGGTCACATACACGGATACAGCCAGAAAAATGCCATTACCGGAATACGTGACGGAGTCGAATATATCATGATATCCAGTGATTATCTCAGTTTTGCACCATATCGCGTTATGTGAGTTTGTTAAAAACGTAGAACACGATAAAGTTCTATAGCATTAATACAGCTGATGTGATATAATGGATTAGATGTTGTTTATTAAAATATGGAGGACGATATAAATGAGTTTAAAATCATCAAATAATGTTGCAGTAAATACTACTGAGTTAGTAATTGAAATAAGCGCAGAAGACTTCAACAAGGCACTTTTAAATGCCTACAAGAAGGAAAAGAACCAGATCCAGATCAAGGGCTTCAGAAAGGGCAAGGCTCCTATGGCCGTTATCGAAAGATATTACGGTGAAGAAGTATTCTTCGATACAGCTCTCAACGACATTCTTCCGGATGAAATGACAGCTGCTCTTGAAGAAACAAAGCTCGAGCTCGTTGACAGACCGCAGGTTGAAATCGTTTCTGCATCAAAGGCTGAAGGTGCTGTACTCAAGGCTACATGCACAACAAAGCCTGAAGTATCAGTTTCAGAATACAAGGGACTCAA
This sequence comes from Ruminococcus sp. HUN007, assembly GCF_000712055.1. Lineage (NCBI taxonomy): Bacteria > Bacillati > Bacillota > Clostridia > Eubacteriales > Oscillospiraceae > Ruminococcus > Ruminococcus sp. HUN007. The sequence continues at coordinate 1,373,302 of NZ_JOOA01000002.1, read as the reverse complement.
GGCTCCTAAGGTTATCGACGCTGTAACTGATGAAGTTATCAACGAACAGATCGAAGCTGCAAGAAAGAGACAGGCAAGAATCGTAACTGTTGAAGACAGAGCAGCTCAGATGGATGATGAAGTTGTTATCGATTTTGAAGGATTCAGAGACGGTAAGGCATTTGACGGCGGCAAGGGTACAGATTATCCTCTTACACTTGGCAGCGGTCAGTTTATCCCTGGTTTTGAAGAACAGGTTGCAGGTCACAAGACAGGTGAAGAATTCGAGATCGAAGTAACATTCCCTGAAGATTACCAGATGAAGGAACTTGCTGGCCAGAAGGCAGTGTTCAAGATCAACCTCAAGGAAATCAAGGCACAGGAACTTCCTGAATTTGACGATGAATTCGTAAAGGATGTTTCAGAATTCGATACAGTTGACGAATACAAGGCAGATCTTAAGAAGAAGCTTGAAGAAAATGCAGAACAGAAGGCTGATGCACAGTTTGAAAACTATCTCTTCGAGCAGATCATCAAGAACCTTGAAGGTGAGATCCCTCAGTGCATGTTCGACCAGAGAGTTGAAAGAGAAATTTCAGAATTCGAAGCTCGTCTCGCTCAGAACCAGATGAGTCTTGACCTTTACTTCCAGTACACAGGTATGGACCGTGATGACCTTAAGGCTACATACAAGGACAGAGCTGAAAACGAAGTTAAGCTCAGACTTGCTCTTGAAAGCATCGTAGCTAAGGAAGGCCTTACAGTTGAAGATTCAGAAGTTGAAGAAGGTCTTGCAAAGCTTGCTGAAAACAACCACATCAGTGTTGAAGACGTTAAGCGTTTCATCAATCCTGAAGACTACAAGATGGATCTTCTCGTATCAAAGGCTGCTGATCTTGTTAAGGAATCAGCTGTTGTTGATAATTCACTTGCTGAAAAGAAGGAAGAATCAGCTGAATAATATGCTTCACGAAACTCAGAGACTGCCGGTGTTACGGAACACTGCCTTATCGGAGTTTCCTCAGTGAACTGAATAAAGCCTGAACAAACTCCTGTTGCTGTCGCAGAGTCAGCGGCAGGAGAATGTTTGCATTATAAGGCAAATGAAATCTGCGGTAAATTTATCCGCAGCAGACGAAAGGAAAATAGAATTATGAGTTTTGTACCTTACGTTGTAGAACAGACAAGCAGAGGAGAACGTTCATACGATATCTTTTCCCGTCTCCTTAACGACCGTATCATAATGCTTTCAGAAGAGATAAACGATACAACAGCCAGCCTTGTTGTAGCACAGCTTCTTTATCTCGAAAGCCAGGATCCGGAAAAGGATATAAGTCTCTATATCAACAGCCCCGGCGGATCAGTAACTGCAGGTATGGCAATAGTTGATACTATGAGATACATCAAGTGTGATGTTTCCACTATCTGCATCGGTATGGCAGCATCTATGGGTGCGTTTATTCTCTCATGCGGTGAAAAGGGCAAAAGATATGCTCTTCCGAACAGCGAAGTAATGATCCATCAGCCACTCGGCGGAATCGGTGGTCATACTCAGGCTACAGACATGAAGATACATACTGAACGAATCCTCAAAATGAAAGACAAGTTAAACAGTATGCTTGCTGAAAATACAGGACAGCCGCTTGAAACGATCCAGAATGACACAGAGCGTGACAACTTTATGTCAGCTGAAGAGGCTTGTGCCTACGGCCTGATTGACAAGGTAGTTGAAAAAAGATAAGGTTGGTGAACTATGGTAGACAGCGGATTCAAAACCTGTAATTTCTGCGGCAAAGGAGAAAACCGTGTTCAGAGCATGTTCTCGTCAGGAGATACAAACATCTGTGACGAATGTGTTGTGTACTGCTATAACATAATCGCAGGACCGGGAGACAAGGAAAAGGAAAAGCCGAAGACCAAGACTTCAAAGAAGAACAATGACTTTTCAGTCAAGCTCAAGAAGCCTATGGAGATCAAGAAGGTCCTCGACCAGTACGTAATCGGTCAGGATTCTGCCAAGATCGCACTTTCAGTTTCAGTTTACAACCATTACAAGAGACTTCTCAGCAACGATGCAGGTGATGATGTCGAGATCCAGAAGAGCAATGTTCTTCTTCTCGGCCCTACTGGTGTCGGCAAGACACTTCTTGCACAGACACTTGCAAGAACTCTCGATGTACCTTTTGCTATTGCAGATGCTACAACTATCACAGAAGCCGGTTACGTAGGTGATGACGTTGAAAATGTTCTTCTCCGTCTTATCCAGGCTGCAAACTTTGATATCAAGGCTGCGGAACGCGGCATCATCTATATCGATGAAATAGACAAGATCGCAAGAAAGTCCGAGAACACTTCCATCACACGTGACGTAAGCGGTGAAGGTGTTCAGCAGGCACTTCTCAAAATCATCGAAGGTACGGTTTCAAACGTTCCTCCTCAGGGCGGAAGAAAGCACCCTAACCAGGAATTCATCCACATCGATACAAAGAATATCCTCTTCATCTGCGGCGGTGCATTCGACGGGCTTGAACAGGCTATCATCAAGAGAACAAAGCACAAGTCCATCGGATTTGGCTCGGACGTTCTTTCAGACAAGGAAGAAATGAACAACATTTTCAAGAAGGTAATACCGCAGGATCTTGTCAAGTACGGTATTGTTCCTGAACTTGTAGGACGTCTTCCGCTTATCACTGTTCTTGACGAACTCGATGAAAAGGCTCTTATCCAGATCCTTACTGAACCGAAGAATGCTCTTATCAAGCAGTACGAAAAACTTTTCGACTACGATAACATAGAGTTTGAAGTTGAACCTGAAGCTCTCGAGGAGATCGCAAAGAAGGCGATCGCACAGAAGACAGGTGCACGAGGACTCAGAGCGATCGTTGAGGGAATTCTCATGGAGACCATGTACGAAGCACCTTCAAAGGATATAAAGAAGGTAACAGTTACAAAGGAATGTGTTACTGAAGGCGCAAAACCTGTTGTCAGAACAGATGCTGCAAAGCTTAAGAAATCAATAAAGAAATAATTTATCACGGGACATCTGTCGTTGAAGCAGGTGTCCCTTTGAATTTCCGGTCAGGTTCGTTAATACTTGAAAAAAAGCTTAAAATATAGTATAATAATATGTAAATATCTTTAAGAAGGTGGACATCATAAAAAAAGAAAAACCGGAACTCGAAAAAGCTGAACTCGAAGAAAAAAACAACCCTGTAACAGACAATACTGAAAATGACAGCAGCGGATCAGGAAAATCCGATTATGATATTTTAGAAGATTATGATATTTTACCGGCAGTACCGGTCAGAGGAATCGTTGCGTTCCCTAAAATGGTCGTTCACTTTGATGTGCTCCGGCCGAAGTCGGTCAATGCTGTAAAGCAGGCCCTCAAGACCAACAGAAAGATCTTTGTTATATCCCAGCGGGATGTATTTGCAGAGGATCTGAAGCGCGATGATCTGTATCGTGTGGGCGTTGTAGCCGAGATACGACAGGTACTCAGAACACCGGACGATGAACTGAGAGTCCTTGTGGAGGGAATAGACAAGGCTGAACTTCTGACTTTTACAGAGTCGGAAACAGATGATCCTTACTATGAGGCATATGTCGAAGTGATCAGCCAGCCGTCCTACACAAAGGCTTCAAAGGCCGAAGTCGAGGCAATGTGCCGGTCCATCAAGAAAGAATTTGAAAAATACGCAGCTCTTCTTCCGCGCATGACAGGTGAACTCGTAAAATCGATACTCTGTCAGGATGATCCTGAGGAACTGTTTGAAAATATAGTTTTCAATGCGAATTTCCAGAGTGCTGACAAGCAGGAACTCCTTGAAAAATATGATATTATGGACAGGCTCACATTCCTTCTTGCCGTTCTGGTAAAGGAAACCGAAGTGCTTGCTATCGAGAATGATATCAACAGTCAGGTAAAAGAAAACTTCGGAAAGAACCAGCGTGAAAACATTCTTCGTGAACAGATGAGAGTCATCAGTGAACAGCTCGGGGAAGAAGATGAGGATGAGGATTACAGAACACGCATCCTTAATCTGAAACTTGATGAAAAGATCACGGACAAGCTTCTCCGTGAAGTTGACAGACTCAGATCACTTCCTGAATCTTCACAGGAGACCTTTGTTATAAAGAATTATCTTGATACTGTACTTGAACTGCCTTGGAATAAGGAAAGCAGGATAAAGGTAAACATAAAAAAAGCAGAAGCCGTGCTTGAAAAGGATCATTTCGGACTTAAGAAGGTAAAGGAAAGAGTTCTTGAAAGCATTGCTGTCAATGCAATAAAGCCGGATGTTACCGGTCAGATAATCTGTCTGGTGGGCCCTCCGGGTGTCGGAAAAACATCGATCGGCAAATCCATAGCACGTGCTCTCGGCAGGGAATATGTCCGCGTATCGCTCGGCGGCGTAAGGGACGAATCAGATATAAGAGGTCACCGCAAGACCTATGTCGGAGCAATGCCGGGCCGTATCATAAACGCAATGATTCAGGCGGGAACGAAGAATCCTCTTATTCTTTTTGACGAAATCGATAAGATGAGCAACGATTTCAGAGGCGATCCGTCGGCGGCTATGCTTGAGGTTCTCGACAGTGAACAGAACAAGGAATTCCGTGATCACTATACAGAAGTTCCGTTCGATCTGAGCAAGGTAATGTTCATTACAACTGCAAATACCACACAGACAATACCTGCTCCTCTTCTCGACCGAATGGAGATCATCGAGATAACCAGCTACACACGTGAGGAAAAGTTCCATATAGCAAAGGAACATCTTATTCCTAAGCAGCTTAAAAAGCACGGCCTTAAGGCTTCCCAGATGAAGATAGAAGACGACGGCATTTACAGGCTTATCGATTCATATACCAGAGAGGCCGGCGTACGAACCCTTGAAAGAAACATCGGTTCACTGTGCCGCAAGACTGCAAAGGAAATAGTAAGCGAAAATGCAAAGAAGCTCAGGTTTACAGCTGATAATATAAGCAGATATCTGGGACATGAAAAGTACATCAAGGACGTAAAGAGCGAAAAGGACGAGGTAGGCGTGGTAAACGGTCTTGCATGGACAGCTGCCGGCGGTGTTCTTATGCCGCTTGAAGTTCTCGTGCTCGAAGGCAAGGGCGGAGTTACCCTTACCGGATCACTCGGTGACGTTATGAAGGAAAGTGCCGGAATCGCAGTAAGCTATACAAGAAGTGTTGCGAAAAAGTACGGCATAGATCCTAAGTTCGTAAAGAACAGGGATCTTCACATCCATGCTCCGGAGGGCGCTGTTCCGAAGGACGGCCCGTCAGCCGGTGTTACGATGACCACCGCTATCGTTTCAGCTCTGTCGGGTAAAAAGGTAAGATGTGATGTTGCCATGACAGGCGAGATAACTCTTCACGGAAAGGTGCTCCCGATAGGCGGACTCAGGGAAAAAACAATGGCCGCCTATAAGGAAGGCATAAAAAAAGTCATCATTCCTGCAGGAAACAAGCCTGACATGGAAGATGTCGAGGACGTTGTAAAGGAAAATGTGGAATTTGTTTTCGCAGAAAATCTTGAAACAGTTCTTGAACATGCACTTGTACAGTAAATGATAATGACTGACCGTGTTCTGAACAGGCAGGGTCAGTCATTTTGTGTCCCGATTTCTCCGGTGTATCCGTAAACATACATGTCCGTGTCCTGAGCGCAGCACCGGATGTATCCATGAAAGGAAGATGTAAATGAATTACAATAAAGCTGAATTCCACTCCTGCTACGGTCTTTTCAGCCAGATACCGGAGTCAGACCGTACTGAAATAGTTTTTGCCGGACGTTCAAATGTAGGAAAGTCGACTCTTATAAATAAAATATTCAACAGGAAATCTCTCGCCAGAGTAAGTTCCGTGCCGGGCAAGACTGCTACTATCAATTTCTACAGCCTTGATGATGTCTTTTTTGTTGACCTTCCGGGCTATGGCTACGCTAAGGTGGCAAAGACAGAAAAGCAGCGCTGGGCTGGTCTTATAGAAGGATACCTGAATGCTGACAGAAACATTGAACTGGTATTTCTTCTTATAGACATGCGTCATGCACCTACTGCAGACGATCTTCACATGATCAATTTTCTGATCGACAATGAACTGCCGTTTGTGATCATACTTACAAAGGCAGACAAGCTCAACAAGACCGAACGTGCAAAGGCCATGAAGGTGTTTGCTGAAACGATACCGTGCTACGAGGACATACACATCATACCGTTCTCATCACAGACTTTTGAAGGAGTCGAAGAGGTGCGGAAGATCATCGAGGAAACTGCAGAAGATGCCCGCGTTTATTCAGAGACGGATGAGATCTCTGAAGAGGAATCAGATTAACGGATTTCCGGTTTGATCAGTGTTTTCCCGGCAAAGCAAAAGCAGCATATCATGCTGGCTCTGAACGGAGCGGTGATATGCTGCTTTTTTTACTGCCTGGTACTGATCTCGCTCTGCCTGTACCGGCCTGTTATTTTTGAAAATATGTGTGCTGCTGTTTCTATCAGCCCGCAGTATTTGTCCACCAGAACTATAACAACAGTTTCTTTGTAACTCGGCGGAGTAATAGTCAGCGGGAACATATGCTTTAAAATGATGTCCTTTTCCTTGTCAGTAAGCGTAAAATGCTCGCATGCATTACGCAGTGCCGCCTTCGGATGGGTCATACCGTGAAAATGGTCTCCGGTTTCCCTGGTGTGAGTATGCCAGTCATAAAGGAAAAAGTCATGCAGAAGCCCGGCACGCGCACCGGCTCTTGCATCAAGACGGAAAAGCCGGCAGAGTTTGTAGTTATAGTATGAAACATTGATGCAGTGCTGAAATGTTGATGTGTTGCCGTGCTGAGTAAATTCCTTCATTTTCTGTACAAGGTCATTTTCAAGCAGATCCTTTACAGTTTCATAGTAGCCGTTGCTGTGTTCATTGTTAAGAAGATTCTTTTTTGATCCTATAGCGTACAAATCGTCCGTCCTCCTTTTCAGGCGATAATAATGGAAACGCTGCTGTTTTCCTTTATTATACCATAAATTATGATTTATATCAATATATAACTGAAAAAACTGCTGACGGTACAGTCTGTGTTGTGAAAAAAAAGCCAAAATGGAAAATGTGCGCTATTGACAAATTTTTAAATTTACGATAAAATATAATATGTGTATTTATTATTACCTGGTACTAAACTGTATTCGTAATACATTAATTCATAATATTAAATTTTTAAAGGTGGACTAAAGTAAAATGAGTTTAATAGATAAAATTTTTGGTTCATACAGCAAAAAGGAACTTGCACGTATTGAACCGATAAAACAGGCTGTCCTTGACCTTGATGAAGAATATTCAAAGCTTTCCGAAGCTGAACTCAAGGGCAAGACAAAAGCTTTCAGGGACAGACTTGCTGCAGGTGAAACTCTTGATGACATTCTTCCGGAGGCTCTTGCAACATGCCGTGAAGCTGCATTCCGTGTACTCGGCAAAAAACCTTTCCCTGTACAGATCATCGGTGCTATCGTTCTTCATCAGGGACGTATCGCAGAAATGAAGACCGGTGAAGGTAAAACTCTCGTAGCCTGCCTTGCAGCTTATCTCAACGCACTTTCAGGAAAGGGCGTTCACGTAGTAACAGTAAACGACTATCTTGCCAAGTTCCAGTCTGAGGAAATGGGTAAGGTATACCGCTATCTTGGTCTTACAATAGGTGTTATCCTTCATGACCTCAACAACGGTCAGAGAAGAGCTGCATACAACTGTGACATCACTTATGCCACAAACAATGAACTCGGATTTGACTACCTTCGTGACAACATGGTAATCTACAAGAAGGACATGGTTCAGAGAGAACCTAACTTTGCTATCGTCGACGAAGTTGACTCCATCCTCATCGATGAAGCAAGAACTCCTCTTATCATTTCAGGACGCGGCGAAAAGTCAACAGAGCTCTATGGTATAGTTGACAAGTTTGCCAAGACTCTTGTTCCTGTAACAGTCGTTGAAATGGACGACAAGGAAGACCAGGATGAACTCAACAAGGAATATGACTACATCATCGATGAAAAGTCGAAATCCGCTACTATAACAAGAACAGGTGTAAAGAAAGCTGAAAAGCACTTTAACGTTGAAAACCTCATGGACCCTGACAACATGACTCTTCTTCACCATATCAACCAGGCCCTCAAGGCTAACGGTGTAATGAAGAGAGATATCGACTACGTTGTAAAGGACGGCGAAGTTATCATCGTTGATGAATTCACAGGCCGTCTCATGATGGGACGTCGTTTCAACGACGGTCTCCACCAGGCTATTGAAGCCAAGGAAGGCGTTAAGGTAGCTCATGAATCAAAGACACTTGCTACTATCACATTCCAGAATTACTTCAGACTTTACGCAAAGCTTTCCGGTATGACCGGTACAGCTATGACTGAAGAAGATGAATTCAAGGAGATCTACAAACTCGACGTTATTCAGGTACCGACAAACAGACCGGTACAGAGAATAGACCATTCAGATCAGGTGTACAGAACAGAACGCGGAAAATTCGAAGCTGTTATCAACCAGATCGTTGAGTGTCATGAAAAAGGACAGCCGGTACTCGTAGGTACAGTATCCATCGACAAGTCAGAAAAGCTCTCTGCTCTCCTCAAGAAGAAGGGCATCAAGCACAGCGTCCTCAACGCAAAACAGCATGAAAAGGAAGCTGAGATCGTTGCTCAGGCAGGTAAGCTCGGAGCAGTTACTATCGCTACCAACATGGCCGGACGTGGTACTGACATCATCCTCGGCGGTAACGCTGAATTCCAGGCTAAGGCAGAATTGCGCAAGAAGGGCTACGAGGAAGATATCATCAACGAAGCAGTTGGCTATGCTGAAACTGATGATGAAACTATAATCGAGGCAAGAAAAGTCTACAGGGAACTTTACGACAAGTTCAGTGCCGAGGTTAAGGAAAAGGCAGTTGAAGTACGTAAGGCAGGCGGTCTTTTCATTATCGGTACCGAACGTCATGAATCAAGACGTATTGACAATCAGCTTCGCGGACGTTCAGGACGTCAGGGCGACGAGGGCGAAAGCCGTTTCTTCCTTTCACTCGAAGACGACCTCATGAGAATCTTTGCAGCTGACAGAATAGAAAACCTCATGAAGACTCTCAACGTTGAGGAAACAATGCCTATCGAAAGCAAGTTCCTCACAAAGATGATCGAGTCATCACAGAAGAAGGTTGAAGGACGTAACTTCAGCATAAGAAAGAATGTCCTCAACTACGACGATGTTATGAACAAGCAGCGTGAGATCATCTACGATCAGCGTTCAAAGGTTCTTAACGGTGATGATCTCCACGACAGCATCATCAAGATGATAAAGGATCTCATCGAGACTACTGTTGACAGATATCTTCTTGAAGACGGTGAAGACAAGGAAAACTGGAACCTTGTTGCTCTCAGGGAATACTTCCTCGACTGGATAACAAAGGAAGATGACTTTAAGGATCTTGAAGAAGATGAAAACAAGTTTGAGGAAACAGAAAAGAAGGATATCGTCAATATGCTCACTGAGAGAGCACTGAAGCTCTATGCCGACAAGGAAGCTCAGTACGGCGAGGAAGCTATCAGAGAACTCGAAAGAGTTATCCTTCTCAGAGTTGTTGACTCAAAGTGGACAGCTCACATCGACGACATGGACGAACTCAAGAAGGGTATCTCACTCAGAGCCTACGGCCAGAAGAACCCTGTTGTTGAATACAGATACGAAGGTTTTGAAATGTTCGATGCAATGGTAGAAAGCATCCGTGAAGATACAGTACGTATGCTTCTCACTGTAAGACTTGCAAACAATCAGGCTCCTGAACGTGTACAGGTAAACAAGCCTGATGCTCCTAATGCAGGCGCAGGCGACGGCAGCTTCTCAGGAGCTGCGAAGTCAAATAAAATAAAGGACAATGAGCTTTGTCCTTGCGGAAGCGGCAAGAAGTACAAGAAGTGCTGCGGACTTAACGAAGACTGATAACTATACAAACTATAATTACAAAAGCGGACTCGTGACGGGTCCGCTTTTTGTGCGTTGTGTACAAACACATTATAATTATTTTATCTATTGGAATGAAATTTTTAATTATGTATTGTGTTAAAAAAACAAAAGTGATATAATAACTAACATAATATTTTGTACAAATCTACATAAAGGGGAAATGTGATTATGACTAACAATGCAGAAACTATTAAAAACATCGCTCTTGCAGGACATAACGGTTCAGGCAAGACTTCGCTTGCTGAAGCATTACTTTTCAGGGCAGGGGTTACAGAACGTCTTGGAAAGACAGAAGAAGGAAACACTGTTTGTGACTTTGATCCGGAAGAAATCAAGAGAAAAGTTTCAATAAATACATCAATAGCCAACTTCGTTACAGAAGGAATAAAGGTAAATCTCATCGACACTCCGGGCCTTTTTGATTTTGAAGGCGGAATGCGTGAAGGTATTACTGCAGCCGGCTCTGTCATGATAACAGTATCAGGCAAGTCAGGGGTTAAGGTAGGTACAAAAAAAGCTTATAAATTTGCAGAAAAGCTCGGAAAGTCAAGAGTATTCATCGTAACAAAGCTTGACGATCCTAATGCAAATTTCTATAATACTCTTACAGAGCTCAAGACCGCTTTCGGTCCTACAGTGTGTCCGGTAGTTGTTCCGGTCATCAGGGACGGAAGCATTTCAAGCTACATCAATCTTATCGAGATGAAGGCTTATAAATACAACGACAAGGGTGAAGCTGTTGAAACAGATATGCCTGAAGGCGATATAGCCGACAAAATGGACTACAGACTTGACGGTCTTATCCAGGCTATCAGTGAGGCCGTTGCTGAAACTGATGATGAACTTATGGAAAAGTTCTTTGAAGGAACAGCATTTACTCAGAAGGAGCTTATAGACGGTATCCACAAGGGTGTAAATGCGGGCAAGATCACTCCGGTAATCGCAACATCTGCTGAATCACTTGCCGGAATAGACATGCTTTTAAAGGAGATCTCACTTCTTCTTCCTTCTCCGCTTGAAGTAGCAAAGCCGGTGGCTGAAGATAAAAACGGTGATCCGGTTGAAATAAACTGTACGGTTTCTGATCCGCTTGCAGCATTCGTATTCAGAACAACAGTCGATCCTTTCGTAGGAAAGATGTCATACATCAAGGTTTACGCCGGTGTGCTTAAGTCAGGTGATACAGTATTTGATTCCACAAGCGGCCAGAATGTCAAGATAGGCAAGCTTTACAACATGGTTGGCAAGAAGCAGGAAGAAGTTGATAGTGCTAATGCAGGTGACATTGTTGTAGCAGTCAAGACAGATATAAGCACATCAGATACTCTCTGCGATCCTTCAAGAACAGTTAAGTTCGATGCTGTACAGTATCCGGCTCCGTGCTACTCAATGGCTGTAAAGGCTAAGGCACAGGGCGATGAAAGCAAGATATCTGCTGGTATCGCAAAGCTTCTTGAAGAAGATCCTACACTTAAATATGAACAGGATCCTTCAACAACTGAACAGATATTAAGCGGCCTCGGCGACCAGCATCTTGAAATAGCAGCTTCAAAGCTCAAGGAAAAGTTCGGTGCCGACGTTGTACTTACAGTTCCTAAGATACCTTACAAGGAAACGATCAGAAAGAAGGTAAAGGTTGAAGGCAAGCACAAGAAGCAGAGCGGCGGTCACGGCCAGTACGGACATGTATGGATGGAATTCGAGCCTACAGTAGGTGACGAACTCGTGTTCGAAGAAAGAGTATTCGGCGGTGCGGTTCCTAAGAACTACTTCCCGGCAGTTGAAAAGGGTATTCAGGAAAGCATGAAGAAGGGTGTTCTTGCAGGCTGCCCTGTGGTAGGACTCAAGGCTATTCTCGTTGACGGTTCATACCATCCGGTTGACTCATCTGAAATGGCATTCAAGACTGCTGCTTCAATCGCATACAAGGAAGGACTCAAGCAGGCTGACCCGGTTCTTCTTGAACCAATCGGAAGTCTTTCAGTACGTGTTTCAGACGACAAGACAGGTGACGTTATGGGTGAACTCAACAAGCGCCGCGGACGTATGCTTGGCATGAACCCGGCTGAAGAGGAAGGCATGACAGAGATCCTCGCTGATGTACCTGTAAGGGAAATGCATGACTTCGCTACATACCTCAGACAGACAACAAGAGGTCTCGGCGACTTCACATTCGAGTTTGTAAGATACGAACAGCTTCCTGCAAACCTTGTTCCGGAAGTTATAGTAAGTCTTTCAAATGACGGTGAATAATACGGCGGGAACCTTCGTACAGAAATAAGTATGTGCCATTTTGACACTAACTCAATCTGTGAATAATGACTATAATTTATCACAAATTTCAACTTGTGCAAAATTTGCACAAGTTGAAGTAATGACAAAAAGAAATGCTTCGCATCTCTGTGATGCGAAGCATTTTTATGTTTGTTTTGAATTATCAGCGATAATCTGAAAGTGAAATTCCGTTTTCTCCGAGTGGGATCTGGTGGTCGAGGCCGATGAATTTGCCGTCGTCTGTCTGCCAGAGAACTTCCTTTACGAATTCGTACTTGTCGTTGTCCCATGTTGTGAAGTCATCAAGTACAAGTCCGCCTGTATCTCCGGAATTTGCGTTGAAGCACCAGAATGTGTGGTGGAGCTTGTTTTCCTTGATGAGTTTTCTGCAGTAGGTCATCCATGTGAGGTTTGGTTCCTTCATGAAGCCGCCCCATTCACCGATGAGGAGCGGAGCTTTTTTCTGTTCGTAGATGTAGAACCAGTTGTCGCGCCAGCAGTCATCCATGAGGGAATCGAATGTGTAGCTGCCTTCGAACCACGGCTGTTCGTAAACTGTCGGGCCGTAGTCGTGAGGTGAATAAACGAGCTTGTTGTTATACTTGCCGAGGTCTACAGGATGGTCTGCTACGCCGCGGAGGTTTCCGCCCCACCAGTTGAAGTAGTAGTCAGACTTGTCTGTGGACTTGTAATTACCGTTTTTCTTAGTGTCAACAGGATAGCACTCAATACCTTCGACCATGACGAGCAGGTTAGGGTTCTTGTTCAGAACTGCAAGACCGGCCTTTTCAGCAATGTACTTCCAGTTGTCGGAATCCTTTGAATCATCCCACTTTGCGCGAGGCTTCTCATCAGGCTTCCCGTGAGGTTCATTTTCGAGGTCGATGGCGATGATAGTATCGTCATTTTTGTATGTTGAAGCGATCCATTCAAGGGCTCTGATGTAGTCCTTTTCTGATATCTTGTCGTCGCACCATAACGGATAGTTATGACCTGCGGCGTTTGTTGTTGCACAGTGGAAATCGATCATGATCTTCATACCGTTGGCACGGCACTGACCGATAACGTAGTTGAATATCTCAAGGCTGTTCATTCCCACGAGATAGGAGTTTGTAGCCTGGTTGAAGTTTGCCTGCGGATAGGTACCGTCCTCCCACTGATTTACGAGTTCGGTTGAGATAGGAATTCTGATAAGATTGAAACCGTGGTCTGCAATGGCGTTTACAGATGTGTTCAGATCAGCGTTCCAGAGTCCGTCGAAAATGTTTGTACCGGTGTTGTAGCCGAACCAGTTGCATCCGGTAAGCCATACTTCCTTACCGTTTGAATCAACGATCTTATTCTTTTCAACACTGAGCCAGTCATCTGTTGAAGGAGCAGGAACATCCTTGGCATTCGGTGAGGATGTCTGTCCGCTGTTCTGATTATTGTTCTGGTTCTGGTTTTCGTTATTATTATTATTATTGTTATTGTTGTTGTTGTTCTGTCCGTTCTGTACGTTGTTTGAAGCCGATGTATTCTTTGCGGTAAATACGGCTTCCTTTGCACTTATATCTTCAGGCGATGCGATCTGTATGCCGAAGTTTATGCTTCCGTTAGGAAGAATATTGCCGGTGTTGTTGTCCGGCTTGATAATAAGTGTGCTTCCGTCAAGCTCCCAGGTAAGTCCCCATGAATTCTTGACGTCGATGTCCTTGTTTACAGGAACCGTTACTTTCCAGTCGCTTATCGCTGCGGACTGGTTGTTTGTAACAGTGCCGTCGAGCTGGTAAATGTTAATGTTTCCTTCCGGCCAGCTGTTACCGTTCTTTAAAGTAAAGGCGATCTTTTTGGTATCAGCATCCTCGCCGGAGCCTTTACCGTCTTTGTTCTTGTTTGTTTCTTTCTCCTTATCGCTGTCATCATCATCGGAACTGCTTTCTTCATCAGAATCCTGTGATGATTCGCCATCGGAGGTATCTTCCTCTTCACTGTCGTCATTGTCAGCAGAGCTGCCGGAAGAACGTGTGTCCGTGACGGATGTATTCTCATCTGTCTGGCTGCAGCCGTTCAGAGAGAATGATGCGCAGATAAGGCAGAGTGAAAGAAGGGCTGCTGTTATTTTTTTAGTTCCAGTCAATTTACACTCATCCTTTATAATTTTACTGTGTCGGAGAATACACCGGCCGTGGTGCTGCAGATGATTTGGCGATATTCTGCAGTAATTCTGATGTGTGTCCGCAATGTGCGGTATGTACACGGTTCAGTGTTTCTCAAAAGCATAATTGTATTTTTGTTTTTGGGTTAAATCTCTACAGAATAATTCTATCTCATAACACAGATATTGTCAAATTAATTCAAGGTTAAAAATTTATTTTCATTCAAATGGATATTATTTTATATAAAAACGGGTCCGTTTTTGTGATTTAGATTATATAATGTAGTATTTAATTTATGCTTAAATTGAATTTTTTTATTGAATTTAAGCATAGCCTGTGGTATAATAAAAATGTACAATTTTTTGAAAATATCATCCGGCACATCCGGGACGATCGCTGACAAATCACGTTATCCTGCTTTTTAAGGATGTCTGCGGAAAGATCAGTGCATCTTTCGTGTGCCGTGTTCTGGAGACAAAATTATGAATAATTATGATGTAATTATTGCAGGAAGCGGAGCAGCCGGTCTTTATGCGGCTATCAATCTCCCTGAAAATCTTAAAGTACTTGTAATTGCAAAAAGGGAGCTGAAGCTTTGCAACTCCGCACTTGCGCAGGGCGGTATCGCAGGCGTTTACAATTCTCCTAATGACAATATCCAATTGCATCAGAACGATACACTTATTGCCGGAGGCTTTAAAAACAACAGTGAAACACTGCACATTCTTGTAAGCGAAGCAGCATACGACATAGAAAATATCATTAAGTTCGGCGTTGACTTTGACAAGAATCCTGACGGAACCTATCACCGCACTCTTGAAGGCGGTCACTGCAGACACAGAATATTCCACCATAAAGATGCGACAGGTGCCGAGATCGTTGACAAGCTCATCATCAAGGCCAAGTCACTTCCTAATGTTACAATACTCGAAAACACACTGATGTGTGAAGCAGTCAAGACCGATACCGGTTTTTCAGTAAACCTTCTTAACGAAGAAGGATACACTGCAGTAAACAGCCATTTCCTTATAATGGCTACAGGCGGTATAGGACGTGTCTATGAATTTACCACAAACTCAGCCATCGCAACAGGTGACGGTATTTCAATGGCCTATGACATGGGTGCTGACATAAAGAACTTAAGCTATGTTCAGTTCCATCCTACAGCATTCAACAACAGACAGACACGTGAATGTTTCCTCATTTCCGAGGCTGTACGAGGCGAGGGCGCTTACCTCCGCAACTATCACGGCGAGAGATTCATGCATAATTACGATGACAGACTTGAACTTGCTCCGCGTGATGTCGTTTCACACTCCATTATTCATGAAAGCAGAAAACAGAACTCCACTGAGTTTTATCTCGATATAACACACAAGGATCCTGAATTCCTTAAAAACCGATTCCCGATGATCTACAAGAATCTTCTTGACCAGGGATTCGATCTCACAAAGGACTGGATCCCGATATTCCCGTGTCAGCACTACCTTATGGGCGGTATCAACGTTGACAAGAATGCACAGACCAAGATAAGAGGTCTCTACGCAGCAGGTGAGTGCTCACACACAGGCGTACACGGCAACAACAGACTTGCCAGCAACTCACTGCTTGAAGCTCTTGTATTCTCAAGACATGCGGCAGCACATATAGCAGCATGTGCCGAAAGCGTTCCTAAGGATTTTGCAGAGCATAAGTTTGATTCACACGAGGACAAGCCGGTGATCCCTAAGGGCATCAGAACAGAGGTAAGAAAGATCATGCAGGAAAGTGCCTTTGTTATTCCTGACAAGGAAGCTGCAGTCCGCGGATTTGAAAGAGTCAAGGAACTCAGAAAACTCATCCATTCCGAGGACTACTGTGTAAACAGAGACTATGTTGAGGCAAACTCTCTGATCACAATTGCTTATCTCATTCTCAGGGAAATAATCTGATAAAAGAAAGGAACTTATCTATGAAGCTTTCTCAGCTGTACATTGACGATATAATAAAGACTGCGCTTCTTGAAGATATAAACTACATGGATGTCACAACTGACAACCTTCTCGATGATTCTCACAGAAGTGAGGCTTACTATGTTGCCAAGGATGACGGTGTTCTCTGCGGTATAGAAATAGCAAAGCGCGTATTTGATTTTTCCGGAGGCGACGTTGATTTCATCATAAAAATAAAAGACGGCGAACATGTTAAAAAGGGCGATATCATAGCTGAAATGACAGGTTCGACAAGAACTCTGCTGAAGGGCGAAAGAACAGCACTCAACATTCTTCAGCATATGTCAGGCATTGCAACTGCAACAAACAGATGTGCAGAGCTTGTTAAGGGCACAAATGCGATGGTAACTGATACAAGAAAGACTCTTCCGGGACTCCGTGCGCTTCAGAAATACGCAGTTACCGTGGGCGGCGGAAAGAACCACCGCTACAATCTTTCTGACGGGGCTATGCTCAAGGACAATCACCTTGATGCTTACGGCGGTATCACACCTGCAGTAAAGGCTCTCCGTGAAAAGATAGGTCACATGGTCAAGATCGAGGTTGAAGTAAGAAATCTTGACGAACTTAAGGAAGCTCTTGACTGCGGATGCGAAGTTATCATGCTTGATAACATGAACTGTGATGATATGAAAAAAGCTGTTGAGATAACAGCCGGCAGAGCACTTCTTGAAGCATCCGGAAATGTTACTGCAGAGAATATACGTGATGTAGCTCTTACGGGTGTGAATATTATCTCACTCGGAGCGCTTACTCATTCAGTTAAGTGTTTTGATATTTCAATGAAGATAAAAACAAAGAAATAATGAGTCCGCTGATCAGGTCTGCGGTTTTACGGAGATTTGTCACGTGGCTTCGCACTGGTTTACGGACGGATCAGTGCTTTCAGGGAAAATGATTGATAAAAAAGGAAGTGAGCGTAAAATGGATAGTTTGTTTGACAGTTTCAAAAGCAACTACACCAAGGATTCGTACCGCATAATGAGCACTGTAAGTGCTTCGGTAAAGGAAACTTTTTTCTATGTGCAGGAGATCGGTTATCTTGATGTTATCAAACCGTATAACACGATCCGTGATAATCTCGATTCCTTTCTCTTCGTGATCGTTCTTGACGGCAAGGGCGAACTGGTGTATAACAACAGGTCGTATACACTTACCAAGGGCTGCTGTTTCCTTATCGACTGCCTTAAGCCGCATTCGTATAAAAGCAGTCTGAGTGAACCGTGGAAACTGCTCTGGCTGCATTTCAACGGGCCGACAGCACGAGGATACTACGAATATTTTGCCAATGCGTATATTAATGTTATCCATCCCGATATTATTGATCCTTTCGAGGATCTTATGCGTCAGCTGATCGAGATAAATACCAGACATGATTCATCCACTGAAGTACGTTCATCAAAGCTTATAGTAGATCTTCTTACTCTGATGATGACATTCAAGAAGAATGATACGATATACAATTCACAGATAGTAAGAAAACTGGCCGAGATAAGAAGATATATAAACAGGAATTACACTACAGATATTTATCTTGAAACAATATGTGAAAAATTCAATATCAGCAAGTTCCATCTTACCAAGGAATTCAAGAAAGCCTACGGCATAACGATCGCCAAGTACATAATGCAGAAGCGTATCGGAAATGCGAAATGGCTGCTTAAGTATTCTGACAAGACACTTGAGGAGATCTCTGCTGCCTGTGGATTCTATGACACCTGCTATTTCAACAAGCAGTTCAAGGCGATCGAGTCAACCACTCCTTACAAGTACCGTAAGTCATGGCTTGAAAAGAATATTGAGTTAAAGACAGATGATGGAGAGTAACGGAATTATTGCAACTGAGCCCATGAAACAAAGGTCAGTTCTTTGCGAAGGCAATAAAAGCCGTCTTTACTCTGCAATAAAGAGAGCCGCCCGTGGAGAGACCATTACATTCTCAGTCATAGGCGGCTCTGTCACTCATGGCTGTCATGCAGATTCGCGGAGAGAGTCCTATGCGGAGCTTACCTACGACTGGTGGAGGGATAAGTTTCCGTGGACAGTTGTAAACTATGTAAACTGCGGTATCGGGGCGACTGATTCCTACATAGGGGTCCATCGCGCCGGACGTGATCTTCTCACTCATGATCCTGATATCGTCATTGTGGAATTTTCAGTGAATGATACCGATGAAAGCATAAATATTGATTCGTACAGAAGCCTTGTGAAAAAGATACTCTGTCATGATTCAGAGCCTGCTGTTATCCTTCTTTTCATGGTGGATTCAAAAGGAGATAGTTTTCAGAAATATCATTCCGAAACGGGCTGGCTTTATGATCTGCCTATGATCAGCTATGCTGATGCTATCTGGCCCGAAATTCAGGCGGGGAAGCTTAAGTGGGAAAACATTTCACCGGATGAGATACATCCTTCCTCAGCAGGCCATGCGCTTGTCGCAGAACTCATAAACTCATACATGGACAAGGTGTTTTCCGAAACATTTTCCGATGAGCCGGAGTATTATGAGATCATTGAATCATATGAGAAATATGATAATGCAAAGTTTTTCGACAACCGTGATATAAATCCTGTACTGTGCACCGGCTTCTGGCCTTCAGATGTCAGTCCGCAGTTTCCTCACAGCTGGACAACGACCCAGGAGGGAAGGATCTGTTTTGAAGTCATAGCCCGTAACATCGGCATTGTATATCTTCGGACTGCTGATTCAAGAAGCGGCATCTATTCCGTGAGACTCGACGGAAAGCCGTGCTGTGATCTTGACGGTGACTTTTCCGGAGGATGGGGCGACTATGCAGCGTATAAGGAAATAATGGCGTCTGAGCTCAATCAGACCCATTATATCGAGATCGAGATCGCCGACGGATCGGTACATACCGCTTTTACGGTTCTCGGACTGTGTTTAAGCTAGGAAAACGCTGATTTATTCATAAATCAGCGCGGGGTCCGGGGCGAAGCCCCGCAAATCCCACCTCCGGAAATCCGGCGAAGCCGGATTTCCGGTTTAATCAGTGTATCCCTAGAAATCATAAGCTGTATCAAATTAGTACAATAAAAAATCAGCATATCCTTTTCGTGAGGATATGCTGAACTTTTTTATCGTGGGTTAATAACTTCGTTTCAATGAAACTGCAGAGTTTCATTAATAATAAGCTTCGTCGTCGTGGCCGTTGTAGTGCTTCTTGATCGCTTCGCTTGAACCGTATGAGAAGCAGATTATTATGTTGATCACAAGTACTGCGAGGTACATTATTTTTGCCATACCCTGTACCTTTGAGAACATTACGAACAGTCCCGGAATTACGTGAAGAACTGTACCGAATGTGAATATATTTGAAGCTATCTTTCTGGTTGTGTTTGACTTTACGAGCATTGCGCCTGCGCCGCCGAGGAAGATGACGCCGAGGATCGTTGTGCACATATTGCATGTTTCAAGGAATGCAGGTGTTTCATCCTTAAGCGCCATGAATGAGTAAAGAAGTGTGAGAAGACCGGAGATCATGCCGATGACCATGATAACAATAACCAGCATGCCGCCTTTTCTTGCAAGATCAGCTTCCTTTTCACGCATGAATTCACGGTAGACTTCACGGCTCTTTTCCTTGTCAAAGCTTTCAGGAACTGAGTTGAGTGAACTCTTTATTGCTCTGTCAACTGCAGTTTTCTTAGCGTTTTCAAGATCAGGGTCAACGAATTTAGGAACGTAACGCTGTTCGGTCTGAGGTTCATCTGCAAGTACAGGTTTCTGAACATCATCCAGATTTCTGCTTGTCTGACCAGCACCGCCGTACTGCTGGAAAGGCTGACTTGCAGCCTGCGCATTCGGAGCGCCGTACTGCTGGAACGGCTGACTTGCAGCCTGAGGATTCTGAGCACCGTACTGTCCGAACGGCTGGCTCGCAGCCTGAGGGTTCTGAGAGCCGTACTGCTGGAAAGGCTGACTTGTAGCCTGAGGATTCTGAGCACCGTACTGCTGGAACTGCGGAGCTGCGTTCTGAGGATTCTGAGCACCATACTGCTGGAAAGGCTGACTTGTTGCCTGAGGATTCTGAGCACCGTACTGCTGGAACTGCGGAGCTGCGTTCTGAGGATTCTGAGCACCATACTGCTGGAAAGCCGGAGCTGCAGCCTGTGGAGCAGGAGTACCATACTGCTGGAACTGCGGAGCTGTGGCCTGAGGATTCTGAGTGCCGTACTGCTGGAACTGCGGAGCTGAGGCCTGAGGAGCCTGTGCACCATACTGCTGAAACTGCGGAGCTGCAGCCTGAGGATTCTGGGCACCGTACTGCTGGAAGTTCGGGGCAGCGGCCTGTGCGTTCTGAGGAGCACCATACTGCGGTGCTGCGCCTGGTGTGAAAGTATCTGCAAGAACAGGAGCTGCAACATCGTCGAGTCCTGCTGTTTTCTTTTCAGGGGTATAGGATGTTTCTTCAAGTGCAGGAGCCTGAATTCCGTCAAGACTACGTTTTACGGCCTTTGAAGGATCGTAAGTAGTTTCTTCAAGAACAGGCGCACTGATACCGTCAAGATTGTGGTTGTTTTCAGCCATTCCTGATCACCTCGCTAATATTATGATCCGTGAGCTTAAAGTCTCTCAGAGCGTGGAAAACGGTTCCGGCTCTGAGAGAATACGTTACATAAGCTGACGGTTTTGTTTTTATCAGTTTCTTTCGATTGTCTGTGTTCTGTCCGGACCAACACCGATCATGCATACAGGGCATTCGATGAGTTCTTCAACACGTTTGATGTATGCCTTGCATGTTTCAGGAAGTTCATCGAATGATCTGCATCCTGAAATGTCTTCTGTAAATCCAGGAAGTGTTTCGTAAACCGGTTCAACACCGTCGAGTTCTTCGAGTGCTGCAGGGAAGTTTTTGAGAATTGTTCCGTCAGGCTTTTTATAAGCTACGCATACCTTGAGGTCGCCGAGACCGCAGAGTGTATCGAGCTTGTTGAGTGCGAGTCCGTCAAGACCGTTTACTCTTACTGAGTGACGAACGATAACTGCGTCAAACCAGCCTGTTCTTCTCGGACGACCTGTTGTTGTACCGAATTCGCCGCCGATGTTTCTGATCTTGTCACCGATCTCGTCATTGAGTTCTGACGGGAAAGGTCCCTTGCCGACTCTTGTTGTGTAAGCCTTGGCAACACCGATTATTCTGTCGATCATCTTAGGACCTACACCTGTACCTGTGCATACACCGCCTGATACAGGGTGTGAAGATGTTACGTATGGATATGTACCGAAGTCGATGTCAAGAAGTGTAGCCTGAGCACCTTCGAAAAGAATTGTCTTGCCTGCCTTGTTTGCTTCGTATGTGAGTACTGAAACGTCGTCAACGTATGAAGCAAGCTGCTTGCCGTATTCTGTGTATTCAGCGATAACTGCTTCGAGGTCGAATGCTTCACCGCCGTAAACTTCTGTGATTATCTTGTTCTTGAGGGCGCCTGTTGAAAGCGCCTTCTGTCTGAATATTTCAGGATGAACAAGGTCGTACATTCTGATACCGCAGCGTTCGTACTTGTCCATGTAAGCAGGACCGATACCGCGCTTTGTTGTACCGATGTCACTGTTTCCTCTGAACTGTTCTGAAAGTCCGTCGAGGAGGATGTGCCATGGCATTACAACGTGTGTACGAGGATCTATCTTAAGATTCTTTGTTGAAATGTTCTTGTCTTTGAGCATCTGGAGCTCTTCAAGGAAGTTCTTAGGATCTATAACAACGCCCGCACCGATAAGGCAGAGTGTGTCCGGATAAAGGATACCGGAAGGAACTACGTGGAGTTTGTAAGTAACACCGTTGTTTACTACTGTATGACCAGCGTTGTTACCACCCTGTGAACGTACAACTACTTCAGCCTGTGACGCAAGGATGTCGATTACTTTACCCTTTCCTTCGTCGCCCCACTGACTTCCGATTACTATACTACTTGGCATGTTCTGATTCCTCATTTCAAAATTTTTGGTTTCACTGATTGTTCTGCACGTTCTTCCGCGCAAAAACACCCGTATATATTATATCAATTTTAAATGCAACATGCAAGAGTAAATTTTCAAAAAAACAGCCGGGGTGAGTAATTTGACAAATCCGTCGGTTTTATATATACTACTATTGTATTATAAAAAGAAAGGAATTTATAAACGATGCTTTTACGTGCGTATAAAAAAGAAGACTCTGCAGTTATATGTAAATGGCTGCGGTCGGAAGCGGAACTGTATAAATGGTCTGCTGACAGATTCAATAAGTATCCGCTTGGAGACAATGATATAGATGATAATTATGCTCCGCAGATAGAAACGGGGAGATTTATTCCGCTTACTGCTGTCGATGATAATGGTAAAGCAGTCGGACATCTGATAATCCGATATCCGAAAGAAAACGATGATGAGAATGTCCGCTTTGGTTTCGTTGTTGTAGATCCGGAATTCAGAGGCAGGGGATACGGAAAAGAGCTGCTTCGTCTTGCAGTGGAATATGTAAAGGAAAATACCGCTGCTAAAAGAATAGATCTCGGGGTGTTCGAGAACAATGAGAATGCCCGACGATGCTATGGCTCTCTTGGGTTTAAGGAGTTTAACCGCAGAAAATGTGAAATGCCGATCGGTGTGTGGGAATGCATCGATATGGAACTGTTTTTATAAAAATCGTAAACCGGAAATTCCGGACAGATCAACGCTGTCAGGGGTTTCCGGTTACTTTTTTGAATGGTAAACGAAAAAATATTTTACTTTCAATATAAATTTCACTTGACAAGTGTATAAAACGCTGCTATAATTGTATACATAGAGGTTATACAATTTAGACTCTTTTAGCAGTTGCAAATGTTAAAAAGAGCCGGACCTTTAGAAGGGGGACAGACAGAATGAATATCAACATCAGCAATTCAAGCGGGGAACCGATCTATCTGCAGATAGTGAATCAGATCAAAACGCTGATACTTGAGGGAAAACTAAGTGAAGGTGAAGCGCTGCCTTCCATGCGCGTTCTGGCGACGGAACTGCGTATCAGTTTTATGACAACAAAACGAGCGTACGAAGAACTTGAACGGGACGGATTTATAGAGAGTTATACCGGTAAAGGATCGTTTGTAAAGGCACAGAATTTAGAGATATACCGCGAAGAGCAGATAAGACGTATCGAGGCGCTTCTTATGGAAGCAGGAGATGCGGCACGCAAAGCAGGACTTACCATGGAAGAACTGCATGATCTGCTTGATCTGGTAAACGGAGGAGATTAAAATGAGTACATACGAAAACGCGATAGAGATCAGAAATGTCAGCAAGAGATATAAGACTTTTGAGCTGGATGATATAAGTTTTACTGTTCCGAAAGGCTGCATAATGGGATTTATCGGACAGAACGGTGCAGGAAAGACCACAACTATCCACACCATGCTGAATATAAAAAAGACCGGCGAAGGGCAGATAAAGATTTTCGGACTTGACCACGCGAAAGACGAAAAAGAGATAAAGAAACGCATCGCTGTGGTGTTCGATGAAATGCCTTTCCATGATGTTTTCAATATCAGAGATATTTCGAAGATATTTGAGGGACTTTATCCGGAATGGGATGACGCTCAGTTTATGAAATATGCAGAACGTTTCGGACTTCCGCCAAAGCAGAAAATCGGGCAGTTCTCCAAGGGTATGAAAATGAAACTGCAGATAGCCTGCGCTCTTTCGCACAATGCGGAACTGCTTGTAATGGATGAGGCAACAGCCGGTCTTGATCCGGTTGTACGTGACGAGATACTTCATATTTTCATGGAGTACATGCAGAACGGTGAACGTTCGGTACTCATGTCATCTCACATCACTTCTGATCTTGAAAAGATCGCTGACATGGTTACATTTATCGACAGAGGAAAGATACTGCTTTCCGGTTACAAGGATGATATTCTCGGAAGTCATGGCATCCTTAAATGTGATAAGGACGAAGTGAAGAATATTGATCCGGAGGATATTGTAAGTATCAGAATGAATGATTTCGGTGCAGAGATCATGGTGAAAGACCGCGAGAGCGCAGCAGCAAAATACAGAAATGCAGTAATCGATGCAGCCGGTCTTGACGATATCATGGTCTACTACGTTCACCGTGATGAAAAGGAGTGGTCATGATGGCACTGTACAGATCACTTGTTTACCGCGAACTGAAACTTACATGGAAGCATTATTTTCTCTATCTTGTACTGTATAGTCTCATGGGTCTTTTATTTATGCTTCCGTTAGTTCTGTCAGGCGAAGGAAGCTTCGATAAAAAAAGCGGGTTATCTTATGAAACCGGAAAAAGTATTATTCAGATGTTTGCAGTACTTCTGGCTCTTTTAGGTGCTGTTACATCCGGATCAACCAACAACGTTCAGAAAATGGACATTAATTCAGGATGGAAGCGCTATTCATATACTTTACCTCTTACTGCAGGTGAGAAAGCGATGTCAGATTTTTTACTGAAAATCGTAGTTTTCCTTTTGTTTGGAGTACTGTCTTCAGTTTTTGTACTGGGAATCAGTTACGGATCAGGATACGATGTGATGTGTTTTATGCTGAATATGTATCTGATAATGTCTGCAGAAATCTGGCTCATTGATGCAATTGAAAGCGGTGCTGTAGTGATCGGTTTAAACTCTTCCGTAGTAAAATCAGTTCTTATCACTATAATTCTGCTCACTGCGATTTTCCCGGTATTCGGTATAAATCTATTTACAGGAAAAATTACAAATGTATCTACCGGAGCAGAATACAGCGTATTTGATCTGGCTGAACGGAGCAGTACTTTGATTTTCTCGATTTCATTCTTTGTTGTTGTATGCATTGGCTATTATCTGATCATGCGCAAGGCGTATGAAAGGAGAGAGGCATGATGATGAAAGGCTGGATCTACAAGGAACTCAGACAGAGATGGCTTCATTTGGTAACGATTATATTTCTGAGTATTATGCCGTTTATAAATCTTATGATCTTTGAATGGACTTTTGATGATTCTCAGGTGTATAAGTGTTTTTTATTTAGCAGAGACTTTTGCAATTATAGCCGGAACAGGCTTCATTCAGATGATGACGTTCAATGGAGATGAAAGAAAAAGTTTCGAGCTGTGCGGTTGAATTGGCTGAGGTATAATATTCCAGTGTCAAAAGACATAGCTATTCTGTCAAGCGCACGCTATTAAATTTGGAGTTAACATAGGAATAGAATGATTAAAAAACCATTCATATGCCTGATCGTTATGATATAAAAATTCTATCGCAGCAAGCGAAGAACTACCTTTTGGAGTCCAAGCCATTCCGTTATGCTTCTGACGCTTGGCGACAATAATATCATTTGCTTTTTCTACTGGATTGCTTGAATTTTCTGAAATCAAGTTTATCTCTCACTGCATAGCATACAATACATTCTCTTTTTCTTTCAAGATAAGCAATGAGTTCATCCAGCCATTTTTGTTTTTTAACATCGCCCTCAGGAATATTTGAGAGATATGAAATTGCAGATGTAACATCTCCAACCCATAAATAGCGAAGCGTTTTTTCAAGGCAGGAATTTCTTTTATCCTTTCCTTTTATCGACATGCTAAGGTATTCCTGACACCGTTTCTTCAAATGGAACCAATCGAGAACGATGCTATAACTATGAAACGCAAACATTTCATTTATGTTGCTTTTTATGTTTTTAGCACCGTCTGTGAAAAATATGATTTCTTTG
Organism: Ruminococcus sp. HUN007; assembly: GCF_000712055.1. NCBI lineage: Bacteria > Bacillati > Bacillota > Clostridia > Eubacteriales > Oscillospiraceae > Ruminococcus > Ruminococcus sp. HUN007. Next base: position 1,347,194 of record NZ_JOOA01000002.1, on the reverse strand, counting down.
CTAAGAAAATCATGTGTTAGCAGAAACGCTAAAAGGATCTTGAAAAGATTACGCATTCCTACGGCTGTGAGTATATATGTTTCATCACCGGTTTGGATATGAGCTACTGTATTTTCGACGTATTTGCCGTCTTTTTCATAGTTTACATCCGACTTGCGTACATCTTTCTGATGTTTCACTCCTACATCATCAACAGATATATAGACACAGTTATCTTTTGATTCCAGGTAAATCTCTTCACTTTTGAACGGTATTTTTTCATCCCTGATATCATTGATTGCATTTATAGTATTTTGTATTTCGCCAAGTCGATTTTCTGCATCTTCATTTGAGTTGTATACCTGAGTAACGCTTTCAGAAAGGGTAACACCTTTTTCGACTAACCCCGTTTCGGCATTAAAACCATACATTTTCAGAACTGATTCTGATTTTCGCATTACTTCGTTTGTGATTTCTTTGCCAATACGAATTGCGTTATCTGATAATGTACGAAGTTTTACAGTTTCATTTTCACTTTTATGATATACGAGATTTAGCATTTCTGCTGCTCTGCGATAACTGAGCTGAGTGCACATTTTAGTTTCTATTATCGTCCAGCCAATGGATTGTATTCGTTCCTTTGGCTGCAACGGAAACAAAACGGAATTTATTATTTGTGCTGAAACTTGACCTAATTCAGTATCAACCTTAGTTAACTTATTTTTGGCGATTTTTTTTTATAGGCTTTATCAAGATATTCTTCTGCTATAGCTTCGCCGATTTCATTTCGCGCTGAAAGGAGCGCTTTTTCAAGTTTATCAAAATCCTTGAGAAATCCGGCTTTGGTTTCAAGGTCAAAATCCTCAAGTGACGGCAGCTCGTTGTATGATGTAACTGTTTTTTCGATAACCTGACCGTCAGGATTAACTATACGTGCGATAAATTCTACTTTACTTTTATTTGAAGATGATTCACTCATGGTTGATTCCTACCTTATCTTTTGAAATTATGATATTTATATCATACCATATTTCCGTGACACTTGGTAGATGCTACTGATGAATCAAAAAAAATTCAACCGCACAGCTCGAAAAGTTTTGGGTATTTTACCGTTTCAACGCCAGATGGTTTCCGGGCTTTTCTCTTTAATAAATACCGCTTTATACTGATTATGATGGCCTTGTTTTTTATAGGTACCGTTATAGCTGGTTTAGTTTATGATCCTTATTTTGTTGGCTGGAGTATTGAAAACCGTGTAAGAAAAGCTTTAATACCGATTTTATGTATACAGTTAATTGTACGTGCGATAGATATACCGTTTGTTTACCGGTTTGGGACACAGAGAGGAAATACAGTTAAAGTTATATCTCTGATACTGCTGGCGTTCGTATCGCTTATTATGCTGATATTAACAGATGATACAGAAAAAATAATGGATACAGCGCGTTTGGTTTTAAAAATATTTGGATCTCTGAGTTCCTGGCCGGTATTTATTGCGTGTTCGATACTTATCTATTATCTTTCTTACAAGATAACATGCTGCCTTTACCTCAAAGGCGTGGAACATTACGGGGAATAGGAGATATAGCAGGTGAAGGAGAGTTGTGTAATGAAAGGCTGGATCTACAAGGAACTGCGGCAGAACTGGGTTTTTGTTTTAACTGTAGTTTTTCTGGGAATGTATCCTTTATTGAATATCTTTAGTCTGGAATATGTATTTAGAAACGTTGAGGGTATGGATTCATTTCGTACTTTTGCACCAGTATACGTATTATTTAGTATAGTATTCATGGATTCATCATTACTGAAAATGAATGAGAAAAAAATATGGGGATACTTTGTAACATCAACATCATCGGGTTACAAGGGATATCTCCTCGTAAAATATGCAATAATATTTCTTGTGACAATACTGCATCTCATTACTGCACTGATATTTGATTCTCTGTTCAGAAATATTGAAGCGTCGAGAGGATATACAGGATTTACGGTTATGCCATGGCTGTTTATAGGTTATTCATGTTTACAGTTGTTATACTGCGCGGTTGTTCTGCCGCTTACCATTCGTATGGGAGTAAGAAAAGCAATTACGGTTATGGTTTTCTTTCAGATGTTATTGATCATAGGATTTACTGCGGTTTTGATCAGTAACAGTAATATCACACCGACTGAAATGTTTGGCAAGATCAAAGAATATGAAGCGCCTTTAGTATTGAAGATATCAGTAATTATGGTATCACTGCTGGCATATTGGGGTTCATATTTTCTAAGCTGCAGACTTTATCTTAAAGGGGTTAAGTATTGCAGATAATAAAAAACGGAATGTTTTCTCTACGATATGAGAGCATTCCGTTTTTCATTTCTTATTTAATCAAAGCACTTTCAATCACACATTCATGTGTTTTCGTATCTTTGTCGTAGTTTATTCCTACAAGAAGGACTTCGCTTCCGTAACCGCTTAGTAATCCGGAATATCTGTTTTCCTTTATCTGACGGATAGCGGCATCTGCGGTTTTATCATATTTCAGTTCGATGATCATTGCCGGTTTGTTACCGGAATCTGCACGCGGTATCATTACAATATCGGCAAATCCTTTCCCGGATGGAAACTCTCTGACGACTGTGTAGTAAGCCGGAGCGGTAAAGTAGGCCATTGTAATCGCACAGCTCAGGGCATTTTCATCGTTGTATTTAAGAATGGATGTATATGTTTCATGTGAAAGTGCGATGAGCTCGGCAACTTTTTCAGCTTTTTTCTTAATTGTCATCAGAAGAAGTTCTTCACAGCGGGAAATGGTTTTTGCTACTTCGGTCCAGTTTCCTTTACTGATTGCTGACTGATAAGCATCAGATACTTCGTAGTTAGGTATATATGCTGAACGTTCTTCTTCGTCAAAAGCGAGATATCCCAGATGAATAAGTGCTGTCAGTGCATCATCCTTGTTAGCGATGGTTGAAAAATCATTTTCGAAATTTCTGACATTTACATATATTTTTTCTCCGGAAAGCATAGCGATAATGTCTTCTTTAAGTCCGTCGAAATTCATTGTTATGAATGTGTTTATCGTTTCAAAAGCAGAAGTGTTTTTCCAGTACGGCGCAATTTTTTTCTTTTGCATCGCTTCTGATACAGAGTTCGGATTGTACATGTGTTTTCCGTTTATAAGATATCCGTTGTACCATTCCTTAACTGAATCAAACGGCATGTCATACTGTGTGCAAAGCGTTCTTACTTCTTCTTCCGTAAATCCGAAATATGGTGTCAGTTCATCTGACTGGATCATCGTATATTCTTTAAAGTTGTTAAGCGCAGATTCATCTTTGATTTTCTTGATTGGGAGTATACCTGTTATATATCCAAGACCGAGAAATGTTTTTGCTTCCTTGCTTTTAAACATAGCGTGGAGAAACTGCATATATTCATGAACCAGTTCCGGAGAATCGGAAAAGTTTCTTATAACACAGTCCCATTCATCGAGTATTATAACGAATTTGATGCCGTTCGGATTATCCGGTGTGATCGTTTTTTCGTATACTCCAGCAAGGATGGATGCAGTAGAAGAATTATAATCAACATCAGGATATACTGTTTTTATTTCCTTGAACAGCGTTGCTTTTATTGCCTTGACAATATCATTTTTGTAGTCATCGGCAAACGAAGAAACATCGACATGTATTACGTTATATTTGTTGAGATGCTTCTCAAAATCAGGTGACTTTGATATTTCAAGAGGAGAAAAGAGTTCTTTTGAATTACATCCGCGGCTGTAATAGGATTCGAGCATTTCAGCAGCCTGTGATTTTCCGAAACGACGTGCGTGACTAACGGAAACACAGTTTTTTTCTTCACGGAACAGTTCATTCGTAAAGTTTAAAAGTCCTGACTTGTCGATATATATTTTGCTTTCGGCGGCTTTTCTGAATCCTTCATTTCCGGGATTAAAGTATATTCCCATGCTGTTTTCCTCCCTGCTTTTAAGTTTAGCTTTACTATTCAATTATACTATATTTGGACCACCTTCGCAACTGAAAATGAATGCCTTCGGCATGCTATTGAATACGGGTGCCGTTTGGCACCCGTTGGAAAAAGCAAATCTTTTACTGCTATTTTTTATTCTGAGTTTCGTTGAGATTGTCAATGAATGATTCCGCTTTACTTTTATTTTGTTTGTTAAGAAGGCGAAATCTTAGTAGTAGTTTGGCTTCGTCATCAGATAAAAATATGGTTTGGGACGGTGAAGAAGAATCTGTTTTTTCTGAGAGTGTTTTGCGCATTTCCTGATCAAGCTGCATATGATTCCTACTGTTTGATTAAATTATAGTTGATTGATTTCAAAAGTTATTATAGCATGATTAAAAAAAAGGTGATTCGTCATTTGTAGTGGGTAAGGCCTATCTTCAGGTACGCATTTATTCCACGATCCACTTGACAATGAGCCTCTGTCAGCATGATATTCTGTCCGCCGAGGCAGGCGCCGCCTAAAGGCTGTGCTGCCTGGCAAACAGCCTATCACACTGCCTTCTCATTATCAAGTGGCTTTCGCGGCATAAAAGCTCAGTTATACCAAAGCGAATGTTTTAATAGCATTATTAACAGCAGTGTCAATATCAAGCTTTCCGCAGTTCAGATATATCATTGTTTTGAAATACTCCATATTTCTAAAACCACGTGCTCTGCACTTAACATTTTGTATTATGCAGTTTACGCCTTCAAGAATAGCATTTGTATATCTGTAATCAAAGTAGTTAAGTATTTCAGTCCAGTGACTTTTAACGAGTTTGCAGAACCCTTTAATGTCATCAAGGCGTGAATGCATCATCCAGGAACATAGCTTTTTTAGTCTTGGTTCTGCACTTTGTCTATCTATGCACTGCTCATAAATATCCTGTAGTTCCACTCTGATAGCATATGCTCTTGCAGTCTTTAAATGCTTTGCAGACTTAAGGATTTTCTGTTTCCATTCGAGTTGTTTGTCTGTCAGATTGCCTTCGTTTTTCAGCCAAAGATATTTGCTTCCTTTAAGCTCTGACTCATACTTACTCTCTTTTTTCCGTACTTTATCAACTGCTTCATTAGCGTGTTTAATTACATGAAATTTGTCAGCTACTGTTTTGCTGTTTTTAAAGTTTTCAGTTATTCCTTTCTTGAATCCAAGGGACATATCACATGTAACAATATCTATATTGTCAGGAACTCCTTTGTGTTCCTTGAAGTCAGTTACAAACTTATCTACTGTTGTATGATCTTTTCCTTCTGTTGTATAGATTACTTTGCGTTCGTCCAGATCAACCATGACACTTATGTAGTTATGTCCTTTACGGCTTGTTTCATCAATTCCTAAGTTTCTGACTGATGAATAGTCTTCAAGCTTACGTGCGTCATCAACGTAATGCTTGATTACTCGCCAAAGTCTTTTATCGTTCACTTCCAGAAGCTTAGCAATTGATGATACGGACATATGTTTTGCATATTCCATCACCATAGCTTCAAACAGCAGCGTGAATCCTGAATTCTTTCTTGCCCACGGTACACGAGCTGTTGGACAATGGCCTTCTCCGTCACTTACTTTAGGCACTCTGGCGTGTATATATGTTTTGTACTGAAAGAAATTCAGATGTTGCCATGTTCTTTTTACGGTGTCGTGGGCGCTCTTCTCAATTGGTTTTCCATCTGCATCTACCCACTGCTTTCCATCATCAAAATAGAATATGAACCTTGCTCCTCGTTCAAAGTCTACGTCTATATGAAGTTCCATTTTCGATGAACCTTCTTTTTCTGGTTTAAGTTCTACCTTGGTGACTTTCCATGGATATTCGAGCTGAAGTGCTGCTGTGAATAAAGCTGTATTATCAAACAATTGTATGTACCTTCCTTTATTTACTGGTACTTTAAATGATACTCCATTATATGAATTTTAGCAAGTGGCTTTCATGGTCTACCCACTATAAACGACGAAAGGCCAAAAAAAATTTATTATTACGGCCACCGTGCGGTGGCCGTGTTCAATAGCACGCCGAAGGCGTACCTTTTCGTGTGGCTGGAAAAATGGGAGGGCTTAAGTATTGTAAAGTAACCTTCAAAATGCTATAATAGCAAATAAGCAGATATCAGAAAGAAGAAACAGATCTGGAAGCTGCAGTGGAAATGGCAGTTGACGAGATGCCGGAAGATTCCGCAACTATGAAGCGGATCTCGCATAAGATGCTTAATACTATATAGAAAACCACCGCTAAGACAACGTGTCATACATTATTATATTATAAATACAGCTTATGGATTAGTAAGTGTATTTACTTGTGGGATGGCTTTTGCTGCCTGACTATGGAATGCCTTCGGCATGCTATTGAAAACGGGCGCCGACTGGCACCCGTTTGTTATAAATCAAACAACCCCCGGAGACATACGGAAAACGTATGATCTCCGGGGGATTATTATATATTCCTGTTCGTCAGAAATTATGAATTGAGTATGCGGTTGATGGTGATGTTGAAGTCCATAACGTTTACGACTCCGTCACCGTTCATGTCGGTGAGGCTTACCATTGCCTGGCTGAAATCGAGGTCACCCAGTATGTATCTTTTCATTACGATAAGATCCTCAGCACCTAATTTGTTATCATAGTTGACGTCACCGGTTGTGATATCAGTTGCTTCCATTGACCAGATGCCTTTTTCGGAAACGCCTACGATTTTATTGTCGTGGAAGAAGCCGTTAAGTTTTACAAAAGAAAAATTAGAAGATTCCGGATGTTCGATCCATTCAAAACCCTGCATGTTTATGTTTCCACTTTCTTCGCTGATTGTACCTGAGAATTTGTAACTTCCTGTTTCTGCATACTGCTGGTCTGCCTTTTCAGAAGGTGAAAAGTAAGCTGTACCGGTTATTTTATTATCATCGGAAATATCATCGATAGTAAACTTGTAGTTTCTTCTTACAACTATGTCTCCGCTATTACCGTCATATTCGCCGACCCACTGTCTGTGAATGTTTTCTTTTTTGATTTTCATGTCAGTGAAATCATCAGATTTTTTTGTGAGTTTGAAAGGCTTGGCTGATGATGAATCTGTGACTCCGCTGTAAGATTTGTCTGTCGGATCAACTGTACCTGAAAAGGAACCAAATCCCCAGTTGTCTGCGTTTTCTTCCCATGACTGACCCTTAAAAGTCATTTTACCTGTTTTGGAATTATAGGATCCTGTAAAATAATACTTTTCGTGTTCAGTGGAAGTAATGGTTGCAAAACCTTTGATTTTTCCGTCTGTGCAGTCATAAATATCGAGTTTTATTGTTCTTTCGATATTTGTACTGTTAGAGTAACCGGTGTAAAATCCTTCCCATGTGCCTTTGATCTGTTCGTCTGTCAGGTTTTGAACTTCAGCTTCTGTTTCAGTTGTTGCCGCAGTGTCTTCCGCAAATACGGTGCTGATACCGTTAAATGCGTATGTTCCTGCAGCGGCTGCAAATGCGAGAGCCAGTGCTGAGATGCCTGATAATACTTTTGCTGTTCCTGTTTTTTTCATTTTTTATAATCTCCCTTATCGTAAAATATGTAGTGTAATGTATTAAATTTCACTACAATCTCTATTATACAACTGTCTATTAATCTGTGTCAATGAAATCTGATTATAAAAGCAAATAATTGTTGAAATATTATAGACTCATGCTAAAAATAACAAAAATATAGTGAAAATCTTCTAATTCGGACTTTCACTATATCTAATGGAAACACTGATCTGCTTGAGGGTAAACGAGTGAATTCGCCTCCGCTTTCACGCAAATCAGTGTTTCTTAATATTATAGAGTTAAGGAAACGCTAAGTAAAATCATTTTATCTTCCAGATGTTCTCCGCGTAGTCTGCAATAGTTCTGTCGGAACTGAACTTGCCGCAGTTACACATGTTAAGCCACATCTTTCTGCCGAAGGCTGCCTTGTCTTTGTAGTCGCTGTTGCACTTAAGCTTTGCTTCAACGTAGCTTTCAAGGTCGCCGAGCAGGTAGTAGTTGTCCGGTTCGTGCCAGCTTGCACCGTCGAGGAGGGAAGTGTAGAGTTCTCTGAAATCACCGCTTCCGCCGTCGTCGAATGTGCCGTCAACGAGAGTTTCTATAACTCTTCTTATCTTTTCGTTGTCTGCCGCAAGCTTTCTTGAGCAGTATTCCGGCATGATCTTTTCGAGTTCCTTAACTGTAGCACCGAAGATGTAGTTGTTTTCCTTTCCGGCTTCCTCCACGATCTCGATGTTTGCACCGTCGAGTGTACCGAGAGTAACAGCACCGTTTGCCATGAGCTTCATGTTGCCTGTACCGGAAGCTTCCGTGCCAGCTGTTGAGATCTGTTCGGAGACTTCAGCTGCAGCGATGAGCTTTTCAGCATAGGAAACGTTGTAGTTTGAAACGAATACGACCTTTATGATCTTATTTACTTCGTCGTCCTTTTCGATCATTGCTGCTATCTCATTGATGAACTTGATTATCGCCTTTGCACGTCTGTATCCCGGAGCCGACTTTGCACCGAAGATGAATGTTACCGGAGCAAGATCCTTTATGCTTCCGTCCTTTATGCCGAAGTAGAGCCAGAGGATGGAGAATGCGTTGAGAAGCTGTCTCTTGTATTCGTGGAGTCGCTTGATCTGGATGTCGAAAATGCTGTCCGGATCGATCTTTATACCTTCGCGGTCAAGGATGAACTTTGCAAGCTGTTCCTTCTTTGTCTTCTTTATTGCGAGGAATCTGTTTATGATATCTGCATTGTCGGCATATCCTGTAAGCTTCTTAAGCTCGTCAAGATTAGTTACCCAGTCTTCATTTCCGAGAAGTTCAGTGATAAGTGCCGAAAGTTCACGGTTGCAGAGGGCGAGCCATCTTCTCTGTGTGATACCGTTTGTCTTGTTCTGGAAACGTTCCGGATAAACAGTATACCAGTCGTGGAGCGTATTTGCTTTCAGGATCTCAGTATGGATCTGTGCAACACCGTTTACATATGATGAACAGTAGGTAGCCATATTTGCCATATGAACCTGACCGCCCTTTATGATCTTCATGACTTCGATGCTTTCTTTCTTGATATCCTTTCTGTACATCTCAGCGAGGTATTCTTCATTTATCATGAAGATGATGTCGTAGATTTCAGGAAGGAGTTCCTTGATAAGGCTTTCATCCCACTTTTCAAGAGCTTCCGGCATGATGGTGTGGTTCGTGTAGTTGAATATCTTCTTTGCCATTGCAAAGGCTTCGTCAAAAGTAAGGCCTTCGTTCTGTGTGAGAAGTCTGATGATCTCAGGGATCGAGATGACCGGATGTGTGTCATTGAGCTGGATGGTAACAAAATCAGCGAGAGTCTTTATGTCGCCGTGATTCTTCTTGTGCTTCTTGATGATATCGTTAAGTGAGGCACTGCAGAAGAAATACTGCTGCTTCAGTCTCAGCTTCTTGCCTTCGCGTGTGTCGTCGTTCGGATAAAGAACTCTTGAAATATCTTCAGCGAGTACCTTTTCGCGGCTTGCTTCAAGATACTTCTGGTCATTGAAGAGCTTAAAGTCAAAGTCCTCAAAAGCCTCTGACTGCCAGAGCCTTAAAGTGCCGATATTCTTTGCACCGTAGCCGATTATCGGGATGTCGTACGGAACAGCAAGCACCTTCTGGTCGCTGTAGTTGATTTCGACTGCATCTTCATCGTGTCTTACCGACCATGCGTCGCCGTACTTTGTCCAGTTGTCAGCTTCTTCAGTCTGGAATCCGTTTTCAATCTTCTGCTTAAAGAGACCGTACTTGTAGCGGATACCGTATCCGTCGAGCGGAAGGTTCAGAGTTGCTGCACTGTCAAGGAAGCAGGCAGCAAGTCTTCCGAGGCCGCCGTTTCCGAGGGCAGCATCTTCTGCAGCTTCGAGGTCGTTTAACGAGAAACCGGCCTCTGCGAATGCTTTTTCAACATCGCTGTAAATGCCGAGGCAGAGAAGGTTATTGAAAATGGAACGTCCGATAAGGAATTCCATTGAAAAATAGCATGCACGTCTTTTGCCGAGATGAGCTTTTTTACTGTCCTTCCAGAGTCCGGAAAGATTCTTCATTGCAGTTTCACTCAGTACGTTGTGAAGTACGTGCGGAGAAGTTACGCCTTCTTTCCTAAGTTCTTCAAGATTACTTTTCAGTTCTGCAAGAAATGTCTGCTTGTTCATTTTTTTCGTCCTTTCTCATGGGTAAATTTCCTTAGTGGATACTGCATTAAGGTTTTGAACGCCTTCTTGTATCAGTATATTAAACGCATTATGAATGCGGCTTTGGCTCAGGTTTGTCTGTATCAGCTTTTTTCTGCGGTTTCTTTGCTGCCTTGAGCTTTTCATCGCATGAGCTGTCCGGTGATTCTTCTGCTTTGCACTCTTTTGTGACCGTCTCTTCCGTGTCCTCAGGAAGTTCCGAGCATCTGTTGTAAAGAGTGTTGAGCTTAAGGATCTTTGCTTTTAGTTTGTCAGTGAAATCCTTTTTCTTTGCTCTGTATGTCCAGTTGCCGGACAGGGTGGAAGGAATGTTCATTCTGCAGTCTGTATCTGCATCGATGAAATCCTGGAACTGTGCTACCGCGGCATCTGAAACGCCCGACCATACAAGACGGAGCATTGCTTCCGGTATCTGTATATCGAGTTTTACATTCAGATAATCGAGACAGAAATTCTTTGAATCCTTGTCGAGCGACTTGTACCATCCCACAAGAGTGTCATTGTCGTGGGTGCCTGTATATGAATATGAATTAGTATCAGTGAAATTATGCGGCAGATAATCGTTTTTGCTGTCGGAAAATCCGAATTCAATTACCTTCATACCCGGATAGCCGACTTCATCGAGCATGTCCTGTACGTCCGGTGTGAGGAATCCGAGGTTTTCAGCGATGATATCAAGCTTGCCGAGTTCCTCCTCGGCCTTTTTGAAGAGCTTTGCTCCCGGGCCTTTCTTCCAGATGCCGACTTCGGCAGTTTTGTTTCCGTACGGTATGCAGTAGTAGCCTGCAAATCCTCTGAAATGGTCGATACGGATGATGTCGTATGTCTCGGCTGCATTCTGTATCCTGCTTATCCACCAGCTGAAATCCGTTTTTCTGTGGTAGTCCCAGTCGTAGAGCGGATTGCCCCATAGCTGACCGGTCGGTGAGAAACAGTCAGGCGGACAGCCGGCAACTGCGACCGGTTTCTTGTCTTCGTCGAGTTCAAACAGTTCAGGCGTCATCCATACTTCGGTGCTGTCAAGTGAAACGTAGATCGGAATGTCACCGATGATCTTTATTCCTTTGCTGTTTGCATATTCCTTGAGTGCCTTCCACTGCCTGCTGAAGCAGAACTGGATGAACTTGTGGAAACCGATCTCGTCCTTCAGTTCTTCCTTTGCCTTTTTAACTGCATTTTTCTCACACATCGCGAGTTCTTCAGGCCACTTGTACCACGGCTTTCCGTCATACCTGAATTTAAGACTCATGAAGAGTGCGTAGTCACCGAGCCATTTACGGTTTATCATTTCAAAGAGCCTGTACTCAGGCGTTACTTCGAAACGCGAATAGGCTTTCCGGAGCACCTTGTAGACATTTTCGTAGAGAAATTCATAATCTATTTTCTCCTTGTCCTGCTCCCATTTTATGCTCGTATATTCATCCTTCTTAAGCAGACCTTCCTTTTCAAGAAGCTCGAAGTCGATGAAATACGGATTCCCTGCAAAAGCAGAAAAGCTTTGGTACGGTGAGTCACCGTAGCTTGTAGGGGAGAGCGGCAGTATCTGCCACAGCCCCGTTTTTGTTTCAGCAAGAAAGTCGGCAAATCTGTAGGCTTCCTTTCCCATTTTTCCTATGCCGTATTCAGACGGCAGACTCGAAATATGTAGTAGTATACCGCTTTTTCTCATAGTGTTTCCTTTCTCTGATTACCCTCAGATCAAAAGATATCCGGTGGAGTGAAAATAAAAAAGCTGACAGGGCAGAAAGATACACCGTCAGGCTTGTCTGTACATGGATGTGGCGTGCGCCGCCTTTAAGCATGTACAGATGATCTTTCTGTTGTCAGCATAAGAATATTCTTTTAGTTTCATATTGAATCCCACCCCATTATCAATATTGTTTATTATAACACATTATTACGGGAGATTCAATACAAATCGGTCAATATTATTTTTCCTTGAGAAGATCTCTGATCTCTGTAAGAAGGATCTCTTCCTTTGTTGGTTCCGGAGGAGCAGCCTTTTCTTCTTCTTCTTTCTTCTTCTTGCCGAGTTCCATAGCCTTGTTTACAGCCTTAACGATTACGAAAAGGATGACAGCCATAATGAAGAAGTTGATAACTGCTGAGATGAATGCGCCGTAGTCGAATGCTACGCCGTTGATCTTGAACTGACCGCCGACAGGGATAAGGTTGCCGTTTTCGTCTGTCTTGCATCCGCCTGTGATGAGTGAGATGAGAGGATTGATGAAGCTTCCTGTAAGAGCAGTTACAATGTTCTGGAATGCAGCACCGATGATAACGCCGACTGCGAGATCCATAACGTTACCCTTGGCGATAAATTCCTTGAATTCATCAATGATCCCCTTTTTTGACTTGATTGCTTCCACGACTTTGTTTTCGTTTGCCATAATACTAACTCCTTTTTACGTATTCCTATTTGCATAGAGAAATAATTTGTTACTTATAATTATAGCTTAAAATAATATTTTTTGCACTATACATTATAAACGAAAATGGAAACGTAAAATGACTTGAAACTGATTATTTTTAGAGGCGTTATGCAAACCGGAAAACCGCCTTCGCAGAAGATCCGGCCGAAGCAGTTTTATGCGAGGTTCACGTCTGTTCTATCATCGGAATTTAATGTATGCCGTGAATTTATTGTTTTCCGAATTTACATCAAATCTGAATCCGTGAAGGTCTGCTATCTGTTTAGCAATCGCAAGACCAAGACCGCTGCCTGAACATGAACTCCTTGTGGCATCACCCTTTCGGAATGCTTGTACAAGTTCCTTTGCATTTATGACATTTTCCGTTACATCATTGGAAATGCGTAGAGAATTGCTGTCGGCATTTATCTCTATATTTCCTTTTTCAGGAGTATAGCGCACAGCGTTTCCGATAAGATTTGTGATCATCTGTGACATCATCTGCGGATTCGCTTTCACCGTGCCGGTTCCGTCGAGTTTAACGACCAGTTCCTTAGCTTGTATTTCTTCAGAAAAATGAACAAGGGAATCTTTGATGATCTTTTCGATATTACACTGTTCGCTGCTTACTTCCGCAGCCTTTTCTATCTTTGCAAGATCAAGGGTATCGGCTATCATCCTGTCGATATACTGAGTATTCTTAAGGATGGACTCAGCGTAGGTCTCACGCTTTTCTGTATGAACATTTGCAATGAGATTTTCAGCATATCCTGAAATAGCGGCCAGCGGTGTTTTCAGATCGTGAGCCAGAGCTGCGGTGAGACCGTTTCTGTATTCGTTCATTTCATATTCTTTTCTGTAGCGCATATATCTTATACGTGCGATGAGATATGAAAATAAAACTGCAAGTACGGTCAGCACACCGCCGCCGGTGAGGATCTCATCAAAGTACAGGTTTACCGGATTGCAATACGAAACGGTGTAGATCTTCCAGCGGGTGTCTGAGTGAGCTAAGCCGTTATAGGCAAGTGACCATGAAAAAGGATTGCCTTTTTTACAGTAAAACATATGGATATCACCATTCAGAAAACTCTTTTTTAATTCCGGTATGAGACTGTCACAGTATGAACCTTTGTGCGTTCCGATGCAGTCGGCAGCAATGCAGTTTACGGTAAGTGCGTCATCGTAATGCTTATCAGATTTTTCACTCTGAAAATGAACATATCCATCAGGTATCACGGCGTCAGAAACAATATCGTAGCTGGCGATGAGTCTGTTGTTTTTATTGTATATTGAAAGAGTGCAATTTTTTATTACAGCACTTTCATCTTTTATATACACATCATCTGCTTCGATTAGTGAATACTGGTAGTTAGTTTGGTGCTTCCTCTCGCATGACCAGATCTGCTCCATCAGGTCAGGATCACTGCAGAGAGCCGCTGCTGATCCTGGATTGAATTTAAATGCTTAATAAGATAAAGTAACCGGTGCAGTGCAGCCGGAAGTTTCACGTAATACTATTATATTGTAACTGAAAAAAAGAAATAATGCAATTTGCACTATACATTATAAACGAAAATGAAAACCTAAAATGACTTGAAACTGATTATTTTTAAAGGTGCTCTGCAGACCGGAAATCCGGCTTTGCAGAAGATCCGGCCGGAACTGTTTTATGAGGTTTCCTCGTCTGTTTTATCATCGGAATTTAATGTATGCCGTGAATTGTATGTAATATGAGATTGCATTTAAATCTGAAATATGATAAAATAATCGGGTAAAATGCAGCCGAAAGGATACTGCTTATGACCGGAGGAGAATATGATGAATAATAAAGGAAAAAAATTTCTTATGATCTCTGCCGTTTTTGCTGCTGGAATAGCAGCGGGATACGGTGCAATGGGACTGCTTGACAAAAAAAATACTGCATCCGATACGGGTAAACCGGTAACGATCCTGTGCTGGAATGAAGATAACAGCCGGCCGATGGCCGACTTTTTCTGCAGGGAAACCGGAACTGATCCATCGCAGATAGTTATTAAGAGCTTTAACACCGGAGGATATCAGGCAGCGGAATACTACAGAGATTATCTGAATAATGATCCGGCTAACGAAGCAGACATTATTTTTCTGGAACCGGACTGGGGGTACGAATTTTTAAATGATGACTCGGTGACAGTTCCTCTTAGGGAACTGGGATACGACGACTCTGATTTCTCTGATCTTTACAGTTATACTGTTGACACAGGACGCTCAACTGCAACCGGAGAACTTAAGGCTGTTTCATGGCAGGCATGTCCGGGTACTTTCTGCTACAGGGAAGATCTTGCGAAAAAATATCTTGGTGTCAGATCACCTTCTGAGATGGGTGAAAAGGTGAAAAACTGGGACAGCTTTTTAAAAACGGCAGAAGAACTGAAAGCTTCAGGTGGTCCGGCACTTTCAGCAACACTTCAGGGAGTATGGCATGCTTATTCAGCTGGAAGAACCTTACCGTGGATGCTTGGCGAAGAATTTACCGGGGATGATTTCATTCTTGAATATGCCGGCTTTGCCAAAAAGCTTTATGACAATGAATATATAACGCACGATCATCAGTGGACAGATACCTGGTTCGGACTGGCCGATACAGATGAAGTTATGGGCTTCTTTTTATCGTCATGGGGTATCGACATGATTCTTTCAGATTACGGAACCAATGGTAAGTGGAAGTGCGTCGCTGGTCCTTCTGACTACTACTGGGGAGGCACATGGCTTGCGGTAGCTGGAAGATGCGATAACCGTGCAAAAGCAAAGGAGTTTATTGATTTCTTTACTGCGGATATAAAAGCCATTGAAACCTATTCGCTTGAAAATGATGAGTTTATGTCAAACAAAAAGGCAATGCAGAACATTATCGTTTCAGGAAAACATAAAGGTGCTGAGGTTCTGGGAGGACAGGAACAGTACGAGGTTTTTGATAAGGTATCATCGGCAATATATGTTGATGGTATTATCACGCCATATGATGCTGTAATATACAATGCGGTTGACTCGGATGTCGAAGCGTATGCTGATGGCTTTTACGAATCTCCTGAAGAAATGCTCGATTTTATGAAAGATGAGATAAGTTACGATATCGAAACAGAGATCTTTACATGATACTATATTAATAGTGAAAACACCAGACATGATAAGCAGCATGCCTGGCACTATTGGAAATTTATGGTGTTACGATTGGAAAATGATCGAAAAATAAATTTGTTCACAAAAAATTTACAATTGAAAGTGTAAAAAAACTTGATTAAAATTTGTTACTATGATATAATAGAAGAGCAGTCTGAACGACTGCAGATGATATGCGATGAAGCGAAAGGTTGCTGTCGGTATGACAGGGAATTTTCGTGGAGTATGTCCGATTTTAAACCGGGCGATTGTAATAACGAACACTGTGTGTGATAAGATTTTCCTCCGTGTTACTGCGGGTTGCGTATGCGTGAGGACTGTCTGTTCGTGTGTTGTGTTACAAAGTCTGGGAACTAATACTGTTCGCAGACTTTTTTATATAATCCAAGGACGATACACACGGCTAAGTGTTACGAATGAAAGCAATGCCCCCATCGTAAATTCTATAAGGAGGCGAAAACCATGGCTGAAAAGGAAAAGATCAGAATCAAGATCAAGGGTTATGAACATGCTGTAGTTGACGCAGCAGCCGCAAAGATAGTTGACGCTGCTAAGAGAAGCGGAGCAAGAGTTTCAGGACCTATCCCGCTGCCGACTGATAAGGAGATAGTTACTATTCTTCGTGCTGTACACAAGTACAAGGATAGCCGTGAGCAGTTCGAAATGAGAACTCACAAGAGACTTATCGACATCATCAGACCGACAAACAAAACAATGGAGACTCTCGGTAACCTCGAGATCCCGGCTGGCGTACTCATCGAAATGAGCGAAAAGTAATTTCGTGAAGAAACGCCGAAGTCATGTTGACGAAAGTCAACCAATAACTTTAGGAGGAATTAGAAATGCAGAAATCAATGATCGGTAAGAAAATCGGCATGACACAGATTTTCGACGAAACAGGAAAAGTTGTTCCTGTAACAGTAATCGAAGCCGGTCCATGCGTAGTTGTTCAGAAGAAGACTGTTGAAAACGACGGTTATGAATCAGTTCAGCTCGGATTTGGCGACGTAAAGATCAAGAACGTAACAAAGCCATTACAGGGTCACTTCAAGAAGGCTGACGTTGCATGCAAGAAGACACTTAAGGAATTCAGACTCGATGACTGCAGCGCACTCAACGTAGGCGATGTACTCAAGGCTGACGTTTTTGCAGTAGGCGACGCAGTTGACGTAAGCGGTACAAGCAAAGGTAAGGGCTTCCAGGGCGCTATCAAGCGTCACAATCAGCACAGACTCAAGATGACACACGGTACAGGTCCTGTTCACAGAGAAGCAGGTTCTATGGGTGCTTGTTCATCACCATCACGTATCTACAAGGGCAAGGCTCTTCCGGGACACATGGGTGCTGAAAAGGTAACAGTTCAGAATCTTGAAGTAGTAAAGATCGACGTTGAAAATAATCTTATCGCACTCAAGGGTGCTGTTCCGGGTCCTAAGGGCGGAATAGTTTGCATCGTTGATAGTGTTAAGGCTTAATGAAAGGAGGAAGCATAATGTCTAAAGTTTCAGTATTTGATATGAATGGTAAGCAGGTTGCAGAAACTGAGCTTTCCGATGCTATTTTCGGAATTGAGCCAAACGAAGCTGTTATGCACGCAATGGTAGTAAACTACCTCGCAAACCAGCGTCAGGGTACACAGTCAACACTTACTCGTACAGAAGTACGCGGAGGCGGCAGAAAGCCATGGAGACAGAAGGGAACAGGTCATGCAAGACAGGGTTCTATCCGTGCTCCTCAGTGGGTTCATGGTGGTGTTGCTATCGGTCCTAAGCCAAGAGATTACAGATATTCTCTTAACAAGAAGGTAAAGAGACTCGCAATGAAGTCAGCTTTATCAGTTAAGCTTCAGGATTCAAATCTTCTCGTTCTTGATTCAATCAAGATGGAAGAATTCAAGACAAAGACAATCGTTCAGATGTTAAAGGCTCTCAACGTAGAAGGCAAGGCTCTCATAGTTATGCCTGAAGTTGACAAGAAGGTCATCAAGAGTGCTTCAAACATTCCTGGCGTAAAGACAACACTCGTTAATACACTGAATGTTTACGATATATTAAACTACGACAAGTTCATTGTTGTTACAGACGCAGTGAAGAAGATCGAGGAGGTGTACGCATAATGAAGGCACCACAGGATATCATCATCAAGCCTATCATCACCGAGAGAAGTATGGATGCTCTCCAGTCAGGAAAGTACACATTCAAGGTTGATAAGAACGCTAACAAGATTGAAATTGCAGATGCTGTTGAAAAGCTTTTCGACGTTAAGGTTGCTAAGGTAAACACATTAAACTGCAATGGCCGTACAAAGCGCGTAGGCAGATTTGTAGGCAAGACAGCTGACTGGAAGAAGGCTATCGTTACACTTAAGGAAGATTCAAAGACAATTGAATTCTTCGACGGTATGATCTGATAAGTCAGACTTTGAAAGAACTCAGGAATAAATTATCTGAGTATGGTATGGGAGTAATGCTCCCGCGAAAATGCATTAATTAAGGAGTGAATACAATGGCAATCAAAACATATAAACCGACAACTCCTTCACGTCGTCAGATGACAGTTACTGATTACTCACAGTTGTCAAAGGTTGCTCCGGAGAAGAGTTTACTTGAGCCATTAAAGAATAAATCAGGTAGAAACAGCTACGGAAGAATCACAGTTCGCCACAGAGGCGGCGCTAACAAGAGAAAGTACCGTATCATCGACTTCAAGCGTGATAAGGATATGATGGACGCTAAGGTTCTTACAATCGAATACGATCCGAACCGTTCAGCTCACATTGCTCTTCTTCAGTATGAAGACGGCGAAAAGAGATACATCCTCGCACCTAACGGCCTCAGCGTAGGCGACACAGTAAGAAGCGGATCTGACGCTGATATCAAGCCAGGTAACGCACTTCCACTCGCAGACATCCCGGTAGGTACATTCATTCACAACATCGAACTTTATCCTGGCAAGGGAGCTCAGCTCGTTCGTTCAGCTGGTAACATGGCTCAGCTCATGGCTAAGGAAGGCATCTATGCTCTCCTCAGACTTCCTTCAGGAGAATTAAGAAACGTACCTAACCAGTGCAAGGCTACAATCGGTCAGGTAGGTAACATCGATCACGAAAACGTTAATTACGGTAAAGCAGGCAGAAAGCGTCACATGGGCTGGAGACCTACAGTACGTGGTTCTGTAATGAACCCTTGCGATCACCCGCACGGTGGTGGTGAAGGTAAGTCACCAATCGGACGTCCGGGTCCTGTAACTCCTTGGGGCAAGCCAACACTTGGCTATAAGACTCGTAAGAAGCATAACCGTTCTGACAAGTTTATCGTAAGACGCAGAAACGGTAAATAATTCTTGAAAGGAGGAAATACAGATGAGCAGAAGTATTAAGAAGGGACCTTTCGTTCAGGAAGTACTTTTTAAGAGAGTAGAAGAGATGAACAAGGCTGGCGAAAAGAAGGTTTTAAAGACCTGGAGCCGTTCATCAACAATTTTCCCGGAGTTTGTAGGTCATACATTTGCTGTTCATGATGGACGCAAGCATGTACCTGTATATGTTACAGAGGACATGGTAGGTCACAAGCTTGGTGAGTTTGCTCCTACAAGAACTTATAAGGGTCACGTTGGTTCAAAAACATCAAATAACGGTAAGAAATAAGGAAAGGAGGACTACACTATGGAAGCAAGAGCTTATTTAAGAAATGTTCGCATTTCTCCAAGAAAAGTTAAGATCGTACTTGACCTTATCAGAAACAAGCCGGTTGACTACGCTATGGCTGTTATCAAGCACACACCAAAGGCTGCTTGTGAAGATCTTGAAAAGCTTTTAAAGTCAGCAGTTTCAAATGCGGAAAACAACCATGACATGGATAAGGAAAAACTCTATGTTGCAGAGTGCTTTGTTACTCCTGGATCAACTATGAAGCGCATCATGCCAAGAGCACAGGGCAGAGCTTATAGAATTCTTAAGAGAACATCACACATCACTATGGTATTAAAGGAAAAGGAATAATCCCAAATAGGAGGTAGACTATGGGCCAGAAGGTAAATCCACACGGTTTCCGTGTTGGCGTTATTAAGGATTGGGATTCTCGCTGGTATGCCAACAAGGCTGCTTTCGGTGACATTCTCGTTGAAGATTACAACGTACGTAACTTCATCAAGAAGAGACTTTATGCAGCAGGCGTAGCAAGAGTTGAGATCGAGCGTTTCGCTGACAAGACTAGAATCCACATCCACTGTGCAAAGCCTGGTATCGTAATTGGTAAGGGCGGCGCTGAAATTGAAAAGCTTCGTTTACAGGTTGAAAAGATGATGTCAGCCGGTTCACAGGTTTTAATAAATATCGTTGAAGTTAAGCAGCCTGATCTTAATGCTCAGCTCGTTGCTGAAAAGATCGCTCTTGACCTCGAAAACAGAATTTCATTCAGACGTGCTATGAAGCAGTCAATCGGCCGTGCGATCCGTCTCGGTGCAAAGGGTATCAAGACAAGAGTTTCAGGTCGTTTAGGCGGTGCTGAAATCGCAAGAGCTGAAAGCTATAACGAAGGTACAATCCCGCTTCAGACAATCAGAGCTGACATTGACTACGGTACAGCAGAAGCTCATACAACATACGGACGTTTAGGCGTTAAGGTATGGATCTACAAGGGCGAGATCCTCAAGGGTGAATCACCTGACAAGAACGAGGACAAGGCTCCAGCAAGAAAGAGACGTGATGACAACAAGTCATTCCGTAAGCCAAGAAACAAAAAAGATGAAGGAGGTAACCAGTAATGCTACTTCCAAAGAGAGTTAAATACCGTCGTGTCCACAGAGGACGTATGACAGGTAAGGCATATCGCGGAAACAAAGTATCAAACGGTGAATACGGTTTACAGGCTCTTCAGCCAGCTTGGATCACATCCAACCAGATCGAAGCAGCCCGTATCGCAATGACACGTTATATAAAGCGTAACGGTAAGGTTTGGATCAAGTTATTCCCAGACAAGCCGGTTACAAAGAAGGCACTTGGAACTCGAATGGGTTCTGGTAAGGGTGCACCTGAATACTGGGTAGCAGTAGTTAAGCCAGGCAGAGTAATGTTCGAAATCGCCGGCGTAACAGAAGAGCAGGCAAGAGAAGCTATGCGTCTCGCTATGCACAAGCTCCCTATCAAGTGCAAGTTCGTAGCTAAAGAAACAGAGGGAGGCGAGCAGTAATGAAGGCAACTGATATCAAAGAAATGTCTGTTGATGAGATGAACAATAAGCTGGAAGATCTTAAGCAGGAGCTCTTCAATCTCCGCTTTCAGTTAGCTGTAAATCAGCTCGAAAATACAGCTCGTTTAAAGGCTGTAAAGAAGGATATTGCTCGTATTAAGACTGTTCTCCGTGAACAGGAACTCAAGTCAGTACAGCAGTAAGAAAGGGAGGATTTAGCGATGTCTGAAAGAAGTCTCAGAAAAACAAGAGTCGGTAAAGTAGTTAGCGACAAGATGGACAAGACTGTAGTTGTTGCTATCGTTGACAATGTTAAACATCCACTTTACAAGAAGATCATCAAGAGAACTGTTAAGATGAAGGCTCACGATGAAAAGAATGAGTGCAGAATCGGCGACAGAGTAGAAATTATGGAAACTCGCCCACTCTCAAAGGATAAGAGATGGAGAGTAACAAACATAATTGAAAAGGCTAAGTAATTAATAACAATCTAATGATATTTATGCTGTAAATCAGCTTTAATTCTGAAAGGAGGAGAACGACTGTGATACAGATGCAGACATACCTTAAGGTAGCAGACAACACTGGCGCTAAGGAGCTCATGTGCATCAGAGTTTTAGGCGGTACACGTAGAAGATATGCAAATATCGGTGACGTAGTTGTAGCTTCTGTTAAGAAGGCAACACCCGGTGGCGTTGTTAAGAAGGGTGACGTTGTAAAAGCAGTTATCGTTCGTTCAGCAAAGGGCTTAAGAAGAGAGGATGGTACTTACATCCGCTTCGATGAGAACGCTGCTGTAATTATAAAGGAAGACAAGAATCCAAAGGGAACTCGTATTTTCGGACCTGTAGCAAGAGAACTCCGTGACAAGGATTATACAAAGATCTTAAGCCTTGCTCCGGAAGTATTATAATGGAGGTGTCATTATTATGAGTAAAGTACACGTAAGAAAAGGTGACACTGTTGTATTACTTACAGGTAAGTATAACGATAAGTTCGAAGGCGCTAACAAGAGAAAGACCGGTAAGGTTCTCGAAGTAAGCCCTAAGGAAGGCAAGGTAATCGTAGAAGGAATCAACTTCGTTACCAAGCACGTTAAGCCTACAAGAATGGGCCAGGTTGGCGGAATAGTTAAGGCTGAAGCTCCTATTTACGCTTGCAAGGTTCAGCTCGTTTGCCCTAAGTGCGGCAAGGCTACAAGAGTAGGTCATACTTTTGACAATGACAAGAAGTTACGCGTTTGCAAAAAATGCGGAGCATCATTTGAGTAAAGGAGAAACGACATGGCTAGAATGAAAGATTACTATAATAGCACTGTAGCTCCTGCTTTGATGAAGAAGTTTGGCTACAAGAGCGTTATGCAGATTCCAAAGCTCGACAAGATCGTAATCAACGTTGGTGCCGGTGAAGCAAGAGAAAATGCCAAGGTTATCGACGCTATCATGAACGACCTCGCTGCTATCACAGGTCAGAAGCCTGTAGTCTGCCGCGCTAAGAAGTCAGTTGCTAACTTCAAGCTTCGTGAAGGAATGCCGATCGGTGTTAAAGTTACATTAAGAAACGAGAACATGTACGAATTCCTCGACAAGTTCTTCAATGTATCATTACCTCGAGTTCGTGACTTCAGAGGTATCAACCCTAACTCATTCGACGGAAGAGGCAACTACTCAACAGGTATCAAGGAACAGCTCATCTTCCCTGAAATCGAATATGACAAGATCGACAAGGTTAGAGGTATGGATATCAACTTTATCACTACAGCTAATACTGATGAAGAAGCAAAAGAGCTCCTTACACTCATGGGCGCTCCGTTCGCTAAGTAATGCGGGAGGTTTTTTAAATGGCTAAGAAGGCAATGGTTTTAAAGCAGCAGAAAACTCCTAAGTTCTCAACACGTTCTTACAACAGATGTAAGATCTGTGGCAGACCACACGCTTACCTCAGAAAGTTCGGCATCTGCCGTATCTGCTTCAGAGAGTTAGCTCATGACGGTCAGATACCAGGAGTCAAGAAGGCTAGCTGGTAATAAAACAAAGGAGGTAAATTAGCATGCAGATTACTGATACTATAGCAGATTTATTAACAAGAATTCGTAATGCGAATTCAGCTAAGCACGCTACGGTTGATGTTCCCGCTTCAAACGTTAAGAAGGCTATCACACAGATCCTTCTCGATGAAGGCTATATCAAGAGCTTTCAGATCGTTGAAGATGGTAAGCAGGGTATCATAAGAATCACTCTTAAGTACGGTGCAAGCAAGTCACCTGTTATTACTGGCTTACGTAGGGTTTCAAAGCCTGGTTTGCGTATATATTCAAGTTGTGAGGACATGCCTAAGGTAAGAAAGGGTCTTGGAATTGCAGTTGTTTCTACTTCAAAGGGAATCATGACTGACAAGAAGGCTCGTGAACTTAACGTAGGCGGCGAAGTTCTCGCATTTGTATGGTAAGGAGGACACACAATGTCAAGAATAGGTAGAATGCCAATCAGTGTCCCAGCCGGCGTAGATGTTAAGATCGACAACAATTTAGTTACTGTAAAGGGCTCTAAGGGCACAATCTCTAAGCAGTTCTCTAAGGAGCTGGGCATTGAATTAAATGACGGTGTTATTACTGTAACACGTCCATCAGAAAGCAAGAACCACAAGTCACTCCACGGTCTCACAAGAACACTCATTTCCAACATGGTAAACGGTGTTACTAACGGTTATTCAAAGACTCTCGAGATCGAAGGCGTAGGTTTCCGTGCTGCTAAGCAGGGTAAGAACCTCGTAATGAACCTTGGTTTCTCACATCAGGTAATCATTCCTGAAATCGACGGAATCACTATTGACGTTCCAAACGCTAACAAGGTAGTGATCAACGGTATCGACAAGCAGGTTGTAGGTCAGTTCGCCGCTGAAGTACGCGAAAAGCGTCCACCGGAGCCATATAAGGGCAAGGGTATCAGATACGAAGGCGAAAGAATTATCCGTAAAGAGGGTAAAGCCGGTAAGGGCAAGAAGTAATAAAAGGAGTGAATCGCAATGGTTAAAAAGGCTGATAAGAAACTTGCTAGAGAAGCAAGACATCGCAGAGTTCGTGAAAAGATTTCCGGCACACCGGAGCGTCCACGTCTTAATGTTTTTCGCTCCACAAAGCACATCTACGCTCAGCTTATTGATGACGTAAATGGTGTTACACTTGCTTCTGCATCAAGTCTTTCAAAGGACTTTGACGGAAACGGCGGAAATAAGGACGGCGCTCGCAAGGTAGGTCAGATGATAGCTAAGAGTGCTATTGAAAAGGGTATCACAGCTGTTGTATTTGACAGAGGCGGTAACGTTTATCATGGCCGTATCAAAGAGCTTGCTGAATCTGCTCGCGAAAACGGATTACAGTTCTAATAAGGAGGTAAAGCGCTTTGGCTAAAATAGATGCTTCAAAACTGGAGCTTTCAGAAAAGGTAGTTGCTATTAACAGAGTTTCAAAGACTGTTAAGGGCGGCCGTATCATGAAGTTCTCTGCACTCGTAGTTGTAGGTGACGGTAACGGTACAGTAGGTTTTGGTCTTGGCAAGTCAGGTGAAGTTCCTGATGCTATCCGTAAGGGTATCGAAGATGCTAAGAAGAACCTCGTTAAGATCTCACTTAAGGGTACAACAATTCCTCACGAAATCATCGGTAAGTTCGGCGCAGGCTGCGTTCTCATGAAGCCGGCTGCTCCTGGTACTGGTGTTATCGCTGGTGGCCCGGTTCGTGCCGTTGTTGAAATTGCTGGTATCAAGGATATCAGAACAAAGTCTCTTCGTTCAAACAATCCATGCAACGTAGTAAGAGCTACAATCCAGGGATTAAGCGAATGCACATCTGCAAAGGATGTTGCTGAAAAGAGAGGCAAGACAGTAAAAGAAATTTTAGGTTAAGGAGTGAGTTCAATGGCAAAGCAGATCAAGCTCGTTAAGAGCCTTATTAGTTGTAAGAAGAACCAGATTGAAACAGCTCATTCACTTGGACTTAGAAAGATCGGCGATATTACTAATCAGCCGGACAACAGTCAGACAATGGGTAAAATCAAGACAATTTCTCACCTCGTTGAGGTTAAGGAAGTATAAAGCAAGGAGGTGCACAGAATATGAAGTTACATGAATTATCTCCAGCTCAGCCGGCTGTAGACCGTAAGCGTATCGGCAGAGGTCACGGTTCAGGTAATGGTAAGACTGCAGGTAAAGGCCACAAGGGTCAGAAGGCTCGTTCAGGTGGCGGCGTACGTATCGGTTTCGAAGGCGGACAGATGCCTTTAATGAGACGTATTCCAAAGAGAGGCTTCAACAACATCTTTGCTACTAAGTTTGCAACAATCAATGTTTCTGATCTTAACAGATTCAACGATGGCGATGTAGTTGGCGTAACAGAATTAAAGGCAGCAGGTTTAATCAAGAAGGAATTTGACGGCGTTAAGGTTTTAGGTAACGGTGACATCACAGTTAAGGTTACAGTAAACGCTGCTAAGTTCTCAAAAACAGCTGAGGAAAAAATCACAAAGGCCGGTGGAACGGTAGTTAAGCCAAAGGAAGCCTGAGGTGATGTAATGTGCTCGAAACAATAAGAAACGCCTGGAAGGTTGAAGAGACCCGAAAGAAGCTTTTATACACATTACTCATCATAGTCATTTTCAGAATCGGTTCGGTACTCGTTCCTGCACCGTTCATTGATACCAATGTTCTTGCAGAATGGATGAATGCCAACTCGGATAACAACGCACTGGGATATCTCAACATGTTCTCAGGCGGATCGATGTCAAAGGCTACAGTGTTCGCACTTTCAATTCAGCCTTTCATCAACGCATCGATCATAGTTCAGTTACTTACTTATGCACTTCCTCCTCTTGAGAGACTCTCAAAAGAGGGTGAGGAAGGACGTAAGAAGATCGACAAGATCTCAAATTTCGTTTCACTTATATTAGCTGTATTCATGGCTTTTGCATACTATCTCACAATGAAGAAGAACGGCGCTGTTACATACAGATCCGGATTCGAAGGTGTATTTGCTGCGATCGTCATTGTTACAGTTTTCATTACAGGTGCCATGGCTGTTGTATGGCTTGGTAACCGAATCAATGAAAAAGGTATAGGAAACGGTGTTTCGATACTGATCTTTACAGGTATCATCGCAAACGGTCCGTCCGGTATTCTTAACCTCATCGAAGTAGCTAAGACAAAGCCGAATCCGTACGTTTTCGTTGACCTGTTCATCATTTTATTCTTTGTATTCGTTGTAGGCTTTATCGTATTCATGAATGAAGCTGAAAGAAGGATTCCGATCCAGTATGCAAAGAGAGTCGTAGGAAGAAAGCAGTACGGCGGACAGAACACACATATTCCTGTCAAGGTAATCATGAGCGGTGTAATGCCGATCATCTTCGCCAACGCTTTTGTTTCACTTCCGATGACATTAGCAATTTTCTTCCCTCCGAAGGATAACGGAACATCCTGGTGGGATAAGTTCTATATGGGATTCCAGAGAGTATTCTCTTACAGAAGCCCGTTATATGCAGCAGTATTATTTTTCCTCATAATCGGATTTAACTACTTCTATGTTTCAATGCAGTATAATCCGGTTGAGATCGCAAACAACCTTCGTCAGTCAAACGGCGGTATCCCGGGTATCAGACCTGGTAAGCCAACTTCTGACTACATTCAGAGAGTTCTTTCAAAGATCACTCTCGTAGGTGCGGTCTTCCTCGGTATCATCGCTATTATTCCGTCGATCTTTGCATGGATCTTCCCGGATCTCGGCAATCTTGCTCTTGGCGGTACTTCGATTCTTATCGTAGTAAGCGTTGCACTTGAAACAGTACGTACTCTTGAATCACAGATCATGATGCGTCATCATAAAGGATTTCTTGAATAAACAGGGGGATAATACTTATGAATTTAATATTACTCGGTGCTCCTGGTGCCGGAAAAGGTACACAGGCTGAAGTTATTTCAGAAGCACTTAACATACCACAGATCTCAACAGGCAACATTCTTCGTGAAGCTGTTAAGAACGGTACAGAATACGGCCTCAAGGCTAAGGAAGCTATGGACAGCGGTGCTCTTGTTTCAGACGATATCGTAATCGGTATCTTAAAGGACAGAATTGCTGCTGATGACTGTAAGAAGGGATTTATCCTTGACGGTTTCCCGAGAACAGTTCCGCAGGCTGAAGCACTTGATGCTATGGGTGTAACGATCGATAAGGTAATCGAAATTTCAGTTCCTGATGAGACAATCAAGCAGAGAGTTTCAGGAAGAAGAGTTTGCAGCGGATGCGGCGCTACATACCACGTAGAATTCAAGCCTTCAAAGGTTGAAGGAAAGTGCGACAAGTGTGGCGGCGAAACAATTATCCGTAAGGATGACCAGCCGGAAACAGTTCTTGAAAGACTCGATGTATATCATAAGCAGACTGCTCCGCTCAAGGATTACTACAGCAAGCAGGGCAAGCTCGAAACAGTTATAGGCCAGGAAGAAGTTTCAGAAACTTCAAAGCTGACACTTAAGGCGGTTGGAGCTTAAGTTTATGATCAGTGTAAAATCCACTGCTGATTTAGCTAAAATGCGTGCTTCCGGTAAAATTGCCGGCGGTGCGTTGAAGCTTGTTGGCGAAAAAATAAGACCTGGAATGACTACATTACAGGTTAATAAAATCGTTCATGACTATATAGTATCACACGGTGCAAAGCCTTCATTTCTTAATTACGGCGGATTTCCGGCAAGTGCCTGCATTTCCGTCAATGAAGAAGTTATTCACGGAATACCGACAGCTAAAAGGGTTCTGAAGGAAGGCGACATCGTCAGTGTTGACGTCGGAGCTATTAAAGACGGTTTCCACAGTGATACATGCATGACTTTCCCGGTCGGGGAGATATCAGACGAAGCAAAGAAACTTCTTGAGGTTACTCAGAACAGTCTTTTTGCTGCGATAGATATCGTAAAAGCCGGTATAAGGATCGGCGACATTTCTCATACAGTTCAGGAATACTGTGAATCAAGAGGATACGGAGTAGTCAGACAGTACTGCGGTCACGGAGTAGGAAGACAGCTTCATGAAGATCCTGAGGTTCCTAATTACGGTGTGGCTGGACATGGTACAAGACTTGTTTCCGGAATGACCATTGCGATCGAGCCTATGATCAATGTAAAGGGCGCGGGAGTAAAGGTACTCGATAACGGATGGACTGTTGTTACGACCAGCGGTTCTCTTTCAGCTCATTTTGAGCACACAGTTGCAGTTACTTCAGAGGGAGCAGTTATCTTAACACTGCCGTGACGGAGGATATTGTGAAAATAGTTGAAGGTACAGTAGTCAGAGCAAAAGCAGGACGTGATGAAAACAGACTGTTTGCTGTTACCGGCATTACGGACAGCGGTTATGTTTATATATCGGACGGTGACACCAGAAAGCTGGCTTCACCGAAGAAAAAAAACGTAAAACATCTTGCAGTCACAAAAACTGTGATTGAACTTGACGGAATTACTGACAAAAGGCTTAAAATGAATCTGCGTGACTTAACGGTCACCGAAAGAGAAAGTGAGGTTTAGAGTATGGCTAAGGAAGACGCAATCGAAGTTGAAGGTACAGTCGTTGAGGCTTTACCGAATACAATGTTCCGTGTGGAATTAGCAAATGGTCACAAGATACTGGCCAATATTTCAGGCAAGTTAAGAATGAATTATATTCGTATAGTGCCTGGTGATAAGGTAACCATTGAGATGTCACCTTATGACCTGACAAGAGGCAGGATTACCTGGAGATGCAAATAAACAGGTAATGATCCCGTTTTTCTAACTATCAAATAGGAGGTAATTTCAATGAAAGTTAGACCTTCAGTAAAGCCAATGTGCGAAAAATGCAAGATCATTAAGCGCAAGGGCAAAATAATGGTTATTTGCGAAAACCCAAAGCATAAACAGAGACAGGGCTGATACTCAGTCCGCTAACGGAGGTGCAATTAGTTAATGGCAAGAATAGCTGGTATTGACTTACCGAAGAATAAAAGAATAGAGATTGCTCTTACTTACATTTTCGGTATCGGCAACACAACTGCAAAGAAGATCTTAGCTGAAACAGGCGTAAATCCTGACACAAGAGTTAAGGATCTTACAGACGATGATGAAAACAAGCTTCGTGAATACATCGACAAGAACATCAATGTTGAAGGTGACCTCAGAAGAGAGATCGCTCTTAACATCAAAAGACTTGTTGAAATCAACTGCTACCGTGGTATCCGTCACCGCAGAGGTCTCCCGGTTAGAGGTCAGCGTACAAAGACAAACGCAAGAACTCGTAAGGGCCCTGTAAAGACTATCGCTAACAAGAAGAAGTAAGGAGGGAAATGAACAATGGCACAGCAGAAGAAGAAGGTTACTGTTAAGAGACGTAGAGAACGTAAGAACGTTGAAAACGGCGCTGTTCATATCCAGTCCACTTTCAACAACACAATCGTTACAATCACTGATACACAGGGTAATGCACTTTCATGGGCAAGCTCAGGCGGCTTAGGCTTCAGAGGTTCAAGAAAGTCAACTCCATTCGCTGCACAGAATGCTGCTGAAGTTGCTGCAAAGGCTGCTATGGAACATGGCCTCAAGTCAGTTGAAGTTTACGTAAAGGGACCTGGTTCAGGACGTGAAGCTGCAATCAGAGCACTCCAGACAGTAGGTCTTGAAGTTAAAATGATCAAGGATGTTACTCCTATCCCGCATAACGGATGCCGTC